>JAVBOW010000002.1:0-227353 GCA_031550125.1 Rikenellaceae bacterium
CGGCCCCCCCCTCTCGGCCCGCCGGCCTTTACGGGGGGTCGTTCTCAAAACCACCATCCGGCCGGGGGGGGTTTTTAACCCCCCCCCCCGACGTTCGTTATGCCGTATTCCGGAAAACAGACCGTATCCTTACATGATTCTAAATCTATTAACCTCTATCTTCAGCAACACCGGTCCTATCATGCGCATCATCTGTCCCACGCCGCAATATTTATCGTGCGTAAGACTAAGGGCGCGGACCACGCCCTGTACATGCGACGGATCGGGGCATGTGACGCTGAAATGCGACGTAAACTCCTCGAACCGGCTGTAAGCCATTTCGGCCGGCTCCGTAAGGCGGCCCGAGATCTCGGTCGTAAAGCCCGTTACGTTAACCCTCATCTTGTCGAACATGGCCAATGCCGTCAGCGCCGAGCATCGCGCCAGGGCCAGCAACATCAATTCTTTGGCTTCCAGATCGCCGCACTGGCCCTGAATTATGGATAGTTCCTTGCCTCCTTTCCAATCTAAAGTCACCGTCTTCATAATATGCGTTTTTATGCACAACCAATACAACAATCGTTCCTTTTGGAGAATGGTTTGTTCCGGGTTTTTTGTAATTTTGCAGATTAAAACCACCTTATATGCGCAAAAAAATATTTTTTTCGCTTTTATTGACGCTTTTATTCGCTCCGGGCATGCGCGCCCAATATTCCGCCGCCGACCATTTCGACAAAGGAATGTCGCTGTATGAAAAAGGGATGTGGAGTGCCGCACATACGGAATTCATCAAGGCCGTAAAGGCCGCGACCAAACCAGAAGACCCCATAGCGCTGCGCTGCGATTGCATGACGGCCCTCTCGGCCGCAGCCGCCGGACTGACGGACGCCCGGGCTTTGCTCGAAAATTTTATCGCGCGAAACCCGCACTCCATATATAGCAACGAAGCGCGTTTCGCCCTTGCGGGCGAGATGTCCAAGGCCGGGGAGTGGGACGAGGCGCTCAGGACATGCCTTGCCGTCGACCCCTCGGGCCTGAGCCGCACCCAGCAGGACGAATACCATTTCCGCACCGGCTACGCCCACTTTATGACCGGCGATGAGAAGGACGCCTACAAACAGTTCATGCAGGTGGGCGACAAAAGCGTATGGGGACCGCCGGCGATATATTACACAAGCTATATAAACTATGCGCAGGGCAGCTACACCGCGGCAAAGACGGGTTTCGGCAAAATTTCGTCCGACCCTTCATACGGGCCTATAGTCCCGTTCTACCTTATCCAGATAGAGTTCCTGCAAGGCAATTACTCATACGTAACCTCGCACGGCGACGAACTCATAAAGACGGCCACGCGCCAGCGCGCCGCCGAGACTGCGCGTATAACGGGCGAGGCGTGGTATCGTACCGGCGGCCACCGCGAAGCGCTGCGTTACATGGAGCTTTACCGCTCGCTGGACGGGGCGATGGGACGCGAGGAGGCGTATATCGAAGGTTACTGCCGCTATATGACGGGCGATTGCGCCGGCGCGGCCGAATGGCTCGCCAAAGCCTGCTCCGCCGACGACGCGCTGTCGCAGAACGCAGGCTACCACCTCGGGGCGTGTTACCTCAAGCTGGGAGAGAAACGCCTGGCCATGCAGTCGTTCTCGATAGCGTCGGCCGGCCGCTACGACGAGGCGATACGCCAGGACGCGCTGTTCAACTACGGCAAGTTGCAATATGAACTCGGGGGAGGCGTTTTCAACGAGGCGATCAACGTGCTGAACCGTTACATATCCGAGTATCCATCGTCGGATCGCGTGAATCAGGCCCGCGAATACCTCATATCGGCCTATTACAACTCACGCGACTACGAGGCGGCCTACAACGCCATAATGCTCATACCAAACCCCGACAACAACGTAAAGGCCGCCCTGCAGAAAATAACATACTTCCGCGCCATGGAGTACTTCAACGCGGGGGATCTGGCCGAGGCGCAGCGCCTGCTGGACATTTCGGCGCGCAACCGTTACAACGCCAAATACACCGCCCTTGCCACATTCTGGAAAGGCGAGATACGTTACCGGCATGGCGATTACAGCGGTGCGACGTCGTTATACAAAGAATACCTTGCCGCCGCCCCGAAGAGCGAGCCGGAATACGCCATGGCCCTATACGGGATTGGCTACAGTTATTTCAACCTCAAGAACTGGCGCGAGGCGGAAGGATGCTTCGACCGTTTCCTCGCAACCAAACCAGCGGCCACATACGCCGCCGACACCTACAACCGCATGGGCGATATACGCTACTCGGCGCACTCGTTCTGGCAGGCCATGGAACAATGGGAGAAGGCCGCAGCCCAGAATACCGGCGAACGTTACTACGCGCTCTGGCGACGCGCCGTCGTACTCGGCATGGTAGACCGCACGCCGCGCAAGATAGAGAGCCTGCAGGCCATAGTATCCGAAGGCAAAGGACCCTACGTCGACGCGGCGACATACGAGCTGGGACGCACATACATGGGTCAGGAGCGTTTCCAGGAAGCCGCCTCCACTCTGGAGGATTACGTCCGAAAATTCCCCTCCGGAGCAGCGCGCACCGACGCCCTGTCCGACCTGGGACTGGTGTACCAGAACCTTGGCCGCAGCGACAAGGCGCTGGCCTATTACAAACAGGTGGTTTCGTCGGCCCCGGGTTCGCCGCAGGCCAAGGACGCAATGACGGGCATCCGCAGCATATATGTCGAAAACGGCGACGTGGACGGATATTTCAGCTACGCGGAAGGTACGGGCATGGAGACCGACCTTTCAATAGTACACCGCGACTCGCTGACCTTCGCCGCCGCCGAGCGGATGTACCTCGCCTCGACGGGCGATCCCAAGTCCGTCGGCGCATCGCTGCAAAACTACCTTGCCAACTACCCCCGCGGCGCATATCGCGCGCCTGCGCTCTTCTACCTTGCCGACTGCCGCATACGCGCCTCGAACCGACAGGGAGCCGAAGATGCCTACAGGGAGCTGTCCGGAATGTATTACAACGACTATACCGCGCGAGCGCTGGAAAACCTGGCCCGCATGAAGGAAGAAGACAAGGATCACAGGCAGGCCATGGACGCCTACCTGAAATTAGGCCGCACGGCCACCGTAGCCACAACCGTCAACCGCGCTTTCGAAGGTGCGTTGCGCTCGGCCAGGCTGACTCCGCAAGCCGATATAGCAGCCCTTGCGGATGAGATACTGGCCTCGCCGCTGGCCGACAAGGACGTCTTGCGGCAGGCGCAATTCATCAAAGCCAAGACGTTACCCGCCGCCCAGGCGCTGGCCGTTTACGAGAAGCTGGCCGTGGAGAGCCAAAGCGCCGAAGGGGCCGAATCGGCCTACCGCGTGATAGAGGCCCGCATGGTCGCCGGCGACATGGCCGACGCCCGCAAGCGAGTCTTCGCACTCTCGGAGCAGAATTCGCCCCATACCTACTGGACCGGCAAAGCGTTCCTCGCGTTGGGCGGGATATACAAACGCGAAGGCGACGCCTTCCAGGCCCGCGCAACCTACCAGAGCATAGTGGACGGTTATCCGGTGAAGGACGACGGAATAGTGGACGAAGCGAAAGAGGCCATCAAAAACCTGAAATAAACGAAACATGAAAAATACATCATTAGCCATACTGTTACTCTTCGCCGCCCTTTCGGTCTACGCGCAGGAGGGCCTCGACCGCCGCGTGGAGGTGACCAAAGCCTACACGCCCGAGGTGGAGGCGGCACGCAAGCTGTCGCCCGCCCCGCGCATGACCGACACGGTGGCCCTGAGGCCCGAGATAAACTACCAGGTGATCGCCGCGGCGTGGAAGACGGCTTTCGGAGTGAAGGCGATCGCCCCGTCCAGGCTGGACAGCAACATGTCATCCGTGGAGCCTCTCGTATACGTGAAGGCCGGAGTGGGACTGCCCATGCAGAGCGTGGCCGACGCCTACGTACATTCCAAAAAAGAGTGGGGCCACTGGGGAGCGCTGGTTAACCATTACGGCCAATTCGCCAAGATAGACGACGACCGCGGCGTGGCAACCCCCGCTTCGTGGACCACCAACACTTTCGGCGGCTACGCAAGGGTCGTTACGGGCCTGCGCACCGCCCTCGACGCCGGCGCGGCCATGCAGGCGGACTATTTCACCCGTTACGGCAAAGCCGTACCCGCCTACGACCCGGCGATAAACGTCGGCCTGGCCTCTTACCAAACCTACCTGTCGCCGTCGGCCAGCATCTCCTTCGGCACCGGCTTCACCGACCTTTCGGCATTCAACTTCCGCATGGGGGCGTCGGGATACTATTTCGGTAACGACGTTTCCGATTCCGAGACCGGATTCGCGATAGACGGCCTCATAGGGATGAAAAACGCCTCGCTCGGAGTCAAACTCGAGGGTATTTACGGCGGCGGCAACATAGACTACTACTCCAACACGCTATTTACCGTCGCCCCGCGATACTGCCGCCAGGGCGAGCGGCTGAAATTCGACGTCGGTTTCGACATGGTTTTCGACAAACTCATGGATTCCGACGATTTCCATTTACTGCCCTACGTCGATATTTCGTGGGACCTGGCTAACGGCCATTTCATCCCGTTCGCCAAAATCAGCGGCCGGGTGGAAAATAACGGCTACCGCAGCCTCGTACGCCGCAACCCCTACGTGGCGGCCGGATCGTTAGGCACACAAAACACTACGGTATACGACCTGCACGGCGGCATATCGGGCAGTTTCTCTTCCTCGGCGTCATATAAACTCTTTGCAGGCGCTTCGCTATACCGGTCTAACATACTGTTAGCCTATCTTTACCAATCGGGCAACACGGCCTCCTTCATCCCCTATATGCAGGACGTGGAGCAGGTAACCTTCGGAGGCGAACTTTCCGCCCTGATAGCCGGACGCCTCGAAACGCTCGTCTCCGGACGCCTGCACGCCTATCCCGGCAACACGCCTACGCAAAAAGCGGCCGATATGCCAACGGCGGAGGCTACCCTGGATGTGAATTACAAATCCGGACGCCTGACCATGGGAGCCGGGATAGACATCTGTGCGGGACGCTATTTCTACGGCGTGGCAAGCTCCACTCCCGGCATGGAACCGTTCATCGACGGCAAAGCCCCGACAACCGCCGACGTCAGCCTGAAAGCGGCTTATGCGGTCGACAATCGCATAAGCATATTTTTAGAGGCCGGCAACCTGTTGAACCAGAAGCTATACCCCTACGATCATTACCGCGGGCTGGGAATAAACTGCATAGCGGGGATTAAAATGGTATTCTGACGGATAGCCCGGGAATACGGTCCAAAAGAGCGCAACGCTCCCTAACTGAACACACGAAACGCGAACGCCCGCTGCAGCGGGCGTTCGCGTTTCGTAAATTACGGCGTTATTATGCGCAGACGATATAAAGACTCCTGATTATCGTTTGCGGGCAAATCCTTATCAGGGACTCGCGTCGGTTACATCCTCTCCGGCACTTCTATTCCGAGCAACGCCATGGCTTTGGATATCACGCGCGCCACCTGCGCCGCCAACGCCAGGCGCATGGCCCTTACCGCCGGATCGGACTCTTTGAGGATAGAGTGGTCGTGGTAATAACCGTTGAAAGACTTTGCCAGTTCATAGGCGTAAGCCCCGACGACGGCGGGCGAAAATTCGCGTCCGGCCTGCGCCACCGCTTCGGGAAACTCCAGCACCTGTTTCATAAGCGTAGTCTCCGCAGGCAAATACGCGATTGCGGCCGAGGGGAGGGCGCAATCCAGCCCCGCTTCCGACGCCTTGCGCAAAATGGAGCGAATGCGGGCATGGGTGTATTGGATGAACGGTCCAGTATTGCCGTTGAAATCTATCGACTCGCGCGGGTCGAATAGCATGGTCTTGCGCGGATCGACCTTCAGTATAAAATATTTCAGCGCCCCCATGCCTATCATGGCGCTTATAGCGTCGGCTTGCTCCGCGGAGCAGTCGTCCAGCTTGCCCGTCTGCACCGACATTTCGCGCGCCGTCTCCACCATGGCATCCATCAACTCGTCGGCGTCCACCACGGTGCCTTCCCTGGATTTCATCTTACCCTCGGGAAGCTCCACCATGCCGTATGAGAGGTGTGTTATGTGCGACGCCCAGTCGTAGCCCAGCTTGCCCAGGATGAGTTTAAGCACCTGGAAATGGTAATTCTGCTCGTTGCCAACCACGTATATCATATCGTCCAGACGCTCCTCGCCGAAGCGTTGCACGGCCGTGCCGAGATCCTGCGTCATATAAACAGACGTACCGTCGCCCCTGAGAAGCAATTTCTCGTCCAGGCCGTCGGCGGTAAGGTCTATCCACACCGACCCGTCGTCGCGGCGGTGGAAAACGCCCTTCTGCAACCCCTCATCCACCAGCGACTTGCCGAGGATATAGGTGTTGGACTCGTAAGACGTCTTGTCGAAATCCACGCCCAGGGCTTTGTAGGTCTGCTCGAACCCAACGTACACCCAGCCGTTCATCCTCTCCCATAGTGCGTAAACCTCAGGGTCCCTGGCCTCCCAGCGGCGCAGCATCTCCTGGGCCTGCAGCATTATGGGGGCCTGGCGTTTGGATTCTTCCTCTGTTGCCCCCGCCGCCATAAGATCCTTTATTTCGGCTTTATAGTGTTTGTCGAATTCGACGTAATACTTGCCCACGAGGTGGTCGCCCTTGAGGCCGGACGACGCCGGCGTTTCGCCTCCGGAGAAAAGCTGCCAGGCGATCATACTTTTACATATGTGTATACCGCGGTCGTTCACCAGATTGGCTTTGATAACCCTGTGGCCGCAGGCTTTGAGTATCTCCGCCACCGAATAGCCCAACAGGTTGTTGCGTATATGCCCCAGATGCAAAGGCTTGTTGGTGTTGGGCGAAGAGTACTCCACCATGATGGTCCGCCCGGTGGAAGCGCCCGCGCCGAAAGAGGCATCGGCGGAAGCCATGGCGAAAAGCCCCGCCCAGAATTCGTCTTTCAGGCTTATGTTCAGAAAACCCTTTATCACATTGAAATCCTTCATCTCGGCCACCCTGCGCATAAGTTCTTCGCCCACGGCATTGGCGGTGGCTTCGGGCGAGAGGCGGCTGAGTTTCAGCAGCGGAAAGACGACCAGGGTGTAGTCGCCCGTAAACTCTTTGCGCGTCTTTTGCACCTGCAGAGGCGCTTCGCCCGCGCCACCGTAGAGCGCCGTCAGCGTTTCGGATATTTTCGAGATGAGGAATTGTTCGATATTCATGGCCATGCCGGTTTATTTATCGGGCAAAGATAGTTAATTTTGCCGTCATGAAGATACGAAATTTAGACCTCGGCGACAAGCCCCTGTTCCTGGCCCCCATGGAGGACGTCACCGACCCCTCTTTCCGCTACATGTGCAAGCTTTTCGGAGCGTCGATGGTTTACACGGAATTCATCTCTTCGGACGGCCTTATCCGGGATGCGGCCAAGTCGCTCGCCAAACTCGACATATCCGACTTCGAACGTCCGGTGGGCATACAGATCTATGGCCACCTCACGGAGCCGATGGTGGAAGCCGCCCGCCGCGCGGCCGAGGCGCGCCCCGACGTTATTGACATAAACTTCGGCTGCCCGGTGAAAAAGATAGCGGGCAGGGGAGCGGGAAGCGGCATGATGCGCGACGTGCCGCGCATGGTGGAGATAACGCGAGGCATAGTCCGCGCGGTGGACGTCCCCGTGACCGTAAAAACCCGCCTGGGCTGGGACGAAGATTCAAAGAACATAGAAGAGATAGCCCTGCGCCTGCAGGACGAGGGGATCGAAGCCCTTACGATCCACGGCCGCACCCGCGCCCAAATGTATAAAGGGCGCGCCGACTGGACGCTGATAGGCAAAATAAAGTCCGACCCCCGGATAACCATCCCGATAATAGGGAACGGCGACATCGACTCGCCCCAATCCGCCGCCGAAGCTTTCGACGGCTACGGCGTCGACGGGGTGATGATAGGACGCGCCACCTATGGCCGCCCGTGGATATTCCGCCAGATAAGGGCTTTCCTCGATCGCGGGGAGACGCTGCCCGAGCCGTCGGTTGCCGAAAGGGTGGAGATAGCCCGCAGGCACCTGGCCAAATCGCTGGAAGTTAAAGGCGACAGGGTGGGAGTATTGGAAATGCGACGCCACCTGTCGGGATACTTCAAAGGGCTGCCCGACTTCAAAGCCACACGCCTCAAGTTGGTCACGTCGCCGGATCCGGCCGAATTGTTCGATACGCTCGATTTCATTGCGCGGCAATGGGACGGCTGCGATATGGGATCGATGGTACCTCCGGCGTTGGGGCATAAAGAGTAACCCGCGTTAACGTGACTGTCGGATAAGGATTCGGCATATTCACGCCAAACAGCGGGAAGCCCGGCGGATGAAATTCCGCCGGGCTTCCTTGTTTTATTATTCCGGTCCGGACATAAGCCCGGGAAACCGGCTATATAACCGTCTGTTACCAGGGAGCCGTGTGTACCTGGCCGAATCCAACGCGGCGAACGCGGATCTCACGACCGCCGCCGCCCGGACCGATAACGGCAGGAAGGTTACCGGTTATGCAGAAACGGAATTTGTTGGTTGTATACGTCTCCTTGAAATAGTACCAGTTGAGTCTCACGTCGTCGTCTACGGCCGCGAAGAGGAGGCGCATTTCGGAAGGATTCGTCCTTACCCACTCTCCCGCAGTGTTCTGATATTCGATATCCCATATCTTATAACCCTGCATGTTGGCGCCGCTCTGCCCCCACTCCCATTGCAAAGCATTGAAAGTGATCGGGTTGTGACCGGTGATTATCTCAAAACGATTCACTCGTCCCGAAGTGTCGAGGAAACTGGTCAATTCGGCAGGTATGGTCGCCCCGATGTAAGCTGCGTCGCCGACGGTAGTCAGGCGTGTCCTGATGGTCGAACCGACGTTATGGCCTCCGAATTTGGTGTAGCCGCGGCGGGCGTAAGCCTCTTCCGAAACGCAGTCGTTAAAGGGGTTGTCGGGACTGACGCGGTGGTTGTCGTTATAATAGTCAATCTGTATCCATTTGGTTATATATGTGCCGTCTATAGGCAGATAGTGGATACACGAGGCTTCCCATCCCTGGGTCGGGTCCATAAGGATACTGTCTATGCCGGTAGCCCTGACTGCGGGGAATGGAACCGTACGGGCGGGAATCCTTTTCTCAAGCGGATTTTTCTCAGCTACGGCGGTCTTCAGATAATCGAGGGTCTCCGTCCTGTGCTTCCAGAACATCAGGCCGTCGGCATCGGGAGTAATGGCGGGGAATTGCTTGATATAGTCGTAAGCCGCCTGGGTATAGGGGAAATGCCACGCATCGAAGAACGGGGCCATATTTTCGCCTGCATATTCGCTCACCAGCATAACGAACAGATCGTGCGAACCCTGGTTCCATGTGTTGGTGTAGTTCAACTCGCGGCACCTCTCGCTCATATAAGGAAATACACCCCAACCTACATGCGAAACTATCTGCATGAGCATCGTAACGCGCATGTTGAGTTTGGTGGTGGCGGCGCTCCTGATGGTTTCGTCGGCGTTCTTATCGTCGTCGTACGAACGCACAAGATTGGCCTCATACATGGTTATCAAGCTATTGTTGTAGTTGATAGCTTTAGGGGGATTGGCATTGAGCTTTTCTACAAGCGGGTCGAAATCGAGAACGCCGCCGGGCCAGTTATTCAACGTGCGGGCATAGTGGTAGAAGCCCATATCACGAGTCGAGGTGAGCAGATAGGGCGATTTGGCCCACGGTCCCAGGAACGTTTCGCCGAAACCTCGCAGCAGGGCGTACCAGTTGCCGAAGTTGTCGCCCGTGATGTTGTTTTTACACTGGAGCAAGTCGATGGTAATAACCCTTTTGGCATCCCTGGCGGAAGCGTCGACGCCCGGAGCGCGAACGCAGGTTATAGGATAGCCGGGATAGTAAAACTTATTGATTTCCTCGTACCATGTCAGTTCAGATCCGATGCGTTGCCTGTTGTCGGGAACCTGCAGGTCGGTATGCACCCTCAGGGGGGGCTGGTTCTGCTGGTCGTAAGCGCCGAACCACATATAGGAATCTACGATATTCTCCAGGTTGGAAAGCACGTCGGAAGGTTTGGACATGGCGACCATCTCGGGTATGCCCATGGTGAGGATGACCTTGGGAGAACGGAGCTCCGTCCACATAAGGAACGGCATGCTGGCCGAAGTGACGCCCGGATCGGCCTTATGTAACGTCACGTAGTTGGCGCGAGTGTTCATGCGCTTCATCCAATCGGCCTCTTCCTGCTCGGTAGAACCCATTATATAGTCGTCGGACTTAATGGCCCCGTTAACGGTGATCGTTACCGGATCTGTCGAGGCGGGAACGTCGCCGGGTTCGTAATAGAAGTAAAGGAAGCCGCCTATCCAACTCAATAACTTTTGAGTCTTGCCGGCCTCCAGCAACCCGTGTTCAACGCAATTCCCGTAACGCAGCATGATCTGGCCCGTCTCGAGTTTGTGGCCCAATCCTATCTGGTAATGTAGCTTATTGACTCCGCTCGGGACTACGATCTCTATAGAATCCTCCATAGGTACGAACAAACCCGTACTCTGCAACACCGGAGTGGAGGGAGAGATAATCAGACGGGAATAACCTCCCCTTACCTGCACCTGACAGCCTTCTGCGCGCTCCACTTCGGGACTCACAGGGCCAGGATATGCGGCGGCCCATTCCCACAACAGATTCTGTTTCTTCTCCGGCGCGGGTGTAGGATCGTCTAAAAATGGCTTCTCTGTTTCAGGGTCTTTGGTACATGAGGCTGCAAACAGCACGAACACAACCGGAAGCAATATTGTTAAAAACCTTTTCATGGCCATTTGCTTTTATTGTTTATTGAGTTTGAAGTCGTATTTGATGAACCAGTTCTCGGGATCTCTCAACAGCGTCCTGTAGTACTCCCTTTCGGCCGGATCGTCAAACTTTTGGCATACTACATCGGCGAGCAACGCGGGGTTGTCGTTGTTTATGGCCATGCGTAAAAGCGTGAACCAGTGCTTGCCCTCGGCGGCTAATTCGCGTGCCGTCTCTTCACATATTATACTGTCGATAATGAATTTGCGGCGATCGGTGTAGGCTTTGGTTGGCGGTTCGTTATCGTACGGAGGAGTGACTTTATTAAACCTCGGGTCGGTAGAACGCAGTGGAGGCAGGCCTACACGGCCCCTGACGCCCTGGGAAGCCTGGAACTTGGCTGCGGAGAACAACGGCGCGTCGAAAGGATGTTTAAAGGCGCTTCCGCTCGCATGGTAGGGGGCGAAACCTTCGTTGTAAAGGGCATCGGCGGCATCGAGGTTGCCAAGGTTCGACAACGCCTCGGAAACCATCAGGAATATCTCGGACGCACGGTAGATGAAGATATGCTTATCATGCCTGTACGCAGGGATGTAGCTCAGGCTTTGACGCTGAAAGCCCGACCCGTTGGAATGGTATTTGCGGATCACCGGCTCTCCGAGCTGACCCGGCTCAATGTCGATGGTCATGATCCTGCGGGTGTTGTCTTTAAAGGGGTTATTTACATACCTTACCCCGTCTATGTAGTAATAGACGTCCTGCTTGTAGTCGAATTTCCCCTCGAGCGCCTTGGTAGGCATAAGATAATACTTATTCGGGGGAGCAGGCGAGAACAGCTCCTGCAACTGGTTTGTCTGGTTGCTGGCGTAGTCGTACAGGGCTACGGTCAGTATTTCGTTATTGAAAGGGTTGGCGTCGGCGGAAAGGGTGGAGTTGTTCGCCGCCCCGAACAGGATGTTCCACCACGATCCGGAACCGGTGTATTGTCCGCTGAACATATACGAGCAGGTGAGCAGGTTGTTGTTGTCCTCACTTATCAGGCTGCGGCCGGCAATAAGGTCGATGCCTGTCTTTACCGCGTCAATATAGTTGCCGTTCCATAAATAAAGTTCCGTAAGCAGGGCGTCCGGCTGGATGGACATACGTTTCCACACGAGGTTGTTGTTGCCGAGTTCCAACATCTTGTCTACCTGCACGTACTGCATGCAATTCACTCCGTCAACGCCGGTTTTCATGAAATTTATCAGTATGGGGATGAGATCTTTGAGTTTGGTCGGGGTCACCTTGCTCAGGTCGGTCTCGCCTATCATGGCATAGTCGTAATAGATCGCCTCGCCATATAGTTTGCCTATATTGAGATAGGCCCAAGTGCGGGCGCAAATAGCCCCTCCTATCATCTGGCGGTATATCTCCTGGGGGATGACCTTGGGATAGCGGTGCTGGTAAGCCACCGCATGCCTGAGAAAGTCGTTGGCGTTCATCACTATCTTGTAGAAAGGCGCCGGATTGACGATCGGGTTGTCGGGTCTCTCCTGATAGCGGAAGACGTCCCAGTAGTCGGTGGGAGCCTGACCGGTGGGAGAGATGAGTTCGCCTCTCAGTTCGCTCATGATGATAAGGTCGTCGGCGGCCGACTGGATCGTACCCAACACGCCTATGAACGAGGCGTAGACGTTGGTACGATCGCGGTAAGCGTCATCCTCGGTGAGCATGGTGTCGGACGTCTTCTCGAAAAAGTTCTCGCACGAACAGAGAACTGCCGCCATACACACCACCGATACTATCTTGTTGAACAGTTTCATATCTTTTCCGTTTTGCATTATAACGTTTTTAGCTCCGAAAATATTAGAAGTTCAGCACCAAGCCGAGTTTTACGAGTTTGGGAACCGGAACCTTCGCCAAATCCATGCCTATGCGCGACATATCGTAACTGTAGGCAAACTCAGGATCCGAACCGGTATAATCCGTGAAGGTGAAGAGGTTTTCGCCGGTTATGTATACTTTCATACCCGTGAGGAACAGCACTTTCTTGTTAGTCTCATACGCCAGGGTTATTTCTTTGAATTTGAAGAACGAACCGTCCTCTATCCATCGCGACGAGAAGCTGTTGTTGCCGGCCGGGTCGCCGAACATAACCCTCGGGATATCCGTAATCTGGTTTTCGGCTATCCAGCGGCGGGCCATACTGGCCGCCTGGTTGGAGAACCTGGTGCCGGACTCGTTATAGCGCCTCACGCCGTTATATATGTCGTTGCCGTAACTGTAAGTGCAGTTCACGAAAAGGGAGAAACCGCCAAGCGACATCTTGCTGTAAACGCCACCGAAGAAATCGGGGTTGGCGTGGCCGAGAACGGCGCGATCGGAGTTGTTGATGATCCCGTCGCGGTTACGATCCACAAACCTTATGTCGCCCGGACCGTAAGTGTAGCCGCTCTGGGTCTTCAGGTTGGCCTCTTCGGCCTGGCGCACTCCGGCGATAACGCCCGTGGCGGTGTTGCCGTAGAACGAATAAGGCGATTCACCCACTTTGTTGATAACCGACACGCCGTCCTCCATGTCAACCATATATTGGTCGGCGCCGCCGAGATCCAGTATAACGGATTTATAGGCAGAGATGTTGCCGCCTACCCTCCAGCGGAATTTACCGCCCGACAGAAGAAGGCTTACATTGGCTTCGGCTCCCCTGGTACGAAGTTCGCCGGCGTTCTTGAACATGGTGTTGGTGCCGTAGGCTCCCGAAACCGATGCAGGAACGATCATATCGCGCGTATATTCCTGGAACATATCGAGGCTCACGGTAAATTTGTCTCCGCGGGTGGCGAAATCCAGGCCCAGGTTAGTGTTGTAGACCTTCTCCGGGCCGATCATCCTGTTGGGGATGCCGTCGCGGACCAAACCGCTAACGGTATGTACCATCTGGAGGATGTAGTAATATTTGCCGTATTTGCTGCTGTAACGGCTGTTGGGATTGACGCTGAATTCGGTACGGAGCATAAAGTTATTAATGCCCGCGTGATGGCGCATAACCGGCAGGTTATTGATCTTCCAGCCCAATTTGGCGGCGGGGAAGACGAAGAAACGCTGGCTGTAGTCGCCGTAGGTGGACGCGGCGTCTACCATGGCCGCCCCGGTAACGAACAACTGCTGATCGAAGTTATAGTTGGCCGTAACGTAGGAGTCCATCCAGTTCCATATCTCGGAGTAGCCGTCCGTACGGCGCGAGTTGTTCTGCGTCTTGGTAAGGTTCCTGTAACGGTCGCTGGCGGTGTTGATACCGGCACCCATACTGGCGTCGTGGCGGGCGCTAAGCACTTGCCATGCCGCGTCTACCGACAGGTTGTGTTTATAGTTGAACGAGCGGTTGTAGCCCAGCCATGCCTTACCGTAATAGTTCTTGGTCTCCGACGAACCGCTGCGTACCGTATTGAGCGCCTGCCCGCCGAGAAGCGGAGCGATGGCGAGCGAACTGCGGCCGCCGATAAAGATATCGTCCTTGATATAATTATAGTAGATGCCGAACACGATGCCTGCCCTCCAGAAAGGATTGATCTTGTAGGTCATGTTGGAATTGATCATCATGTCGTACATCCTGTTACGGGCGTCTATTCCGTTTATCATAGCGGCAGGGTTGCTTATGCCCATGGAAGGATCGTACTGGGAGAAGCCCGGGAGTTGGCGCGCCTTACCGTTCTCTATCTCTATCTGGTGCGTGCGGTTAAGCGGGGAGAAACCGTAAGCGGACAGCATGAGGTTCGTTTGAGGTGTAGCCATGCCCTGTTCCTGCAACAAAAGCTCGTTATAGTCGAATGCTACCGACGCCGTGGCGGTTAGTTTATCGCTGAAAACGACGTTGGTGTTGCCTCGGGTGTAGAACTTGTCCTGCGAAGTGCCTTTCAGCGCGCCCTGGTTGCTTATATAGCCTGCCGTGAGAAGGAATTTAACAACGGCGTCGCCACCTTTGATCTTGAGCATATTCTCCGAAGTTAAGCCGGGAGAGTATATCTCGTTTTGCCAATCCATATTGTTGCCGTATTTTATCTTCTCGGCCGCCGACAGGTTATTTTTAAGGAACGGGAAGTATGTCTGCAGTTCCTGCGCATCGGGATACTGGCTTATTCCTATGTCGCCTATATATTTACGGAACTCGGTGGCATTGAGCAACGGGATAGTTTTGTCGATGAACGTCACGCCCTCCGTGGAATAAAGGTCGACCACCGTCTGGTTGTCTATACCTTTCTCCGTCTCTATCATAAGCACGCCGTTGCTGCCCATAGATCCGTAAGCCAGGGCGTCAGCGCCCTTGAGCAGCGTAATCTGTTCTATCTCTTTGAGGTTGACCGGTTCAAGAATATCGGACGAAAAGCCTCCTATAACCAGCGAAGAACGCGTATCGGGCATATAAGGCAATCCGTCGACAACAACCAAAGGAGTGTTCTCTCCCATTATGCTGCGCAAGCCGCGCAGGTTGATGAACGAACCCTCGCCGGGCATTCCGCTTTTGTCGAGTACCCTCAGACCGGTAAACCGGCCGGTAAGGGCGTCGCTGGTAGCCGAATAGCCTTCGGAAATATTTTTTCGGTTTATGGCAGTAGCCGGGCTATTCCTGTTCGCCATGGGCTTCTCGCCTTCCGAAGTAGAGTAACGGTCTGTGGCAAAGGTATTGTTCGACGCCTGCAGGTAAACGACCACGCTGTCGCGGCCGAAAAGATCTACCCGCTGGGTGAAGTACCCCACCTTGACTACGTTAATGTGCGTTTTTATGGTATTTACGTTCAATGTGAACGCACCGGTACCGTCGGCACTCAGGGCCTGCCCCCGGCCTTCGGGCGATACTATCTGCACGCCGCCCAGAGGAAAACGCTTATTCGCATCGAGAACAACCCCTTTAACCTGGATAGCCTTGGGTTTAGCCTGTTGCGCTGCTTGTGCGGGCTGTGCAGGTTGCGCCAACGAACGGCCCCAAACGAAGACCAGCGAAACTAACAGTGTGTACTTGATAAAATTATTCATTTCTAATCCGTTTTTCAGGGTAGGGTTAATAATTTTCATGCGGCACCAGCGTCACCCTGCCGGCGGTAAGCCTTGTGTTGGATTTGAACTTCAGCTTGGGTCCGTAAACTTCATCGCCAAGCCTCTCCTGGTCCATCCATTTCATCATGTCGTTATATACGTCATGCGGAATGGGAAGTTGCAAAGTTATCTTCACCGGAGCGTAGATGGGTATGGTAGTACTCAGGCCAAGATCGAAATGATCCGCAACCAAGCCGCCCTGAGGAGATGGGTAGTCGTAAAGGCCCAGGTTGGGCTGTCTCGGTTCCGAACCCGCCATGGCGCCTGTACCGCCCTTGAAAGGTATTGGGCTGGGTCTAAGCGGCCTCACGGGAGTATTGATACCGGTAAGGCGGAACATGGAATTGTTTATGTACAGGTGTACGGAGTCGGTCAAACTGAGCGTACCGTCGGTGACGGTAGTGTTACCCAAACGGATGTAGACCGTATAGTCGCCCGGCATTATCGGCTTTTTGGTTACGGTATAACGTCCTACGTCGATGGTGTCTATATTGAACGACCAGAACATGTAGGTTGGCAGTGCCGGCGCACTCGAGATACTCGGATCGGCCAGCATGGCGGATTTGTACGCATCGGTTGTCCTGTCGCGGCCAAGCCTTATCTTCTCTTCATCGCGCGAATAGGGATAACATCTGCCGTAAGCCGGATCATGGGAAGCATCGTTGGAGCTGTCTCCGCCCCAGTCTTTGTTGGGCTGGATAAACTGGAAACGCACCTCCTGCACCTGGGGGATAACCTCCGACTGGACCGGAGCGTAGTTGGTCCAGCGGTCGATAAGGTCGCCGTCGTTCGGGTCTATCACCGGTTTAGCGTAGTTGCCTCCCTTGAAAGGCGATCCGGCAGTGACGCCGTCCGAACGGAAGGTGGTCATACGCAAATCGTACGGGCTGATAATCTGGGTGGAGAAATAGATACTCCTCGGCACGTAGCAACCGTCCAACAGGTAAACCACTCCATTACTCAAAAATACGGAATCGTAGCAGTTCTGGTATCTCGTTTTGAGATTATACACGTGTTCTGTCGTGGTATTGGCAGAGATGAGCGAGTCGTTCCATGTCAGAGAGAGTTCGGAGTCGTGTATTGACGCTTTCAGGAACCACTCCATCCATTTTGCCGTATCGGCGGAAGAGATTGGATATTGGTAGCTGTTCAGGAGATTGGTGTAGGCCTCCATCATGCCGAGGCAAGCCGCATCGTTGGGAATGAACATAGTGAAGCGCCTGTCCTCGTCACGTACGTCGGAATAGATAAAGATATCGTTGATCGTGTCGCTGTGGCCTTCCCAATCGCGAATGGGTTTACCGTCGTGACCGATGCCCTTGATCGGGGCGTTGAGCGTATCGTAAACCACCGTCTTGCGGGCAAAGAGAGTCTTCTTGAAGATGGAAAAATCGCCGCTCAAGCTGTGTATGAATTGGTAAATGTTCTTTTTAGTCTTTACCAGACCATCCATTTCGTGGACTATGCCGTTCTCGAAACGCTGATTATATTTGACCGCATTCAGGGCTATCCCGTCAACGAAATAAATGCCGTCGTTGACCTCCACCGAGAGGGCTTTTTGAGCCAGCGTCCTTACCAGGCTCATACGGCCAAGGTTGAACTCGGAGATAACCGAATTGCTTATATGGTTACGGGCCAGAAACTCCTTATCAGAAAGGTCCATCGCCTCCAACTCCGCGTCTGAAGGCATATATCTGTTATTGGGAACCCAGACCGTTACAAGGTTATCCATGACCAACTCCTTATCGACGCCGGTCTCTTTGAGCAAGGCCACGAATTTGGAATATTCAGGATTCTTTTCGAGGCAATCCATAACCGTACCTTCGTTCACTCCGCTCGGCTGCTCATAATAATCCTTGATCGGATCGGCAGTACACGACGCAAGGAACAGAACAACCGAAGAGATCGCAAGCAGTCTCATCGCTATGTTAATGCTATTTTTCATTTTTCCAATCATTTTATAATGCGAAAGAAAATCGTTCTTGGCTTAACTACGGCGTCTACTTGAATAATGCTTTGGGATAGAACACCAAGCGGTCGAGCTGGTATACGCCGCCTATAGAACCTACCGTAAATCTGACGGTGTGGGGACTTTCGGAAGAGAAAGTCACTACCGCCGTTCCGCTGGCCCAGTCGTTCTCTTTGAAATACGGCGCTTTGGTCTCCGTTCCGGCGAAGTCCCTCTCGGAATTCGTCTCGGCTACCCCGTCTATAAAGACGTTGCATTTTCCTCCCGTTCCAGCGCCGGCGTTCTCTTTGTAGCAATACAGGTAATATTGCTTGGCGGGTATCATGGGTATATCAAGCTCTATCCAGCCGTTATCCATCTGCCAGCACAACATGTCGTAGTTGAAATAGTCGTATTTGCATTCGCTAACGGCTTCCGGCAGAATGTTGTTATAATATATGCTTCCAGTACCCAGGGTATTCCAGCGTATGCCGCGGAATTTGCCTTCGGTAACCAGCTCGCCTATATCCAGCCTTTCAGGTACCGATTCGGCTATCTTTTCGGAACGATAGAAAGGTATAGTCCTGAAATCTATCATATCGGTGGGTTCGAAGATAACCGTATAGGGCGGCATCAGGCCGTAGGGCGGCTTCATAAGGCCGTCTATTTCGTGTATATAGCCGTTCTGGGCGGGAAGGTCCTTGCGTACTTCGTCTATACGGAAGCTGTATTCGGGGTGACCGTCGATACGGTTGAAGACCGCCCTGGTGGTACCCTGGTCGGTGACTGCCAGGCAGACGTGGTTCCATTGATGGAACTCCTCGTCGTAGCCAAAACCGGTATGGATGATCACGTCGCTCAACCTGGCCACCGTAGTGCTGACCACTTTTGCGGCGGGGCCTGTCGGGCCTATAGGGAACTGCGTCAGGTCCGAATATCCGGCCATACGGTCCATTATATGGTAAGCCACGAATTTATAGAACGAGGAGTTGACGTCTTTCGGATCGCCACCGCCAAGCTGGTTGAGCAATTCGTCCTTATCGTTGATCTCGTTGGCCCTGAAGACGGCGTCGGGTACGGCAAATAAGGTTTTATAATCCCTGACTTTCTCGCCGAACACGTCCTCCACATAGATATTGTCGAGCCAGGTATCCAGGCCGCAGGCCGCAATGGCGTCGCTCAATATACGGTAAGGCGAATCCGGGACAGAGATAATATCCCAAATGGACTGGAGCATAGGCTGAAGCATCTTATCCAGCTTGTGTACATATCCGTTGGTGCGCAAAGAGTCTTTGGCAACCACATACGAGCGCTCTTTTCCGTCGCCGTTGTCTATATACCTCATGTTGCGGCTGAAATCGATGTTGGCGGTAAGGAAGTCGCCCGTAGCCGTAGGTATGGCCAGTTTCATCATCAGGTTGGCGTTGCTCAGCTTGCCTCCGGGCAGGACGTGATAACGCATAAGGTATTTGGCCTCATCGAGCTTCTGTCTGTTCGCTACCTGCTGCTCGCCGTTGCCCGCGGTATCGCTCAGGGCGGCCAGCCACTCGTCTACCGAGGCGAAGCTGGTGTGATGCTCCCTGTAATAGTCCACCGACGCGTTATCCGCGACGAAACAGGTGTAGTTGACCGTCGAAAGGTTGAGCGTATTGAAGAGGTCGGTCTTTTTCAGCAACTCAACCCAAGTCGAATACTCCGGTTTGGTAGTGAGCCACTGGGAGACCGTAGTGTCGGTATATGCTTTAAAACGATCTCCTTTGTAAGGGTCTTCGCAGGTGATGAGCATTGCGGGCAACAACGCCATCGTCAATATCTTTATTATTCCACGCATGATATCTTCTTTTTTACTGTTTTCCTTGGCTCGATTACAGATAATAGGGGTTCTGTTCCAGGCGTCCGCCGCTGGCCTCTATCTCGGAGTCCTTTATGGGGAAGTAGAATCCCCAGGGAGAGTTGTCACGCAGTTTGAACGCATACATCTCGCGCTTGGTGGTCGGAACGTTCGAAATCATCATGTTGATAATTATATCCTCATATTTGCCCTCATCGCGGGTGGCCACCCTAACCAGATCGAACCATCTCTTGCCTTCAAAGCACAACTCCAGAAGACGCTCGTCGAGGATCATCGTTATGGCTTCGTATTGGGTGGTGGGAAGTTTGGGTTGGTTATCCTTATCCGTGAGAAGCGCAGGATTCTCGTGGGCCCTGGTGCGGATAGTTTTTACTATCTCCCAAGCCTCGTTGTAGGGGCCGGTCTCGCGTAACATCACCGAAGCCTCCGCCCTCATGAGCATTATATCGGCCAAACGGTAAATCATCCAGTTGCAGTTGTCCGTGCGGTACCTGAATATATTGCTGTTGGTGGGGTTGTAAGCGCTGTTGGCGCCACGGATATCGCCGTTGTTAACCGTTTTGGCAAAGGCGTTTATAACCTCCTGGGAACATTGGTAGCGCCTGTTCTTGTTGTCGCCGGTAAACCATTGCTTCATGCTGTTGCCCTGGCTGTAAGTAGCGCTCCACTGCAACGAGAATATCTCTTCCGGGGTGTTCTGGTAGATCGTTCCCAGATCGGACCTCATATACCAGGGTATAAGTGTATACAAACCTGTAGTTTCTATATACATGCACTCGTCGTAGGCCTTTTGGTATTCACCTATCCAAAGGTAGATGTCGGCCAGCAGGGCGCGGCAGGACAGCTGGGTGGCGCGTCCTATGTTTTGCCACGCATAGTCGCCGTCGCCGGCAACCGAATGGGCTAAAGGCAACGCTTCCATTGCAATGGCGCCGCTGAATTTATCCGGCTCGGTAAGATCATCGATGAGGAACTTGAGTATTTCGTAGCCGTCGGTCTTACCGATCCTGAAATCGTCCGAGTCGTCGAGGTAAGGATCCGTTATGAACGGTACGTCGCGGAAAGCGCGTACAAGGTAGAAATAAGATAGCGCCCTGATCCATTTGGCTTCGGCAATGAGGGCGTCGCAATCTTCAGGCAAGAAAGTGTCGTCAACCCTCAGCACGTCCGGGCCGTATTTGATAACGGAGTTGGCGCGGGCAATAGTGGCGTAAAAACTTACCCAATCGAGGAAATCCATCGTAGTCAGAGGATTCACCTCAAGTTCTTTAAGCGCGATCATGTCCGTCGACCCGGTATACACCGGCCCGAGTTCTATCTCATTGCTGCGAAGGTCGCCCCAGACGATCATCTGGTGGAGCGCCTGGCGCAAACTGATATAACCAGACATGGTGACAGCCTTGACCTCATCTTTGTCCTGCCAGAACGAATCGTTTGTCTGTTCGTTGGACGGTTTAATATCGAGCCATTTAGCACAGCCCGTCAGGGAAAGCAATATAACAAGAACTGCGGCCTGAATAGATTTTATCTTCATAACTTTCATTTTGCCTCGTTATTAGAAATCGATCGCTATACTTAAAGCTATCCTCTGAAGGGGCGGAGTGCGGCTGTTGTCGGTAGCCAAGGCGTATGCCCCGTTACCCGGCGCTATTTCCGGATCCTGTCCCGAGTAGTTGGTGATGGTGAATATGTTGTAGGTGGTCAGAGAGACGCTGGCGCGGGAGATACCCAGCTTCTGGGTAAACTTGGGTTTAAACCTGTAGTTGACGGTAAGGTCTTTACATTTCAGGAAGTCGCCGTTCTCGACATACTTATCCGATCCGAGCGAGTTGTAGTTCTTACCCCAGAGAGCGCGCGGGATATCGGTCTTGTCGCCTTCATAGCGCCAGCGATTGAGGGTGCGTTTGGATTGGTTCCATCCGTTCTCGCCTCCCATGGTCTCGGTGTTGAGCTTGGCCATGTTGATTATGCTTTGGCCCACGCGGAAGTGGGTAGACACACGCACCATCCACTGACCGTAGTTGATCCTGAACGTGGCGCCCCCGGTGACGATAGGATAGGAGTTGCCAAGGTAGATCATGTCGTACTGGTCAATCACGCCGTCGTAGTTAAGGTCGGCATATTTGGCGTCGCCCGCGCGTTGCTGCCATTGCTGCGTGCGACCTATCTTGGTCACTACGGGCTGGTTGTTTATATCGCGTATATAGTTGCCGGAAGCGTCCCTGGCCAGGGTCTCGTCGTAGTTCTGATAGATGCCCAGGAATTTATAACCGTAGATGGAACCGAACGGGTTGCCCTCGATAAGCCTTTTGGCGTAGTTGCCGTTGGTGAGCGAATACCTCTCGGCCTCCATATTGGACGGTACGGTGATAAGCCTGTTGCGGTTACGCGAAATATTGAAGTTGCTAAGGCTGAACTTGGCCTTGCCGATAGAGAAGATATTGTTGTATGAGAACATAAATTCCCATCCATAGTTCTGCATGGAACCCATGTTCTTCCAACGCAGGGAATTGTAACCAATCGACGACTGCACCTGGGTATCCTTCTGCAGAAGGTTGGTGGTTGTTTTGTCGTAAACCTCCACGCCTAACGTTATGTCGCCGCTCTTCAGCAGGGTTGCGTCGAAACCGAAGTCTATCGCCTCCACCGTCTCGGGCAAAAGTTTGTCGAGCTGCAGTTTGTCGAGTTTGATGGTGGGCAGGTTCATATAGTCGGCCGCGGCGGACAGGGTTCCCATAGTGGAGCTGGCCTCGGGCAGACGCTCGGAAATACCCCAGCTTCCCTTGAGGCGCGCCTCTTTCACCCACTTAACTTTCTTGAAGATGTCGTTCTGCATCTTCCAGGCGAAAGTCATACTCGGACGTATCTTATTGAAACGCCTGTCGGGACTCATGCTCGAAGAGGCGTTGGACGATCCGCCGATGTTGAAAACGTAACGCTCTTTGAAACTGTAGAGGAAAGTTCCCGATACGTTGATTGTGCGTACGCGGCTGTCGTTCGAGCGAACGCCCTCCAGCTTATCGTCGCCGCTGTGGCTTACGAGCTTACCGCCCGAAAGTGGCGAACTTACCTGTTTGGCTCCGTTGCCCGAAGTCGTGAGCATGTAGTAGTTCGAGTTGGTGGTGTTGAACCTCGCGTTACCGGCCAGCACTATACGGTGGATCCTGTTGAAGGATTTATTGTAGTTGAGCCTGAACTGGGCCATCGAACTGGTGTTGTTCGTGAGAGCCTCGGAACCACGGTTGTAGTATTCGCTCGAGGCTTTGGAACCTTCAGCCGAAGCGGGATAGAACGAGTTGATGCGCATCGTCTTCATACCGAACGCAACCTGGCCGTTGAACAAAAATCCTTTGCCCAGTTGGTATTGAGTGCTGAAGTTGGCGTTTATATCGCGCTGAAGTATCAGGTTGCTTGATTCGTTTACGATGGCCAGGGTGTTTACAGTCTGGTTGATAGCTGTTCCCTCCTGATTGAAATACTCGTCTGTGGGTTTGCCGTTGGAAAGCACCCACGGACTCATATTCGGCATAGCGATAAGGGCGGTGTTACGCACAGAGTTATTCTGCAGGTTGACATCATCCGTGTCCTGGGGTCTCGCTATATAAGAGGAGTTACGCGACGATTCGGCGTAGCTGAAGAGCGACTGGGCGGTGAACTTCTTTGAGAACTTGTAGTTAAGGTTCAACCTCGACGTTATACGCTGGTAGGGGGCGTTGCGGATAGTACTTTCCGAATCTTCGTAACCGACGGAGAAACGGTAGGATGCCTTTTCGCCGCCGCCGTCCATCGAAAAGTCGGTGGTGGAGTTCATCTGGTTCTGGGTGATGAGGCTTATCCAGTCGGTATCGCAGTTAAATTCGTCATAATATAGGTAGAACCGGTCGTAGAGAATCTCTTTCGACTGCTCGAGCTTGTTCATGCGGGCGCTTGCGAAATTACCGTCCTTGATCCAGTTCCACATGGCGTCCTGCATAAGCGTGGTATACTCCTTGCCGTTGAGGACCTTTATAGGCTGCGGCTCGAATACGTATGAGAATTTCTGGTTCAGCGAGAAACGTGGTTTATGGTTACCACCCTGCTTGGTGGTGATGAGCAGCACGCCGTTGGCGGCTTTCGGTCCCCACAAAGTGGTTGCGGCGGCGTCTTTAAGCACCTCTATCGACTGGATGTCGTTGGGAGACATGTTAACCAGGGCGCTGAAGTTCTCGACAGTGGCGTCGCCGAAGTCGAACTCGGGGTCGATCTCGTTATCCTGAGGAACGCCGTCGATAACTATAAGCGGTTCGTTACTGGCGTTGAGCGACGCCGAACCGCGGATACGGATAGTGGCCGCTGTTCCAGGGTCGCCAGAAGCGGCGACGATGTCGACGTTGGCCAGTTTCCCCTGGATCATATCCTCGATGGAGGTAACGCTCATGTCCTCGAACTGGGTGACGTCCAACTCCTCCGACGCCGTACCCAGGTCGGATTTATTGATACCCATCACGTCTTTCTTGGCTCCGACGCCGATAACCTCAACGGTAGAGATGACCTTGGAGTCCTCCTCCAGCCTGCGGTTGAAAGTCTTCTGGCCGGTATAGGCAACGGCCACCGTCTTCATCCCCACATAAGAGACGCACAGCATCAGCTCCGAGGCGTTGGACGGAACGTTGAGCAGGTATTCCCCCTGGGGGCCGGTAACCGTACCCTGTACAATACGTTCGTCCTTATTCTGCAGATAGACCTGGGCGCCGAATACCGGACCGCTCTTATCGGTTATCACACCACTGATGGTAGCGGACTGCGCCGACATCAGTAAAGGCAACACTAACGAAATAACCGTAAATAGTGCAAGTAAAGGTTTTTTCATTATTTAAAATTTATAATTTTCAGGTTTGCAGTAAAAGCCCAAGCCCCCTCCGGCCTGCAAGGGCCGGAGGGAGGCGGGCATTATTCTTTGAACATGGTCCTGTAGTCGAAGCAGTCGTCGGTGTAATAGGCCGCCATATTGGCCGTCATCCTCGGGAAATAGACATTGCCTGAGGGGACGAGCAGAGGATCGGTATTAAGATCGGCATGTATCGAATAACCGCTGTTGTCGGTAAGTGTCATGCGGTTGGGCATTGCCGGATCCCATGACACCCATGCGTGCTGGGCGTCCTTGTCTTCGTAGTAAGTCACCCACGAGATCATGTCGGCCGTGTATTTTTCGTCGGTGACGCCGTTGGGGCCGAGACCGGGAAGCATATATGTCGACAGACGGCTGCGTTGCAGGGGAAGGAAATAATACCTCAGGTATCTGGCAAGTTCGGCGGGATCGGTCGGTATACGTCCGTCTTCCTTGGCCTCCAGCACGGCTTTGTCTGAGGGAAGGAAGGCGACGCAGTTCTCCGGAACAGCAACCCATGCGTTCGACGCGTTCATCAGGCCGGCCGATATAAGGAGCGCCCTGAACTCATTAGCGAAGTTGTTTATAGGATACTTGCCATGGTTGGCAAGGTCGGGCGAGCCTTGGTTTGCGGGAATAAGGCCGTTCAGGTTATATACATTGCCGTTGGCTGTCGTATAAGGACCTGGGGCCACGTCGTCCATCTCTATGGAGCGGCAGGCCGTGGCGTTCAGGTGGCGCGACTCGGTCCAGAAATAACCGCCGTAGGAATGTATGTAAGTAAGTCCGTCGCGTGCGACATAGAACCTTATCTCGTCGGGGTTATCTGCCGGATCAGGCATAATGCCGTAGAAAAAGTGCCTGTTGACCAGGTTGTTTATCTGCGCTACGGTTTGGGCGTTGCTTCCCAGGTAGAAAGAGAAAGAGAGAGCCGAGTGGGGATTCTCCTCCACCCTGTAGCCGAGTTTATCGAGCGACGCCTTATCCAGCACGAACAGGGTATATTTGTTATACTGGTCTATCATCTCCTGATAGATCGACCTGGCAGTGGTGGCGTTGGCGAAGAATATGAATTTGGGGTACTGCAGCAACGGCTTTGGAAGCATGGTGAACATGGACGACTCGAGACATTTGTTTATCCCGTAAACTATGCCGTTCGAACAGAGCCTTACGTCTTTGACGCTACCCTGCCCTATAGCGAATTCTTCGCCGAGCGGCCCTCTGACCGGACGGTCGAGTTCGGTAGGCAGTATTATGTTCTTGAAACCGGAAAAATGGGTTTGCAGGAAGTGGTATATTGCAATATTCGGGAGTTTTTTCACGAATTGCTCTATAGGCAACAGGTTGCCTCCCTCGTCGGTGTTGCCGTACTCCATGAAGAAATCCCTCAGGTAGGTCTCCAACGCATTATCTTCGGGAGCGAAACCGCTGATGGCGAAACGAAGCCTCTGCTCGTATTTGTCGAAACCATCGTAAGTCCAGTCGTTGGCGACATTGGCCATCGGAGGCATTACGAACAACGCATTGGCGTTCTGGCTCGCCACGGTAAATCTGGTCGGGGTGCGATAGTGGTTGAACATGTAGATCGAATCGAGCGGACCTGCATACTTTTCGGACAGCGCTTTATCGTAAGTGTAGTTGTTAAACCTCTCGAACAGAAGCTTAACGAGCTTATAACTCGTATTTGACGGCCACTGGTCGTCGCCCAGGGCGTTGTAGATTGTGGGCATAACCGGGGCGATGCCGCTCAAGGTGTAAAGATAGCCGTTGTCGGTGGGGATGGCGTACCTTATATCGCCGTTATTGGCCACGCCGTTGGGCATAACCGCAGCATTACCTACGTAGAGACGGTCGTCATCGCCCTGCCAGTCTACGTCGGGAAAGATCTTCTCGTAATCGGTCTTGGCGTCGATAGTGCGTTTTTGGAATATGCGCGTGGAGAATATGGGAATAAACTTCTCGTTGGCATAAACCTTTACCTTCCTCCTGTCATCAAGGGGATCTGTCAGCACCTTAATGGAATCGCGCGCCTTCGTCTCGTATTTATAGCACGAACCGTCGCCCATCGAGTTGCCCTCCTTATCGGTCATGGCGGAAAAAGCGACCAGATCGTTTTGGTTGAAGGCGTATTTCACCATGTGGTAACCGACGATAAACTCCACTTCCGCCGTGGGAATGGCATTCAGATCCGTCGTCCCGAATTTCTGCTGAAAATAGTCCTTAAGGGCCTCGTCGGTAGGTGCGAACACAGAAAGGAGCGCAGCTCCGTCTATGTCTTTTTTATAACCAGACCGGTCTATCGCCGCAAGGAAATACTCGTGTCCACCCAGTTTCTTCAGGTTTTCGTAAGTACTTCCCTTGGGGTCGCCCTTCTTCTCCTTGTAGTTTTCGAACACCTTGCTGCAACCGGAAAGGAAGAGCATGATGACGGCCAACACGATCGAAAGTCTAAATATCTTCATATCGAAGCATTTTAGGTTAGTGAGGTTTTATTTAGGTTTATTCATTGCACATTTCTGAATGCAGGCAATAATTTTCTCTCGCCGCCGCTCGGGAGTTGTCGAAAATTATTAAAATCAGGCCAAATATGCCGGAAAAAACAGCGTTTTTCCACTAATACAAATTTAACCCAACCCGCAATTCGCTTGTTATTACTTATTTACACAAAACAATCCAACTCAGGCGGTTAATTGAGGTTATTTTTCAAGACACCCTTCATAACGCCACCTACACGCAACACATCCAAATGGTTAACGGGCTAACGCAACCAAATATTGTCACAATATAAGGACTTTTTTGCTAATTATTAATACTATTAAGAATATTTTTATCCCTAAAATACAAATTACGAAAAAATTTAAGCGGCCGAAAGAGCGAATTAACCCATCCTGCGCCTTTTACCCACCCTCTCCGCAATGACAATCCCGTATTCGTAGAGTAAATATAGGGGCAATCCGACCAATATCATACTGAAAAGGTCGGGCGGAGTTATGGCCGCCGACAGAACGGCGAGCAAAATTATCGCGTGGCGGCGGTAGCGACGCATCATCGGGGCCGTGACGATACCCATACGGGCGAGGAACCACACCAGAAGCGGCAGCAGGAAGACGAATCCGCAAGCCATCGATACGGTAAGGACCGTATAGAGGTACGAACCCACGTCTATCATGTTGGTTATGGAATCGCTCACGACGTAACCCGCCAGGAAATCCACAGAAACCGGCGCTATCACGAAATATCCGAACGCCAATCCCGTGAAAAAACAGAGCGATATGTACATCACCGCCTTGTTGCTGCCTTTGCGTTCGCCGGGAGTTAAAGCCGGGGAGACGAAACGCCATAACTCCCATAATATATAAGGTAAGGCTATGGACATTCCGGCCCAGAGCGACACGCTCAGGTGCAGGCCGAATTGTCCTCCGAGCGAAGTGTTTATTATGTTAATCGGACTGCCGTTGATCTTGAGTTCGGCCGCGCCGGCCACATCGGAGAGCCAGGCGAAAAACCTGTTCGTGGGGAAATCGGGCGACTGCGGACCCATGAGCAGAGTATCCACCACGAATCCCTTGCAAAGAAAAGCCGCGGCGGAGGCGACCAACAGCGCCGCCGCGCCCCTCAAAAGATGGGGACGCAACGAATCGAGATGCTCCAGGAAAGTCATCTCCTGGGCCGACGGCTTATCGATCGGGCCTGGCATCGTTTAACCGCGCTGGCAGTAAAAGGACGGAAGTACGTTATTTTTTATCGGACTCCTCGTCTTTCCCCTCGGACGCTTCGCCGTTCATGGCGTCCTTGAACTCCTTTACGCCCCGCCCCATGCCGCGCATGAGTTCGGGGATCTTCTTACCGCCGAAGAAGATAAGTATCAGTGCAGCAATCAGTATGATCTGGGCGGGGCCGAAAACGCCCAAAGGCAGGATGGTCATCATAGCGACAGAATGGTATAGTGGAATACAAATATAAAAATTATCGCGCAAAATAATCCGGAAACCGCCAAATTTAACAGCCCCGGAAATATCGCGTAAAGACGGGTCGGTCTCAATTATGTGTCGGACGCACGCCATGCACCGCGTCGTTGTCGTAAGGAGTAGCGCTTCCTTGAGTCGCGCATCTTGACGCCAACATGTTTTTCAGGCAGATACCAAAGACGCCGCGGCATATGCCAATGAAACAAACTTCTTTTGGAATAGAACGTTTGTTGCGGAAAAAATATTATATTTGGGCAAATTTCAACCATGAACACTATAACCCTCTCACCCGCCCTGACGCTGCGTAAAAGCGCGGCATGGCTTTGGGCCGCGGCTTTCGTGGCCGGCAACATCCTGTTTCCCCGCCTCTGCCATATCGTACCCGAAGGAGGCAAGATAATGTTGCCCATAATGCTGTTCACCGTAATAGGCACGGTGCGTTTCGGCCTCTGGTGCGGCCTTTTGACCGCCATCGCCTCGCCCCTTGCAAGCGTAGCCATCTTCGGCATGCCCACGGGCGACATACTGACGGCCGTGTTCGTCAAATCGGTGGCGCTGGCCCTCGCCTTCGGATTATGGAGGGAGTGGAAAGGCGGATATTCCGTAGCCGCGCTGCTTTTGCTGGTGACAGGTTGTCAGGCGGCGTGTTTCCCGCTGGAGGGTGCGTTGCTCTTCGGCATGCAGGCTTCGTGGCACGACCTTGCCATCAGCTGGCCCGGCATGCTGCTTCAGTTCGTCTCTGCCGTCACCGTTGTAAAATATTGGAAGTAAAGCCATGAACAGACGCGATTTCCTTAAAGCCATGGCCCTGGCGGGAGCCGCCTCGGTCATCGACCTGAGCGGCGTCGGCAAGGTACTGGCGCAGTCAGGACCCACCGCCAAAGCCGCCCGAAAGACCACAGGGCCAGATCTGGTGGCCATAATGGGGGGAGAACCGGTGGAAATGCTCAACCGCATGCTGGCCGAGATGGGTGGTATAGGCCGTTTCGTAAAACCGGGCATGAAGGTGGTGGTCAAACCTAATATAGGCTGGGACCGCAAGCCCGAGCTGGCCGCCAACACCAACCCAGATTTGGTGGGTGCGCTCGTGGCGCATTGCCTGGCGGCCGGAGCCTCCCAGGTAGAGGTGTTCGACCACACCTGCAACGAATGGAACAACTGTTACGAGAACAGCGGCATCAAAGGGGCCGTAGAGAAGGCCGGCGGCAAAATGGTTCCGGGCAACGACAAGAGCTACTACTCTTCCGTGGAGCTTCCGAAAGGAGTGAAACTGACCAAGACCGACATACACAAATCGATACAGGAGTGCGACGTATGGTTCAACGTACCCGTACTCAAACACCACGGCGGGGCCAAGATGTCCCTCTCACTTAAAAACAGCATGGGTATAGTGTGGGATCGGCAGGCCTTTCACAAGACCGATCTCCAACAATGCATCGCCGACCTGGGTACCTATCCCAAGCGTCCCGTGCTGTGCATAGTGGACGGCTACCGGACGATGGTCAAGAACGGCCCGCAAGGCAAGGGAGAGGACGACGTTATGCTGACCAAGGTGCTGTTCGCCTCTACCGACACCGTGGCCGTGGACACCGCCGCGGTGAAATTCTTCGCGCAAGCCAACCCGGTGACCCTCGACGCCGTAAGCCACATAGGCAACGCCCAGAAACTCGGTCTGGGGAGATCCGACATAGAAAAGCTCAATGTCAAAAGGATAAAATTGGGATAAACCTTAATTTCATTGGCGATTTCAGGTAGAACATTTTGCTCTGAGTGCCACTTTTTTACCTATATTTGCGGGAAGCAGAGCCGAAATGAAGATTCGGCTATAATAGAAAAACCCTTGGTAACTTTAACATTATCAATGGTTTCTCTGAGCCGCAACCGAGACTCGAACTCGGGACCTCTTCATTACGAGTGAAACGCTCTACCAACTGAGCTATTGCGGCGTGTGTTTAGCTTAACGGTCTGCAAATATCGTAATTTTTCGTTAAATGCAGCTATCCTTCCTGGAAAATTTTTAGAATACGGCGCAAGGCCCGCCCGATCATCAATCTACGACGCCCGGCACGCGCCCTCCGCCGAGATATGCGGCGATGGTCTCTACTGGCGCATCCTTGAGTATAACCCGCTTATCGGCGTCCAGCAGGTAAAGGCACGGTATGGCCTTTAGATCGTATACATTGGCCGCCTTTAACATTCCTTTGCTGTCGTAAGAGTTTATCCATCCGGCAGGATATGCCGTCTTTTGCCATGCGGCAAGGTCGCCGTCGGGATAAACGGCCAGGACTTTGACGTCCGGATTAAGCCCTATCGATGGCGTGGCGGCTATAAACTCTTTTACGCGGACGCAGTCGCGGCAATCGGGATTATTGAAAAATAACAGCGTAAAGAGGCTCCTTATCTGCCGCAACCGTCCCTGACTGCCGTCGGCCATGGTGTACGTGAAGTCAGCGGCCGCCTCTCCCGGCCTGTTGCGCAGGGCTATTTCGAGCTGGTAGCGCGGGCGCGTTTTATTTATTCCATCCACTTTGTCCGAGGCCACTATGAATTCCAGGAAGGGAATATACAGCTCTTCGTTGCGCGCAGGCGAATTGGGGTCGTAAAGATATTTTTCGGCCAACGCGGCCATACGGGCCATAGACGAGCTGTCGGCATCCATAGCCCGCGAAAGCATATCTGCGATAGCCGCCCGGGCATCCTGCGGGGCGGCTATGCCGAGAGCCTGCGCGTAATCGGCGAAAGCCTGCTCCGTAACATCGTCGTCGGCCACCAGGGCCGTATCGGCAAAATCGAAATTATCCCAATAGTGGGCCGCCAGATAACCGGCTCTCGCCTGCGGCCCCGCAAGAGCGGCAGGAATGGCAGGCAGGACGAATCGCGCCGGAGCTTCGTGAGCGGCCTTGCGCTCCCGGCCGCATCCGGCGAAAAGCGCAAGGCAGAAAAAAATCGGTATTCCGGAATAAAGACACTTCATGTCGCGGCGGGAATATGTTACCCGTTGTCATGCCCAAATAGCAAACAATACGCCAAATATATGCATATTTTCATCAGGTTGTTTCCCGCCCGGGGCATGCTACGATTTCTATCCGGCGTCGCAACGCCGTGATAATACTCCAAATAAAGCTCAAATAAGGCGAATTCCGAAAAATACCCGCCAAGGCTTGCATAAATCACGCAAAACTATCTAAATTTGTTAACCGTACACGCATATCACAGCAAAGGATGAACTCCGGCAAGACACTTAAATATATGAGGCGCGCCACGGCGATCGCCATGGGGGGATCGACCCTCGCGCTATTTCTCGACATCAGGCACTCCCTGCCTGCCGGAATGCAGTTTTTGGCCGAGATGCAGATAGCGCCGCTAATAGTTGCCGGGGCTATCGGCGGATTGTTGGCCATGCTGTTGCTGACAATGTTGCTGGGACGCCTCTATTGCTCCGTAATATGCCCGCTGGGCATACTGCAGGACGTCGTATTGCGCCTGAAAAAATGGTGGCTCACGGCCCGTGGCAAGCGCAAGGCCCTGCGTATGAAATATGGCAAGCCACTCAACATCTTACGTTACGGCGTCCTGGCCTCGGTAGCCGCGCCATACGTCTTCGGGATGACGCTGCCGTTACTGGTAACCGACCCCTACTCCAACTTCGGGCGCATAGCAACCGGAATATTCCGCCCGGCGACGGTATGGCTCAACAACCTTGCCGCTTCGGCCCTCAACGCCGCAGGCAACTATTCGATCTATGCCGTGCAGAATCTCGATACCGGCGTCATGGTGACGGTTGCCGCCGCCGTCGCATTGGCGACGCTGACGGCTATGACGTTGATGCGCGGCAGGCTGTGGTGCAACACAATATGCCCCGTCGGTGCGCTCCTGGGCTTCGTTTCGCGTTTCGCCATCTTTCGCATACGCATAGACAGCGCCGGATGCAACTCCTGCGGACAGTGCGAGGCGGCATGCAAGGCTTCATGCATCGATCCTGCCACTAAGAGCGTAGACGCAAGCCGCTGCGTGACATGTTTCAACTGCCTTGGCGTATGTAAAAGAGAGGCCGTTTCGTTCGCGTCCGTCCAGCGCCGCGCGGCGTCGGACGCCAGGATAAGGCCGGTAACCGCCATGTCGGCGCCCGATACCTGCAAGCCATACGGAAGAAACGGGGAAGAGTTGTCGGCCGAGGGCCTGGCGCGCCGCGACTTCCTCAAAACGGCGCTCATGGGAGCCGCCGCGCTGCCGACCGTAGTGGCGCAGGCCGGAAGCGGCCAACCGTCCGAAAGCCGCAGACGCTACCCCATGCCGCCGGGAGCCGTATCGCGCGACAGGTTCGCAAGTCATTGCACAGCCTGCCAACTGTGCGTCACCGCATGTCCGACCCATGTACTGCAGCCTGCGTTCATGGAGAACGGCATAACCGGGATAATGCAACCATACATGCGTTTCCGTGTTGAGAGTTTTTGCAATTTCGAATGCAGGAAATGTCTCGAAATATGTCCCAACGACGCCCTTGTACCCCTGTCGCTCGATGAGAAGAAACTAACCAGAGTGGGCGAGGCCGTCTTCAAAAGGGGCAAATGCATAGTGGTTACCGAAAACCAGGATTGCGGGGCCTGCGCCGAGCATTGCCCCACGGGGGCCGTACACATGGTCCCCTATGAAGGCACGCTCACGATCCCCGTGGTGGAACCCGAATACTGCATAGGCTGCGGCGGTTGCGAATCGATATGCCCCGTAAAGCCGGAACCTGCGATAACGGTGGCCGGAAACGACCGCCAGGAACAGGCGCTGCCGCCCAAAAAGGATGAATTCAAGGCCGGCGACACATCCGATTTCGGGTTCTGAAAATCCTTGCGGTTATATAACGTCTGCGCCCCAAACCGGAAGGCTTGGGGCGCAGACGTTATAAATCAGACCAACACTCACTAAACCAACTCCAGCCCCTGATCGTCGAGGAACTTTGTCTCTACGAATCCGGTAGACTGGTCGGAGGTAATATTTATCCTGCAGCGGTATTTGAGCATCCATTTAACCCTTATCGACGGAAATCCCGTCCTGAGGAATGTGGCTACATAGGGACTTACCTTCAGGGTTATGTGCTTTATTTTCCTGTCGGAGACGAAATACGCTATCTGGTTCTCTATCTGCTGCTCGAGGAGGATCGACGGCACTATGGTCCCGGTGCCGTGGCACGTGGGGCATGTCTCCTGCACTTCGGGGGCAGCTTCGGGCCTCACCCGCTGACGTGTTATCTGCATCAGCCCGAATTTGGACAGGGGCAGTATGGTGTGTCGCGCACGGTCGGCCGACATGAATCCCTGCATCTTATCGTACAGGGCCTGCCGGTTGTCGCCCTTGTGCAGATCTATAAAGTCTACCACTATGATACCACCCATATCTCGCAGGCGAAGCTGGCGGGCTATCTCGGCGGCGGCCATGAGGTTGCAATCCATTGCGTTCTGCTCCTGATCGTCGCTTCCTTTGGCGCGGGCTCCGCTGTTGACGTCTATTACATGGAGGGCCTCGGTGTTCTCCAATATGAGGTAAGCGCCCTTCTTGAGGGATACGTATTTGGCGAATAGCGACTTTATCTGTTTCGATATGTCGAAATGGTCGAATATAGGATCTTTACCTTTATAGAGCTTTACTATCTTCTCCTTTTCGGGGGCTATGGACTTGATATATTCGCGCGTCTCCTCGTATGTGGCCTGGTCGTTGGTCACTATGGACGAGAACGACGCATTCAAAAGGTCGCGTATGATAGTTGCCGTGCGATTCATCTCGCCCAGCACGAGGGTCGGCGGCGTTGCGGCCTCGCCGTTGCGTATCCGCTCCATAGCTCCGTCCCAGCGATGCAGCAGGCTGGTTATATCCTGCGATATATCCTCGTCCGTCTTGCCCTGGGCGGCGGTGCGTATTATCACGCCGAAATTCTTGGGCAGCAGCGAATCGGCTATCTTCTTAAGCCTGCGGCGCTCCTCGTTGGAGCGTATCTTCTGCGACACCGACACCTTGTTGGTAAAGGGTATCAGCACCACGTGGCGTCCGGCCAGCGAAATGTCGGCCGTAAGGCGTGGCCCTTTGGTAGAGATAGCCTCTTTGGCTATTTGCACCAGGATGGGTTGGCCGGAGGCTATATGCGAGGCTATCTTGCCGCTTTTGCCTATCGGCGGATCCATCTTCACAGACTCCACCTTCATCCCTTTCTTTTTGGCTATCAGTCCCGAAAGCAGTTTATGTTGGGTGGTGAACTGCGGACCCAGGTCGAGGTAGTGGATGAATGCGTCCTTCTCTGCGCCGACATTCACAAAAGCGGCGTTCAGGCCGGGCATGATCTTCTTGACCTTGCCCAGGTAGATGTCACCTACGGCAAAACCCGTCTTGCAGCGCTCGGTGTTGAGCTCCACAAGCTGCTTGTCCTCTATGAGAGCTATGGTTACCTCGTTCGAGGTGACATTTATTATTAATTCCTTGTTCATAAAACAGATCTGCTGGCGCCTGGCGCAGCCGATAGAGTTCAAACCAAACCCGTAACCAATGACGCGTCCCGGGGGACGGTCTGCGGAACAGGCGCTGTCGCTCGACAACATCCTAAAAATAAACCTAAAGAGATTCCGTAGGAAGGAATGGCTCTTTAGGTCTATTGTCTGAATTCCAGGCTAAATTGACTACCTACTTCTTCTTTTTATGCCTGTTTTTACGCAGGCGTTTTTTGCGCTTGTGGGTAGCCATTTTATGCCTTTTCCTTTTTTTTCCGCTTGGCATGATTGGTGATGTTTGTTAATTGATTATTTTCCAACCTTCACCTTGCCTGCGAAGCTCTTCGCCGGTTTGAAGGCAGCGATGTCATGTGCGGGAATGGTGATGGTAGTGTTTTTCGAGATGTTGCGGGCAACTTTGGTAGCCCTGCGTTTGATGATGAAGCTGCCGAAGCCGCGCAGATACACATTATTCTTCTTAATCATCGAAGTCTTGATGCTTTCCATGAAAGCCTCGACTATTTGCTGCACCTGGACTTTTTCTACTCCCGTGCTCTTGGCAATTTCGTTAACAATGTCAGCCTTTGTCATATTCGTAAAGTTTAATAGGTTTTATTTTATTACCCCTGCAAACGAGTTGCAAATATAGTTTTTTATTTCATCAAACAACTATTTTTTTGTCTTTTTTTGCGAAAAACCCGCCTAAAAAAGCGTTTTTGACACCGGTTTTATCCACTTTTCTTAACAAGTTGCAAAAATAGTTCCATTTTTTGTACCGGCAAAATAAATCGTCCAAAAAAACGTACTGCGCGCAAAATCCGGACGGGGGGATAAAATATTCACGGACGGGAAATATTACCGGCGATTGTGCGTTGTTAGCGTATAATCCCTACTTTTGTAAAATATTTCAGGCTATGACCAACAACGGGAAGATACTTTGGGTGGACGACGAGATAGAGCTGCTCAAACCGCACATATTGTTCCTGCGCGAGCGCGGGTACTCCGTAGAGACGTGCAACAACGGCTACGACGCCGTGGAGATGGCCTCCGGGGGCGATTTCGACCTTATAATCCTCGACGAGATGATGCCCGGCATGACGGGACTCGAAACCCTGCCGCGCATAAAGGAGGCGCGGCCGATGACCCCGGTGGTGATGGTCACCAAAAGCGAAGAGGAGAACATAATGGACAAGGCTGTGGGATCCAAGATAGCCGACTATCTCATCAAGCCCGTCAACCCCAGTCAGGTGTTGCTGTCCATAAAGAAAAACCTTCACCAGCGCCAGCTCGTAACCGAGCAGACCACGGCCGACTATCGCTCGCAATTCGGGCAGATATCATCGTCGCTGGGCGAGGCGCACACTTTCGCCGACTGGGTTAACATATACAAACGGCTGATAAACTGGGAAATAGAGCTACAGGATACATCCGATCAAAGCATCGTGGAGATACTGAGCTACCAGAAGACCGAAGCCAACAACGAGTACGCCAAATTCGTACGCCGCAACTACCTCGACTGGATCAACCGCCGCGACGCAAAGACGCCGGTAATGTCGCACACGCTGATGCGCGCCAACATAATGCCGGTTATCTCGGAAAACGCCAAGACCACGCTGCTGCTGATAGACAACTTCCGCTACGACCAGTGGAGGGCCGTATCGCGCCTCCTGAACGACGATTTCACGGTGGCCTCGGAGGATTTCTATTGCAGCATACTTCCCACCGCAACCCAATACGCGCGCAACGCCATCTTCGCCGGCCTCATGCCCCTGGCCATAGACAAGCTGATGCCCGACCGCTGGCTCAACGACAATGAAGAAGGCGGCAAGAACATGTACGAAGAGGAGTTCCTCAGGCGCCAACTGTCGTCGTTCAGCAAAAACCTGAAGATCAGTTTCGACAAACTGGTAAAACCCGAGGCCGGGCGCAAACTGGCGGAGAACATGCAGCACGTCTACGACGCCGATTTTTCGGTCATAGTCTACAACTTCCTCGACATACTCTCCCACGCCCGCACCGAGACGGAGATAATCCGCGACCTCACCGTGGACGAAGCGGCGTTCCGCTCGCTCACCCAAAGCTGGTTCGAACATTCGGAACTCTTCGCCATACTTAAATCGCTGGCAGCAAAAGGCCACACGGTGATCATAACCACCGACCACGGCACCGTACGCGTGGATAACCCCATAAAAGTGGTGGGCGACCGCGAAACCTCCCCCAACCTGCGCTACAAGACGGGGCGCAACCTCAACTACAACCCCAAGGAGGTCTTTGTAATAAGCAAACCCGAAGAGGCGCAGCTTCCTAAATCGAACATCACGTCCACCTACGTCTTCGCCTCGAACAACGACTTCTTCGTCTACCCCACCAACACCAACCAGTTCGTGCGCTACTACAAGAACACCTTCCAGCACGGCGGCATATCTATGGAGGAGATGATAGTGCCGTTCATAGTACTCAAGCCGCGATGAGATGGAAATAATCGAGATCAACGGGCCGGACGAACTCGGCAAGGCGGCCCGCGCCATCGCCGTACGTCTGGCGGACAGTCCCGTCGTGGCACTGCGCGGCTCGATGGGGGCGGGCAAAACCACTCTCGTGAGAAGCCTGGGTGAAGCGATGGGCGTTTGCGACGAGGTCACAAGCCCCACTTTCGCCCTGGTAAACCAATATTGCGCCGCGGACGGGCGTACGATAAACCATTTCGACTTCTATCGCATAAACCGCCTCGAAGAGGCTTTCGACATGGGTTGCGAGGAGTATTTCCACAGCGGCGACATATGCCTGATAGAGTGGCCCGAGCGCATAGAGGCGCTGTTGCCCGACGGAGTGCTTAACGTGGAGATAGAAATAGCGGACAAAGACCGCCGTATAATAAAGATAGGCTGACATTGCAGGAAAAACTAACCGCCATGCTGCGCGGACTCGACGTTTTCGGGGAGCTGCAGGGTAAATACAGCGACTGTACAACCGTCGAGCTGGCTTCGGCCGTAGGGTCGTGCTTCTCGCTCGCGGCGGCCTCGGCGGCCCTTTCGCATGGCGGATTGCACATAGTCGTCATGGACGACCGCGATAAGGCCGCTTACCTTTGCAACGACCTTTACGCCCTTTTGGACCCCTCGCGGGTGATGTTCTTTCCCGCAGCCTATAAACGGTCCATACAATTCGGACAGGAAGACCCCTCGGGCATAGTGCAGCGCACGGCGGCCCTGGGGGCTATCAAGAATTTCGACCGCAGCGCCGCCGGCGGCTACCTGGTGGTCTGCAGCTATCCCGAGGCCCTGGTGGAGAAGGTGGTGGACATGGAGCGCCTCAGGGAAAGCACGCTCACCATCCGCACGGGCGACAAACTGTCGATGCCCTTCGTAGAGGAAGTTCTGGCGGAGGGAGGCTTCGACCGCGTGGATTTCGTCTACGAACCGGGGCAGTACTCCGTGCGGGGCGGCATAATAGACCTGTTCTCATACGCGGGCAACACGCCCGCGCGCCTCGACTTCTTCGGCGACGAAGTCGAATCCATCCGGTCGTTCAAGGTGGCTTCGCAGCTCTCCGACGCCCGGTTGGACGAAGTGGAGGTGGTTCCTAACCTGAAGAGGCTTGAAAACGCCCGTACGCGCGTCTCCTTCGCCTCTTTCGCGGGGCAGGCGTCTTACTGGATATCCGACCTCGACCACACACTGAAGCGCTTTTCCGCCATCCGCGCCAAAATGCTGGCCGAGTTGGACAATCCCTCGGAGATAGGACAGATGGTGACCGGCCGCAAAGAGTTCCTCGAGGATACCGCCGGGCGGAAGATGTACCTGCTCTCGGACCGCGTCCCAGAGCGCCCGGCTCAGGCAAAGGTGGATTTCGGTTGCGCTCCCCAGCCCGCTTTCAACAAGAGATTCGAAATGTTGGCCGACGACATAATGTCGCGCGCCGCACAAGGATACAAAACATATATCCTTTCCGAGAACCGCGCCCAGACCGAGCGCCTCGAAAACATCTTCCATTCCATAGACCGTCCGGGGGCCGCATTCGAACCCATCCCCGTGACACTCCACGAGGGTTTCGTGTGCCATCCGCTGAAAATTTGCCTCTACACCGACCACCAGATCTTCGACCGCTACCACCGCTACCGCCTGCGCGGCGAACTTGACCGCAGCGAGAGCCTGACGATAGCGGAACTCAACACCCTGCAAGTGGGCGATTACGTCACGCACATCGACCACGGCGTGGGACGTTTCGGCGGCCTGGTACGTACAGTGGAGAACGGCCGCGTACACGAGGCCGTAAAGCTCGAATACCGCGACGGAGACGTGCTGCTGGTAAACGTCCACGCCCTGCACCGCATAGCCCGCTACAAAAGCCGCGAAGCCGAAGCGCCCAAGATCTACAAATTGGGAACCGGCGCATGGCAAAGGATGAAAGAAGCCACTAAAAAGTCGGTCAAGGACATAGCCCGCCAGATAACGGCCCTCTACGCCGCCCGCAAGGCGTCGCCCGGCTTCCGTTTCTCGGCCGACACCTACCTGCAGCAGGAGTTGGAAGCCTCTTTCCGCTACGAGGAGACGCCCGACCAGCAGAAGGCCATAGCCGCCGTCAAGCAGGATATGGAAAGCCCCCTGCCGATGGACCGGCTGGTATGCGGCGACGTGGGTTTCGGCAAAACCGAGGTGGCCCTGCGCGCCGCGTTCAAAGCCGTGGCCGACTCGCGCCAGGTGGCCGTACTCGTACCAACCACCATACTCTCGCTGCAGCATTACCGCACGTTCAGCGAGCGACTGAGGGATTTTCCCGTAAAGATAGAGAACCTCAGCCGCACGAAAAGCGCCGCCGAGGTGCGACGCATAACCGACGACCTTAAAGCGGGAAAGATAGACATATTGATAGGCACTCACAAGATACTGGGCAAAGACGTACAGTTCAAATCGCTGGGGCTGCTGATAATAGACGAGGAGCAGAAATTCGGCGTGTCGAGCAAGGAGAAACTGCGCGAATTGAGCGTCAGCGTCGACACGCTCACGCTCACGGCCACCCCCATCCCGCGCACGCTGCAGTTCTCGCTCATGGGATCGCGCGACCTGTCCGTCATATCCACCCCCCCGCCCAACCGCCAGCCCATAGCCACCGAATCGCACACCTTCGACAAGGCCATACTGAAGGAAGCCGTGGATTTCGAACTGGCCCGCCACGGCCAGGTTTACGTCGTCCACAACCGCGTGGAGGATATCCGCCGCATAGAGAACATGGTGAAGGAATTATGCCCCGGCGTACGCACGGCCGTCGGCCACGGGCAGATGAACGCGGCCGAGCTGGAGAAGATAGTGATGGACTTCATCTACGGCGAATTCGACGTGCTGGTGGCTACCACGATCATAGAGAACGGCATAGACATCCCCAACGCCAACACCATAATAATCAATAACGCCCACATGTTCGGGCTGAGCGACCTGCACCAACTCCGCGGCCGCGTGGGACGCTCCGACCGCAAAGGCTACTGCTACCTGTTCTCGCCGCCAGACGAGGCGCTCTCGTCGGACGCGCGCACACGACTGCGCGCCTTGGAGGAGTTCTCCGACCTGGGCAGCGGCTTCAACATAGCCATGCGCGACCTCGACATACGCGGGGCGGGCAACCTGCTGGGGGCGGAACAAAGCGGCTTCATAGCCGATATCGGCTTCGAGACCTACCAGAAGATACTCGCCGAGGCGATGGACGAACTGAGGGCCGAAGGGGTGGCCGTAGCCGGCGCTTCGGCCGCAGGGGAGGAGGCGTCATTCCTGAGCGACTGCTATGTGGAGACCGACACCGAAGCCTTCCTGCCCGACGCCTACATAGGCCAGAGCCTGGAGAAGATACGCCTCTACCGCGAGCTGGACGGCATTACGGACGAAAGTGAAATGGAGGGTTTCGAAGCCAAACTGACCGACCGTTTCGGCACTCCCCCGCAGCCCGTGCGCGAACTTTTCGAAGTGGTGCGCCTGCGCCGCCTGTGCGTAAAGCTCGGTTTCGAGCGGGCGAAGGTCAAAAACGGGCTGATGATACTGCAATTCATACAGGACAGCCGTTCGCCATATTTCAAGACGCCGCTGTTCATGTCTGTGCTTAAATATGTTACCGAACATCCCAAAAAATTTGTACTGCGCCAGAACAATAATAAGTTAGGTTTGACAGTTAGGGATATTAAGGATGCACGCGCGGGCGTGGAAACGCTCGTCTCCCTGCTGAATGTTTCGCAGTCCGGGTAATAATGGCTACCTTTGATCCGTCTAACGGCCCCGCCGCGCAGGCGTAATGCAACGGCCGCGACCCCTGTTTCATCTTTATACTAAAGCGAGAACCGTGAATCTGACGATCGACATAGGCAACACCCTGGCCAAGATGACCCTCCTGGAGCATGGACGCATGGTCGACACGTTCCGTTTCGAGGAGGCCGACGAGAGCCATATCCGCAAAGTGTTCCGGCAAACCGGCGGCAGGATAGACGGCGCTATCATGATCTCCGGCGCCGACACGCCCCAGGCGGCGCGCATAAAGGAATATGCGGCCTTCTACGCGGCGCGCTTCGTGGATTTCACTCCGGCCGTACCCGTACCCCTGAAAAACCTCTACCTGACTCCCGAAACCCTTGGGGCCGACCGTCTGGCCGCCGCCGTCGGCGCGCAGGTGGTCTACCCGGCGTCCAACGTGATGGTGGTGGATTTCGGGTCGGCCATCACCGTCGACATGGTCTCCGCCGCAGGCGAATACCTCGGCGGCAACATCTCGCCCGGGGCGGCTATGCGCTTCAAGGCCCTCAACCAGTTCACGGGCCGCCTGCCGCTATGCTCGCTAAGGGAGGAGACCGGCCTGCACGGAAACTCTACCGAAGAGGCCATATGCAACGGGGTTGTGGACGGCATAACTTACGAAATCGAAGGCTACATAGGACGCTTTTCGGAAAAATACGGCGATTTTCATATTATTTTTACCGGCGGCGACGGAAATTTCTTTGCTAAAAGAATTAAAAACCCGATATTTGCGACTTATGATCTGGTCGCATTCGGCCTGAACAGAATATTGGAATACAATGCGCATTAGCAAACTATTGACACTCTTAGCGTTCGCACTGCCTGCAGTTGCTGCGGCGCAAAGCAGTAGCATAAACAGTTTCTCGCCCTACACTTTCTACGGGTTGGGCGATATATCCAACCCCGGTACAGCAACGATAAGGTCGATGGGCGGCGCAGGCGTGGCTTTCAGCAGCCCCACCAAGATAAACTACCTCAACCCGGCGGCCATGACGGCGGGGCCTCAGGGAGCGGTGCTGTTCAACGTGGGCCTGGAAGGAGACAACTATTACCTTAAGAGCGAAAACAAGAGTTCAAGTTTCAATTCGTTCAACATACGTGACATAGCGCTGCAACTGCCGCTTTCCAAACGCACTCGCGCCGGCGTTAGCGTCACTCCATTCAGCTCAGTGGGCTACCGCGTCTACTATACCGGCGTCGATCCCGAAATGCCCGGAGTGTACGAATACAGCTACGAAGGGAGCGGCGGCATAACGCAACTCAAGATAAGTTTGGCGCACCGTTTCGGCAAACGCCTCTCGCTGGGAGCCGAAATGGTATACTATCTGGGCAATATCGACCGCAGCTTCGACGTGGGCGTGGCCAATATGACCACCGGATCGGAAAATATGATAAACGCCTACGCAGACACCAAGATATCGCGCTTTTTCGCCAACATGGGATTACAGTACAACGTCATTATGACGGAAAAGGAAACCTTGACAATAGGCGCCGCGTTCCAACCTTCGGGCATGCTCAATCCCAGGGTGGAACGCATGGTACCCGCAGGCGACATCTACGGAGACACCATCAGCTTCGATTCGCAGCTTGTCGATTTCAAAATGCCCGATATGGCAAGCGCAGGTATTTCTTACCGCACGCCAAGGATCTGCATAAACGCCGACTACTCCTATCAGGGCTGGGGCGTAAACGGTACGAGCGGACTATCCGCCGACGGAGTGACATACCGCAATACCAACGCATTCAAACTGGGCGGCGAATTCACCCCCGACCGTTTCAGCGCGCGCAGTTTCTTTAAACGCACCACCTACCGCCTGGGAGTGCGCTACTCCGATTACTACATGACCTTCAACGGGCATGATGTGGACGAAAAGGCGGTAACCTTTGGTGTGGGCATACCCGTACGCCAAGGCAACTCGAGCATCAACCTCGGCGTGGAACTCGGTTCGAGGGGCAGTATAAAATATAACATGATAAGGGAGGACTACGTAAAATTCTCGATAGGCTTGAGCCTCTTCGGCGAAGACGGCTGGTTCTGGAAACCGAAATATGACTAATGTAAGCTGACGAAATATGAAAACTTTAAAAATCAAGCTCTTTCTTACCGCCGCATTGTGTGCGGCAGGCTTCGCCGCATCGGCACAACAGCCGGAATACCAAAGCGATCCGAGATACGGATCTTCGCCGGAGGAACGCGAGCAGACCGTCACGGACATGAACTTCTTCAAGGACGAGTACGACAACAAGAACTACGACGCGGCCCTGGTATACCTGCGCAGGCTCATCCAGGTGGCTCCCATGTGTACCGAAAACCTCTACATCAGGGGCAACGCCATATATAAAAACAAGATAATGAGGGCCACCTCGCTGGCAGAAAAGAAAGCCTATCTCGACACCCTGATGATGCTCTACGACAAAAGGGCCGAGTGTTACGGCGACCACGCCGAGAGGGGCAAGCCCTACATCCTCTCTTTCAAGGCGCGCGAGTACCTGACATACAACCCCGCCGACAGGGCCGAAATCTCCCGGCTCTTCCTGAAAGCCATAGAGGCGGGCGGCGATGAACCCGACCCTGAAATTGTGAACATGTATTTCCAGGAACTCACCAAAGACTACCGCAACGACAAGATCGAATCGGATGTGCTGATCAACGAATACGAGCGCCTTCTGCCTGCTTTCGACAGGCCCGACAACCGTTACGCCGAGCAGAAAAGCACCTTCGAGGCGCTCTTCATCAACAGCGGCGTGGCCGACTGCGCCAACACCGAGAAGATCTACCGTCCCCGCATAGAGAAGAACCCTGCGGACACCGCCTCTTATGAGAAAGCCCTCGCCCTGCTGCAGAAAGGCAACTGCAACAACGACTTCCAGATTGAGCTGGCAGAAAAATACTACAAGCTCAAACCGTCGTCAGGTACGGCGCTCATGATAGCAGGCATGCTCGAATCGCGCAAGGATTACAACGGTGCGCTCAAATACCTCAACGAAGCCATCGCCGGCGAAACGGATCCCGCCACGAAGACCAACCTCTGCATCCGCATAGCCGCCTCGCAACTCGGCATCGGCAACTCGCGCCTTGCCGCCGATTACGCCCGCCAGGCCATGGCCATCAGCCCCGACAACGGCTACGCCCAACTTATCCTGGGCCAAGCCTACCTGGGGGGCATAAACAACTGCCAGGGCTTCGACCGCCAGGCCGCATTCTGGGTGATCTACGACGTTATGGCGAAAGCCCGCGCCCTGCTGGCCGCCGCAGGCGAAGAGGAGCAGGCCAAAACCATCGACCCGCAGCTGGGTTCGTTCCGCGCCAACTTCCCCACCAAAGAGGAATGCTTCTTCCGCAACCTCAACCCGGGCGACGGCTATACGGTGAACTGCGGCTTCATCACCGGCCGTACGTCGGTGCGCGAGCGTTAGTCCGCGCCGGCCGCCAGGCCCTTTACCTCTTGTTTACGCAATGACACGAAGGATACATAACCTTTTGGCAACAGCACTTCCCGCCCTGGGGAGTGCTTTGTTGCTTATCTCTTGCGGAGGCCGGGAGCGCGGCGAGCAGCCCGACACAGAAAAACTTGTGACGCAGATGAGCGACACGCTCACGGTGATATCCTCCGAGAACGGCATGCGCTCGTATCTGTTCGAGGCTCCGCTGATGGAGCGCTACGAGCTTGCGCGCGAGCCTTATATGGAATTCAGGCGCGGCGTGTACATAGAGACATACAAGGATTCGAGCCGACTGGTGGAGTCGACCCTCGAGGCCGACTATGCCATTTTCTGGGAGAAGCTCAAACTGTGGGAGGCCAAGGGCAACGTGGTGGCCGTCAACGCACGCGGCGAGATACTCGAAACCCAGCAGCTTTTCTGGAACCAGAGGACCAAAAAAATATATTCGAACGTAGACACCAAGGTGACCAGGAATTCCGACGTAATAATAGGCGTCGGGTTCGAATCGGACGAGTCCTTCGACTATTTCTTCCGCCGCCCGAGGGGCAAGGTGACGGTAGATACCGAGCCGACGGCCAATCCCGATTCAGCCGCCGCTGCCAATCCCGCCGCACCCTCGCCCGGGGGAGAGCCTTATTCGATAAAATTACCCGACGATCCGGGCCTCCCGGAGCGCAGGCAACCAGTACAGCGGCGGTCGTTGGGGCCCAAACGCCTTCCCGGGCGCGAAATCCCGGCAACGGACCTTTAGCGAAAGACGGCTATGCTGCAAACCGTGACTATAATCCTGATCTGCCTGCTGCTCTCCGCATTCTTCTCGGGGATGGAGATAGCTTTCGTGGCGTCCAACCGCCTTCGATTGGAGATAGACAAGAAACACAGCCGGATATTCGGACATATAGTGGACCTTTTCACGGCGCATCCCGGCCAATATATAACCACCATACTGGTGGGCAACAACATAGCCCTGGTAATATATTCGCTCAACATGACCCTGCTCACCAAGCAGGCAGGCGTTCTTTACGGTTGGGAATTCATGGAGGATTCTATCGTTTTCGATACCCTCGTATCTACCGTCATACTGATCTTCACGTCGGAATTCCTTCCCAAGGCGATGGTACGCATCGATCCCAACACCTATATGCGGACGTTGGCCATACCTGTATATATATTTTACATAGCGCTTTTCCCTATAGCGCGCCTCTCTACATGGATATCCGTATCGCTGTTGCGCGCCGTGGGCCTTAAACTAAAGAACAACCAGCATTTAGGCGGTTTCGACAGGGTGGACCTGACGAACCTCGTGGAGGAGGCCGCAGACCTGGAATACGAAGCCGAGAATGAAAACAAGCACGAAATAAAGCTGTTCCGCAACGCGCTCGACTTTTCCGACCTCAGGGTAAGGGACTGCATGGTGCCGCGGGTGGATATAGAGGCCGTTGAAGCCTCCACCCCTATAGGAGAGTTGTCCGCGCGTTTTATCGAGACGAAATTTTCGAGGGTCATGGTCTACGAAGGCTCAATAGACAATATCGTGGGCTACGTCACCGCCAAAAGCCTCTTTACGCTGCCGGAATCCATCGAGCAGATACTCCGCAAGGTGGTTTTCGTACCGGAGAGCATGCCGGCCCAAAGACTTCTCTCGGACATGATAAAGCGCCGCCAGTCGTTGGCCGTGGTAATAGACGAATTCGGCGGTACGGCCGGCATGGTGTCGCTGGAAGACGCCCTGGAGGAGATCTTCGGCGAGATAGACGACGAACACGATTCGCCTGAGATGGTGGAAAAACAGACAGGCCGCCGCCAATGGGTCTTCTCTTGCCGCCTGGAGGTGGAATATCTCAACGAAAAATATCGCCTGGATATCCCTGAATCGGACGAATACGACACCCTGGCAGGATACATAATATTCAGCCACAACGGCATACCATCGCAGGGAGAAGTATTGCTGGCGGACGACAAGGAGATAAAAATATTGAAGGCCAACTCTTCGCGCGTGGAGCTGGCCAGCGTCAGGCTGACGGATTGAGTAACCCGGATCTCCGGGCGATGCTCCCCGTCGCATATTTCCCCGGGCTGTATCTATGCGTCGCAAACTACGACGAGAATGAAGGTTCAGCCCTAAAAAACCTGTTTTTTCGCCGCAGGCAACTGTTGCAATAAAGAAAATTACTATCTTTGGGAATTATTTCCGAAATCAAAGCATTATAAAACAATATGGCAACACTCAACACATTAAGGACAAAAGGCGGCGTTATAGTATCTATCGTCATCGGGGTGTCGCTCGTGGCATTCCTGCTCGGCGACATAACCTCGTCGGGTAGCAGGCTGATGAACGGACGCAAAATGCGCGTAGGCTCGATAGCCGGAAACCACGTGGGATACACCGAATACGCCCAGGAGGCCGAATACATGACCCGCATAGCCCAACTGATGACGGGAACCGAAAGCCTCAGCCCCGAACAGACCGATCAGGCGCACAACATGGCATGGGAGCAATTGGTGGGCAGATATTCCTACACCCCCGGTTTCGACGCCATGGGCATGGGCGCAGGCGAGGCCGAGCAGATCGACATGGTAGGCGGAGCGTACATATCGCCAGTAATGTCGGGCATGTTCACCAACCGCTCCACCGGTGCCTTCGACGCCGAGATGCTGCGTAATTTCATCGCCAACATCGACGCCGACCCTACCGGCAACGCCAATATGATGTGGGAATACCTCAAGGATCAGATGGTGGAGCAAAGGATAATGAGCAAATACCTGGCCCTGATATCCAAAGGCATGGCAACCAACGCGCTCGAAGTGGAGCAGGCCGTTAAGGCCGCCGACAATACCGTTTCGGCCCGCTATCTTTCGCAAAACTACTCCACCGTGGCCGACTCGCTGGTGCAGGTATCGGAAAGCCTCATCAGGAAATATTACGACAAGCATCGCGAGACTTTCCGCCAGGGAGAGTGGCGTGCCGTAGAATACGTGGTATTCGACATGGAGCCGTCGGTCGAGGATTACGCCCAGGCAGCAACCTACGTAGACGAGATGGCCGCCGAGTTCGCAGCCAGCGCCGACCCTATGGTTTACGCCAACGCCAATTCGCAGCGCCAGCCCGACCAACGCTATGTCAGCCCGCAGGATATCGATCCCGCAATGCGCGAGGCCATCTTCGTAAAGAAAGAGATGTACGGCCCCGTACTCAACGGACAAACATACACCATCGCGCGCCTGGCCGACACCCGCATGATCCCCGACTCCCTGAGCGCAAAACACATACAATTAGCGCCAGGGCAGCAGGCCCTGGCCGACAGCCTCGTTGCCGTGCTGCGCAAAGGAGGCGATTTCGCCGCGCTGGCGGGAGAGTACTCCATCGACAAGCAAACTCCGGGAGGCGACCTGGGTACTTTCGCACCCGACCGCATGATCCCCGAGATCAGCGAAGCCTGCATAAAAGCCTCCAAAGGCGAGATCTTCACCGTAACAAGCCCCTACGGCATACACGTGATGGTCCTCACCGGCAAATCGGCTCCCGTGCAGAAAGTGCAGGTAGCTGCGATAACCTATGAAATACAACCCGGTACGGCAACCGAGCAGTCTATCTACAACCAGGCGAGCGCCCTGCTGAGCGCCGCCGCAGGCTCGCAGGAGAAATTCAACGCCGCCGCCGATAACGCGGGGCTGTCCAAGCGCACGGCCCGCATAATGAATACCGACCGCACGGTTAACGGCCTGTCCGGCTCGCGCGAGATAGTTCGCTGGGCCTTCAACAACAAGCAGGGAGCCGTATCCGGCATCATGGAGGTCAACGGCGACTACGTAATAGCCACCGTAACCGAAGAACACCACGAGGGCTACGCTTCATACGACGAAGTGGCGGCCGCCATCCGCGGTACGCTCGCCCGAGAGGAGAAAGCCCGCATGATAGCCGAAAAGATCAAAGGCGCGTCGCTCGACGAAGTAGCCTCCTCGCTCGGAGCCGAGATCCTCTCCGTAGAAGGCCTGCGCCAGGACGCTTTCTACATCGACGGAGCCGGAGTGGAGCAACAGCTCATAGGCGCGATATGCGCAGCACCTCAAGGCAAACTATCAAAACCGGTAGAGGGCGTTTCGAGCGTCTTCCTGTTCGAAGTGACGGGAATAGAGAGTGCGGCGACGGCAACTCCCGAAAGCGAAAAGGTACGCTTGGAAGCTATGTCCCAGGCTTACCTGGCCGAAAGGGTTTCGCAGGCCCTCGCCAAAGAGAGCAAAATAACCGACATGAGGGTTAAGTTCTTCTAATCGGCCTGAATATTATAAAAATATGGGTTGCGCCTGAGGCGCAACCCATATTTTTTTGCAGATATGCCGCACGATCGCAGGAAAGTGGGATCAGTCTGAAAACAGGTTGGCGCTCAGATATGCGGCATTAGAAAGCGCTGCGTCTTACTATAGCCACGCCGTGCATGGCGTGAGTCAGGTTAACGGGCATGCACCGATCTTCCTCCTCCCCGCCCGGCAAAGCCGACGAAAAGGCATTCGGCTTTACCGTCCCTTCGTACGTCGGTTTTACTTATAGTTCGGGTTTCAACCCGGAGCGGACTACAGTCTGTGGGAATTTGAAATGAGATTGGGTGAAAGATGATATGCGATATGTCCAGCCAACATATAATTGATACTTGGCCAGTTATGCTGTGGCCATAAAAAGGCGGATGCGGGAAAGTTTCCCGCATCCGCCTTCATATCAGCGATAAACGCTATTTGACCATCGATGCGATGACCGCTTTGTTGGCGGCGGCCACACGGTCGGCCTCTACTTTAACCACTTTGCGGTCGTAAGTCATCAGGCCGTTAACTTCTCCTTCCACGTCGGTGGTTTGGGTGTAAACGGCGGCCGAGAAACCTTGCTGCACGAGTTTTTCGAGGTTATTGGCAAACTTCACGTACTCGTCGGTAACTTCTTTGGCGGATTTCTTAACGCCACCGTAGCCCCAGTTCCTCTTGTCTTTCCACCAGAGGTGTTCTTCGAGCGGAAGGCCGATGCCGCCGTACTCGCCCAGGACGGTCACGCGCTGGGGATCGTAGAGGTTCATTGCGGGGCCGGGATAGTGGTGCAGGTCGAGCATGTCGCCGCAGGCGCGGTGGTTACCGCCGCTGGCGGGGTTCACAAGGCGGGAAGGTTCGTATTGCTTGGTCCAATTGACGACCTTTTCGGTGTCGAATTGACCCCAAGCTTCGTTGAAAGGAACCCAAACCACAACGCAGGGATAAGACGCGCAGAAATCCATGATCTCTTTCCACTCTTTGTAGTAGTTGTCTTTCGAAGCCTGGCTGCGGGGAGCGTCCGTTCCGCCGTTATATGTGCCTGCATCCCATTTCGAGCCGCCGTCGCCGCTGGGCATATCCTGCCATACAAGGATACCGAGTTTGTCGCAATGGTAGTACCAACGCGCAGGTTCAACTTTGATGTGCTTGCGGATCATGTTGAAACCCCACTCTTTGGTTTTGATAACGTCGTAAACCAGAGCCTCGTCGGTGGGGGCGGTGAAAAGGCCGTCGGGCCACCAGCCCTGATCGAGCGGACCGTAGTGGAAGAGCGGAGTGCCGTTGAGGGTCATGCGTTTGATGCCGGCGGCGTCACGCATGGTGCCTATAGAGCGGAATGCGGTGTAAGAACCCACTTTATCGATAGCCTTGCCGCCGCGTACAAGCTGTACGTTCATATCGTAGAGGGTGGGAGAATCGGGAGTCCAGAGTTTTACATTTTTAACCGGGATTTTCACGGTGGTTCCGGGCAGCACTTTGGCCGAAGCTATAGTTTTGCCGGCGTCGAGTACCGAGATCTCGGCATAGTCGCCCTCAACGGTATTGGCGGCGTCTACGGTGACGGTAACGTTATCCTGTGCGGGAATGGCCTTGATGTTGGTGATATGGGCCTTTGCCACGGGTTCCATCCACACGGTCTGCCATATGCCACTTACGGGGGTGTACCATATGCCCGAGCCGTTGAATTCCTGCTTACCGCGGGGCTGGTAGCTGCGGTTGGTGGGGTCCCATACGCGCAGTACGAGCTTCTGCTCGCCCTTAGCCTTCAGGTAGGGGGTCACGTCGAACGAGAAGGGAGTGAAGCAACCGGTGTGCGTACCTATCAACACGTCGTTGATGAATACGTCGGTCTTCCAGTCCACTCCGCCGAAGTTAAGTATCACGCTGCGGTCTTTCCATGCAGCAGGAACGGAGAAAATACGGCTGTACCACAATTCGTCCTTTTCGGTCAGGGTTTTCATAACGCCCGACAGCGAAGACTCTACACAGAAAGGCACGAGTATCTTGCCGTCCATGTTGGCGGGTTCGGCCTGGCCCATGGGGCGGATGGCGTAATCCCACAATCCGTTGAGGTTAACCCAGTCCGTACGGGTCATTTGGGGACGGGGGTACTCCGGGAGAGGGTTTTTGGGATCTATTTTAGCGGCCCAATCGGTTTTAATCTTGTCGCCTGCGGGCGCCCACTGTGCGAAGGCGGAGGCAGCCACGGCAAGCGCGGCGATTGTCAAAAAGATTTTTTTCATGATTATGGATTTAGGTTTGGTGTATTCGGGTTATTGTTTGCCTTTATTCTTCTCTTTCTCCTGGCCGGGATAAGGCTCCACCATGCAGCGCTTGGCCCATGCCTCGTATTGCGCGGCAAGCTGACTGACCTTTTCCGGTTTTTGGGAGGCGAGGTTGCGCAGTTCGGTACGGTCGGTATTCAGGTCGTAGAGTTCCCAGCCCGTCTTCGGCCCCTGCCATACTATCTTCCAGCCGTCCGACGCTATGAAGGCCCGTTGGTTGAAATGTTCGAAACCGAGATATTCGTGGCCCTTGCGTGGTTTACCCTGCAGCGTCGAGACGAAACTTACGCCCTCCATGGGAACTATCTCGTTGCCGCCGTAGGTCTTGGGATAGGCGGCCCCGGCCATCTCCACGCAGGTGGCCATGATGTCCATGACGTGGCACATATCGCCGGTGACCTTACCTTTGACCTTCTTGCCTATTCCCTTGGGCCAGTGGGCTACCATGGGAGTGCATATGCCGCCGTCGAACTGCTTGGCCTTCCAAAAACGGAAGGGCGTGTTCACCACATTGGCCCAACGGTCGCCTATGCCGGCGTAAGAGGTCTGCGGGCCAGGCATAACTTCTTTCTTCCTCGGATAGACTATATCACGGCCGTCGCGCGTTTTGCTCGGGCGGTCGTTCTCGCCGGCCGAATAGTTCTGACAAGACTCGCTGCTGGCTCCGTTGTCCGACATGAACATTATCAGGGTGTTGTCCAACTGGCCGTTTTTACGCAGAGCCTCCACGAGTTCGCCTATGCCGCGGTCCATACGGTCAACCATGGCGGCATGTACGGCCATTGCGCGGGCGTCCCACTCGGCCGTCGGATTATTTGCCCAATCGTCGTCGAACTGGCGCTGGGAGAGGTAGTCGGTTTGGCCCGGGAAGATGCCCAGCCTCTTCATACGCTCGTAACGCTGTTCGCGGATGGCCTGCCAGCCCACCTTGTAGGTGTCCTTATATTTCTCTATATCCTCAGGCAGGGCGTGCAGGGGCCAGTGCGGCGCCGTATACGACAGGTAGAGGAAAAACGGCTTCCCGCCCTTGGCGTAACGGTTGACGTACATAACCGCCGAGTCGGAAAGGGCGTTGGTGATATAATAGTCGTCCGGCACCGAATTTACCGGTTCCTCGCCGTTCACGAGGCTGAACGGATCGAAATAATCCACAACGCCGTAGATGGTGCCGTAATAATCCATGAAACCCCGGTGGGTGGGATAGTTGACCTTGTCGGCAAACTCCTCGTGGAACACCTGGTGGTTGAGCCACGCCGTCTGGTCGGGCCTGAGCGGGGTTTCGGCCACGTGCCATTTGCCTATCATGCCGGTTTGGTAACCGGCCCCCGAAAGGACTTCTGCTATCGTCACGGCGTTTTTCGACAGCGTGCCGCGGTAGCCCGGCAAGTGGTCGTCGAAAGTCATGCGTCCTATGCCGGCCTGATGCTGGTAGATGCCCGTGAGCAGCGAGGCGCGTGTGGGACAGCTGCGCGAAGTGTTATAGAAACTATTGAACCGCAAGCCGTTCTGGGCCAGACGGTCGAGGTTTGGGGTGGAAATTTCGCCGCCGTAGCAACCCATGTCGGAATAGCCCAGGTCGTCGGCCAGTATCACTATGATGTTCGGCCTGCCGTCTTTCTTCCCTGCGCCGTATCCTTCCGTTGCGGCCGACAGGCCCAGAAGGGTGCATGGTACGAGTAAGATCTTTGAATTCATGGTAGTATGGTTTATTTTCGGTGTGTCGTCTTTATGCCTGAAGGTTTGGCCAGGGGCTTTCCGTCGGGTTGCGGCTCTCCCGGCATGGGGGTTCCCGCCGCGGTGAAGTTGATCTTCTGCATCCTTACCGTGCGGCGGTTCTCTTTGGCGAAAGGCTCATCCCGCACGCTGCGGGCAGTATAAATGAGGAAATGCTCGCTGCCGTCCGGCGAAGGGACGATAAACGGCTGTCCGGGACCGTAAACGCCGTTGGCCTGGCTCTGGGTGAAGACCGGAGACGGCGCTTTTTCCCATGAAGCCGGGTCGGTAAGGTCGCAATCGCGCGGAGCCGAAAGCTGGGCTATGCAATAATAGGTAGTCCAGTGGGCGCTGGCGGAAAAAAATATGTAAAGGTGTCCGTCGGCCGCGTCGGGAAATAAGAACGGGGCTTCGTTAACATAAACCGGATAACCCAGTTTGGCCCCGTCGCTGTTCACCCATTGGCGCTCCCACTCGGCCTGCGGCTCGGAAAGTTTGACGCGCGGCCCGGAAATGGTGCGGGGGTCGCTCATGCGGGCGATATATATGCATTGGGTCTCGGCCGTCACGCGGCGCGTTTCCCATCCCGACCACAACATATAAAGCACCCCGTCGTATCTGAAGACATACGGGTGCATGGCCCTGTTGCTTTCCGCATCGGTGGGGATACGCCCCAGGGAGGTGAAAGACCCCTGCATCGGGTCGGGATTGCGGTTCTCCAGGACATAAATCTGCTGGTTGTCGGTGTTGCCGTCGTCGCCGCTGAAATAGAGGTACCAAACCCCGTCGATGGAGACGAGTTGCGGGTGCCAGGGGTGCCGGAGTCCGTAATCTGTGACTATATTGCACAAAAGGCGCTCCTCCCCCTCCATAATAGCTGTCGGATCGGCGGCCGCCCTGAGGAAAATACGTCCGGTGGAATTATAGGTGTAATAGTAGACACCCCGGAAAAAATAGAACGACGTGTTGTCGTGTTCCATTATAACCGGATTGACATAGGTTTGCCGCTTCTGTTCGCCGCCGCCGCACGAACACAGCAGGACAACCAATCCCAAAAGCAAAAAACGGGAGAACGAATATGATAATCTGCCTGACAAAACAGAAAAAGGGATCTTCATTATCAAGTCTTATCGACCATGAATTGCAAAAATGCAAAAAATTTCGGGTCTTTGCAAATCGCAAACGTAAGACGGGACATTTTCAGGCGGAAAAGATCTTCCTAACATTTCACTATTTTATATAATTTATCGCCCCTGCGTACAGGTACGGCGGTTTTTATGGAGCAAGGCACGCCCTTGCTCGATTGCGCCACCCGGCGCAATTCCTCCCTGATCTCCACGGCCGTCCCCTCCACCGCTCCGGTTGTCTCTCCCAATATAACATATTCGTCGTCGCTGCACAACACGGAGGCCTCGGTGGTTATCTCGGCCACGGATATCTTATGGAAGAAGTTGGTCACCTTACCCACGTATTCTTTCCTTTTAGTGGCCGACGAACCGTAGGCTTTGCTCAATTCGACGGTATGCTTTCCTGCGTAATAACCCTCCCAGAAGCCTCGGTTGAAGACTTCGGCCAGGCGGCCCTGCAATCCGGCCGCCATCTCGGGGGTGTAGTCGCCCGAAATTATGGCGTCCACCGCCTGGCCGTAACTCTCGCACACCCGCCTGACGTATTCGGCGGGACGGGCGCGGCCCTCTATCTTCAGGACCCTTACTCCGGCAGCGATGAATTTATCAAGAAACGTTACAGTACACAGATCTTTGGGCGAAAGGAGGTATTTGCCCTCCGTCCTTATCTGCTCGCCCGTGTCGCTGTCGGTCAGTATATACGACCGGCGGCATATCTGGCGGCAGGCGCCGCGGTTGGCCGAGCATCCGCTCTCGTGGAGACTCAGGTAGCACCGTCCCGAGACGGCCATGCACAGGGCGCCGTGGGCGAACATCTCTATCTTGACCCTGCGTCCCGAGGGGCCGCATATATCCTGCTCCTCTATGGCGCGGTGTATCGCGGCTATCTGCCCCAGATCGAGTTCGCGGGCAAGGACGGCCACGTCAACCCATTGCGTGTAGAACCTAAGGGCCTCGACGTTGGATATGTTGAGCTGGGTGGACGCATGCACCTCCAGCCCTCGGCTGCGGGCGTAGAGCATGGCGGCCTGGTCGGCCACAATAACGGCGTCTACGCCCTCGGCGGCGGCCCTGTCCACCGTTTCGCGCATGGACGCCATATCGCCGTCGTAGAGCGCCGTGTTGAGCGTAAGATAGCTCTTAACCCCGCGACTGCGGGTAAAGGAGACGATATCGGCAAGATCGCCGGCCGAAAAGTTGGCCGACGAGCGCGAGCGCATGTTCAGTTCGCCTATGCCGAAATAGACCGAATCGGCCCCGGCATCCGCCGCGGCAACCAGCGACTCGCGCGAGCCGGCAGGGGCCATTATCTCTATATCTTTGCGCGTCAGAGTCATTAGATTCGAATTTCGCGAATTAGCCAAATCCACGTTATTTATCCCTGCCGAGCAATCCGAGTGCAAGGTCGCGCAGGGGAGCCGCGCTTTCGGCCGGAGCTCCGGAATCTTCAAGCGCCGCTACGGCGGCGGCCGTATGTGCGGCTATAGCGGCGGAAGTTATGGCCGGGACCGACAGCGAATCGTAAATGGATTTCACCTCGGCTATCTTACGCTCCTCGTCCATATTTTTATCGGCCAGCAACCCGGCCAGCGCGGCTTTCACGTCCGCAGCGGCGCTCGACATGGCCGTGACCGTAAGGAATGTCTTTTTACCCTCGGCTATATCTCCGCCTATCTTCTTGCCCAGCGCGGCGTGCGTCCCATAACTGTCCAGAAGGTCGTCCTGGAGCTGGAAAGCCAGGCCCAACTCGCGGCCGAACCCATACATGCCGCGGCAGGCGTCGGCAGACGCGCCAGCCGATATCGCCCCCATCATGCAGGCGCGGGCGGTCAGCGCGGCGGTCTTGAGCGATATCATCTGCATATATTCCTCCAATCCAACCTCGCCGCGACTCTCGAAATCCATGTCGTACTGCTGGCCGCGGCACACCTCTATGGCCATGAGGCTGAATTGGGCCATAAGACCGGGTATGGATTCCAATCCATTATCCGACAATATCTTGTAGGCGTGCAACATCATCACGTCGCCCGAAAGTATGGCCGTATTGCCGTCCCAACGGGCATATACAGAGGGCTTTCCCCTTCGCACCGGGGCGTTGTCCATTATGTCGTCGTGTATCAGGGTGAAGTTATGGAAAAGCTCCACCGCGGCGGCCAACGGAAGCGCCCTGCCTTCGTCGCCCCCGAAAGCCGACGAGGCCATCATGACAAGCAACGGGCGTATGCGCTTGCCGCCCTCGGAAAGGGTGTAACGTATAGGATCGTAAATGCCGGCGGGCGAGGCCGGAAGATCTATCGAGGCGATATAATCCTCTATCTGTCGCTGCAATAGCTGTGTCGATACGGGCATGGCGGCTTTGTCGGTTTTGCGAAAGCGCAAAGATAGGCAGAAAAAAGAGTAGAAACAAAACCGCCGGCAACAGTCGATCCCTGCCGTACGGATTCTCGTTAACCGGAGAAAAATACCTATATTTGCCGCAGACTGACAAACTTGGCGTAAAGTGATAAATTACCGTACATACGACGATCTGTTCCTTGCCATAAAGGGCGGCATGGACAAAGTGCCGGCCGACGTCGACCTTGTGGTGGGCATACCCCGGTCGGGGATGATCCCGGCCTATATGATCGCCTCGCTGCGCAATATAAAGGCCGTCTCGCTCGACTCCTTCCTCGAAGGACGCATAGACGGCTCGGGCCAGCGCACCCTGGGCCGCGACATAAAGACGCCCGACGAGGCGCGCCGCATACTCATCGTCGACGACAGCATAATCGAAGGCAGCGCCATAGCCAAGGCCCGCTGCAGGGTGGCCGCAAGCCGCTATGCCGACGCAGGGAACATAATCTACGGAGCAGTCTACTGCCTGCTGCGCAACGCCGACCTTGTGGACGTGGCCTTCGAGCATTGTCCCGTACCGCGTATATTCGAGTGGAACATACTCTCGTCCTGGTTCCTCGAGAACGCCTGCGTGGATATCGACGGGGTGTTGTGCCACGACCCTTCCCCGGAACAGAACGACGACGGGGAGCGTTACCTCGATTTCATAGCCGCCGCCCGCCCCCTGTTCGTCCCGCGCGTCAGAGTGTCGTGCCTGGTAACGTCGCGCCTCGAAAAATACCGGCCGCAGACAGAAAAGTGGCTCGCAGAAAACGGAATAAACTACGGAGAGCTGGTAATGCTCGACCTCCCGTCGAAAGAGGAGCGCATAAGACAGGGCGCTCACGGGAGATTCAAAGCCGCCGTCTTCGCGGGCAGGCAGGAGAAATATTTCATAGAGAGCGAGTGGGGACAGGCGACAGAGATAGCCGAAGTCACCGGCAAAACGGTCTTCTGCACCGCAGTGATGGACTTCGCGAGCGGAGCGAGCCGGGCCGCAAGCGCAAGGCCCGTCGCCCGCGCCCTGGCAAAGGTCATTCCCGGCAGGGTGGCGAGGCCCGTCGGGCATATGGTTTCTATAGTACGCTCGGCCCTGGCCAAACGCATACGTAAAGCAAGACAAATAATGAAAATATGACATCCGCTACCATAAAATTAGCCGTCGGGGTGGACGTGGGCGGAACTAACACGGTCTTCGCCCTCGTCGACCGCGCCGGACGCATACACGGCCAGAATTCGATACCCACGGCCGACTATCCCGATCCCGACAACTTCGTCGAGGAACTTTACATAGGCATCCGCCGCCTGGCCAAAGACCTCGGCTTCGACCACCGTCTGGCCGGTATAGGTATAGGCGCGCCCAACGTCAACTACTTCAAGGGGACCATAGAGGGCGCTGCCAACCTGGCCTGGAAGGGCGAGGTGGCGCTGGCCGACAAGCTGCGCCGCCTGATGCCCGACAACGCCATGCCTGTCATCCTAACCAACGACGCCAAGACGGCCGCCGTGGGAGAGATGACCTACGGCGGAGCGCAGGAGATGAAGGATTTCCTGATGATAACCCTCGGCACGGGCATGGGAAGCGGTTTCGTGGCCGGAGGACAGATAGTGTACGGTCACGACAGTTTCGCCGGCGAACTGGGCCATGTTACGGTGAATCCAGAGGGACGGATGTGCGGTTGCGGACGCAAAGGATGCCTCGAAACCTACGCCTCGGCCTCCGGGATAAAACGTACGGTATTCAAGCTGCTGGCAGACCATACCGAGAAGAGCGAATTCCGCGACGTGACGTTCAACCAACTTACATCCAAAATGATAACCGCCGCCGCACTGGCGGGAGATCCGTTGGCCATAGAGGCTTTCGAGTACACCGGCAAACTTTTGGGCCAGGCCCTGGCCAACGCCGTGGCCGTAACCAGTCCCGAAGCGATATTCCTCTCCGGAGGACTGGCCCAGGCGGGCAAATACCTCTTCGAGCCTACAAAAAAATACATGGAACTCAGCCTGTTGGCCAACTATCGCAACAAGGTGAAACTCCTGCCTTCACAACTGGGCGAAACCAACGTCTCCGTACTCGGGGCGTCGGCCCTGGTGTGGCAGAAGATCGAGGAGCCGGCATAGACAACGGATCAGTTTCAATTATATATTGGCTGCGCATATCGCGCATCATCTTTCACTTATCCTTCTCGTTTCAAATCCTCACGGACATCAGTCCGCTCCGGTTTGAAACTCAAACGATAAGCAAAACCTGACGCACGCTATGCGCAGCGTCGTTGCCGCAAGGAGCAGTTTTTTCTTGCGCCGCGCGCATCATCTTTCGCTTATCCCTCTCGTTTCAAATCCTCACGGACTTCAGTCCGCTCCGGTTTGAAACTCAAACGATAAGCGCTATGCGCAGCGTCGTTGCCGCAAGACGGGCAAACAGGTCAGGACCTGCGTTCAAGGGTAACCACATTCTCCACGTGGTGGGTATGCGGAAACATGTCCACCGGCTGGACGTTGGTTATGCGGTATGATCCGTCCATCAGCGCCAGGTCGCGCGCCTGTGTCGCCGGATTGCAACTCACATACACTATGCGCAGCGGGGCGGCGTCCGTGATCACACGGGCCACGTTCTCGTGTATGCCGGCCCGCGGGGGGTCGAGTATTATCACCTCCGGGCGGCCGTTGCGCTCTATGAACTCGGCCGTGAGCAGGTCTTTCATGTCGCCGGCGTAAAATACGGTGTTCCCTATGCCGTTCACCTGCGAATTTACCACGGCGTCGCCGATGGCCTCCGGGACATATTCTATGCCTACAACTTTCGAACACCCGGCGGCCACGAAATTGGCTATCGTGCCGGTGCCGGTGTAGAGGTCGTAAAGTACCTCGCCGCCTGTCAGGGCCGCCTGTTCGCGTACCACGCGGTAGAGTTCGAGGGCCTGGGCCGAGTTGGTCTGGTAGAACGATTTGGGGCCTATCTTGAAACGCAGGCCCTCCATCTGTTCCCAGATATGGTCGCGTCCGGCGTACAGTTCCATCCGCTGGTCGCCGAGCGAGTCGTTGAGCTTGGCGTTGACGGCGTACATTAGCGAATCTATTTGCGGGAAAGTGTTTTTCAGATGCTCCATGAGCGCCAGATGATGCCCGGCGAACTCACCCGAAAAAACCACTATGACCATAACCTCACCCGTGGAGGCGGTGCGTACCACTATGCCGCGCATCAACCCCGTATGTTGGCGTGCATTATAGAACGTATAGCCGTTATTTTCACAAAAACGCTTGGTTTCCAGCCGTATATCATTCGAAGGATCGGGTTGCAGCCAGCACTTCCCTATATCGAGTATCTTGTCGAACATTCCGGGGATATGGAAGCCCAGCGCTCCCGAGGCTTCTATCTCCGCGCCCGAAGCTATCTCCTCGCGCGTCTTCCAGCGTCGGTCGGCAAAGGTGAACTCCAGTTTATTGCGGTAAAACTCCCTCTTTTCCGACCCCAGGATGGGATTTATTCCGGGTAACTGCAGCCGGCCTATGCGTACCAATTGGTCCTCAACCTGTTTCTGTTTGAACTCCAGTTGCTTTTCATATGGAATGTGCTGCCATTTACATCCTCCGCAAGCGCCGAAATGCGAGCAGAAAGGTTCGGCGCGCATCGGCGAGCGCCTGACGAAATTCACTATCGACGCCTCCATGAAACGCCGTTTTTTACTGAATACCTGCACGTCCACAACATCGCCTGGAGCGGCCAGCGAAACGAACACCACCTGTTCGTCGTGACGGCCGACGGCCTTTCCTTCGGCTGCTATGCCGGTTATTTCGAGGCCCTCGATCAGGGGCAGCGTCTTGTCTTTTTTTCGAGCCATTCGTTTCGTATCAGGAGTGCAAATATAGTAGCATAACGGGAATTTCGGACATCTCGTTTATTAGAAATATTTAAAGCGGGTATCCTTCTCCCGGATTTATTATCCGGCAAAATTCACGGGCGGCGGCCGCCGGATCGTCCGGCGAGCATATCGCCGACACCACGGCCAGCGAATCGGCCCCGGCCGCGATCACGTCGGCGGCGTTCGCCGCGTTTATGCCGCCTATGGCCACTATCGGACTGCGTGTGACGGCCCGAGCCATGCGGATACCGTCCAGGCCCCACTCCGTTATCGTATCCGTCTTGGTGGATGTGGAGAAAACGGGACTCAGGGCTATGTAATCCACCGGCATATCCGCCGCCCGCATAAGCTGCTCCCGGCTCTCCACCGACAGGCCCACTATAGACCCGGGCGGCATAAGGCGGCGCACGTCGGCCACAGCCATATCGCTCTGCCCCACATGTACCCCGGCCGCGCCGGCGGCCAGCGCCACGTCCACCCTGTCGTTTATTATAAGCGGCACACCTGCAGGCCCGAGTTCCTCCATCAGGCGGCGGGCCAGCTCCACGAAGTCGCGCGTGGGACACTCCTTCTCGCGTAGTTGCACCATACCCACGCCGCCGCACACGGCTTCCATCACTGTACGGACGAGGTCCTTTCCGCGTAGCAGGCCCCGATCGGTCACAAGGTAGAGCCTCATGCCTTACGCACGTCGAAATCGGCCGCCTCCATGAACTGACGTTCGGTGAGCGTGTGCAGTATGTCGTACAGGTTCAGTTGCAGCGATCCGGGACCGGTGGATTCCATGGCGGCCATCTGCCCGCATACGGCAAGCATCAGCGCGGCCGACGACGCGGCGAGCAGCCTGTCCGGCGACACGGCGGCGAAAGCGCCCAGAAGGGCCGATGCGGTACAGCCCAAACCAGTGACCAGCGGCATCATTGCATCGCCGTTGCGTACCGACACCACTTTAACGCCGTCGGTAATATAGTCCGTCGGGCCGCTTATGCTTACCACGGAGCCGATATCTCCGGCCAGTTTGACGCCCCAACCCACGCTGTCGTCGGAGTTGACGGAGGAATCCACGCCGCGGCTTTCCACCTTAAGCCCCGCCACAGTCATTATTTCGCCCGCGTTGCCTCGTATGAAGGTCGGGGCGGCTATGTCGAGCAATTCGTCTATCACCCGGTTGCGATAGGCTGTGGCTCCCGCTCCCACGGGGTCGAGTACCGAAGGTTTGCCCAATTTGTCCGCCTTGCGCAACGCCAGCTTCATCGACTCTACGAACGGAGCGTCGAGCGTGCCTATATTGATCACCGTAGCCCCGCAAAGGGCCACCATATCCTCCACCTCCTCGCTCGCATGGGCCATGATGGGCGACGCCCCGGCCGCCAGAAGCGCGTTAGCGGTGTTGTTCATTACTACGAAATTTGTGATACTCAAAACCAAAGGAGATTTCTCACGCACAGCCTGAATGGCCTTCCACACTTTTTCTTTTGTCATTGTTTTATGTATTGCTTAAGTTTCTCTTCGAAAAGCACTGTCACATGCTTGCCTTTCACATATATGGCGCCCTGCCGCGACATCTCTCCCAAAGCCCGTGCCAAAGCCGGACGCGTAACGCCGAACAGATCGGCCATCTCTCGCTGTGTCAACGTATTATGGAATTCATTCGAGGCGTCCTCCCTGCATCTGTCAAGGATATACCGGGCTATTTTCCCCTTTATGGTCTTGCAGCCCATATAGTAGGCCCTGGGCGAAGCCGCCGGGCCGTGCGACGACAATATCCCCAGGAAATTGGCCATAAGGAGGGAATCGTCGCGCATCATGCAGGCGAATTCCTCGCGCGGGAAAGAGAGCATGGTGGCCGGAGTACGCGCCGTGAGGGTGAACGGAAGCCTGGGCGCGTCAGAAAAAAGTATCGACGGGGCTATGAGCGCGGGAGCGGCAAGCACCTCCGAGGCTATCCTGCGCCCATGCCTGTCTGCCGTCTCGGCGTTTACCTGCCCTTCGGCCAGCAACATCAGCGAGCCGCAACGCGAACCCTGAGCCGCAACCACGTCGCCGCGCGTATAGGCCTTGAGCGACGCCCTGCCTGCCGTCCGGGACACGGCCTCGGCGTCCATCCCGCCGAACAGCCTGCATTCCTGCAATTTTTCCTGCATTATTCGTAATTTGTTTTTAGACGACTCGTAAATTCCGTCCGAATTTTACAAAATTAGAAATAATTTCGTCCCGAAAAGAATAAAAACGAAGCGTCGCGCCATTTTCAACGCAAGTGCATGGAGTTGGATATCCGGCTCCCGGATCAGTCTGAAAAACAGGTTGGCGTTCAGATGCGAGGCGCAAGAAAACGCCGCTCCTTACGGTAACGACGCTGTGCATAGCGTGCGTCAGATTTCGCCTATCGTTGGAGTTTCAAACCGCTACCAAGAGAGAAGTGAGACCCGTCGAGGGTCTCACTTCATCCTTATTTACGGCTAACGCCGCGTTATTTCTTACCAACTATGTCCAGGCAGGCCTGCAGGGTGAGGGCGGCCGGATCCTGTCCTTTGGGGATACGGTAGTTTTTCCCTTTATAGGCTATATACGGGCCGTAACGGCCATTGAGTATCTGCATATCTGGATCGGCGTCGAAAGTCTTTATGGCTACCTTTCCGGACGACGTACCCTGCCTGCGTTTCTCCTCGATAAGTTCCACGGCCCTCTCTACGGTTACGGCGTAAGGATCGTCGGATTTGGCCAACGAAACGAATTTGCCGTCGTGACGCACGTAAGGGCCGAACTTGCCTATCCCGATAACCACCTCCTTGTCTTCGTACATGCCGGCCACGCGTGGAAGCGAGAAGAGGTCGAGGGCCTCTTCGAGCGTTATAGACGCTATCAGCTGGCCCTTCTTGAGGCTGGCGTAGCGGGGTTTCTCTCCCTCGGCCGTCTCTATCTGGACCATAGGGCCGTAACGTCCTATGCGGGCGGATACAGTACGGCCCTCGGAGTTGACGCCAAGAACCCTCTCCTGTCCGGCGCGCTGCACGGCGGTCTCCAGGGCGACGTCCACGGTCTTGTGGAACGGGCGATAGAAACCATCTATCATGCTCTCCCAAGACAACTGGCCGTCGGCTATCTGGTCGAATTGTTTCTCTACCCTGGCGGTGAAGTTATAATCGAGTATCTCGGGGAACTGGGTGGCCAGATAGTCGTTAACCACCATACCCGTATCGGTGGGACAGAGGCGGCCGGCCTCTTTGCCCACGTTTTCCGTAAGGGCTTTTTGGGTTACCTTGCCTTTGGCGAGCGTGAGTTGGGTATAGCCGCGCTTGTTGCCCTCGCGGTTCTGTTTAATGACGTAGCCCCTGTTGATTATGGTGGTTATCGTGGGCGCGTAAGTGGACGGGCGGCCTATGCCCAATTCCTCGAGGCGTCGCACCAGGGCGGCCTCGCTGTACCGCGGCGGGCTTTGGGTGAAACGCTCGGTGGCCGTTATGCTGTCGGCCGTAAGGCCGTCTCCCACCTTCATGGATGGCATCACGCCCTGCCCTGCCTCCTGCTCCTCGTCCGAACCTTCGGAGTATAGCCTGAGGAATCCGTCGAAAAGGATCACTTCGCCCGTGGCGGTGAACGTCTCCCTGGAAGTGCTGATATTGATATTTACCACGCTGCGCATGATCTCGGCCTGGGCCATCTGCGAGGCCAGGGTGCGCTTGCGGATAAGGTCGTAGAGTTTCTTTTCGGCCGGCGCGCCTTCTATGGCTATGCGGTCCATATACGAAGGACGTATGGCTTCGTGCGCCTCCTGCGCGCCCTTCGTCTTGGTGGTGAAGTTGCGCGGGGAGCTGTAACGTTCGCCGAATAGTTTGATTACCTCCTCCTTGGCGGCGGCTATGGCCTGCTTCGAAAGGTTCACCGAGTCGGTACGCATATAGGTTATAAGACCCTGTTCGTATAGCTTTTGCGCCACCGACATGGTCTGAGAGACGCTCATGCCCAGCCTGCGGCTGGCCTCCTGCTGCAGCGTGGAGGTGGTGAACGGCGCCGCGGGCGACTTTGTCGTAGGTTTCTGCTCTGCCCCGGCCACGGTATAGGCGGCCCCGACGCAACCGCCGAGGAAATCTTCGGCTTCGGCCTGAGTGGCGAAGCGGCGGCCGAGTTCGGCCTTGAAGAGCGCCTTATCCTTATCTTCCGTAAGGAAGAATTGCGCCGTCACCCTCCAGTAGGCCGTAGGCGTGAAAGCGATTATCTCCCGTTCGCGCTCCACCAACAACCTGACGGCCACACTCTGGACACGTCCCGCCGAAAGCGACGGCTTAACCTTTTTCCACAATACCGGAGAGAGTTCGAAACCAACCAGACGGTCAAGAATGCGGCGGGCCTGCTGGGCATTGACCAGATTCATGTCCACCGTACGCGGGTTGGCAACCGCGTCGAGTATGGCGCCCTTGGTTATCTCGTGGAAAACTATCCGTTTGGTACTCTCCACAGGCAGTCCGAGTACCTGCGTCAGGTGCCATGCGATGGCCTCCCCTTCGCGGTCTTCATCGGAAGCGAGCCACACTCCGGCGGCCTCTGAGGCGAGCTTCGAAAGCTCGGCCACTACCTTCTTCTTGTCGGCGGCCACTTCGTAAGTGGGGCTGAAACCGTTTTCTATATCTATCCCGAGTCCTTTCTTTGCAAGGTCGCGTATATGGCCGAAACTCGACTTTACGACGAACTCCTTGCCGAGGAACTTCTCTATGGTTTTAGCCTTGGCGGGCGACTCTACGATAACTAAATTTTCGTGCATGGTGGTTTATCTGTAAAAAAGCGCAAACCTAAAGTGTTGTCTTTAGGTTTGCCCGATCTTTATTTTTCCGGTATCAGTGAATATGTCAGTTTGAGTTTGACCTTGTAGCCCGTTCCTGCGGTGCCTTTGAGGAATGTGTCGCTCATGTCGAACACAGAATAGACGTCGGGCGTGACGCTTATGGAGCGCTGGTAATTGTCCGGGTCTTTGAGCAGACGCTGGAGCGTGGTGGTTATGTTCATGGAGTAGTAACCGCCGTCCGACCGGTTGAGGTAACCGCCGTAAGGCAGGGGCGACCCCGATGTGGTTTCGTATTGGTAATTATAATCGGGGATTGGTTTGCTCATGCGGGCGTAATTTTGGAACATGCCCAGTCTGTCGAACGAGGCGTTCATGGCTCCGGGCGTGTAATAGCCGTCGGCCAGTTCCAGGAACACCGTGGCGTTATGGATGGCCAGGTTCTTACCCGGACCTTCGGACACTTTGAGTTCCCTTATTTTATCTATGAGCGCCTGTTGTATGGTAAGGTTGGTGTAGACGCCCGCCAATTGCTCCACGTAAGCCGTACCTACCGGATCGCCCGAATCTATCTTCAGTTTCATGGCGGCCGGGTAGTCACGCTCTATCTTGTTTATCGACGTGGGATAATACTTCACTCCGTCGGTAAGGACGTAGATCATCGCAAGGGTATCCAGGTTGTTCTCGCCCGCTTCGGTGACAGGCCCCGTATAATCTTCGTCGTGATTGTGGAAATAGAGTACCAACGAACTGAAGTTGTTGGTGTAGTACGCCAGCTGGAATTTATACAGGGCGTTATCGCCCTGTTGGCGCGGAACCACATACAACCCCTTGAAATTTTTCACGAATACGCTGTCGTTCGGGATATCCTCGTCGCCGTCGGCGGCCACCAGGCGCTCCAGGTAGTCTCTTCCGGCCTGGGTTATCATGCCGGGATCATCCAGGCGGCTGTGCATATCGCCCTTACCTTTATAGGTGAATGAAAATAGCTTGTCGCCCACAATAGGGCCGTCGTCGTTCGTGAGCGGGTAAGAGGCGTAATAAGCAGAATCTCTCTTGATGTCCTGCACCACTTCGTAGATGTCGAAAAGCTGCTCCGCGTCCGTGTTGCCCGAATAGGAATTTATGTAAAGGCGCAACTGGACGGAATCCACCACGGGTTGGTAGCCGTAGTAGCTTTCGGTGTGATAGGTGATGGGGACGGTCTGGATTATGGCGCTGGCCTTGGTCTGTCCGAATTCGGGCGTCGTTTTGCTGCCTATGAAAATATAGCCGGTGTTATTGGTGCTTATCGAATCCATCTGCCCGAGCGAGGTGGTGATACCGTCCTGAAGCTCTATGGTCACGGTGTGCGAACTCATCTTCTGGCCCGAGGGAATGAAATCTGCGCCCAGGGTGTCGTCCACCGACGTGCATCCCGCCATAGTCGCGGCGGTTGCGAGCGTAAAATAAAGGAGTTTATTGCGCAAGCAGATCGTCATAGAATTGTTTGTATTTGTCGAGATACGCCGCGGTGCTGCGATCGCCGTATTCCATAATCTTTTTGCCCGTTGCGGCTGCATGGGCTACCAACGTCGCGTCGGGTTCCGGAGTGTCCACCGTTACGGCGTCCGCATTATCAATAACGAACTTCATGAAGTTTTGGTATGAAGGTTCGGCGATAATATCCAGTTTTTTATCGTCCACGCCTTCGCTGGCCACCTTGCCGCGAAATCCCGCCGCGAGCGTACCGGGGAAAGCGTCGTCGTGCAACGCCACGACCACCTTGGTATCGCGGAAAAGCGGATCGTCGGCAAAGCTGTTGCGCAGGTATACAGGCACAAGGCCGGTGAACCATCCGTGGCAATGCACCACGTCGGGAACCCAGCGCAACTTGCGTACCGTCTCCAACACTCCCCTGGCGAAGAACAGCGCCCTCTCGTCGTTGTCGGCGAATGGTTGGCCGGAGGCATCCGCGAGCGAGGCCTTGCGGCTGAAATAATCTTCGTTGTCTATAAAATAGATCTGCACCCTGGCCGACGGGATCGACGCCACCTTTATTATCAACTGGTGGTCGTTATCGTTGATGATAAGGTTCATCCCAGACAGGCGTATGACTTCGTGGAGTTGATTGCGCCGTTCGTTGATATTGCCCCAGCGCGGCATGAAAGTGCGGATATCGCCGCCCTTCTCCTGCATGGCCTGCAGGAGCGTGCGGCATAACGACGCCATCGGATCTTCGGCCGTGTAAGGCGTGATCTGCTGGCAGACGTAAAGGATTTTGTGATTACTCATATCCGTTCTGATCGTAAGGCCGTAGGCTTCCCGTCCGGCAAAGGTACTAAAAGATAACCGTTTTTACAATCGCACTCATTCAGGCTCCTACAAAATCAGCATAGCGTCGCCGTAGGTGCCGAAACGGTATCCCTCCTGGCGAGCCACCTTGTAAGCATTCATAACGTTATCGTAGCCGCCGAAAGCGCACACCATCATCAGCTGCGTCGAATAAGGCAGGTGGAAGTTGGTCACCATAGAGTCGGCTATCGAAAAGTCGTAGGGATGGAAAATGAATTTATTGGTCCATCCTTCAAAGGGTTTTATCATCCCGTCCGTCGATACGGAGCTTTCTATCGTACGCATGACGGTAGTCCCAACGGCGCACACGCGGCGGCCCGAGCGGCGGGCGGCGTTGATGGTGTCGGCGGCGTCTTGCGGGATGTTTATCTGCTCGGAGTCCATTTTATGTTTGGTCAGGTCTTCCACGTCCACGGTGCGGAAGTTCCCCAACCCTACGTGCAGGGTTATCTCGGCGCAGTTTATACCTTTTATCTCCAACCTTTTGAACAGGTGTTTGGAGAAGTGCAGGCCGGCGGTGGGCGCGGCTACCGCACCCTCGTGCTTGGCGAAGATGGTCTGGTAACGCTCCGAGTCCAGCTCCTCGACGTCGCTGCGGACCCATTTCGGGAGCGGCGTCTCACCCATCTTATAAAGGGCGTCCTTGAACTCCTCGTAGCTGCCGTCGAATAGGAAGCGCAGCGTACGTCCGCGCGAGGTGGTATTATCTATCACTTCGGCCACCAGCAGATCGTCGTCGCCGAAATAGAGCTTGTTGCCTATCCTTATCTTGCGGGCGGGATCCACCAGTACGTCCCAAAGCCTCAGCTCGCGGTTCAGCTCTCTGAGCAGAAATATCTCTATCTCCGCCCCGGTCTTTTCCTTATTGCCGTACAGGCGGGCCGGAAACACTTTGGTGTTGTTGAATATGAGTACGTCGCTCGGAGTGAAGAACTCGATCAGGTCCTTGAATATCTTGTGCTTTATCTCGCCCGTTTTGCGGTTTACGACCATCAGGCGCGATTCGTCGCGATTGTCGGCGGGATATTTGGCCAGCAGTTCGGGCGAAAAGTTGTAATTGTATTGCGACAGTTTCATGCCGTAAGAAATTCCGGTTTCTTATAAATTAGGGACAAATTAATATATAATACGTAAAAATGCCCGAAATGTTTCATCGCGGCGAAATTTTATTCCGTATTAGTGTTGCGCGCGCTGCAATTCGGCTGCGATCTCCTCCATCGTATAGCACTCTTCCGCGCGGAAAGCTCCGCTGGCCGTGCGACGCAGGGCCGACAGGTAACCGCCGCTGCCGAGCGCCTCGCCCAGCTCCCTCGCTATGGAGCGGATGTAGGTGCCTTTACTGCAGGCTATGCGTACGCGCACCACGGGCAGCGAACATTCGAGCAGTTCCATGGAGTAGATATTGACCATCGCCTGACGCATCCTTACCTCTTCGCCTTCGCGGGCGTAGTCGTAGGCGCGGCGTCCCTCTATCATTTTGGCGGAGTAGACCGGCGGGGTCTGCAGCCTCTCTCCACAAAGCGACGAGAGGGCCGATTCCACCGCCTGGCGCGTTATATGCTCCCAGGGGAAAAGCTCGTCCACCGGATGCTCCATGTCGCAGCTAGGGGTTGTGGCTCCGAGCGTTATTTCGGCCACATACTCCTTGGCTTCGGCCTGCAGCTCCTCCACCCGCTTGGTCGCTCGGCCTATACACAACAGCAACACGCCGGTCGCCAGCGGATCGAGCGTACCCGCGTGTCCTATCTTTATCTTGCGGTGTCCGAGGCGCTGCAGCATGAATTTCACCTTGCGCACCACGTCGGCCGAGGTCCATTCATAGGGTTTGTCCACGGGGACGACGATTCCCGCCTCGAAATCGAGGCCCGGGGATAGAGGCTCTTTCAAATCAATTCAGGAAATACGTTATTATCGATCCCGCGCCGGCAACCACGCAATATGCGGCGAACCACACCAGTTTGCCTTTATTGACGAGGCTTATCATCCAGCGACATGCGAGCGTACCGGTCACGAATGCGGCGAAGAACCCGGCCAGTATAACCGGCAAATGCGCCGTTCCGCCCATATCGCCCTTCAGGATGTCGAGTACGTTCATCCCCAGTATTGGGATAAGGACCATAAGGAATGAGAAGCGCGAAACCTCCTCGCGCTTTACGCCGAGCATCAACCCTGTGGATATGGTCGATCCCGAGCGCGACAGGCCCGGCAGCACGGCCACCGCCTGCGCCAGCCCTATAACAAAGGCGCTTACGGGAGTTATCTGTTTGTGGCGCGGTTTGGAGCCGTGCGAGAATACCAGAAGGACGGCCGTGACTAAAAGCATAGACCCTACCAGAAGCAGGTTGCTGGTAAACAACGATTCGATCTGCTCCTTGAAGAACAGCCCCACGAACAGCACCGGCACGAGCGATATGAGCAGGTTGAAGACATAAACCGTCTCGTCGTTCAGCTTGAATGCGAAGAGGCCTTTGAATAGCTTTCCTATTTCGCTTGCGAAAACGACGATGGTACTCACCACCGTACCCGCATGGACCGCGATGGCGAAAGCGAGGTTATTACCCTCGGATATGCCGAGGAAATAGTTGGCCAGCTCCAGGTGGCCGCTGCTGCTCACGGGCAGAAACTCGGTAAGCCCCTGTATTATGCCGAGGAGTATCGCTTCCCAAATGTTCATTATTTTTTAAATTTTTTCATTATCGCATAGATCTCGAACGCGAAACCGCCAACCACCAATATCGGGGCGAGCGTGATACGTCTGAAGGAGAACATATCGTAGTTAAACACCTCGGGGCTTTCGCTGCGGCCGCCGAGCATAAGCAGGAATCCGGCCACTATTATGGCGAAACCTATGAGCATCAGTTTGTAATTACCTTTGGAAAGGGGCATTTCGGCCTCTTTTTCCGCGTCCACCATGGGCTTTTCCTTGTCCTTTTTCATTTTAATACAGGTGTATGTCTTTGGAATTCATATTAATAAACTTATTTACCGACAGCATGGTGAACGTCACCGATATAAGTATGCCGCCCGCCAGCATCGCGCCCAATATGGCGGCCAGATGGGTGTTGCGCAGCATCAGCGTCATATTAGGCAACCCCTCGTGCAACCCGGCAACCATTATAAGGAACATGGCTCCGGCTATCAGCGCGGCGTATATACCCTGTACGGCGGCCTTGCGTACGAACGGACGGAGGATAAATCCCCGGGTGGCCCCCACCAGCTTCATCGTGTTGATTATATATCGCCGCGAATATATCGCCGCGCGTATGGTGTTGCGCAACAACACCACCGAAATGACCATCAACCCGCCGCCGAAAAGCGCCAGCACCCAGATGAATTTGCGGATATTGGCGTTTATCTGCTCCATGACGGTACGCTGATATACCAGTTCGTCCACCCCGCTCCACGCCTTTACCTCCGTCTCGAACGCTTCGAGCGAGGCTTTGTCCGAATGGTCGGTACGCATGCTCACGCGATAGCTGTCGGGCAGGGGGTTGGTCCCGAGGAACGATTTGAAATCGCTGCCTATATATTGGCGGAACTCCTCGGCGGCCTCGTCCCTTGTGACGAGTACGGCCTGCTTTACCGACGGATGGTTGGCCAGGCGCGCCCCTACGCCCTCAAGGTCTTCCTTGGCAACCCCCTGGCGCAGCATCACGTTCACGGTGAAACTCTCCTTCATGCGATCGGTGGCGGATATGGCCGTGACTATAAGGTAGCTCATCGTACCTATCAGGAAAAGCACCAGGGCCACGCTCACCGTGGATATGGCATACGAGCTGCGTACTTTGCGCTTCAGTTGCCGGGTGTTATCTTTTGCCATCTCTTTTACGGGTTAACATGGTTATTGCGGCCGCCGCGGCAACCCACAGCAATATAAGTATCGAACTGGCCAGCGTGATGCCGGAGAGCAGTCCGAAATGCGGTATCCTGAAAGAGAACTCCACCGTATGGTCGCCGGCGGGCAGTACGGCTGCGCGGAGCAGGTAGTCGGCGCGGAAATAGTCCATAGGCTCACCGTCCAGGGTGGCGCTCCAGCCGTCTTTGTAATATATCTCCGAAAAGACGGCCAGACGAGAAGACGATGCGGAATATCTATAGGTCAACCTGTTTACGCGGTAATCTACGAGTGCTATGGTATCTCCCTGCGTTTGGCCGCATGCGTCTGCCTGCGCCTTTTCCGCCGCGGCCCTGTCGCGCTCGTCTATCACGGCCGTGGTCTTGAGGTCGTTCGCGCCGAGGGCGGAAAGCTCGTCGTCGGGCGTGGAGGTGTAGACGGCCTTGTCCACGAACCACGCCGCGCCGTTGGCCCCGGGGTTGTAACCGGCCTGCGGCGGCGCGCCCTGCTCTCCTGGGGTTATCGTATATCGGGTGTTGAGCATATTGTACACCTGCATGTCGCCTTGCGAAAGGTAGCGGTCTATTATATCCTGGTAACGTCTCAGTTTGGCTCCGTGATATCCTCCCACGGAGCGGTGGAAATATGACGTGGTGGCGTCGTTGAAAGTGCTTACGGCAAAGTTGGCCACCCTGTATCCCGGCGTCGTGTCGGCCATTATGTCCATGTCGGCCTGCGTGGGTTTGAGCTGCGTGTTTCGTACCGGGACGAAAGCGCTGTGCGGCAGATAGCGCATATCTACCGGGATCATGTCGGCGCACACCAGCACTCCCAGGGCCGTCAGCGCATAGCCGCGCTTCATCTTTCCGGAAGTGTAGAGCCACAGCACGAGCCATGTCAGCGCCACGAAAAACAGCGATCTGAAAGCGTCGGCGCGCAGCATCGACGCCCTTTCGTCGCGCATGGCCGCCGCCACGTCTTTCGGCAGGCTGGTGTCCACCGGGGCGGAGAAGTCGAATATGCCGCCGCCGAAAAGCAGGAAGAACAGAGCCGTGCCGCCCAACAGGTAGAGCGTATGGCGCAGCGGCCTCTGTATGGACTGCGCGTCGTAGCCGCCTTTCCATACCTTATAAAGGAACATTGCGCCCATGGCCGGAACGCTCCACTGCACTATAACCAGTATCATCGATACCGTACGGAACTTGTTGTAACCCGGGAAGAAATCGAAGAACAACCGGGTGAACCACATCATATTACTTCCCCAGGCCAGCATCACCGCCACGGCCGAGACGGCCAACAGCCACCATTTGTTGCGTCCGCCGAGGGTGAAAAGCCCGGCGACGGCCAGAAATAGCGCCACTGCGCCCAGGTACGTGGGGCCGTTGGTTATTGGCTGTTCGCCCCAGTAGGCCGGAAGCTGCCCGGCCATGCCTTCGGCGCCGTAGCGTCCGAGCGATTTGGCCACCACTCCGTCGCTGGAGAAGCCGCCCATGGACGATCCGCCCATCAGGTCGGGTATGAATGTGTTCAGGCTCTCCGCCACGCCGTAACTCCATCCCGTGGCATATTCCAGGTCGAGTCCTCCTCCGTTATCCGCCTGGGCGAGTTCGGATCCTCCCCGCGTGGTGAGCTTGGAGTGCTGTTGTACACTGTAAAGCACAATGAAGTTCGACCCTATGGCCAGCGCGCCGGCAAGCAACAGCGCCCCCGTCACGGCGGCGAAACGCGCCAGGGCCTTTTCCCGCGCCGCCGCGACCAGTTCATTGATCCACAGAGCCAGGAGTATAAATCCGAAATAATACGTTATCTGGGCGTGGTCGGCCCCTATTTCTATCGATGCGAACAGGGCGGCCAATCCGGCTCCCAGCCACATGTTGCTATGGAAAGCGTACCACACCGCCCCCACTAACAGCGGGGCGTATGCCGCCGCCACCATTTTCGTTATGTGGCCAGCGCCGATTATTATAAGGAAATAGGTCGAAAGCCCGTAAGCCAGCGAAGGGATTATACCTACCCATGGGTCTATGCCGCAGAGCATGGTCATAATGAAGAAGCAAAGCATCGCCAGGAAGATGAGAGAGGCGGGCGAGGCCAGCTTCTCCACGGCGCGGACGGCGTTACGGATCACGGTAGACCCACGGTCGAAAGATATCAGGTAGGCCGGCATGCCCGAGAACATCCTTCCGGCCCATTGCGGATCCTCGCCGTAAGCCTGCTTGTGCTGCGCTATATCCTGTCTCATACCCTCGTATTGCGTCACGTCGTGCATGTTCAGGCGGCGTCCCTCTACCATGGGCGAAAAATATACGAGGCACACCCCCAGGAAGGCGGCTATGCCTGTCAGGATGGGCATAAGGCCCGCGGGGTATTTAGATCCGTTCATATCCAAGGGAATGTTTATCCGGACAAAAGTAGTAAAAAATTTGACGATACCGGAAAATGGCGTACTTTTGCTAACCGCAAAACGATTCGCATTGCCTTTACTGGATAACATACGCAGGCCCGTCGAGGGGCAGATGGCTCTTTACGAAGATTATCTGCGCGACATGCTGTCGGGTTCGGCGCCCGAGATAGCCTCCATGGCCGGCTACGTTATGGCCGCCAGGGGCAAGGCCGTGCGTCCGTTGATCGTCATGCTTTCGGCCGGACTTTTCCCCGATTCCCCCGGGAAAGATTCGCGCAGTCGCCTGGGCGCCACCCTTGTCGAGATGGCGCACAACGCCTCGCTCATCCACGACGACGTGGTGGACAGGGCCTACATCCGCCGCTCGTCGCCTTCGGTCAACGCCCTTTGGGGCGACCATCTGGCCGTCCTGCTGGGCGATTATCTGTTGGCGCGCTGCTTCTCGGAGGGCATAGCCTCGGGACAGACCGATATAGTGGAACGCGTGAGCCGTTCGCTCTACCTGCTCTGCGAGGGCGAAGTTATCCAGAGCCGCCAGAGCGACCGCCTTGAAATGACGCGCGAGATCTACCTCGACATAACGCGGAAAAAGACCGCACTGCTAATATCGACGGCCTCGGCCGTGGGTGCGGTGGCGGCCTCCGCCCCGCAGGAAGACGTAGACCGTATGGCCCTCTACGGCGAGATGCTCGGCATGGCCTTCCAGATACGCGACGACATCCTCGATTACGCTCCCGCCTCGCAGACGGGCAAGCCCGCCATGGGCGATCTGCGCGAGCGCAAGATAAACATGCCCCTGCTGGCCATAATCGAGAAGGCATCCGCCGCCGAAAGGCGTACGCTGCTCGGCAAACTGTCCGACGTACGCCGCAATCCGTCCAACGTCGAGTACCTACACCGCGCGGTGGTCGAGGGCCGAGGCATAGAGGAGGCGTCCGCCTCCATGGAACAATATCTCTGCCAGGCCCGCTCGGCCCTGGCCGCCTACCCTACCTCGGAATGCCGCGAGTCGCTCGCGGCAATGTGCGATTACGTGGCCGGAAGGGAAAAATAGCTATATTTACGGAATGATAAAAGTAAACCATACCGCCGTCGTCTGCAACGTGGTGACAATAGCCGTTTTCGCCATGATATTCACCTGGGTGTTCAACCCGAAGGTGGATCTGGGGGGCGACAACTGCACCTACTACATGTACGCCACCTCGATAGCCCGCGGCGAGGGATGTTCCGACATCACCACGCTGGGCCATCCTGCGGCCAACTCCTTCCCTCCCGGCTATCCTTTGCTCATGGCCCCGCTGAGGGTATTGACGGACAGCGTCATCGCCCAGAAGATCCTTAACGGGCTGTTCCTGCTTTCGGCGGCGCTGCTTTTCGCCCTCTTCATCCGCCGTAACCTGCCGAATCCCTATTTGGGGCTTGTGGCGGCGCTGATGATGGTATCCAATTACCGCGTCCTTCAATTCGCCACCATCATGATGAGCGAGATGTCCTTCGTGTTCTTCTCTGCGCTAATACTGTGGCTGCTGTATAAGTTCGACAATCGCGACAAGGAAGGCGCGTGGTGGCGCGACCCCTACCTCTGGCTGCTTGTGCTGTGCGCCGGCTACGCCTACCAGATACGTACCCAGGGCGTCACTATAGCCGTTGGCGTAACCGTGTGGATGGCTGCTACGGGACGCTGGAGGCAATCGCTGGCGTTTGCGGCGGGCGTGGCCCTCAGTACGGTACCCTGGACGTTGCGCAACGCCTTCCACGGCCTGTCGAGCCGTTACGCCGACCAGATATTCATGGTAAACATGTGGAGACCGGAGGAAGGATATATCTCGGCCGGCGATTTTTTCGCCCGGGGAGTGGAAACCCTCGGCATGCTCATATCGCAAGCCCTGCCCAACACCGTAGCGCCCTATATGGCCGTAGACTATGCGACGCCGGCGGGCGGCGGGCTATGGGCGGCGGGAATAATTCTCGCGGGAATCATCGCTTTCGGCTTTTGGCAATACAGGCGCTATTTCTGGTTCTTCCTCCCGTACACCGCGGCCACCTTCGCCATAATCTGCCTGTGGAGCGCCCCGAGCGAGAACCGTTACCTGGTGACGCTCGTCCCCGTACTCGAACTGGGACTGGCTACGGGGCTGTGGAAGATATGCTCCGTCGCGCTCGGCGCCGTTAAGCGCGGGGCCGTGTTCAACCCCCTGTGGATACTTCTGCCGGTGGCCCTTACCGCCGCCGGACAACTTAAATACGTGGCCGAAGAGTCGCGTGCGCCGATACCGCCACCTTACGCCAACTATTACCGCCTGGCCCGTTACGTCAAAGCCGAGATAGGCCCCCAGGCCGTGGTGTGCTGCCGCAAGGGATCGCTCTTCTACATCTATTCCGGCGGGCTGACATGCCCCTACAAAAACACCCTCGACCATGCCGAGCTGATACGCGGGCTGATAGCCCAGCGGGCCGACTACGTGGTGTTGGAGCAGCTGGGCTACGCCTCAACCCCGCGCTACCTGCTCCCGGCCCTGGTCAATAACAGCGAACTTTTCCCGATAGTAAAAAGTTTCGACAATCCCGAAACCTACCTGCTGAAATTCGACCGCGCGGCGGCCGAGGCTAAATTCGGACGGGAATGACGCCTGACTTGTTCAAACGCCCGTCGGACGACGTACGCATACAGCTGCTGCGTTACTTCGTCGTCGGCGGTACGGCCTTTGCGGTGGACTTCGGGTTGCTTTGGCTGTTGACCGAGTCCGCCGGGCTGCATTACGTCCTCTCTGCGGCGCTGGCCTTCACGGCCGGGCTGACGGTCAACTACGCGCTGAGCGTTATATGGGTCTTTAACAGACATGCGTTGCGCAGCCGCGCGGCGGAATTCGCCCTGTTCGCCGTGATAGGCGTAGTGGGGCTGGGATTGAACGAGGCCATCCTGTGGGGACTCACGGAATGGGCCGGAGTACATTACCTCGCCTCGAAGACGGTGGCCGCAGCCGTGGTTTTCGCATGGAATTTCACCGCACGCAAATATATGCTTTTCAATGGAGGATCGAAATAACAAACCTGTGGCGCTGATAATAGGCGCCGGCCCCGCGGGCCTGACGGCCGCCCTCGAGCTGGTACGTCGCGGCGGCGCGCGTCCCGTCGTCGTGGAGCGCGAGGCGCTGGTGGGCGGCATATCGAAAACCATAACCTACAAGGGCAACCGCATGGACCTGGGCGGCCACCGCTTCTTCTCCAAGTCCGACGCCGTGATGGAGTGGTGGAGAGGTATAATGCCCGCCGAAAGCCCCGCCCACCCGGCATCGGAAGAGGAGAATGTGATGATGGTACGCAACCGCATATCGCGCATCTACTTCCTGCGCAGGTTCTTCGCCTACCCCATATCGCTCACATGGCAGACGCTCCGCAACCTCGGTCCGCGGCGCATAGTGAAGATAGGCTTCAGTTATCTGAAAATAAGGCTGTTCCCCATAAAGCACGAGCGCAACCTCGAGGATTTCTATATCAACCGCTTCGGGCGCGAACTCTACGAGACGTTCTTCCGCGACTATACGCGCAAACTGTGGGGCGCGGAATGTTCCGAAATAAGTCCCGAGTGGGGTGCGCAGAGAGTCAAGGGATTGTCCGTGGGTAAAGCCGTAATGCACATGCTGTCGCGGCGCAGTCGCGGCGGCGACGTGGCGCAGAAAGGCACCGAGACTTCGCTTATAGAGAAATTCCTCTATCCCAAGCGTGGCCCGGGGCAACTATGGGAACTGGTGGCGGATGAAGTGCGAGCCGCGGGCGGCGATATAATGATGCGGAGCCGCGTGACGGGCCTGCACGCCGAAGGCAACCGCATAACGGCCGTGACCGTGGAGGACGGCGCAGGCGCGCGCAGCCGCCTGGAGGCCGACTACGTCATCTCCACCATGCCCGTGTGCGAACTCATCGCCGCCATGGACGCCCCCGTGCCGGCCAACGTCAGGGAGGTGGCCGCGGGACTGGTCTACCGCGATTTTATGACGGTGGGCCTGCTATTGAGGCGTATGAATCTGGCCGAAGGCAAATATTATCCCGACACGTGGATATATATCCAGGAGAGGGACGTCAACGTGGGACGCGTACAGATATTCAACAACTGGAGTCCCTATATGGTCGCCGACCCCGGGACGGTATGGCTGGGCCTCGAATATTTCGTCGACCGAGGAGACCGTTTCTGGAACATGTCCGACGGGGAATTCATAGCCATGGCGACGGACGAAATGGAGAGGATAGGCATGATATCGAAAGCCGAAGTGCTTGACGCCACCGTGGTGAGGGTAGAAAAGGCTTATCCCGCATACTTCGGCTCATACCCCCGCATGCAGGAGATAAGGGAATACGCCGACACGTTCGAAAACCTTTTCCTGGTTGGCCGCAACGGAATGCACAAATACAACAACCAGGATCATTCGATGCTCACGGCAATGGCCGCCGTGGACAACATCCTCTCCGGAAAGACCACCAAAGATAACATCTGGCAGATAAACACCGAGCAGGAGTACCACGAAGAGAAATAGGCCCGCGTCACAACCTGCGGGTGTGGCGCTCGGTCTTCTGAGGATAGATGTCCTCTATGGTTATCAGTATGCCCGTCTCCTCCACGTCCCCGAAATCGGGGTTGCACACCGTGCCGAAAACTTTCATCGATGGAGACAGGTTCATGTATGAATTTATCAGCGGGGGGACGTTCTCGTTGCGCGCGCGGATTTCGCGCACCAATATCTTGTAATCCTCCTGGTAATCCGCTCCGCAGAATAGGGCCGCGAGCGCCTCGCGGTCCATATCAAGCTCTATCGGATATATCGGCTCCACGAGGTGGTCGCCGTCGGGAAAATATTTTTGCAGGAAGTAGACGAGTATATTCCTGGCCGCGCGGTTATAGTCGCCGTACATGGTGACCTTGCCAAGGAAATACTTCGCGCAAGGGTTGTAGACCATCAGCGCGCCCAGGCCGTCCCACAGGTTGTCGAGTGCGTATATCCCCTTGGGGCTGGTGCGCGTACCCTGGTACATCGGCTGTACGAACGACCGTCCAAGTTCAATGGTGTAAGGAAGGTACTCGCGGCGGAATTTATCGCTGAAACGGAAATAATGCTCCGTTGAGAGATGCTCCGGATGCTCCGACCGCGATATTATATAACGGTATCCGCCCACTATCTCTCGGGCCGCGGGATCCCACACTATCAACTGGTTGTAGCCCCCTTCGGCGGTATCGCCCTCATCTATGTCCACGGACGCCCCCGTGCCGCCTCCCGCATCGCGGAACGCCAGCTCCCTCAGGCGGCCTATCTCCTGCATTATGTTGGGGCTGTTTCGGGCCGTGACCACATATATGCGGTTACCGGCGTTGTTGGTGTGGCGCAACAGCCTCTCCGGGGTCAGTTCGCTCTCTATCAGATCCCTGCTTACGGGATTTATTATTGTTTCGGTCATTTCGGGGAGTTGGTGACTATGGATACAAATATACGCATTTCCCTGTAAAAACAAAACTTGCGGCTATAACCGGTATACCATTTCGCGTATGCGGCCGCACCACGCCGCCGGACGCCCGCCGCCGGCCATGCTCTGCCACGGCACAGGCTCGCCGAAGGCTATGCGGAAATCCTTGCCCGCCTGGCGGAACATTTCGTCCACCAGCCACAGCATCTCTATGTTCAGGCCCACGCCAAGCGCTTTGCGCCACGAGTAGATGCGGTAGAAACGATCGGAGAGCTGTCCGTCGAAATGCACCGGCACCACGTCGCGGCGGTCGGCCACGGCGCGGCGTATGAAATTTGGTTTCCATGGCAGGTCGGTCACCAGGCCGGCCGTCCTGCGCGAGCAAAGCCCGGCGGGAAAGGTTATTATGGGCATATCCGACGCGAAAGCCTCCGAGAACATGCGCGCATATTCGGGATTCTGGCGTCCGTGCTTGTTCACCGGCACGAATATGGGGCTGAGCGGCGTGAGATTCATCAATATGTCGTTGACGACCACCCTGGCCTCCCCGAAGCGTCTGCTCACCTCATCGGCCAGCATAAGGCCGTCCGCGCCGCCGAAAGGGTGGTTCGAGGCGAATATGTAGCGCCCCGCGGGATCGAGCCTCTCCAGCCCCTCCGGGTGGTGCCGTATATTCATGCGCCCCAGGCAGGCGCGCACAAACTCCAGCGGGGGCAGATGGCCGTAGAGGGCCAGGTATTCGTTAACCTCGTCCTGGTGTACAATGCGCTTCAGGTAGTTGACCAGCGGACGCGGGATGAATTTCGCCGCCGCCGGGTTCTTTTCCTTCAGTATCTGTTCTACGTCCACTTTCATTTTTACGCGCGTTACATGGCAAAGATAATGTAATCCGCCAAAATTTCGCCGACGGAATCCATGGAGATTCCGGATTTGGAAGAAAAAGCATATCTTTACGACCTGAGAATCCGTCTAAATTTTCAGGCGAAATTATTTTATGTATTTCGTCATCCGGTTTTTGCGGGAAATTCAGGCGGATAAAAAATCCGGACCAGTCTGAAAAACAGGTTGGCGTTAATATGCGTGACGCGAGAAGATGCTGCGCCTCACGGTAACGACGATGCCCGATATGCGTAGCCAACACATAATTGAAACTGATCCAGGAATCCCGTTACCCGGAAATTCCCGTGAGATGACCGAATACCACCGGCCCGTACTCCTTGAGGAGGCGCTGCAACTGCTCGACATAAAACCCGACGGCACATATGCCGACCTCACCTTCGGGGGGGGCGGCCATTCGCGCGCCATACTCTCGCGCCTGGGGCGCAAGGGTCGCCTTGCCGGCTTCGACCAGGACGCCGACGCGGCGGCCAATATCCCGGACGACGCCCGCTTCACCTTCCTGCGCAGCAATTTCCGTTTCATGCGCGGGGCGCTCCGCGCGGCGGGCTTCGGGCCGCTGGACGGCGTACTGGCCGACCTGGGGGTGTCCTCGCATCATTTCGACACTCCCGAGAGGGGCTTTTCGTTCCGTTTCGAGGCGTCGCTGGACATGCGGATGAACCAAAGCGCCCCGCTGACGGCAGGCAAGGTGGTGAATACCTATTCCAACGCCGACCTCACCCGCATACTGGGAGAGTGGGGCGAGATAGATACGCCCTACAAAGCCGCCAACTGCATAGAGCGCGCCCGGCAGGCGGCCCCCATAGCCACCGTAGGCGAATTGATAGAGGCCGTAAGGCCGTGTACGCCCAAAGCCGACGCGTCCAAATACCTCACCAAACTTTTCCAGGCCCTGCGCATAGAGGTCAACGGCGAGATGGAGGCACTCAAGATGGCGCTGGAACAGAGCCTCAAAGCCCTCAAACCGGGCGGCAGGCTGGTGGTCATATCCTACCACTCGCTGGAAGACCGCCTGGTAAAGAATTTCATGCGCAGCGGCAATTTCGAGGGGGTGGCCGAAAAAGATTTCTTCGGACGCGCCTCGTCGCCTTTCGAACTCGTCGCTCGCAAGGCCGTCACCCCTTCGCCCGGGGAACTTGCGGCCAACCCGCGTTCGCGCAGCGCCAAAATGAGGGCCGCGGTAAAGCTGTAAAAACCTGGAAGGACGGAATGGCCAAGGATATCATCATAGATCCCGAGTGGGAAAAGCAGAACGAGCTGCGCGGGGCGTGGAGCGCGCGTCCCCGCCGCGACGAACCCGAGGACCTAGACCCTTTCGGAGTCGACCGCCCGCAGGAAAGCGGCGTCCTCGAGCCGGACGAACCGCCGTTCGATCCCGATCCGCAGCCGACCGCCGCGCCGGCGCCGCCGGAACCCGAACCCGACCCTTTCACGGAGCCTGAGCCGGAAACCGTCTCCCGGACGAAGCAATACATAGGCATGATCCTGTCGGGCAGCATACTCACCAAAGCCGAAGTACGCAACGTCTATCCCTACCTTATAGCCGTGGCGGTGCTGATGATGGCATACATAGCCAGCGTCTTCCGCATGCAGGAACTCCACCGCCGCGAGATACAGCTCACCCGGCAGGTCAAGGAATTGCGGGCCACGTCGCTCGAGCTGGCCTCGCAACGCATGCTCTACACCCGCCAGAGCAACATAATAGAAGAGCTGGAAAAGCGCGGCATACCCCTCGGGGAGGCCGTCACACCCCCTAAAGTGGTAAAATGATGGCTACCGGGCGATCTCCTATAAAAAGCGACATCCTCACGCGGGTAAGGGGACTCTACGTCTTCTTCATCCTCACAGGCGCGGCCATCGTCGGCAAGATACTATACACGCAATATGGCCCTGAAGGGGCCGAATTGCGCCGCAAGGCCGCAGAGGTGATCTACGCAAGAGAGAAAGTCCCCGCCATGCGCGGCGACATCCTGGCGCGCGACGGACGCATCCTGGCCACAACCGTGCCGCTTTTCGACGTTCGGATGGATTTCGCGGCCGACATCATCGACAGCGCCATGAAAGATATGGCCCGCGCCGAGATCCGCGCCAAGGCCAAGCTGGAAAAACAGCAGGCCGCAGGCAAGGACCGTATGAAAGACATAGACAAACGCGCCAGGGAACAACTGCGCGACCACAGGGCGCTTTCCGCACGCGCGTCGGAGTTGCTCGCGCAGCAGTGGGATTCGCTGGCCGGATGTCTGGCGCATATGTTCCCCGACAGGCCTAAACAATTCTACAAACAGTCGCTCCTTAACTGCCGCGCCGCCAAATCGCGCAACCGTTATGTCAGGATCAATCCGCACAGGATAGGTTTCCCCCAGCTCAAGGAGATGATGCAGTTCCCGGTGCTTCGCATAAAACGCGTGGACGCCAAGGACGGCACGGTGTTGCTGCACACCCCGGTGAGGGGCTGCACCATCATCGAGGAGATCAGCCGCCGCGAACATCCGCTCGGTTCGCTGGCCCTGCGTACCATAGGCGTGGCCAGGGAGGACAGCGCCACCAGGGTGGTGGACGGACACCGGACTGTGGTCCCCGTGAATATAAAGCTGGGCGTCGAGGGGGCTTTCGACCAATACCTCAGCGGCGAGGACGGGGTGAGCATGATGCAGAGCATATCCGGCATAGCGCGGATCCCGGTCCCTTCGCCCGACAACCGCGAACCCGTACACGGCATCGACGTGGTGACAACCATCGACGTGGAGCTGCAGGACGTGGCCGAGCGCGAGTTGCGCAACCAACTCGAGACGCAACGCGCCGAATGGGGCTGCGTGGTGCTGATGGAAGTGGCCACCGGCGAGATACACGCCATGAGCAACCTGACGCGATACCCCTCGGGACGCATAGCGGACGACCTTAACTACGCCATAGGCCGCAATATGGAACCGGGGTCGACCTTCAAACTGGCCACACTGATAGCCCTGCTGGACGATGCGGGCATGTCACTCGACGACAAGATAGACACCGAAGGCGGCCGCGCCGTGGTGGGCCGCGCCATGGTGGTGGACGACCACAAGGAGGGGGTGCTGTCGCTCAAGAAAGTGTTCGAACTCTCCTCCAACATAGGCTTTTCGAAGTCGGTACACGGGCATTACGCCGCCGACCCGGCCCGTTTCGTCGATTTCGTCTGCAACATGGGCCTCGACAAGCCGCTGCACGTGCAAATACCGGGCAGCCTGGCTCCGGTCATACGACATCCGGGCGACCGCTACTGGACGCGCGGCATGACCCTCGAAAAGATGGCCTACGGCTACACTTTCGAGATAACGCCCATGCGCACCCTGTGCCTCTACAACGCCGTGGCCAACGGAGGCAGGATGATAAGCCCGGTTCTGGTGACCGAGTTGCGCCGCTATGGACAGACGGTAAGGACGTTCGCCACGCAAACCGTCAACGAGCGTATATGCACCCCTAAAACCCTCGGCTACATACGCGAATCGCTCGAAGGCGTCGTGGACGAAGGCACCGCCAAAGCGCTGGGCAACAAATATTACAAGGTGGCGGCCAAGACAGGCACGGCCCAGGTCGCCTCGGGCAACCGCGGCTACGTAGACCATCGCTACATCGCCACCATGGTCGGTTACTTTCCGGCCGACAACCCGAAATACAGCTGCATAGTGGCCATACAGACCACGGCGGCCAACTATTACGGAGCGTCGCTCTCCGGTCCGGTTTTCAAAGCCGTGGCCGACCGCGTATTCGCCTCGCACGTCGACTGGCATCCCGGCATATCCGAAGGACGGCAGGCGGTGAAAGAGCCGGTGGAGATCAAAGGAGGGCGTACGGACGATATGGAAAGGGTCGCCTCGAAACTCGGCCTGCCCCTGCGCGGCGGCCGCCAGGCGGGCGAGTGGGCCAGGAGTGAAACGGACTCGGCCAGGGCGGAACTAACCCCGGTCGAGGTGATCCCCGGCCGTGTCCCGCAGGTTACCGGCATGGGCCTTAAGGAGGCGCTCTACCTCATGGAAAAAGCCGGGTTGAGGGTTGCCGTGAGCGGCAAAGGCAAAGTGGCGTCGCAATCGGTGCCGGCAGGCGGCAAAGCCGTACGCGGGCAGGTGGTCGTACTCAGGTGCTCGCAGTAACGCCGGGGCGGGCGAAAGTTTTGGTCCCGGCGTGACCAATATCGCCGGCTATGCCTATCTTTGCACCCATGACGGAAACTGAAAAAATACTCGGCAAGGCCGTAACGGGAGAGAGGATAACCGCCGCAGAGGCCGCCCATCTCTACGCTAATGCCCCGCTGGCCGCTTTGGGCCGCGCGGCTACGGCCATCAAAGAGGCCAAAAGCGGACGCACGGTCTATTACAACCGCAACATCCACATCGAACCCACCAACGTGTGCGTTTTCGACTGCGTCTTCTGCTCCTACCGCAAGCCGGCGGACGACGCGGCGAGTTGGGATATGACCCTGGACGAAGTGGAGGCCGCCGCGCGCAGCCACGCCGGAGAGCGTCTCACCGAAGTGCATATAGTTGGCGGCGTCCACCCCCACCATACGCTCGACCATTACATTGAGATGGTCCGGCGCGTCAAGCGCGCCCTGCCGCACGCCACCGTCAAGGCTTTCACGGCCATCGAGCTGGGCCATATGATCAGAAAGGCTGGTTTGACCGCAGCCGAAGGACTGCGCATGCTGCGTCTGGCGGGCATGGATGCCATTCCGGGCGGAGGGGCCGAGATATTCGATCCGGAAATACGTTCGCGGATATGCCCCCGCAAAGGTACGGCCGAAGAGTGGCTGTCCATCCACCGCGCCGCCCATGCCGAGGGCATATCCACCAACGCCACCATGCTCTACGGCCACATAGAAGAACCGGCGCACCGCATAGACCACCTCGACCGCCTGCGACGGCTGCAGGACGAAACGGGAGGTTTCAACGCATTCATCCCGCTTAAATACCGCAGCGCGGGCAACGGGCTGTCGCACATAGGTGAAGCGCCAGTGACCGACGACCTGCGAACGCTGGCCGTCTCACGCATATTCCTCGACAATTTCCCGCACATAAAAGCCTACTGGCCAATGTACGGCCGCACTACCACGGAGCTGTCGCTCGCTTTCGGCGCCGACGACATAGACGGCACCATAGGCGACACCACCAGGATCTATTCGATGGCCGGGGCCGAAGACCAAAACCCCTCCATGACAGTGGCCGACCTGGAGGCGATGGCCGGCGCCGCAGGCTATACCGCCGTGGAGAGGGATACCTTTTATAATCCGGTAAAAAAAGCGTAACTTTACGGACTCAATACGCCATACAAGATGAATATTCCCAAATTCGTAACCCGCATAAACGGCAATCCGCTCACGCGAAACCTCGTGCTGGCCGGATGCGCCATCCTGACGTTCTTACTGGTATGCTCGGTGCTGCTCAACCTTTTTACGCGCCACGGCACCCACAAGCAAGTCCCTTCGTTCACAGGCAAGGATATATCCGAAGCCATCCACGAAGCCCGCAATGCGTCGCTGAACATAGAGGTTAACGACTCGCTCTACGTACCGGCATATCCCGGCGGCGTCGTACTCGACCAAAACCCGGCGGCGGGGACCAAAGTAAAGCCCGGCCGGCGCATATTCGTGGTGACCAACTCCTACCACCAGCGCAAGGTGGCCATCCCCTACGTCACGGGATTCTCGCTGCGCCAGGCCAAGAACAACCTCGAAGTGGCCGGGCTGGAGATAGAAAAACTCATCTACCGTCCAGACATAGCAACCAACTACGTACTCGAGGAGCGTTACGACGGAAAACTCATAGGCTCCGCCACTAAGAAAGAGGTGGAGATAGGCTCCGGCGTCACCCTCGTCGTGGGCATGGGCGCGGAAGGGACCACATGCAAAGTACCCAAGATAGTAGGGTTCCCGTTCAAGGAGGCCAAGAGCCGCCTGTGGGAGGCCGGACTCAACGTGGGCAAGGTGGAGATGGACGACGACATAACCCCGCTCAACATAAACGAGGCGAGGGTCTTCTCGCAGCAGCCCGACCAGGGTGAGACAGCCCCCCTCGGCCGCGCCGTGAATTTCCGCGTTACGCTCGACAAGGAGAAGGTGGATAAGGGCAGCCAGACGTCCGACCGCTCGGCGCGGCGCGCGGCAACCGCACAGCAAAGCGATGAGAACGCCGAATAACCGCTCCGGCGACGCTCCGCTTCCCGTATCCCCCGCCGATCAGGCTCCTGACGACGAGGGCGAAGACCTGTACGAGCATTTCGGCCTGACGGTAGACAAAGGGCAGAGCCTTCTGCGAATAGACAAATTCCTGTTCAACCGCATGGAGGGGGCCTCTCGCAGCCGCATACAGGCGGCCGCCGACGCAGGCAGCATATTGGTAAACGGCGTCCCCGTCAAGGCCAGCTACCGCGTCAAGCCCCTCGACGCGATATCGATAGTGATGCCCTACCCCCGCCGCGAGGTGGAGATAATTCCCGAAGACATACCCCTGGAGATAGCCTACGAAGATGACGAGGTGATCCTTGTGGACAAAGCCGCGGGCATGGTGGTGCATCCCGGCCACGGCAACTACTCAGGCACGCTGGTGAACGCTCTGGCGTGGCGGCTGAAGGACATACCCCTGTTCGCCTCGGGCGACATGAGGGCCGGACTCGTACACCGCATAGACAAGAACACCTCGGGCCTGCTGGTGGTCGCCAAGACGGAAACGGCGCATGTGCGCCTGGCCAAACAGTTCTTCGACCACACCATATCGCGCCGCTACATAGCTTTGGTATGGGGCGATTTCCCGTCCGACGAGGGTACCATAACCGGCAATATAGGTCGCAGCGTCAAAGACCGCCTCAAGATGGCCGTCTTCCCCGAGGGCGACCAGGGCAAGCACGCCGTCACCCACTATACCGTTCTGGAGCGTTTCGGCTACGTCACCCTCGTGGAGTGCCGCCTCGAAACAGGCCGCACGCACCAGATAAGGGTCCACATGGAATATACGGGCCACCCTCTCTTCAACGACGAGCGCTACGGAGGCGACCGCATCCTCAAGGGGACTACCTTCGCCAAATACCGCCAGTTCGTCGAGAATTGCTTCGAGTTGATGCCCCGCCACGCCCTGCACGCCCGCAGCCTCGGGTTCATACATCCGTCCACACGCCGACAGGTATGCTTCGAAAGCCCGCTGCCGGCCGACTTCAGCGCCGTGCTGGAACGCTGGAGGGCATATAAAAGCCAGTAATCAGCCTCCGCCATGATCTACCGTTTAGAAGAGGCAGCATCCACCAACGACATTGCGCGCGGCAACGCCTACCTGCACGGCGACGTCATAGTCGCCGAAAGCCAAAGCGCAGGACGCGGCCAGCAGGGCAACAGTTGGCACAGCCGTCCGGGCGAGAACCTGACGCTTAGCGCGGTGCTGACGCCGTCGTTCCTGCGCGCCCAGGCGCAATTCCTGCTGTTGGAGGCCGTAAGCCTGGCCGTAGCCGGTACGCTGGAGCATTATGGGCTCGAGGCGCATATAAAATGGCCCAACGACATATACCTGGGCGACAATAAAGTAGCCGGACTGCTGATAGAAAACGACATATGCGGCGACGCGATAGCGAGGACGATAGCAGGCATAGGCCTGAACATCAACCAGGACGTATTCCCCGCTTCGCTACCCAACCCCACCTCCATGCGCCTTGCGGCCGGACGCCGCTTCGACCGCGAAGAGGTACTTCGCAGCCTGTGCGCCAACCTTGCGTCCCGCTACCGGATGCTCGAGGAGGGCCATGCCGGGGAGATCGAGCGCGACTACCGCGCGCGCCTCTACCGCATAGGCATGCCGGCGCAATACCGGACCGCCGCAGACGGCCGCTTCATAGGGATAATCCGCGGCGTGGCCCCCACCGGCGAGCTGGCCGTGGAACACCTGCCCGGCGGCGGGACGAAGAGCTACCTGTTCAAAGAGATAGAATTCGTCGCGGGGGACGAATAGAATGCGCCGCACAGGACTTTGCTTATCTTTCCATTTCCACGCCATTATTCCCCGGGTCCGTTTAAATTTTCATATGGAAGTTATTTGAGCGCGATTTGCCCCCGTCTGATCCTGCCCTGAAGAGAATGGCGGGTCCTGTTCGGTTAACGCGGGTTTCTTAAACGGAACCCGCGTTATTTATTCCGTATATTATTGAATAATTTTAATAATAGATAAAAAATGCGCCGCCGCCCACCCCCTAAACCGCTCCCGGCGCATTGTTCTTAAATTGTCAATAATTAATTGGCCGGGCGGTGGATTGGCTCTCTAATTTTGCATTCCTTTGTAGAACCGAAAAACACGGCGCATTTATGTCACTCTGCACCATTACGCTTGAAGATATGGAGTTTAAGGCCTCGCACGGCTGCTACGACCTTGAAAAAAAGGTCGGCGGGCGTTTCGTCGTGCGCCTTAGCGTGGAGGCGGAGATAGGCCAGGCGGCCAGGCGCGACGACGTGTCGCAGACGGTCAACTACCTGGACGTCTACGACGAGGTGAAGAGGCAGATGTCGCTCACGTCGGACATAATAGAGAATGTCGCCGAGCGGATACTCGACGGCGTGCTGGGGCGGTTCGAAAACGTACGCTCGGCAACCGTCACCGTCTCCAAGCTTGCCCCCCCGGTGGGCGGCAAAGTGGGGCGGGTGAGCGTCACCATGTCGAAATAATCAAAAAGATATACGGAAATGTCAAAATCTACGAAACAGCCCGCCCCGTGCGGCTGCGACCTGAAAGAGTATCCTTACGCCGAAGCGGTGGAAAAATCGCGCGAATACTTCAAGGGCGACGAGCTGGCCGCCACGGTGTGGGTGAGCAAATATGCCCTGAAAGACTCTTTCGGCCGCATATACGAAAATTCGCCGGAGCAGATGCACTCCCGCATAGCCTCCGAAATAGTACGCGTGGAGAACAAATACCCCAATCCGATGGGTATGGATGAGACGCTGGAACTGCTCGGCGACTTCAAATACATGATCCCCCAGGGAGGCCCGATGACCGGCATAGGCAATAACCTCCAGGTAGCCTCCCTGTCGAATTGCTTCGTCATAGGCCACCGCAAACCGGCCGACTCCTACGGCGGCATAATCCGCAGAGACGAGGAGCAGGTGCAGCTCATGAAACGCCGCGGCGGCGTGGGACACGACCTCTCACACATACGCCCCACGGGCAGCCCCGTGCTTAACAGCGCCCTGACCTCCACCGGCATCGTGCCGTTCATGGAGCGCTACTCCAACTCCACCCGCGAAGTGGCCCAGGACGGCCGCCGCGGAGCGCTTATGCTCTCGCTGTCTATCAAACACCCCGACGCAGAGAATTTCATCGACGCCAAGGTGGAGGCAGGCAAGGTCACCGGAGCCAACGTGTCGATAAAGATCGACGACGAGTTCATGCGCGCCGTGATTGACGGAGGGCAGTACCGCCAGCAATTCCCCATAAAGGGCGACGATCCCATGTACGAAAAGACGATAGACGCACGGGCGCTGTGGGACAAGATAATCCACAACGCATGGAAGTCGGCCGAGCCGGGAGTGCTTTTCTGGGACACCATAATCCGCGAGTCGGTACCCGATTGCTATGCCGACGAGGGCTTCGTTACGGTATCCACCAACCCGTGCGGCGAAATACCCCTCTGCCCCTACGACTCTTGCCGCCTGCTGGCCATCAACCTCTACAGTTACGTGGACGAGCCTTTCACGAAAAAGGCGCGCTTCAATATGGAGAAATTCAAGATCCACGTAGCCAAGGCCATGCGCATGATGGACGACATCATAGACCTCGAGCTGGAAAAGGTGGAGGCCATAATAACCAAGATAGCCGCCGACCCCGAAGAGCAGGATATACGCCGCGTGGAGCTGTCGCTGTGGGAAAAGATCCGCGAAAAGGCCAAACAGGGCCGCCGCACCGGCCTGGGCATAACCGCCGAGGGGGATATGCTCGCCGCCCTGGGGTTGCGCTACGGCTCCGACGAGGCCATCGACTTCGCCGTGGAGATACAAAAGACCCTCTGCCTGGAGGCCTACCGCGCCTCGGTGCAGCTGGCCCGCGAGAGGGGCGCGTTCCCCGTCTACGACGCCGCCAAGGAGAAGGACAATCCCATGATAGGCCGCATACGCCAGGCCGACCCGGCCCTTTACGAAGAGATGGTGAAGACGGGCCGCCGCAACATAGCCATGCTCACCATAGCTCCCACCGGCACCACCAGCCTCATGTCGCAGACCACGTCGGGCATAGAGCCGGTCTTCCGCCCCGTCTATACGCGTCGCCGCAAGGTAAATCCCAACGACAAGGACGTGAAAATAACCATGGTGGACGAAGTGGGCGATTCGTGGGAGGAGTACAACGTCTTCCACCACAACTTCATCACCTGGCTGGAAGTTAACGGCTACCCGGTGGATAAGGCCATGAACGCCTCCCAGGCCGAATTGGACGAACTCGTAGCCAAATCGCCGTACTACAAGGCCACGGCCAACGATATCGACTGGGTGTCGAAGGTACGCATGCAGGGCGCGATCCAGAAATGGGTGGACCACTCCATCTCCGTGACGGTAAATCTGCCTGCCGACGTCACCGAGGAGCTTGTGGCCAAGGTGTACCTGACAGCCTGGGAGTGCGGATGCAAGGGGGTTACCGTCTACCGCGACGGTTCGCGCGCGGGAGTGCTGGTAGAGAAGAAGAAGGGAGAGAAGCCCGCAGAGAAGGATTGCAGCAAAAGCGCCGAAGGCGAGGAGTACGGCGAGTACAAACCGCCCCTTAAACGCCCCATCGAGCTGGACGCCGACATAGTCCGCTTCCGGAACGGATCCGAAGAGTGGATATCGTTCGTGGGCATCTATAACAGCCGCCCCTACGAGATATTCACCGGCAAACTGGAAGAGGACGCCATGTTCATACCTACAAAAGTGAGCAACGGCCATATAATAAAAGTAATGGATGCGGCCGGGAATAAACGTTACGACTTCCAGTATGAGGACAAGTACGGCTACACGAACACCGTGGGAGGCATATCGCGCCTCTTCGACGAGGAGTTCTGGAATTATGCCAAACTGATCTCCGGGGTATTGCGCAACGGCATGCCCATCCTCGATGTGGTTAACCTTATCGAATCGCTGCAACTGGACAGCGCCTCGATCAACAACTGGAAGAACGGGGTGGCGCGCGCGCTGAAACAATACATCCCCGACGGCACCGTGGCCCGCAAGGAGATATGCCAGAACTGCGGAAGCGAAGGAACCGTAATCTATGAGAGCGGCTGCAAGATATGCCAGAACTGCGGCGATTCCAAATGCGGGAGCTAAACAGCCGCATACAATAAGCCAACAACGGGGGGGGCCGGCGTTTAGGCCGGACCCCTTACATAAAAACAGCACATATAACACAAGTGATCTTGCATTCATGGGAAAATCCATCGCACCCAATCGCATAAACTCTATCGACGCCCTGCGCGGTTTCGCGCTCTTCGGAATACTGATGTTCCACTGCATGGAACATTTCGACCTTATCATAGATCCGGCGATAGATTCTCCCTTCTGGCAGAAGTTCGACGCAGGCGTATACGAAACCGTAGCGTTCCTGTTCGCAGGGAAAGCCTATGCGATTTTCTCGTTACTTTTCGGGCTTAGTTTCTTCATGCAGATGGATTCGCAGGCAGACAAAGGGGTGGACTTCCGCCTGAGGTTCCTGTGGCGTCTGGGCTTGCTTCTGGGTTTGGGATACCTCAACGGCATGGTGTACATGGGCGAGTTCTTTGTCGTTTACGCCATCCTGGGCGTGGTGCTCATACCGCTGTTCCGCGTACCGTCCAAATGGCTTGTGGCAATAGCCGCGCTACTTTTCCTGCAGATACACGACGTGGCGGCCTTCATATCGCTCGCCTGCGGCAACGCCCCCAACGAACCCACGCGACTGGTGGCCCTGATGGACAAACTGTACGAAGAGTGCGCCGTGCTTTTCATCAACGGTTCGTTTGCCGACGTGATCCGGTTCAACTCTTGGAACGGGCAGTTGGCCAAGCTGCTATGGGTATTCAACAACGCCCGTTACCCTCAACTGATCGGGCTGTTCATAACGGGCATGCTGATCGGCCGCATGCGCATACACAAGAGCGAAGAGGCGATCATAAAATACAGCCGCAAAGTCCTGCCGTGGGCCGCGGGCGTGTTCGCCGTATTTTACGCCATCGTGTTGCTTCTGCCCGCCATGGGACTTGAAGGCTTTGCGCTTAGGGCGGGCGTCACCCTCTTCAAGAGTTACGCCAATCTCGGCCAAATGGCCGCGTACGTCACCGGATTCATGCTGTTGTACTATAACACCGGCATTAGAAAAGCCCTGGACAAGATAGCCCCCGTAGGCCGCATGAGCGTAACGAACTATATGACCCAGGGGCTGATCGGCGTACCGCTGTTCTACGGTTTCGGCCTTGGGCTGGCCACCAAGCTCACTTTCCTCGAGTGTATACCAGTGGGTTTGGCCATCTACGCCATGCAGATAATATTGAGCAACTGGTGGATGAAACGTTATTATTACGGCCCCGTGGAATGGTTGTGGAGGACGGCCACATGGTTCCGGAAAGTACCCATGCGGCGCAAAAAATAACCACCCGTCTCGGATGCATACAATATAAACGGGCGGGGCTACGATCGGTAGCCCCGCCCGTTTTCCATTATTCGCGCTTTGGATAATGGATTAAAGACGGACCGGTCTGAAAAACAGGTTGGCGTTAATATGTGTGATGCAAGAAAACGCTGCGCCTTACGGTAACGAAGCTGTGCATGGCGTGCATCAGGTTTCGATTATCGTTTGAGTTTCAACCCGGAGCGGACTAAGGTCCGTGAGGATTTGAAATGGGAAGGATAAGATGATGCGCGTATGTGCGGCCAACAGGCCCGAACTCACGTTAGTTATATAATACGCGGCTTAATACGCAATAAAGCGGACCCCGAAAATTGTTTTCCAACTTTCGGGGTCCGCCTTAAAAAATTGAGGCTGGCTATTTATTTAAAAAGGCCCTACTTTACCTCTTCGAAATCGACGTCGGTCACGTTATCGCCGCCCTGCTGCTGGCTTTGGCCTGCGTTGGGAGCCTCCTGCTGGCCCTGGGCCTGCTGCTGCGAGGCGTAGATATCCTGCGAGGCGGCCTGCCATGCGTCGTTGAGTTCTTTGGTGGCGCTCTCTATGGCCGGCAGGTCGGCATTCTTGTGAGCCTCTTTCAGTTTTTCCATGGCGCTTTCTATAGCGGCCTTCTTGTCGCCGGGGACCTTGTCGCCGTACTCCTTGAGCTGCTTTTCGGTGGAGAATATCATGCTGTCGGCGGCGTTTATCTTGTCGATCCTTTCGCGCTCCTCCTTGTCCTTGGCCTCATTGGCTTTGGCTTCGTCCCTCATGCGTTGTATCTCCTGATCCGTGAGGCCCGACGAGGCCTCTATGCGCACTTTCTGCTCTTTGCCTGTGCCTTTGTCGCGGGCCGAGACGTTGAGTATGCCGTTGGCGTCGATATCGAACGTGACCTCTATCTGCGGCACTCCGCGCGGAGCCGAAGGTATGCCATCGAGATGGAAGCGGCCTATGGTCTTGTTGTCCCGGGCCATGGGACGCTCGCCCTGGAGAATGTGTATCTCCACGGAGGGCTGGTTGTCGGCGGCCGTGGAGAAGGTCTCGCTCTTTCTGGTGGGGATGGTGGTGTTGGCGTCGATAAGACGGGTGAAGATTCCGCCGAGGGTTTCGATGCCGAGCGACAGCGGAGTGACGTCCAGAAGAAGCACGTCCTTAACCTCTCCCGTCAGCACGCCGCCCTGTATGGCCGCGCCTATGGCCACCACTTCGTCGGGGTTGACGCCTTTAGAGGGAGCCTTGCCGAAGAAATCCTCCACCACTTTCTGAATGGCGGGGATGCGGGTGGAACCTCCCACAAGGATCACCTCGTCTATCTGCTGCGCCGTAAGGCCCGCATCTTTGAGCGATTTGCGGCAAGGTTCGATGGTGGCCTGTATGAGCGTGTCGGCCAGCTGCTCGAACTTGGCGCGGGTGAGCGTCATCACCAGGTGCTGAGGAATACCGTCTACGGGCATTATATAGGGAAGGTTGATCTCGGTAGATACGGCGCTCGAAAGTTCTATCTTGGCCTTTTCGGCGGCCTCCTTGAGGCGTTGCATGGCCATCGGGTCGCGCCTCAGGTCGATGCCGTGACGCTGCTGGAAATCCTCGGCCATCCAGTCGATTATGACGTGGTCGAAATCGTCCCCTCCAAGGTGGGTGTCGCCGTTGGTGGACTTAACCTCGAACACGCCGTCGCCCAATTCAAGGATCGAAACGTCGAATGTGCCGCCTCCGAGGTCGTAAACGGCTATCTTCATGTCTTTGTTCTTCTTGTCCATGCCGTAGGCAAGGGCGGCTGCGGTAGGTTCGTTTATTATGCGTCGAACCTTCAGGCCCGCTATCTCGCCGGCCTCCTTGGTGGCCTGGCGCTGCGAGTCGGAGAAATATGCGGGAACGGTTATCACGGCTTCGTCCACCGTCTGACCTATGTAGTCTTCGGCCGTCTTCTTCATCTTCTGCAATATCATGGCCGATATTTCCTGCGGGGTGTACTGGCGTCCGTCCACGTCCACGCGGGGGGTGTTGTTGTCGCCCTTTACTACGGCATAAGGCACGCGCGATATCTCCTTGCCCACTTTGTCGTACGGCTCGCCCATGAAGCGTTTGATCGAAAATATGGTGCGTTTGGCGTTAGTGATGGCCTGACGTTTGGCCGGCTCGCCAACCTTCCGCTCGTTGTTGTCCGTAAACGCAACTATCGAGGGGGTTGTGCGATGTCCCTCGCTGTTGGGGATAACTACTGGTTCGTTACCCTCCATTACCGACACGCACGAGTTGGTGGTGCCGAGGTCGATTCCGATGATCTTTGCCATTTCTTATTCGGTTTTCAGTTATTTTTCCTGTTTTTCCTCTTTTTTCTTCAATCTTTGTGCCAATGCGTTTTCGGGACCGATGTAGTGACAAAACCTCCGGAGTTGACGCAAATACTGACATTTTGTCCGGTCGATGGCTGCGACAGTGTTCCTTACGGCCAGAAATGTTCTGAAAAATTTTGTTGTTATTTTTATTATGCTTACCTTTAACAGACGAAAGAATATACCCCCGGTAGTTACCGGGATACCCCACTAATAAAACTATAAACTTAAGTGATCATGGTTATTACATTCAATGAGCTGCGCCGCATCAAGGATAAGTTGCCAAGCGGGAGTTCCCAGCGCATAGCAGACCAGCTGGGAATAGACGTCGATACGGTAAGAAATTACTTCGGGGGGAGCCATTTCAACGCGGCGCCGTCCGGAGTCCATTTCGAAAAAGGCCCCGACGGAGGCGTGGTGACGCTCGACGATACGAGGATCTTCGATGCGGCGATGAAAATACTCGACGAGTTGAAAAACTGATCCGTCGAAAATACAGAAAAGCAACCCCCGGAAGCGCAGGCTTCCGGGGGATTTTTATGAGATAACTCCTGATCTGTCCGAAAAAGGGCCAGTCTGAAAAAAATGTTTGCGTCAATATGCGCGGCGCAAGAAAGCCCTACGCCTTACGATAACGACGCCGTGCATCCGACACGGAATTCGCACCTTAAGCCTCGCCCACATTAAAGCCCATCGTGGCCCTGTCCACATCCTCTTCCATGCGGGGAGTGGGGATCTCTATCCGGGCCACATTGCTTTCATAACGCGTTATATTGTCCTGCAGGGTCATCAACAGCCTTTTAGCGTGTTCGGGCGTGAGGATTATGCGGCTTTTCACCTTGGCTTTGGGTACCCCAGGCATCATGGCCGCGAAATCCAACACGAATTCCGACGTGGAATGGGATATCACCACCAGATTTGCATATTCGCCCTGGGCCACCTCTTCGCCCAACTCCAAATTCATCTCCTGTTTCATCTGTTATTTCTGCCGGTTACCAATAAACAGATCAAAGGTACGAATAAGGAGGGCGCGAATAAGGCCGGGAAAGCATAAGTTATCGCATTTTTATCAACAATCCGGCGATTTTTGTATCTTTGCGACTCATTTAATTAACAACCCGATGAAAAAATATTTCGTCCGCGCGGCCAAATATATCGTGCAGCTCACAGTTCTATTCGCCGTTCTTTTCACCCTCATGAAACTCACCGGAACGGCCACGCACGACGGTTTTTCGGATATATTCGCCTCTGCGCGCGGCATCGCCATGCTGGCCACCCTGTTCCTGCTTTCGTTCCTGTATCCGGTTTTCGGTTTCGTCAGCCGTACGGTCAAAGCCGACATCGCCGCCGACCGCGACAAAATAATACAGGCCCTCGCCATGTGCGGCTACGATCTGGACTCGGAAAGCGACGGGAGCATGCTTTTTCGCGCAGGGACGGCCAAACGCGTCATGCTGCTTTGGGAAGATGGCATAACCATTGCACGGGACGACAACTATATAACCATGTCGGGCGTACGCTCGCAGGTGGTGAAAGCGGAATTCCGCCTCAAATCCATGTTATGAAGATAAGAACGGTTGTAAGGAACACCCTGGCGGTTGCGGCCGCAACCATCGCGGCGACGCTGCTGATAGCCGCCAAAAACGACGATTTCCGGCTGGGGAGGAACATGGAGATACTCTTCAACATGTTCCGCGAGATAAACATGTTCTATGTCGATCCCGTCGATCCCGACGCCCTGCTGGCGGATGCGGCCGAGGGCATGACCTCGCAGCTCGACCCCTACACCGAATATCTTCCCGAGGAGGAGATGGAGGATTTCGAGGTGCTTACCACGGGCAAATACGCCGGCATAGGCGCAATTATACGCCAGAAAGGCGACTGGGTGGTGATAGCGCAGCCCTACCGAGGCTTCCCGGCCGACAAGGCCGGCCTGCAGGTGGGCGACAGGATAGTAGAGATAGCGGGCAAGGACGCCCGCGGGATGACGACGCAGGACGTCAGCGGCCTGCTTCGCGGCGACCCTGGTACGAGCATCAAACTCACGGTCGAAAAATTCTTTACCGGCCAAACCGTCCCGCTCTCCATACGCCGCGAACGCATAGTCATTTCCGGCATATCATACTACGGCTTTTTCGAGGACGGCATAGGATACATAAGGCACCTCGACTTTACGGAGGATTGTGCGGCCGACATGCGCAAGGCGCTTAACGAACTGCGCAAGGAGGGAGAACTCAGGGGCCTTGTAATAGACCTGCGCGACAACGGCGGGGGCATACTGCAGGAAGCGGTGAAGATACTGTCCCTTTTCGTTCCCAAAGGCACCGAGGTGGTGTCTATGCGCGGGCGGGTCAAGGAGATGGACGCCGTTTTCAAGACCGAATCGGAGCCGGTGGAGCCGTCGCTGCCCATAGCCGTGCTGGTGAACAGCCAATCGGCGTCGGCCGCGGAGATAGTGGCCGGCGCGCTGCAGGATCTCGACCGGGCCGTACTAATAGGCCAGCGCACCTTCGGCAAAGGCCTTGTGCAAACCCCGCGCCCGCTGGGGTACAACTCCTACCTTAAAATAACAACGGCCAAATACTACATCCCCAGCGGCCGGTGCATACAGGCCATAGACTACGCCCACCGCAACGAAGACGGCAGCGTATCGTCCGTACCCGACTCGCTGGTGAAAGAGTTCTCCACCGCCGCGGGCCGGAAAGTGTACGACGGCGGCGGCATAGTTCCCGAGGTCAAGACCGCGCCGCGGTATTTCAGCCGTTTCGTGGCGATAATCTACGCCAGGGGTTACATAGAGGACTTCGTCGACCAGTACACCCTGGCCCACCGCGACATGCAGACGCCGCTGCGCACCTACTCGCCCGGCGACGACCTTTACGCCGCCTTCACGGCTTTCATGGCCGACAAGAGCGTCGATTTCGAATCGGAGACCCACGCGGCCCTCGACGAGCTGAAGAAGAAAGCCGCGCGCGAACGCTATCTCGACAAAATAAAGGGGCAGATAGAGTCCATAGAGAAACTCCTGCCCGACGACAAACGCGAAAATCTGGAACTATACCGCGACGAGATCCGCTCCCTGATAGCCGACGAGATCATTATGCGCCGCTATTACTCGCAGGGAGTGGCGGAGTACAATATGGCCGGCGACGGCGATGTGGCCGCGGCCGCGGCGATGCTTAAAGACCAGCCCCGGTACAGGTCGTTGCTATCCGCACCCAGATAATCATCCGCCTACAGCCACCGGCCGCCATGAAGCCATTCACCATACACAGGCGTTTCTCCTTCCGCAACCGCATAGTCCTCATCGTCCTGGGGCTTATAATCGGCACGGCGTCGCTCGTTTCGACCAACCGCATGGCCGACAGGCTGCGCCGCAAGGAGAAGGCCGAGGTAGAGCTGTGGTCGTACGCCATGGGGCGTTTCGGCGAGGTGGAAGACCGTGATCCTCTCGTCTCACGCATACTGACGGCCAACAACGACATCCCGTTCGTGATCATCGACAACCACATGCGGGTCGAAAGCTCCAACCTTATCCCTCCCCGCATCCTGGCCCACCCCGACCTTCTTCGCAAAAAAATAGAAAAATTCCGCAATACGGAGATAACGCGCTGGGACGGCAGCACCTATTACCTGTTCTACGGTAATTCGCAACTGCTCAACATGCTCGTCTATTTCCCATTCATACAGCTGGTTGTGATCGCCGTCTTTATAATGTTCGGCTACATCACCTTCAGGTCCGCCAAGCACGACGAGCAGAACAACGTATGGATAGGCCTGGCAAAGGAGACGGCGCACCAGTTGGGTACCCCCACCTCGTCGCTGCTGGGGTGGATAGAGTATCTGCGCAACCAGCCCGTAGATCAGTCGGCCGTAGACGAGATGAATAAAGACCTCGTAAGGCTGATGAAGGTGGTTGACCGTTTCTCCAAGATAGGCTCGGAAACGTCGCTCGCCGAGGCTAACGTGAATGAACTTGTGGGCAGCAGCGTACTCTATTTCCGCAGCCGCATACCGCGAAACGTGTCGCTGGGCTACAACGGCCTGGCTACAGCCCCCATGAAGGCCAGGGTGAACGAAGCGCTCTTCGAATGGGTGGTGGAGAACCTGCTCAAGAACGCCCTCGACGCGCTCGCCGGAAAAGGGCAGATAGACGTACGTATATCGGACGACGACGACAAAATACACATAGACGTGACGGACAACGGCAAGGGCATCTCCAAAGCCAACGTAAAACGCGTCTTCAATCCCGGCTTCACCACCAAGACGCGCGGCTGGGGCCTCGGACTTTCGTTAAGCAGGCGCATCATGGAGGAGTATCACGGAGGCCGGATAGCCGTTCTGGAATCGGAGCCGGGAAAAGGCACCACCATGCGGATAACGCTCAATAAATCGGAATAGAGGAGCCATGGCCGACACGCTCACGCAAACCCTCGCGCCGATAATCGCCGCCGACTCCGCGCAGACCGGCGTGTTTCCGGCGTTTTCAGCCGATTCGCTGTTCATACCCGCGCCCCGGGCGGCGGAAAGCCCGTTCAGGAGCGTCAGCCCCGAAGAGATATTCGGCACGCTGTCGCAGATGGTCGTAGAGCCGGCAGGCGCAGGGTATGTTCCGGCTAAAAACAATATTCTCAGCTCGGACGCCGTTTTCCAACTGTCGGTATTGTTCCTGGCGGCCGGATACTGCGCGGCGCTCTATTTTTTCCGCTCGTCTGCCCTGGCCCTCATAAAGATACCGCGAAGCAAGATGTACGCCGATCAGATGCTGGGCCAAACCAACTACACTTTCAACACATTCCTTGCATGCATGTCGCTGCTCGGGACGCTGGCCCTCTCCGTGGCCACGGTCAAGGTGGCCGATATATTCCTGCCCCTGCCGTGGAAGGCAGCTCTGCCCGTATGGGTTTCCGTCTCGGCCGTCCCGTTGGTTGCGGCGGCGCTGGCGTCGCTGAGGCTTTTCAGCCGCATGGCTCTGCATATAGCCGGAGCCGTCACCGCCAGCGGCGGTTTCACCTCGAGGCTGTGGCAACTCCGCAGGCTCGTTTTTTCCTTTTGCACGCTGGTGCTGACGCCGGTATTGCTGATGCTGGCCCTCGGCGGACAGGGAAACGCCGTCTACGCCGCCCCGCTGCTGACGGCGGGAATAGCCGCCGCCATTTTCCTGTCGTACAAAACATATATGCTGTTTCGGGAAGAAAATGTTTCTATTCTGCATTGGTTTTTGTACATTTGCGCCGTCGAAATTTTTCCGGTGAGCCTCGTGGTTTCATTAATATATAGATATATTTAATAATCAAACTGTTAAAGTTTTGAGAATAAAAAATATACTTGTTTCGCAGCCTGCTCCGGCCATTCCCGATCGCTCGCCGTTCAACGATATTATAAAGAAATACGGCGCGAAGGTCGAATTTTTCCCGTTCATAAAAGTGGAGGGCGTCTCCCTGCGCGAGTTCCGCAGTCAGAGGGTGGAGATACTCGACCACACGGTCATCCTCTTTTCGAGCCGCACCACGATCGACCACTTCTTTCGCATATGCGACGAGGCCAGGATAACCATTCCGGAGACGATGAAGTACCTCTGCAACACCGAGGCCGTGGCGCTCTACCTCCAGAAATACATCGTCTACCGCAAACGCAAGATATTCTTTGCCGACGGCTCTTTTTCCGGCTTCATGGACCTTATCCTCAAACATCGGGACCAACGCATGCTGCTGACCCTGTCAGAGCCGTATAAAGCCGATATGGCCACCGTAATGGAGCGTATGAAGATCAATTTCAACAAAGTGGTCTTCTCAAGGGCCGTCAGCCGCGACCTGTCGGGAGTAAACCCCGCCGAGTGGGATCTGATGGTCTTCTACAGCGCCGCCGAGATATCCGCCCTCAAAGCGGCTTTCGATACGGCCAGCCTGCCCATGATAGCCACATTCGGAGCCAGCACGGCCCGCGCGGCCATAGAGGCCGGCATACCGGTAAGAACCATGGCCCCCACACCCGAAGTGCCGTCGATGGCCAAAGCGATAGATATATTCATCTCCAAAATAAACGCAGGCGAAACCTTGCCCCCCGTGGAGGTTGAAGCCTCCAACCAGGTTGACGAATACCTCAAGGTGCAGGAAGCCAAGCCGGCAAAGAAAAGCCGCGTCAAACGAGCCGTCACTGCCGCTCCACCGGCAAGGAGCGCAGCCAAGCTCCCTGCGCCCGCAACACGCGCGAGGGCTACGGCGGCAAAGAAATAGCGGATCTCCCGGAAAAACCACCCGGAGGACGTAATTCCCATGAATACTCCCAAAGACAGTTCATTGTCCCGCCCCGAAAGGCTCAGGGGACGTCGCCGCCTCGAAAATCTTTTTTCGGGGGGGAGTTCGGGATTCGTATATCCTTTCCGCTACGTATGGCTCGGGGAGAAGGACGTACAGGATGCGCCGCCGGTAGCCGTAATGGCCTCCGCGCCCAAAAAAAACCACAAAAGGGCGAACAAGCGCAATACCCTAAAGCGGAGAACCAAAGAGGCTTACAGGTTGAACAAGCAGATACTCGCCGAGGCCGCCGAAGCCAAAGGGCTGAACATCAGCTTGGCTTTGATTTACAGTTCCAAAGAGGTGGAACGATACGACACGATAGAAAATGCCGTCAAAAAGATCCTTGCCCAGATCGCAACAAAGTTGCGGTGACGGAGCCGGGAAAAACGATCGCCACCGCGCGATCCTGCGCCGCACGGCGTCCCTGCCCCTCATCGCCCTGGTGAAGCTCTACCGCCTCTTCATCTCACCCTACACGCCCGCCGCCTGCCGTTTCTCACCCACCTGTTCCGAATATGCGCTCGAAGCCCTGCAAAAATACGGCCCGATAAAAGGGAGCTGGCTTACGCTAAAAAGAATATCGCGTTGCCACCCCTGGGGAGGCCACGGCCACGATCCCGTCCCGTGATAAACGAGGAGCCTCAATTATATGTTTGGCTGCGCATATCGCGCATCATCGAAATCTTTCGATATTGTGCAACAAAGTGTGTAACATTCCGACTGAAAACACCCATTTCGACCCTATCCAAACAAAAAATCAGGAATTCACCTTTCGATAAATTACTGATTATCAAAGATATTAACGAGGATTACTTTATGATCCTCGCCTCTTGCCAGAGGGGCGCCAGCAAAGATTTGAAAATCGCTTCGCGATAACCGCAACACAACAAAAAAGCCGCTTTCAAGCTGAGCTTGAGCGGCTTATTCCGTTGTGTTGCACCGCCCTTCGGCGGTTTTCAAATCTTTGAGCTGTTGATGAGGATTGAACTCATGACCTCTTCCTTACCAAGGAAGTGCTCTACCACTGAGCTACAACAGCAACTTTTTAAAACCTGAGCGGAAGACGAGGTTCGAACTCGCGACCCTTAGCTTGGAAGGCTAATGCTCTACCAACTGAGCTACTTCCGCAGGGGTTGGCTCCCTTTTCTTTCCGGACCGGCCTGCTGCAAAGCCTGCCCGCCCTGTAGGGACGCCTTACAAAAACGTAAATCCTGTTCTGCGAATATCCGGCGTCCATCTCGCTGAAGGCCAGCGAGCAGGCTTTGAACATTCACGGCCGGTATAGCCGGCCGCAGGGCTTTTACGCCGTGTGGGGGAAGATGGATTCGAACCACCGAAGACGTACGTCAGCAGATTTACAGTCTGCCCCATTTGGCCACTCTGGTATTCCCCCGATACGAAAAGAACTTTTTGCATATAGCGGGACAAAAGTAGGCAGTATTTTTCAATTCTGCAACCCAAAAAGAAAAAAAACATTACTTTTATAGCCTTAACCCATCCGTAATATGGAAAGATTGCGCTCGCTGAAAACCCTGCTTTACCTTTTGTGCGGCATAGCCCTGTTCGAAACGGCCTTCCTGGCGTTCCAGGTCAGGCCCTCCACATTCACGCAATGGCTTACCGTCGCAGTCATCGCCGTGACAGTTATCTGCCTGGGCGTCATTTCGCTCGGCCTGCTTAAAGAACTAATCGACAAAGAGAATAAAAAATGAAACGTATCCTTATAATAGGAGCGGGAGGGCAGATAGGCTCCGAGCTGACACCCTACCTGAGAAACATCTACGGCAACAATAACGTCATAGCCGCCGACGTACGCGAATGCAAAAACCTGGGTGGGGACGGCCCTTTCACCACCCTAAACGCATTGGACGCCAACGCAATGGCCTATACGGTCAACAAATACAAGATCGACACCATGTTCAACCTGGTGGCCCTGCTCTCGGCCGTGGGCGAGAAAGACCCTCTGTTGGCATGGAATATCAACATGGGGGCCCTGATGAATTCGCTCGACGTGGCCAGGCAGTACGAATGCGCCCTGTTCACACCCAGTTCCATAGGCGCTTTCGGCCCCTCGTCGCCCAAAGACCACACTCCGCAGGATACGCTCATGCAACCCACCACTATCTACGGCGTGTGCAAAGTGACGGGCGAGCTGCTCAGCAACTATTACCATCTCAAATACGGCGTCGACACCCGCAGCGTACGATTTCCGGGCATCATATCCAACGTCACCCTGCCCGGCGGAGGTACCACCGACTACGCAGTGGAGATCTTCTATGACGCCGTCCGTACCGGCTATTTCACCTGCCCCCTGCCCGCGAACGTTTTCATGGACATGATATACATGCCCGACGCGCTCGAAGCGTGCGTACAGTTAATGGAGGTCGATCCGTCCAAGCTCGTCCACCGCAACAGTTTCAACGTGACGTCCATGAGCTTCTCGCCCGAGATGCTGGCAGAAGAGATACGCAAGCACATGCCCGGGTTCGAAATAAGCTACAAGGTAGACCCGGTGAAGGAAGCCATAGCCCGAAGCTGGCCCAACAGCCTCGACGACACCTGCGCCCGCCGCGAGTGGGGATGGAACCCGAAATGGGACATGGCCGCCATGACCGCCGACATGCTCAAGGTCATAGCCGCCAAAGGAAAAGCCTGAGAAACCGTTTAAATTTTTTATCGAAGTTATTTGAGAGCTATTTAAAACTGTTTCTAAATACATTAGCCGCGGCGTGATACCGACGGTCGGACAATTCGACAATAACCCAGACATGACAACGACAGTAAACGGCAGGATAATCTGCCTTTCGGTATTGGCCGCGGCAGGCGCGGTCCTTCCCGCCAACGCGCAGAATAGCAAAAGGCCCAACGTACTCTTCATCACGGCCGACGACCTCAACTATTCGAGCGTGGGGTGTTTCGGCTGTAAAGTTCCTGGTTCCACGCCTAATATCGACGCCCTTGCGGGCCAGGGATTGCGTTTCGCCTACGGCTACGTCAACGTGGCCGTTTCGCAACCCTCGCGCGGGGTCATGCTCACGGGCATGTATTCGCATGCCAACGGCGTGGAGGGTTTCTACGAGAGTCCTTACGACATTCCCACACTGATCTCCGTAATGAGCGGAGCGGGTTACGCCACAGGCGTGGCCGGTAAAGTTCCCCACTGCAGCCCCCGCGGCGAAGAGCAGTGGGACGCCGTCTTCCAGGCCGGGGAACTCGGGTCGGGCCGCAACCCACGCCTGTACGCCGGAGCCGTGCGTAAAGTTATCAGGGCGGCAAAAGGGAATGGCAAGCCGTTTTTCTTCATGGCCAACTCGCACGACAGCCACAGGCCTTTCCACGGCTCGGAAGGCAGTAACCGCAACCAGCAGCGGACGGGTTTTCCCGATCCCTCCCGCATCTACGCTCCAGCCGAGGTGGAAGTCCCCGGGTTCTTGCCCGACCTGCCCGCGGTACGCACGGAGATGGCCCAATATTTCAGTTCTGTAAGGCGTCTGGACGATATGGTGGGCGAAGTACTCAAAGTCCTCGACCAGGAGGGCGTGGCCGACAATACTATAGTCATGTTCCTGTCGGACAACGGCATATCGCAGCCGTTCGCCAAGACCAACTGCTACCTCAACTCCACGCGCACGCCATGGATAGTTCGCTATCCGGGCGTGGTCAATCCCGGCGGCGTAGATGAAAGGCATCTTGTGTCGTGCGTGGATTTTATGCCTACCATACTTGAAGCCTGCAATATACCCATCCCCGGAACCGTACAGGGACGTTCTTTCCTGCCCGTTCTCAAAGGCGGCCGCCAGGAAGGGCGCGAGCTGGTCTACAACCAGTTTTACGAGACTTCGGCGCGCAGGCGTTACCCCATGTTCACCGTACAGAGCAAAGATTTCGGTTATATCTTCACTCCCTGGTCCGACGGCAGTTACGCATTCAGGAGCGAGTCCATGTCGGGACTGGCCTTCGCAGCCATGACCGAGGCCGCCAAGACCGACAAAGCCGTGGCCGACAGGGTGGATTTCCTCCATTACCGCACCTCGGAGGAGTTCTATGACCTTAAGAACGACCCTTTCGCCCTCAAAAACCTGGCAAGCGACCCTAAATACAAAAAGCAGGTGGATGAATACCGCAGGAATCTACAGGCCTGGATGGATAAATACGACACCGGCGCGGCCGACGCTTTCCGCAACCGCCGCGACCCGGCCAAAGTGAAAGCCTACATGGACGCCCAGAAAGCAATGGCGGCAGGCAGGCCGCGCAAAACGTCCGGCGATGAATAACGGCAACGCCATCCATATCGACCCATTCCCGAATCAAGCGCCCGGCCAATGGCCGGGCGCTTGATTCGGTGATGCAACCCTGAGAAACCGTTTAAAATGTCCCGCGAAAAGCAACTGCCGACGCCTGTTGGAGAATCTAAACAAATCCTCAGAATGTAAATACGTGCTTACCGGGGCCAAGCCTGCGCTCTTTGCCTGCGGCGAAGAGCGTGGCGGCGCATCTTTCGGGTATGACGGCCCTGTAGATTATCTTGCCGTCTTTACGCTCCCACTCCGAGACCAACTTGCCGTAGGGCGTACGGTGCCAGGCGGAGAAGTTATCAAGTCCTTCGACGAAATTGGGCCGCAGGACGGTGTGGCGGAAACCCGGGGCGTTCTCGTCGAGATAAATGCCCCCCAGGCCCTTGTAGAACCACGCGCATATCTCGCCGAACATTATATGGTTCAACGACACTTCGTTGACGGCGTCCAGACCGGTATACCAATTTTCATATAGCGTAGTGGCCCCCTGCTTCATCCAGTAGCCCCACGAAGGGTATTCGTCATACGAGGCCACGCGGTAGGCCGTCTGGGCGTAACCGTTCTCCGAAAGGGCGCACAGCAGCGCCTTAGACCCGAGCAGGCCCGCGTCGATATGGCCGCCGTCGTCCGCCACCCTCCTGTTGAGGTTGGCGGCCACCGCGGCGCGCATATCGTCCGGGACCACGCCCCAGTAGAGCGGAGCGGCCAGCTCGGTCTGCGTTCCGGAGCAATATATCCCTTTACCCCTATCGAGGAAACGCCCGTTTATGCTGTCGCGGATCATCGCAGCCAGCGCGCCGTAGCGCTCCGCATCCTCGTCCCTGCCCAGCAGACGGGCGGCCTTGGAAAGTATCTGCGCATCGGCGTAGTAATATATCGAGCAGGTGAGAGTCTTGTCGCTCTGCGCTTTATGCGGAACCCAATCGCCCAGTCCCCAGTCGGTTATGCCGTCGGGATAGTGGAGGGCTATGCGGTCTACATAAAGTTTTATGTTGTCGTACATACGCTCCAGCAGGCGGGAATCGCCATAAAACATATACACCTGCCAGGGTATTATGGCCACGGCGCTCGTCCAGTCCGTGCCGTTGGCCCACTCCCAGCCCCACCCCGCCGTGGGAATTATGGCGGGCAGCATGCCGTCGGGACGCTGGGCGTCCTTGAAATCTTCCATCCACTTTTCATAGACGGTTATGGCGTCGAAATTATAGAGTCCCGTCTCTATGGCTATATGGCCGTCGCCCGTCCATCCGTTCTTCTCCCTTTGCGGACAGTCGGTGGGATAGCCGAAGAGGTTTGAGAGATAGGAACTGCGTCCAGCCGCGTGAATACGGTTGATTATATCGTTGGAGCAGGTTATGCCGCCCGCCTCTTCGGGATCGGAATGTATCTCCACCGCCTCGATAGACACGGCGTCAAGCCCGAGCGGAGACGAGCATAGTACCTCGGCATACTGGAATCCCTTGTAATTGAAGCGTGGCATGAATACGTCCTCGCCTCCGCTTAGGGTTATCACGTCGGTCTGGAAAGGATCGCCGTCGTCCGTGGGGCGGTGGAACAGGTTTATGTTGGTCATGCACAGCGAGCCGTCAGGAAAGAGCCTTTCGGCGTGTTTCACCCGCACCGTACTCCCTTTCTCTCCTTTTATTTTCAGGCGCGTCGCCCCGGCTATGTTGCGCGGGAAACGGAAACGCATGCAGTTGCGGCCCGCCGTCCACGACGAATCGGGCCGCATGACGGCCACCGCCCGCACCGGGACCATCTGTTGCGAGACCATCCTGGCCGAAGGCGCTGTACGGACCACGGCCGGCGACCACGCCGAATCGTCGTAGCCTGCGGTGTCCCAGCCCGGCAGCTCTTTATTGGCGTCGTACTGCTCGGAGGTGTATATGCAGTTGAACGTGACAGGGCTGTCGGCGCAACGCCAGCTGCCGTCGGTGGCCACGGTCTGCCGCGATCCGTCGGCGTATGTTATGGCTATCCACGCCGTCACGGCGGGACGCGCCCGCCACGGAGCGTTCTCGAAAGACCACACAGCGTGCGACTGGTGGTTATACCAGCCGTTGCCCAACAACAGCCCCGCGGCGTTTGTCCCCGGCCTAAGGAGCGGCGTGAGGTCCAAGGTAAGATAGAGGTTGCGTTTGTCGTAGGCGGTGAACACAGGGTCGAACATATGATCGCCCGCTTTCACGCCGTTGACCGAAAGTTCGAACAGGCCTGCGGCGCAGACATAGGCGCGCGCCCTTACCACTCCCTCCCTGACGTCGAATTCCCTGCGCAGGTATGGGGCGGGACGATAGTCGGCGTCGTTGCCGTCGCTAATCCACTCGCCGGGCCACGGACGGCTCATCGTGCCGGTCTCGAACCACGACACGCTGTCGCCCGCCTTCCAGTAGTATCGGGTTAGCGCCTCCAGGGGCTTGCCCCCATATACCACCGGCATGACGCCGCCGGTGCGGGCCGACCACATGTCGCCACGGCCCCGCGCCACGGCCGCCGAATCGGATCCGACGGTTATGTTACCGGCCCCGCCCTCCCAGGTAAACCGCGGGGCGGGTTCGTCAATGCCTGCCGGAGTACGCAGATATTCGCATTTGAGATTGGACGCATGCCTGGGCGAGCAGCCTGACGAGATGACTGCGGCGAGGAAGACGATATTCCTGAATTTCATGATATGCATATTTGTAGTTACGGGGGCCGGAAACCTGCAGGCCGGCTATGTGGCAGAACACAAATATACAAATTTTAACGTGAGCCGGGCGAAAAGACCCCTTTATTGTCAATATACGTTTAGAGTTTGTGTAAATTTCTTAGATCTCCACGCTCCGTTATTTCAATCATCGCTCTTCCCTTGACTCGCCGACATAAATATAGCGCCAGTCTCAATTATATGGGCTGTACACAACGTCGTTATCGCAAGGCGCCGCGTATCTTAACGCCAACCTGTTTTCAGTCCGATCCTATATTTACACATAACAAGCGGAGTCCGGACGTTTGTCCGGACTCCGCCTATTGAAAATAATATTGCTTACAGCGCCTTGAACTCGGGAGCGCCGAAGAGTTTGGCGAATTCGATGTCGGCAGCCGCCTTGGCTTTCATCGCCGGATCTTTGGCGATGGAGCTTTTGAGGTTGGCTATGGCGTTCTTGGAGTCGCCTTCGCGCATGGCTATAACGGCCCTCAGGTAGTCGGCGTCGGCGCTGGTCTGGCCGGTGAGCGCGGTCTTAGCGGCAGGCAGGTTGCCGTTGAGGACTTGGGCGAGAGCCAGGTCGTAGCCTTTGAGGCTCTGCGTGGCTGCGCCGTAGTTGCCTTCGGAAAGGGCTATGAGGCCTTTGTTAGCCTGGGCCTGGGGGGTGTTGAGTGACGAAAGGTAGCGTTTTGCCGCTGCCACGTCGCCCTGGGCTATAGCCAACGCGCCCAGGTTGTTGCTGATCTCGGGAGCGGAGCTGAGCGAAGCGGCTTTCGATAAGGCTTTCTGCGCCTCTGCCGTCTTTTGCTGCTGAAGCAACACCACGCCAAGGTTGTTGTATGCTCGGGCGTCGTTGTATTTGTCTGCCGCATAGGAGTAAAGCGATGCCTTCTGGTTGTTGTCCTGCGTAAGCGTGGCGGCGTAGAGCAGTTGCTCGAGGTTCAGCGACGAGACGTTGTTTTTGGCTGCGTCGGCTATCTGCGCGTCGGTCAAACCCTTGACGTCGGCGGAAGCGACCAGTTTGGTGCGGCGGAGTTGGGGAAGGATCTCCTTGGCCAGCACGTCGAACACGGCCGACATATTTTTGATCTCCTGATCCCTCTTTACAGGATTGTCATACATCTGAAGCACTTGCAGGATGAGGCCCTTGTCGGCTATGTCGGATTGCTCCACCAGAGCCTTGAAACCGTCCCAGTCCTCACCGTAGGCGGCCACGTCGTATTTGACGTCAACACCCTTGAGTTGTTTGCTGACGGCTTTCTTGGCCGATTCGCTGCGTTCTTTGGCCAGTTTATCGTTCAGGTTAACCGGACCGTCGGGCGAGGCGTAGCCTTTGGAGTAGACGTTGCCCAGGGTGACGTCCTTGGCGTTGGAGTTGGCTTTTACGAACTCCTCGAACATTTTGATCTGGTCGGTGGTAAGCTGGCCGGAGCGTACGTTGGAGCGCTGTATCTCGAACATTATCTGCGCTTCCTGGGTGTTGGTGGTGACGCGCTTGAAGTTGTCGGGCATGATGGACAGATAGTCGGCGTCGCTGCCGTTGGCCTGCAGGGTGCTTATGCCGCGGGCTATGACGGGAGCTATACCCATGTCGGTGTACTCGCGGACTTTCTTACATCCTTCCGGACATTTAACTTCCACGTTGAGTACCAGCGTGGAGATATTGGCGCGGGGATCGTAGGGGAAACTCACGGCCTGGGTGTACGAACCGCCCGTCTTCCAGGGAATGACCGTGTAGTTGTCATGCACTTTCTCGCCCTGCAGATACTTGGACGTACCCTGTATTTCGCCGCCCTGGAACACCAATACGGGGGTGACCTTAATTACGGCCTCCTTGTCGAAAAATTTAGCCGGGAAATTGACGGTGATGGTAGCGTCCACCGACGAACCTCTGAGGCTCAGTACCTGGGGAACGCAACTGGCTTCGATGGCGGCAGATTTTTTCACCATCTTCTTATAGCATCCGCAACCCGAAAGGAAAGCGACCGCAGAGGCAAGCACGATAGTTAAGCAGATAATCCTTTTCATAAATTTATAATTAGTTGTTTTTGGGAGTTCGAAATAGTTGCCAAAAATAATGAATTTATTTGAAAAACCGCCGCAAAACATGTTTTACGGCGGTTTAGGACAAAATTTATGCCATTAGTCCTTTTTTTCCAAAAGCACCTTGCGCGACAGCTTCAATTTACCCGTCTTCGGATCGCTGCCTATGAGCTTCACTTCTATGAGGTCGCCCTCTTTGAGTCCCGTCTGATCCATGGTCTCGAAGCGTTTATGGTCTATCTCGGAGATGTGCAACAGGGCGTCCTTACCGGGGAGTATCTCCACAAAAGCGCCGAAAGCCACTATCGAGCGTATCTTGCCTTTGTAAACCTCGCCCACTTCGGGGACGGCCACTATACCCTTGACGCGGGCCACCGCGGCGTCCAGAGCGTCTTTGTCGGCGCTGAAGATATCCACGAAGCCTTTGTTGTCGGCCTCGGTGATGGTTATGGTGGTGCCTGTCGTCTTCTGTATCTCCTGTATCACCTTTCCGCCCGGGCCTATTACGGCGCCGATAAAGTCGGATGGGATGACTATCTGCACTATGCGAGGTACGAAAGGACGGAAATCCTCCCTCGGTTCGCGGATGGTCTGCTCCATAACGTCGAGGATGTGCATGCGTCCGGCGCGCGCCTGCTCGAGGGCTTTGGCCAGCACTTCGTACGAGAGCCCGTCTACCTTGATGTCCATCTGCGTGGCGGTTATCCCGTCGCGCGTGCCGGCCACCTTGAAGTCCATGTCGCCCAGGTGGTCTTCGTCTCCCAGGATGTCCGACAGGACGGCGTAGCGGTCTTTCTCGGAAATGAGGCCCATGGCTATGCCCGACACGGGTTTCTTCATCTTCAGACCCGAGTCCATCAGCGCCAGCGTGCCGGCGCAGACGGTGGCCATAGACGAGCTGCCGTTGGATTCGAGGATATCCGAAACCACGCGCACCGCATAGGGATTCTCCTCGCCTACGGGAACCATAGGCTTGAGCGCCCTCCAGGCCAGGTTGCCGTGGCCTATCTCGCGGCGCGAGAGGCTGCGGGCGGGCTTGGCCTCGCCGGTGGAGAAGGGGGGGAAGTTATAGTGCAGCACGAACTGCTCGGTACCCTGGAACAGCACGGAGTCTATCTGTTTCTCATCCATTTTGGTACCCAGCGTCACCGTGGTGAGCGACTGGGTTTCGCCGCGGGTGAAGACGGCCGAACCGTGGGCGGCGGGCAGGTAATCCACCTCGCACCATATGGGGCGTATCTGGGTGGTGGAGCGGCCGTCGAGACGCACTCCTTCGTCGAGGATCATGTTGCGCATGGCCTTTTTGAGTACCTCGTCGTGGTAGTATTTTTTGATGAGCGGTTTTTTAGCGGCCAGCTCCTCTTCGCTGAAGCGGGAGATGAACTCCTCTTCGATGGCGGCGAACTGGTCGAAACGCTCGTGCTTGGCGGTGTTGCCCTTGGCCACCTCGTAGGTTTTGGCGTAAGTCTCGGCGATCACCTGCTGGCGCAGCTCCTCGTCGTTCACCTCGTGGCAGTAGGAGCGTTTCTCCTCTTTGCCCAGCTCTTTGGCAAGCTCGTTCTGGGCGACGCAATGCCTTTTGATCTCCTCGTGGGCCACTTTGATGGCCTCGAGCATAACGGCTTCCGACACCTCTTTCATCTCGCCTTCAACCATCATGATGTTGTCGATGGTGCCGGCCACCATAATGTCGAGATCGGCGGCGGCCATCTCGGAAAGAAGCGGGTTGATAACCATCTTTCCGCCGATGCGCGCCACGCGCACTTCGGATATGGGACCTCCGAAGGGAATATCCGAAACGGCCAGGGCTGCCGAAGCCGCCAGACCGGCCAGCGCGTCGGGTTGTATATCCTTGTCGGCCGAAATGAGGTTTACCGTAACGAAAACGTCGGCGTGGTAATCGGCGGGGAAGAGGGGCCTCAGGGCGCGGTCGATGAGCCTCGAAACGAGGATCTCGTAGTCGCTCGGGCGAGCTTCCCTCTTAAGGAAGCCTCCGGGGTAGCGTCCGGCGGCGGCGTACTTCTCTTTGTACTCCACCTGGAGGGGCATAAAATCGACATCGGGTTTGGCCTCTTTGGCCGCAACCACCGTGGCCAGGAGCATAGTGTCGCCCTGTTTAACCACGACCGAGCCGTCGGCCTGCTTGGCCAGCTTCCCGGTTTCGATCTCGATCTGGCGTCCGTCGGCCATCGAGATCACTTTTTTCACAGCGTTGTACATCATCTTATCTTGTTTTCCTTTAGTGTCTTTAAGTAAGGAAAGGCAATTTATGATAAATTGCCTTTCCCGCACTCCCCCTGCGAGGGTGAACTTTTATTTCCTCAAGTTTAGCGTCTTGACTATCGCGCGATACCTTTCGATGTCTATCGCCTTGAGATAGTCCAGCAACCTGCGGCGCTTACCCACCAGGCGTAGCAGGGCGCGCTGGGTGCCGAAGTCGTGTTTGTTGGCTTTGAGGTGTTCCGTAAGGTGGCCTATACGGTACGAGAACAGTGCGATCTGGCTCTCTGCCGAGCCGGTATCGGTGTTACCCTTTCCGTAAGTGCCGAAAAGCTCTTGCTTTTTCTCAGGTGTTAAATAGCTCATTTTACCTTTTAATTATGCCCGGGCCTCGTTTGTAACCCCGGCTTCCCACTTTACGATGGATTCGGCCTTACCCGATGCCACCAAAGCGTGGCGCAAAGGTAACTCTTTTTTGATAATCGGCAAATATTTTACGACCGCGCACCTAATATAATATGAAAATACCGCCCCACACATCCGCGTGGGGGTGGGATTTCGGCATTATTTCGTAGAAGCCCACGGCTTCACGGGCATGGTAAAACACCGCCCGCCGCACTGCGAGGCGCGCCACGTCCAGTCGCCGGCCCTGGTCGCGAAATAGCCGGTAAGCCATTCGAATACGGCGATATATAATAATAATGGTTGCCGTTGCAAATAACGCCGGGACGCCTGGACGAAGTCGCGTTATTTGTTTATCTTTGTGAGATAAGATCGATCATCATGAAACGGTTTCTGCTCTGCCTACTGCTTATTTGCGCCGCATCGCCCCTTTTCGCGCAGGGCGACACCGCCAGGGTTTATGTTTTTCCCATACGCGAGAACATAATGCCCTCGACCGTAAGGCTGGTCAATAAATGCCTCGGCGAGGCGCGCCGCGCGGGAGCCGACTACGTTGTGATAGACATGAACACCTACGGAGGCCTTATGGACGCCGCCGATTCGATACGCACGGCAATACTCGGCTTCCCCATCCCCGTTATGGTCTTTGTGAACAACCAGGCCGCCAGCGCAGGCGCGTTGATAGCCCTTGCCGCCGACTCCATATACATGCGCGAAGGGGCGAGCATGGGGGCCGCCACGGTCGTGGGCCAGGACGGCGAGCCTGTGGCCGATAAACACCAGAGTTTCATGCGGTCCATGATGCGCTCCACGGCCGAGGCGCACGGCAGGGTGGACAGGACAACCGGCGGCGCGACCACCAGGGCGTGGCGGCGCGATCCGCGCATAGCCGAAGCCATGGTGGATCCGATGATAACCATCCCGGGTCTGGTTGATTCGCTCAAAGTGCTGACGCTAACCCCCCGCGAAGCCATAGAGTGGGGTTACTGCGAGGGCGAGGCGTCGTCGGTGGAGGATCTGCTTGCAAAAGCGGGCGTAGACAATTACCAAATACAGGAATATCGCTCCACCGCCATGGACGGCATAATGGGCTTTTTGACCAACCCTGCATTGCAGGGGATACTGATAATGCTTATCATCGCCGGCATATATTTCGAGTTGCAAACGCCGGGGATAGGATTCCCGCTCATCTGCTCGATAGCGGCGGCGCTGTTATACTTCGCCCCGCTTTACATCGAAGGGCTGGCGGCTAACTGGGAGATAGCGATCTTCCTGCTCGGGGTGGCGTTGCTCGTCCTTGAGATATTCGTCACGCCCGGATTCGGCGTCCTGGGCGTCTCGGGCATAGTGGGCATTGTCCTTGGATTGGCGTTCGCCATGATAGACTCGTCGCTCTTCAGACACATACCCACAGGAGAGGTTTCGGCGTGGTTCGTATTCAAACCCCTGCTGCTGGTGGTCATAAGCATTACGACGGCCTTTGCGTTCTGCCTGTGGCTGGGGCCGCGGTTCCTCAAGGGCGAATCGCGCCTGCAGAAAAAGGTTGTGCTGTCGACGGTGATGGCCCCCGGCGAGGGTTACGTGTCGCACGCGGCGGGACGCAACCTTGTGGGCCGCACGGGAACGGTGACGGCCGTGTTGCGGCCGGCGGGAAGGGTGGAGATAGACGGCCGCCTGTACGACGCCGCGGCCGAAGAGGGTTTTTTCATAGACAAGGGGACGCCCATACGGGTGGCGCGCGACGAAGGCGGGGTGCTTTATTGTAAAAAGGTGGAATAAAACCTATCTTTGCCTTTCGAAAACAGATATGTATATTGGTATGAAAAAACTTATTGGCTTACTGGCTGTCGCCGCCACGATGCTCGCAGGATGCAAAAATCCGTACAAAGACACGCTGGTGGTCACCATAGACAGTTTCACACAGGGAACCTACTACCGCGTGACATACATGAGCCGCGATTCGGTTATGCTGCAGGGGTCGATAGACTCGCTGCTTACCGTGATCGACAACTCGATGTCGATGTTCAACCCCAACTCGCTCCTCTCGCGCCTGAACGACAACCGGACCGACTCGCTCGATAAATACATAGCCTACTGCATCCGCGAGGCCAACGACGTGAGCCGTATCTCTAAGGGCCTGTACGACATAACAGTACTACCCCTGGTGGAGGCCTGGGGTTTCGGGACGGAAGATCCCGTGGAGAGTCCCAACATCGATTCGCTGCTGCAATTCGTAGGTTACGAAAAGATAGGTATAAACAACGCCGGACGCCTCGAAAAACTCGATCCGAGGATACGCATCAACCTTAACTCCATCGCCAAAGGTTATTCGTGCGACCTGGTGGGCGCGCTTATCGAAAGCCGCGGGATAAAAAACTACCTGGTGGAAATAGGCGGCGAAATAATGGCACGAGGGACGAATCCGCACGGCGTACCCTGGGTGGTGGCGATAGATAAACCCGAGGATGGCAACATGCTCCCCGGGGCGCAGACGCAGATAACTGTGTCGCTGACCAACAAAGGCATAGCCACTTCCGGCAACTACCGCAGCTTCCGTTACGACGCTTCGGGCCGCAAGATAGTACACACGGTAAACCCGCTCACGGGCCAAAGCAGCCAGAGCGACCTTCTGTCCGCCACCGTGGTAGCCCCCACATGCGCCAGGGCCGACGCGCTGGCCACGGCGATGGTGGCCATGGGCGTGGAAAAAGCCGTCAAACTGGCCGAGTCGGACGATTCGATATGGGTATACCTTATATACTCCGACCACAAGGGAGGATACGATACCTACATTTCGCCCGAACTGAAAAAGAAAATCGTCGAGTAAGCCGCAATGGAGAGAGTACTGTTCATTTATAATCCGGCGTCGGGCGAGGGGGTGATACCCGAGCTGCTCGACCAAATGGTGGCTATGCACCAGAAATACGGCTATATGCTGGAACCTTACCGCCTCGACTTCTCCGACAGGCAGTACGGGCAGATAGTCTCGATGCTCGAAGGGAAGATACGCCACGTTATGGTGGCCGGAGGCGACGGGACGGTAAATTACGTGGTGAACCTGTTGAAGGATAGTGGAGTGGATATCCCTTTGGCCGTTCTTCCCGCAGGCACCGCCAACGATTTCGCCAACGTGCTGGGAATGCCCTCTTCACCCCTCAGGGCGTGCGAGAAGATACTCGCGGGAGAGGTCAAGCAGATCGACCTGGGGATGGTCAACGGACGCTATTTCGTAAACGTATTCAGTTGCGGGCTGTTCACCGACGTTTCGCAGAAGACCCCCACCATATTCAAAAACACCTTCGGCAAGCTGGCCTACTATGTCGGCGGTTTGGGCGAGATGGCCAAATTCCGCAAGATGCACCTCGAGATACGATCCGACGGGGGCAACTTCGAGGGGCCGTCGCTCATATTTTTCGTTTTCAACGGACGTACGGCCGGCAACCTGCGCAGAGCCTACCTCTCGGAGGTGGACGACGGCCTGCTTGACGTACTCGTCATACGCGGCGAAAATCCGGCCGAAGCCCTCAGCACCGTATTCCGCTACCTGTCCTCCAACCGCAAGAGATACCCCGCCGGTGTGACCCACCTGCGATGCTCGCGCCTGACGGCCGTCTCGGCGACGCCGGAGGCCACCGACATCGACGGACAGGCAGGCCCCCCGTTCCCGCTGGACATAGTGTGCTGCAAAGGGGCGCTAAGGGTTATCGTCCCAAAACCGAAACCGAAAAAAAGATAGCCATGGAAATATTCGAAGTCTGCGGAGGCTGCCGCCTGCAAGGCGAAATAACGCCCCAGGGGGCCAAGAACGAGGCGTTGCAGATACTCTGCGCCACACTGCTCACCGATCAAAGGGTTGTCGTGCGCAACATCCCGCAGATACTGGACGTATTGCAGCTGATAGAACTGCTGGGCCGAATGGGGGTGAAGGTGGAAAAGCTCGACGGCCACACCTACGCCTTCACCGCCGCGGACATAGACCTGGACTACCTGCAAACCGAAGATTACCGCCGCCGCGGCGCGCGCCTGCGCGGATCGGTGATGATAATAGGGCCTATGCTGGCCCGTTTCGGCGTGGCCTACATGCCCAAACCGGGAGGCGACAAGATCGGCCGCCGCCGCCTGGACACACACATGACGGGTTTCCAGAAACTGGGAGCCACGTTCGACTTCGACCTTAACGAGAGCGTCTTCGCCATACACGGCAAGGAGATGAAAGGCGCTTACATGCTGCTCGACGAGGCCTCGGTGACGGGTACGGCCAACATAGTGATGGCCGCCGCGCTGACCCCGGGCAAAACCACCATCTACAACGCCGCCTGCGAACCCTACGTGCAGCAGCTTTGCCGCATGCTCAACCGCATGGGGGCCAGGATATCGGGCATAGCTTCCAACCTGCTCGAAATAGAGGGCGTGGAGTCGCTCGGCGGCACGCAACACACCATGCTGCCGGACATGATAGAGGTTGGAAGTTTCATCGGCATGGCCGCCATGACGCGCTCCGAGATCACCATCAAGGACGTGTCGTTCGACAACCTGGGCATAATCCCCGCCCAGTTCGGACGCATGGGCATACATTTCGAACAACGCGGCGACGATATCCATATCCCCGCCCAGGAGCATTACCAGATAGAGAATTTCCTCGACGGCTCGATAATGACCATCGCCGACGCCACATGGCCGGGCCTGACGCCCGACCTGCTCTCCGTGTTCCTCGTCGTGGCCACCCAGGCCAAAGGCTCTGTGTTGATCCACCAGAAGATGTTCGAGAGCCGCCTGTTCTTCGTCGATAAGCTGATCGACATGGGCGCGCAGATAATCCTGTGCGACCCGCACCGCGCCACCGTGATAGGACACGACCACGGGATGAGCCTGAGGGCCACCCGTATGAGTTCGCCCGACATCCGAGCCGGAGTGGCCCTGCTGATCGCGGCAATGTCGGCGCGCGGTAAAAGCGTCATCCAAAACGTAGAGCAGATAGACCGTGGGTACGAAAATATCGAAGGCCGCCTGAACGCCCTCGGCGCACAGATAACGAGGATATCAGAGAATTAATGCATACCGCCGTCCTCCATAAAGTAGGATGGAGGGCTTTAATTCCACTGTTATTTTTGTAACAACGGAAAAGTTTTCCTATATTTGTCGCGCAACGCGCAAAAGAGATTTAGAAGTCAACTAAAAAATAAAAAACATGGCAACAATCGATTTGAAAAAGTACGGCATTACGGGAACTCCCGAGATCGTACACAACCCCTCCTACGAGCAGCTCTTCCAGGCCGAAATGGATCCTAAGAACGAAGGCTTCGAGAAGGGCGTGCTGACAACCACCGGCGCCGTTTCGGTAAAGACCGGCGTATTCACCGGCCGCTCGCCCAAAGACCGCTACATAGTGGAGGACGAAGTGAGCAAGAACTCCATCTGGTGGGACGGCACAATCAACCGCCCCGTCTCCAAAGAGATATGGAGCGAGCTTAAAGGCCTGGTCCAGAAAGAACTCTCCGACAAAAAGCTCTATGTGGTAGATACTTTCTGCGGCACCAACAAGGATACCCGCATGAAAGTGCGTTTCATCATGGAGGTCGCATGGCAGGCCCACTTCGTTACCAACATGTTCATCCGCCCCTCGCACTACGAGCTGGAGAACTACGGCGAGCCTGATTTCGTGGTGATGAACGGCAGCAAATGCACCAACCCCAACTGGAAGCAGCACGGTCTGAACAGCGAGGTGTTCGTACTGTTCAACCTGACCGAGAAGGTGCAGATCATAGGCGGCACCTGGTACGGCGGCGAGATGAAGAAAGGTATGTTCTCGATGATGAACGACTACCTGCCCCTGAAAGGCATGGCCTCCATGCACTGCTCGGCCAACGTGGGCGAAAAGGGCGACGTGGCCATCTTCTTCGGACTTTCGGGTACCGGCAAGACAACCCTCTCGGCCGATCCCAAACGTTACCTGATAGGCGACGACGAGCATGGCTGGGACAATAACGGCGTGTTCAACTACGAAGGCGGCTGCTACGCCAAGGTGATCAACCTCTCGGAAGAGAACGAACCTGACATCTGGCGCGCCATCCAGCGCAACGCCCTTCTGGAAAACGTGGTCGTGAAGGCCGACGGCACGCCCGACTACGCAGACGGCTCGGTTACCGAGAACACCCGCGTTTCGTATCCCATATTCCACATCAACAAGATCGTGCTGCCTTCCAAGGCAGGCCACGCCAACAAGATCATCTATCTGTCGGCCGACGCTTTCGGCGTACTGCCTCCGGTTTCGATCCTCGACAAGGCCCAGGCCCAGTACCACTTCCTTTGCGGCTACACATCCAAGCTGGCCGGCACCGAGAGGGGTATAACCGAGCCTGTACCGTCGTTCTCGCCCGCTTTCGGCGAGGCGTTCCTGACGCTCCACCCCACCATGTACGCCAAAACCCTGTCGGACAAAATGGAAGAGCATAACGCCAAAGCCTACCTGGTCAACACGGGATGGAATGGCACAGGTAAACGCATATCCATCAAAGACACCCGCGCCATCATCGACGCCATCATCGACGGTTCGATAGAGAACGCGCCCAAGGCCCACGTACCCGTGCTTAACCTCACCGTCCCCACCAAGTTGAACAACGTGTCGGAGGGCATCCTCGACCCGCGCCAGACCTACAAGGACGTGAAGGAGTGGGAAGAGAAAGCCCGCAGCCTGGCCGCCAAATACATCAAGAATTTCGAGCAGTACTGCGACACCGAGCATGGTAAATCGCTCATCCCCGCAGGCCCGCAACTTTAGTAGTTTTTAGTTAAATCCGCGCCAGGGGCGACACTTTCCGAAGTGCCGCCCCTGCTTTTTCGAACCGTCCTCCAATATATCGAGGACATAGGCATGAAAATAGTGCGGCGCAAGAAAGCGCCGCACCTTAACTCCGACCTGTTTTTCAGATTGATCCAAACTGAGACCGGCCCCGTTTTAGCGGTAACGCTTCATCTCGCGTCGCAGGGTGGCGTGGCGTCCCGCGGTCAATTTGTCGAGCGTCTCATGGAATTTAGCTCCGTGGTTCTTGTGACGGGTGTGGCAGAGTTCGTGCAATATTATATAATCCACCAATTCGTCGGGGAGCATCATAAGCCTAATACTTAGCGATATATCGTCGCGACCCGAGCAGCTTCCCCAGCGCGAGCGCGTGTTGCGAACGGCCACCGAACGGAATTTCAGACCGTGCGTGGCGGCCAACTCGGCCGTGCGTGCCGGCAGCAGGGCTTTGGCCTCGGCCCTCCACGCCTCTTCCACTCCCTTCTTAATAGCAGCCTGCACCCCGGCCGCCGAAGGATGGATATCGAGCGGATATATTACGGTTATTTTACCCCGGGATCCTCCGTGCGTCACCTTCACCGTTATCGTATCGACAGGCGAAGGCAGCAACTGCAGATCGTGGCTGCGCGTGGAAAAGGGCATTTCGACAGGAGGGGGAGGGGCTGGCGTACGCAGCGCGATCCTTTCGACGGCCTTCACCACCCATCCGGCCTTACTGTCCAAAAACGCGAGTGCCTCGGCCATGGGAACGCCCAGGGGCATGGAAAGGCGCACCGAACCAGGGGGACGCACGCTGATGGATATGCGCCGCGACCGCCGCGACACGCACACCGTCACCGGACCAGCTACGGGATGGGTTATCTCCGTCTGCATATCATTGTCCGGCCACCCACTCGTACACCGGATCGACGCCGCGGATAAAATCCGAAAAAGCGCTCTCCAGCTTCACGTCAGGAGCGATTGTATTCTCGTTTCCGTCGCCGCGGCGGAAATATTTGGTAGAGTAATACACGTCGAGGCCGGACGAGGGGAGGGCGAACGATCTCACCTCGCCGAAATGGCTGGGCTTACCGCCGGTATCCTCCCCGACGAACACTGCGGACATGAGCCGTTTGAAATCCAAGGCGTTGAGCGTAGCGGAAGAGAATGTGACCCTTCCCAGGACCACGTACACCTTCACGCCGGGATTCTTTTTGATGTATGCGGCGAGCTTCTCCGCGAACGACGTTCCCTGCAAGGAATTTCCTCCGCCGTTGAACCTCAGGTCGAATACTATCTTTTCCACCGGTTTGGTCTTCAACGTCATGAACACCCTGTCTTCGAACTCTTTGAAAGACGGTAATCCGGCCGTATTCGCTTCGCCGCCATTTTTGGCCAACTCCCTGCTCCAGCATTTGTTGTATTGCAGGTAATATATCTTATCGGCGGCCTGGTAAGAATCCCAGAACAATGCCCTTTCGTTGCTGTAGCAGAGGGCCGGACGATCGATTTTACACCGCTGTATATTATCCCGGCCCAGCGAAGCGGGGTTTACCGTACGCGTTACGGCTTTCCCGTCGGAACTTTGCAGCCCCAGCTCCACGCCGTCACCCTTCGTGAAACCGAAATATCCGAGTATCTGTACGAACGGCAACAATTTGGGAACCGCATTAATAAACATAGACCGGTTGTCGGCCGTAACGAGCGTCCCCACGCTGTCGGCAACCTGCTCCAAGGGAAACCCGTTTACGGATACTATTTTACAACCCACAATATCCGCATTCTCACGCGTGGAAGCCAGGACGAATATCCCGTCGCTGAACCAGTACAACTGCAACGGCAGCACCTGCGAGCGGTCGAGGGCGGCTATGAAATTCAGCCTGGTATGCGAATCGCCCATCCCGGCTACAAGTTGCTGCGTCCTGAGCGCCACGGCGGCAGTTGACGCGCCGGCGGACAGCGCCTTTACCTCTTCTATGCCGTGTGAAAAATAACTCCGACTTTTCGAGGCGAACAGATTGCAGTGGCGCGCCGGAAGTTCCCGTGCAAGATAGTCCAGGTCGGCGTTCCAATCGGAGTTCCTGGCGGTTTGCGTATGGCCTTGCAGGGAGGCCGCCATGGCGGCAATCGATAGAATGATCTTTTTCATCGTTATTCGGTCAATTTATTTTCGGCGTCACGCACCCGTTGGAAATTGAAACCGGCCGTCACCTGGTCCATCAGCGCGGCTATCTGCGCCGTACACAGGTTTCCCATGCTACCCTCGTGGGTGTGGCTCACGTATTTTTCCGGGGCGAAGTCGCCGCGCTCTATGGCCAACCCCACATTCCTGTACGCCTCGCGGAAAGGCATGCCGTCCAGCACCATGCGGTTTACCTGCTCCACGCTGAAGAGGTAGTCGTAACGCGCATCGTCCAGGATGCCGTCGTTCACGGATACGTTTTCCAGCATCATGCGGCACATGGACAGCATGTCGCGCATCTGCCCGACGGCCGGAAACAGCACCTCCTTGAGGAGCTGCAGGTCGCGGTTGTAGCCCGGGGGCAGGTTGGTTTGCAACATCGTTATCTGATTTGGCAGGGCCTGCATCAGGTTGCAGCGGCCCCTCATTATCTCCCACACGTCGGGATTCTTCTTGTGGGGCATTATGCTCGACCCGGTGGTCAGCTCCGGAGGATACGATATGAAAGCGAAATTCTGACTAAGGAACAGGGTGTTATCCATGGCCAGGCGTCCCAGGGTGGAGGCCACCGAGGCGAGGGCCTGCGCCACTACCCTCTCGGTTTTGCCGCGCCCCATCTGGGCGTACACCACGTTGTAGTCCATAGAGTCGAATCCGAGCAACTCGGTAGTCATACTCCTGTCCAGCGGGAACGACGAGCCGTAGCCGGCGGCAGACCCCAGCGGATTGCGATTGCATATCTTATATGCGGCAAGCAATATCTGCATATCGTCCACCAGGCTCTCCGCATAGGCCCCGAACCAAAGCCCGAAAGACGACGGCATGGCCACCTGGAGATGTGTGTAACCCGGCATGAGGATATCCTTGTGGCGCTCCGAAAGCGTTTGCAACAGCGCGAAAAGCTCCTGCACCCCTTCCACCACGGCCCGTATCTCGCCGCGCAGGAAGATGCGCAGGTCCACCAGCACCTGATCGTTGCGCGAGCGGCCGCTGTGGATCTTCTTGCCCGCTTCGCCCAGGCGCTCGGTAAGCATGAATTCAACCTGCGAATGTATATCCTCTATACCCTCCTCGACGGTTATACCGCCGCTCACGGCCTCTTTGTACAACGCTTTGAGTTCACGCTGCACAGCCTCGAGGTCGCCGGCGTCCATAAGCCCTATAGAGGCCAGCATGCGGGTGTGGGCCAGCGAACCGAGTATGTCGGCGCGGGCCAGCAGGGCGTCCATGTCGCGGTCGGCCCCCACGGTGAAGCGCTCCACCGCGGCGTTGCCGTCCAGGCCTTTAGACCAGAGTTTTCTTGCCATCAGAGTATGGTGTCTAATAATTTTATATACAATCCTATGCCTTCGCTTATCTCGTCGAGGCGCACGAATTCGTCAGCCGTATGCGAGCGGGCCGAATCGCCGGGACCCATTTTTAGCGAGGGTACGCTCAGGAAAGCCTGGTCGGAGGTTGTGGGCGATCCGTAACATGTGCGTCCAAGGGCCACGCCTGCCCGCACTACCGGATGGCTGCGCGGGATGGACGATGGGCGGAGTCTAAGCGACCTGGGCGTAACCTCGCACTCCACGCGGCGGCGCACCTCTTCCACCACCTCCTCGTTCGTGTAACGATCCGTTACCCTCACGTCCACCGTGAAACGACACTCGGCAGGCACCACGTTGTGTTGCGTACCTGCGTCTATCATGGTGACGCTCATTTTCACCTGGCCGAAATCTTCCGACACTCGCTCGAAACGGTAAGTGCGGAACCACTCAATATCTTTTATCGCCCTGTATATGGCGTTGTCGCCCTCTTCCCTTGCGGCGTGTCCAGCGCGGCCGCGGGCCACGCAGTCCAGCACCACCAGCCCGCGCTCGGCCACGGCCAGCTGCATTCCGGTTGGCTCGCCCACTATGGCAAAATCCAGCGGTCCAAGCTGAGGAATGACGCTCTCCAGGCCGCCCGCACCGCTTATCTCCTCCTCGGCCGTTATGGCCACGCAAAGGTTGTATCGCATATCTCCGCGCAAGTAGTTGTGGCGGAAAAGAGCCAGCAGAGACACGACGCTCGCCCCGGCGTCGTTGCTTCCCAACCCGAAGAGGCGGCCGTCCTCTACGACAGGTTCGAAGGGATTGCGCGTGTAGGCCGGATTTGGGGCCACGGTGTCATGGTGCGAGTTGAGCAGAACGGTAGGCTTGGCCGGATCGTAATGCAGGTTGAAAGCCCATACGTTGTTGCCCGAGCGATGCACCCGAGTCACGCCGATGCTTTTCAGAAATGCGGCTATAAGCTCCGCCGTCCCCTCTTCGCGCCTGCTCGGAGAGGGGATGGCTATCATTTTTTCAAGCAACGCCACGGCGTCGCGGCACAGGCTCTCCATATAACGTTATTTTTTAGCGGACCTCTGCCTGACGGTCTCGAAAAGCATCACGGCGGCGGCGGCCGACACGTTGAGCGACCCCACTTTGCCCTTCATGGGAATGGACACATAGCCGTCGCATATCTTCAGCACCTCTTTGGATATCCCCTGATCCTCGCTTCCAAGGATCAGCACGGTGGGTTTGTCCATGTCGTAATAGAAAATCTCCTTGTTGGCCTTCTCGTCGGCGGCCACGGCCTGCAATCCCGCAGCCTGGAGCGTACGTATGGCGTTGCGGACGCTGCCCACGCGGCATACAGGGATTATGTTGAGCGCCCCGGCCGAGCTTTTCACCGCCTCTGCGTTCACCGGGGCGGAGTTCTTTACCGGCATGATAAGACCGTGCGCCCCGGCGCACTCCGCGCTCCGGGCTATAGCCCCGAAGTTACGGATGTCCGTCACCCCGTCGCACAAGACCAGCAGCGGCGTCTCACCCTCGGGGACCGAGTCCAACATATCCTGCAGATCTACATAGCCTATGGCGGCCATCCGCGCCACCACGCCCTGGTGGACGCCGCGGGTAAGGTAATCGAGCTTTTCGCCCGGCACCTCCTGCGAGGATATGTGTTCACGGCGGCAGAGGTCGCGCAGTTCGACCAAAAGCTGCCCGTCGGCTCCTTTCTTAAAGTATACCTTCTCTATCTGGCGGCCCGCCTCGATGGCTTCCGCAACGGGACGGATGCCGAATATTATGTTCTTTTCCATTATGATTTTTTTACTCCGACGATATTATTTCCAGCTCGTAACTCAATTTTTCCCATTCGTGCATGGCCTTGTCCAGGCCGGCTTTCAGGGCGTTGTACTTTTCGAATGTCGCGGGGTCCGACATATCCACCCCGCTGGCCGCAGGGTCCGACAGGCGGGCGTCCCAGGCGGCTATCTCGGCCTCGATGGATGATATTTTCTCCTCGGCGGCCGCTACGGCGGCCTGCGCCTTGCGTACGGCACGGTCGTTCTCTTTTTTCTGGCGGTAGTCCCGCTTCTGCGCTGGGACTTCCGGGACGGCGGTAGCCGCGGGGGTTGCGGCCGAGGCGGCCCTGGCTGCTTTTGCGGACTGCGGCCGGGGTTCATTGCGGGCCTCTATCTCACGCATCGACTCTATCTTGCGCTTTTCGAGGAAGTAGTATATCCCGCCAAGGTATTCCCTGACGGCTCCGTCGCGGAATTCGTATATCTTGTCCACCAGGCCGTCGAGGAATTCGCGGTCGTGCGACACCACCACCAGCGTGCCGTCGTATTTCTGCAGCGCGCCTTTGAGGATATCCTTCGAGCGCATGTCCATGTGGTTGGTCGGCTCGTCGAGTACGAGCATGTTGTATGGTTCCAGCATGAGGCGGGCCATAGCCAGGCGCGAGCGCTCGCCGCCCGACAACACCCTTACCTTTTTGTCTATATCCTCGCCGCGGAACAGGAACGCCCCGAGGATGTCGCGCAGGCGCGTGCGTATGTCGCCTACGGCTACGCGATCCAGGGTATCGAACACAGTGAAATCGCCGTTCATCAGATCGTCCTGGTTTTGAGCGTAATAACCCGTGTTGACATTGTGTCCTATACGTACCAGACCCTCCGTGGGCTGCAGCTCGCCGAGGAGCATTCGGGCGAAAGTGGTCTTCCCCTCGCCGTTCCGCCCCACCAGGGCTATCTTTTCGCCCTTCTCGACGTGGAACGTGGCTCCGGAGAATATTCTTTTGTCGCCGAAAGCCTTGCCCGCGTCCTTAACCTCGGCCACTATCTGTCCCGAGCGCGGGGCGGGCGGGAATTTTATGTTCAGCGCGCTCAGATCCTCCTCGTCCACCTCCACCCTTTCGAGTTTTTCGAGCTGCTTTACCCTCGACTGCACCTGGTTGCTTTTGCTGGGCTTATAGCGGAAGCGTTCGATGAACTCCTCGGTCTTCTCTATCATCTTCTGCTGGTTGGCGTAAGTGGCCATCTGCTGCTCGCGCCTCTCGCGCCTCAGCTCCACGTAGTGGCTGTACGACACCTTGTAGTCGGTTACCTTGCCGAGCGATATCTCCACCGTGCGGTTGGTGACGTTGTCCAAAAAAGCCCTGTCGTGCGAGATAAGCACAACCGCCCCGGGATAATCCCTCAGGTAACCCTCGAGCCACTGTATCGACTCTATGTCGAGGTGGTTCGTAGGCTCGTCGAGCAGGAACACCGACGGGCGGCGCAGAAGCAGCTTGGCAAGCTCGATGCGCATGCGCCATCCGCCGCTGAATTCGCGGGTGGGACGGCCGAAATCCTCGCGGCGGAAACCGAGGCCGAGCAACGTGCGTTCTATTTCGGCCTCGCGGGCGTCGCCGCCCAGGATGTGATAGCGGTCGGTGGCGTCGTTAAGCTCGTGCAGCAGGCGTTCGTAGGCGTCGCTGTGGTAGTCTGTGCGTACAGCTATCTCTTCGGTCACCTCGGCTATGCGCGCCTCCAGCTCCAGCACTTCGGCGAAGGCCGTGGCCGTCTCTTCCGCCAGAGATGTGGTGTCGGCCACCTTCATCTGTTGCGGCAGGTAACCTATGGTGCAGCCCGTACCTACCGACACGCGGCCCGAAGAGGGCGCCTGCTCGCCGGTGAGGACTTTCAGCAGCGTTGTCTTTCCGGCCCCGTTCTTACCCACCAGGCCTATGCGGTCGCGGGGGTTGACCAGAAGCGATATGTCGCTGAAAAGGTCCCATCCCCCGAACGAGACCGTTACGTTGTCTATAGATATCATTTATTTAAGAAGCTCCTCTATGGTTTTTTCAGGGTCGGGCGAGGAGAACACCGCATTGCCGGCCACCAATACGTCGCACCCCGCCTCGAAGAGGGCGTGCGCGTTGGTCGTATTTATTCCTCCGTCTATCTCTATAAGCACGTTCAGCCCCGCGCCGTCTATCATCTTCCTCAGTTCACGCACTTTATCCCAGCTACCCTCTATGAACGACTGTCCGCCGAAACCAGGTTCTACGCTCATTATCAGCACAAGGTCGATATACGGCAAAATCTCCTTAAGGGCGCTTACCGTCGTGGCGGGCTTGATCGATATCCCCGCCCTGCCTCCGGCGGCCCGTATATCGGCGGCAAGCTTGCGGGCGTCGGCGGCGGCCTCCAGGTGGAATGTGACCAGGTCGGCTCCGGCCTCCACGAAACGCACGGCGTAACGCTCGGGCTGCACTATCATTATGTGTACGTCCATGAATTTGGACGTAGCCTTGCGGATGGCCTTCATCACCGGAAAGCCGAAAGATATATTAGGGACGAAAACCCCGTCCATAACGTCTATATGCACCCACTCGGCGGCGGAGCGATCCACCATTGCGGTGTCGCGCCCAAGGTGACCGAAATCGGCCGAGAGCATCGAGGGGGATATGATCCTTGCCATAATTTTCTCTTTTTGCAAAGGTACGCCAATTTTTATAATTTTGTGCAGGATAATCCCCCCGCAATATGACTTTAGCCATAGCCATTCCGTTGTTCGTATGCCTTCTGGCCGCATGTCTGGCCTGGCGGCGCAGCGACAGGCTTGCCGCGGCCCTTCGCCGCGACCTGGACGCAAAAGAGGCCGAATCGAGAGAGATGGCCGCCCGCAACGCCGCCGACGCCGTGAGGATAGAATCGCTGCAGGCCGCCATAGCTGCCGACGCGGACAAACTCACTAAAATGCAGGACGCTTTCCGGGCAGAATTCCGCGTGTTGGCCAACTCCATCTTCGATGAGAAATCCACGCAGTTCAAACAAGCCAACAAGGAGTCGCTGGAGATGATGCTCAAGCCTTTCCGCGAGAACATCTCCGACTTCAAACAGAGGGTGGAGCATATCTACGCCGCCGAAAACACGCAGCGCGGGGAACTCAAGGCCGAGATAAAGAACCTGCTCGACCAGACGAGCCGCATATCGGCCGAAACCAACAGCCTCACCCGCGCCCTGAGGGGCGACTCCAAGACCCAGGGCGATTTCGGCGAAATGCTGCTCGAGACCATCCTGTCGAGCGCCGGGTTGATACGCGGCGAGCAGTACGTCGTGCAGGAGAACCTCACCGACGAAGCCGGGAACAACCTGCGCCCCGACGTGATAGTGAACCTGCCCGACGGCAAAAGGATAATAGTGGACTCTAAGGTGGCCCTGACGGCATTCGTAAACTATTACAACTGCGAAGGCGAGGAGCAGCGCCTCCGCCACCGCGACGACCACGTAAAATCAGTGCGAAACCACCTGCGCGGCCTGAGCGCCAAAGGCTACCAGGACGTGGAGTTGCATTCGCCCGATTTCGTGGTGATGTTCATACCCAACGAACCGGCTTTCCTGGCCGCCGTAAACTGGGACAGCGCCCTGTTGAGCGACGCGTACGCGGCGAAGGTGATAGTGGCGGGTCCCACAAGCCTCTTCCCGATCCTGAAGATAGTCCACGACATGTGGAAGCGCGACGACCAGACGCGCAACGCCCGCGAAATAGCCCAGGCAGGCGCCAACCTCTACGATAAACTGATAGGTCTGGCCGAAACCCTGGCCGACGTGGGAAAAGGGCTGGAGGCAACCCAGAAAAATTACGAAAAGGCCGTTTCCCAACTCAAAACGGGAAAAGGCAACCTGATATCCCGCACCGAAAACCTGCGTAAATTAGGGGTGAAAAGCGGCAAATCCCTACCCCAGATAGTAGCCGATTTCGAATCCGGCGAAGAATGACGCGCCGGGATAATCCAAACATATCCTCATATCGGACCAGTCTGAAAAACAGGTTGGCGTTAAGATGCGCGCGCAGGAAAAAGCTGCGCCTGACGGTAACGACGCCGTAAGCGGCCAACATATAATTGAGACTGATCTCTCATATCCGCATAAAACGGCCTGAATCGCAATGATTCAGGCCGTTTTACGGGAAGCGCCATATCCGACAGTTCCTACCTGTCCAGTTCGGTGGTTATCCTGTCGGTCAACTCCGTACGGTTGTTATCCTGTGCTATGGCGAACAGGCCTGAGAGATAGTACATTTTCAGGTTGGCCACATCGGCCGCCAACTCGGCCTTGCGGCCCTTGAAGGTTGAATAGTACCTCAGGTACTGTATCAGGTTGTCGGCGTATTCCCACAGCAGGGCGTCGGCCTTTTCCGTCGCGCCGGCGCGATAGTAGGCTTTCACCAGCGGGGTGGTCTGCACGTCGTTGTAACCTATCTGGCTCGTGGGCATCTCCTCCAGGGCGCGGTCGAGGACCTTCACCGCCCCCGTGCTGTCGCCCCTCTCGATAAGCCCGTCGGCCAGGCGTGCGAAAGCGTTGCGCGCCTGCGACACGCCAAGGTTATATCGGGTGAAATAATCGGCGTAGACCCTCGGATCCTTGACATTGCCGTAGCGGAAAGTCTCCGTCAGCAAGGGGTAAAGGTAATCGACGTCTATGCGTCCCACGTTAGCGCGGTCGGTTACAGGAGTTTTTATCGGTACCAGGCGGTAGGCGTAACCGTCGAACTGCAGGTAATCGTTCAGGCCTTTGAAATCAGCCATCCACTGCAGCTGGGTGAAATACAGCGGACGTTTCCAGTCGAAGGTGGCCAGCAGGTCGAGGAACATCATCTGCCCTTTGTCGAGCATATTGCGGGATATTTCGAAAAAGATGGTGTCCTCCATAAGCGCCTCGTCCCCGGCCTTCACTATCCCGCTCTCGACGGCGTTCTTCTTGTTTACTGGCAGCGAGAATTTCTTGGCGGGAAGGAAGTCCGAACCCTCCATCTGGGTACGGGGATTGTCGCTGGCAACGAAGTCCATGGCCATTTTAAGATCCGTCCGTTGGCCTCCCGTCACATCGCCTACGTATAATATATCGTTGTTGGCGACGTACTTGTGTGGCGGCAGCGAGAAGGGTACCGGAGCCGATTCGTTGGAGCGGACCGTCATCTCGCGCACATACCAGTCGCCCTGCAGGTAGCTCATATTCATTATCCTCACGTCGGGGCGGACGCTCTCCACCTCCTGATTGTACCACAGGGGGAAGGTGTCGTTGTCGCCGTAGTTCATTATTATGGCGTTAGGCAGGCAGGCGCTCAGGTAATTCCATCCGATGTCGCGTGCTATGTAACGGTGCGAGCGGTCGTGGTCGTTCCAGTTCTGCGCTGCCAGGATGCCCGGCACGACGGCGCACACCACCGTGGCGGCGGCAGCGGCGGCCACGCCCTCCTTGCGGACCAGTTTGCAGATAAGGTCCGAAAGCCACATCACCCCGAAACCGATCCAGATGCAGAATGCGTAGAAAGCCCCGGCATAGACGTAGTCCCTCTCGCGCGGCTCGGTGGGATTTGAGTTGAAATAGACCACAAGGGCGGCCCCGGTGAGTATGAAAAGCATCATCACCACCGTAAAGTTTTTGGAGTCACGGTTGAGGTGGTAGAGCATTCCCAGCAGGCCCAGCAGGAAAGGCAGGAAATAGTATTTGTTGCGGCCCTTGTTTTGCGCCATCTCGTCGGGCAGGCCCGTCTGCGGGCCGAGATGCATCTCGTCCACCGCGTCTATGCCCGAGAGCCAGTTGCCGTCGGTTATTTCGCCCATGGACTGCACGTCGCTCTGCCGTCCCACGAAATTCCACATAAAGTAGCGCACGAACATGAAATTGAACTGGTAGGCGAAGAAATACTGCAGGTTCTCTCCGAAGGTGGGTACCGTTATCACCTGGTCGTGATAAGGTATCTTGCGGCCCTTTATATCCACCCAGCGTTTGTACCCCTCTATATGTTCGTCGTTGAAAGACCACATCCGGGGGAAAAGGAATTCGAAGCCGGGGGCGTAATTATAGCTTCCGGCGAAACTCTCCGCCGACTTGTAATTGCCGTCGTCGCCCACGTAATAGGTGGTTTTGTTGTTCGGACTCACCACGGGCGAAGAGTAGCACGGGCCTTTGACTATGGGTTTGGAGCCGTATTGGTCGCGTCCGAGCAGCGAGTAGAGGCTGTAAGGGTTGTCGGGATTATTGGAATTCATCGGCGGGTTGGCCGTGGCGCGTATCACCACCGACGCGTAGCTGGCGTAGCCGAGCAAGATAACGGTGGTGCAAAGCACTATCGTGTTTGCCAATACTTTACCGTGTTTATGAGTATACCACACGCCCCAGGCCGCCAGGGCGAAGAGGACGAAACAGTAGAAGGCGAAACCAGCGTTGACAGGCAGTCCGGCGGCATTCATCATCCTGTCGAACCACGCCCCGATAAGCACGGTGTAGGGCATGATGATGCCGTTTACGGCAAGCAATATGGCTCCCGATACGGCCAGCGCCCCAACCGACCCCCAGAAGGTCGTCTTAGGATATTTCTTGAAATAATATACGAACACCAGCGCGGGAATGGTGAGCAGGTTGAGAATATGCACCCCTATGGAAAGGCCCATAAGATAGGCTATCAGCACCAGCCAGCGCGTACTGTGCGGCTGGTCTGCCACATTCTCCCATTTGAGGATGGCCCAGAAGACCGCCGCCGTGAAAAGCGACGACATGGCGTAGACCTCTCCCTCGACGGCCGAGAACCAGAACGTGTCGGTGAAGGTGTAGGCCAGCGAGCCTATAAGCCCCGCCCCCACTATCGCCCAGGTCTGATAGACGGACAACTCATCCTCGCGGCGGTCGTATACGCGGCGGGCGAGGTGGGTGATGGTCCAGAAAAGGAACATTATGGTGAGTGCGCTGCACAGCGCCGACATGGCGTTGACCATCATGGCCGCATGGGCGGCGTCGGGCGCAAGCAGGGTGAACAGACGCGAGATCATCATGAAGAGCGGCGCGCCGGGAGGGTGTCCCACCTCCAGCTTGTACGAAGTGGCTATAAACTCGCCGCAGTCCCACAGGCTCGCGGTGGGTTCTATGGTCATAAGGTACACCGTAGCCGAAACGGCGAAAGCCATCCAGCCGGCGATAACGTTGAGTTTGCGGAAATAATTCATTTTGTCGTAGGATTTTTCCTGAACGACCGCAATATGCGGCGCGTTAAGGTGCAAAAATACAAAATTTGGCGATATATATCGCTATCGGACACCATTACCTGCGTAAAGAGCGTCCGGCAAGCGGCGTCAATATATTATCTCGCGGCGGCCGCGGCGGATTTCCTCCAGGTCGGCCCTCAATGCGGCTTCGAGTTCCGGATCTTCGGACAGTTTGCCGTTTATCAGTTTCCATCCCTTTTCGCGCAGCTGTTCGGGGGCGTAATCCTCGATATATTCGGCCAGCGAGAGCAACGCGTTGGGGGTGCAGAAACGTTTTATGAATCCTTTGGTGGAGAAAGCCATAAAATGCTCGCCCGTGCGTCCGAGACGGTAGCAGGCCGTGCAGAACGAGGGGATCATGCCGGCCTCTATCATCTCCTCGGCAGCCTGGGCCAGCGTACGGCCGTCCGACTGCTCGAATTGTTCGCGGTTAATGTCCTGCCCTGCGGCCCGTGAGGCGGCGTAGCCTCCTATTTCCAATCTCGTGCCGGCGTCTATCTGCGATATACCGTAATCTATCAGTCTGTTGCGCAGGTCCTGCGTCTCCCTTGCGGTTAATATAAGCCCCGCATAGGGAACGGCCAGCCGCAGGACGGCTACGGCCAGCGCGAAATCGTCGTCGCCCACGGGCGACAACAGCGCCGGATCGACCCCCGAGGCCCGACGCGTGCGCGGGAAAGAGATGGTGTGAGGCCCTACGCCGAAACACTCCTCCAGGTGGATGGTGTGACGCACCAGGCCCATAACCTCGAAACGCCAATCGCCCAGACCGAACAGCACTCCCAGACCCACGTCGTCTATCCCCGCTTCCATGGCCCTGTCCATGGCCGTCAAACGCCAGTCGTAGTCGGCCTTGCGTCCCGACGGGTGGAAACGCGCGTAGACCTCCCGGTCGTAACTCTCCTGGAATATCTGATAGGTGCCTATTCCCGCATCGTGTACGATGCGGAAACCTTCGGTGTCGAAAGGCGCGGCGTTGATGTTTACGCGGTTTATGCGGTCGGAAGCCTCGCCCCGCGTGGCGTAGACCTCGCGCACGGTGTGGGCTATGTACTCGGCGCTATAAGCCGGATGCTCGCCGTAGACCAGTATGAGGCGCTTCTGCCCCGTACGCTCCAGGGCCGCGACCTCGGCGCGCAGCTCGGCGTCGGAAAGCGTATGGCGCACGGCCAGCGCGTTGTCGCGGCGGAAACCGCAATAGGAACAGTTGTTGGTGCATCGGTTGCCTATATACAACGGCGCGAAGAGTACGATGCGCTCGCCGTAAACGGCGCGTTTGAGCGTCCGCGCACCCTCCATTATTATCGAGGTCGACTCCTCGCCTCTGGCGCCCAGCAGAACGGCCGTCTCTTCGAGCGACAAACGGTTGAGCGCCAGCGAGCGCTCCACCACGCGGCGCACCTGTTCGACGGAGGGATTATCCTCCCGGCGCAATATATCCCGTATCTCGCCGGGGTTTATAAACGGGGTGTTCTTTTCGTCCAACTACTTCTTGTGTAAAAATTTACGTGGCTTCACCATGTTTTCAGGCTTGAGAACGTTATCCAGTTCGTCTTTGCTCATCAACCCCATTTCAAGTACCAGGTCGTAGATGCCCTTGCCTGTTTGCAATGCCTCTTTGGCCAGCATGGTGGAGGTTTCGTAACCCAGATATGGGTTCAGGGCTGTCACCAGCCCTATGCTGTTATAGACCATCCGGCGGCAGACGTCGGCGTTGGCCGTTATGCCGTCCACGCATGTCGTACGCAGAGTGTCCATGGCATTGATGAGCATGTCTATGCTCTCAAAGAGGCAATGCACTATGATGGGTTCCATCACGTTGAGTTCCAACTGCCCGGCTTCGGCGGCGATGGTTATGGTAAGGTCGTTGCCTATGACGCGGAAAGCCACCTGGTTTACCACCTCGGGAATGACCGGGTTGACCTTGCCGGGCATAATGGACGATCCCGGCTGCATGGGCGGCAGGTTGATCTCGTTAAGCCCGGCGCGCGGCCCGGACGAGAGCAGGCGCAGGTCGTTACATATTTTCGACAGTTTGACCGCCATGCGCTTCTGCGCCGAGGAGTTCATTATGAAGGCCCCCGTGTCGTTCGTAGCCTCTATCATGTTGGTGGCGGCCACTATGGGCATGCCGGTTATGTCGCACAGGTATTTGATGCACAGCGGCGTATAGTCCGGATCGGAATTTATTCCCGTACCTATGGCCGTTGCCCCCATATTCACCTCCAGGAAAAGTTTGGAGTTCTGTTCCAGGCGGGCTATCTCCTCGGCAAGGTTGGCGGCGTAGGCGTCGAATTCCTGCCCGAGGGTCATCGGCACGGCGTCCTGAAGCTGCGTACGCCCCATCTTGATGATATCGGCGAATTCGGCCCCCTTGCGTCCGAAAGCCTCCGAAAGCTGCGTCACCGACTCCGCCAGTTTGACTATACTGCGTATCATGGCTATTTTCACCGCCGTGGGATAGGCATCGTTGGTGGATTGCGAGAGGTTGACGTGGTTGTTGGGGTGGCAGAATTCATATTCTCCCCTCTGGCGGCCCATAAGTTCGAGGGCGCGGTTGGCTATCACCTCGTTGGCGTTCATGTTGGTGGACGTACCGGCCCCGCCCTGCACCATGTCAACCACGAAATGCTTGTGCAGGCGTCCCGAGGCTATCTCGCGGCACGATTCCACTATGGCGTCGGCTATGGCGGGTTCGAGAAGGCCAAGGTCGCGGTTGGCCAGCGCGGCGGCCTGCTTCACCTCGGCCAGGGCGCGGATGAATTCGGGGAAAGCGCACAACCTTACGCGGCTGATGTGGAAATTCTCCACCGCACGCATGGTCTGCACTCCGAAATAGTATTCCACGGGAATTTCCTTATCGCCCAGAAGGTCGTGTTCGCGGCGCGTTTGTCCGGATAGTTTTTTGCCGGGTATCAGGGTACTCATAATATTTTGTTTTTATTATTGCGTAACGGCGGTATTGCGTTTCACGCCCATTCGCGGGCAGCGTTTGAACTCTTTTTCGCGGTCGAAGAGATAGCGGTAGGTGGTGTGCATCTTGTGGCGCGAGGCGCAAACGTAATTTTCCACCATGCGCATCATGACGGGGTTGAAGTCACCCACCCAGGCCAGCTCCAGCGTTTTGTATGGCAATTTGCCCGAGGCCACCGTCTGCTCGAAACAGTGCATCATGCCCGACTCTATGCCTTTGCCGTGGAAATCGGGATCGACGGCGAAGATTATGGCGAAGATGCGGTCGGCCTTGCCGCGGCGCAGCAGCCACACAAGGCGCAGTTTGTTGATAAGGTTGAGTTTGCCGCCGAAACGCCCGATGACGCGGTTTATGTCCGGCACCATGATGAAGAAACCTATCGGCTCGTCATTGAAATAGGCGAAATATATGAGCTTCTCGTCTATTATCGGCTTGAGGGTATTCATCAGTTTCCGCGCATGCTCGTGGTCTATTGGTTTGACGCCGGTGAAGAGCGCCCACGCCTTGTTGTATATGCGGCGGAAATCGTCGGCTATCTGCTCGAGGTTGCGTTTGCTGATATGCTCGAAACGGTAGCCGGGGGTTTCGTTCAGGCGTTTTACGCGGTCGTACACCGATTGGTTGAACGCCCCGGTACGCATGTCGCGGTAGTAGGAGAACTGGTTGAAATAGTTTTTGAAACCGTAATTTTCGAACAGCTCCTTATAATACGGGGGGTTGTAGTTGTTTGCGTACAGAGGTTGCAGCTCATATCCCTCTACAAGCAGCCCCCACCACTGGTCGCGGTCGCCGAAGTTTATGGGACCGTCCATAGCCTCCATGCCGTGGGAGGCCAGCCAGTCGCGCGAGGCGTCGAAGAGCATGTCCGCAACCTGCTGGTCGTCTATCGACTCGAAGAATCCGCATCCTCCCGTGGGCTGGTCGTTTATGTTGGCCAACGCGTTGTTGTAGAACGCCGCTATGCGTCCCGCCACACGCCCCGTGTCGGCGTTGCGTACTATCCAGCGGATAGCCTGGCCGTCGGCGAAAAGCTCGTTGCGTGAGGGGTCGAAACGGGCCTCTATGTCCGAGTCGAGCGGACACACCCAATTCCTGTTATTCTTATAAAGTCTCTTCGGAAAGGCTATGAACTCACTCTTTTGCGAGGGTGAAAGCACCTCTTCTATTACGAATCGTTGCATAATGCTTGTTTTAAGTGTAACAAAGGTATGAATTTTTATCTTATTTTTGCAGATAAAGACATAACGGATGAAAGAGAGGAAAAAGAGGACGAGGGCCTCGCTCGAGGTAATGGACTACCGCAACCTCATGCAGCGGCGCATACATCGCATTTTGCTTATATGCAGTTCGTACGATGCCTTCACCCTCGAAGAGGACGGAAGGATAGACTCAAAGATAAACCACGAATACGGCGATCTGGGCCTCTCCTCTCCTCCTGCCTTCATCCGTGCGGGCGACGGCTTCGAGGCGCTCGATAAACTCTCTACCGACGACAGCATCGACCTTGTTATCAGCATGTACAACGTCGGCCAGACGGACGTTTTCACCCTCTCGCGGCAGGTAAAGGAGTTGCGTCCCGGCATGCCGTTCGTGCTGCTGACGCATTTCACGCGCGATGTGGCCGGCCGCATAAGCGGTCAGGACCGCTCGTCGATAGATTATGTATTTTGCTGGCACGGCAACCCCGAGCTTATCCTTGCCATAGTCAAGCTGATAGAGGACGAACGCAACGCTCCGCACGACGTACTCAAAAAAGGAGTGCAGGCCATTCTGCTGGTTGAAGATTCCATCCGCTTCTACTCCTCTTACCTGCCGGTGGTCTACCGTCTGGTTATGCAGCAGACGGCCGAATTCACGCGCGAGGCGCTCAACGAGCAGCAGCAGACCATGCGCAAACGCTCACGGCCCAAAATAGTGTTGGCCACCAACTACAACGACGCCGTGGAACTTTACGCCCGCTACCGCGACAACCTGCTGGGGGTGATATCCGACGTGGGTTTCGTGATCAGCAGGGACGACAAGCCCGAGGACGAAAAACCCGACGCGGGGATAGACCTGTGCCGCATGGTGCGCACGGAGAGTCCTGGTATGCCTTTCCTGCTGCAATCGTCGCAGGCTTCCATGCGTCCGGTGGCAGAGGAGCTGGGGGTGGGTTTCCTTGAAAAATACTCGAAAAACCTTCTCGCCGACCTCGGCGAATACATAAAGCGCGAGTTCCTCTTCGGCGATTTTATATTCACCGATCCCGTTACGGGCGCCGAGGCCGGCCGCGCGAGCGACCTGAGGCAGATGCAGTCGCTGATAGCGTCCATACCCGACGGCGTACTGCTGCACCACACGGGCCGCGGCGATCTGTCGAAATGGATGCTTGCCCGCGGTATCTTCTCGCTCGGCAGGATACTGAGGGATCTGTCACCCTCCGACTTCGACAATCCGGGCAACATGCGTACGTTCCTTGCCGGCAAGATACGCGACTACCGCATAATGCTTTCGCAGGGCGTGGTGGCCGGCTTCGACGAGGAGTCGTACAACGAAAATATATGGATGGCCCGTATAGGGGAGGGTTCGCTCGGGGGCAAGGGCCGCGGCCTGGCGTTCATGAACAGCATGCTCAACCGCTACAGTTTCTACGACAAATATCCGGGCGTGCGCATCATGCTGCCGCGTACCGTAACCGTGGCGACGGACTATTTCGACGAATTCATCGAACAGAACGGGTTGCAGTTCGTGATCAACTCCGATATCTCCGACGAGGGGATACTGGGCGAATTCGTGGCCTCCCGCCTGCCCGAAAGCCTTGCGTCCAAACTGCGCGTACTTATACGCTACGCCCGCGGGCCGCTGGCGGTGCGTTCGTCGTCCAAATTGGAAGACTCCCATTATCAACCCTTCGCCGGGATATATTCCACCTACATGATCCCGCCGGGAGGAAACGACGAGCAGACGCTGCGCCTTTTGGAAAAGGCCGTCAAGAGCGTCTACGCCTCTATATATTTCGCCTCGTCGCGGCAGTACATCGCCGCCAGCGGCAACATGCTTTCCGAGGAGAAGATGGCGGTGGTGATACAGGAGGTGTGCGGCACGGAGGACAGCGGATGGTTCTTTCCCACCATCTCCGGCGTGGCCCGCTCGCTAAATTTCTATCCCCTCGGCGACGAGAAGCCCGAGGAGGGGGTGGCCGAGATAGCCGTAGGGCTGGGCAAGCTGGTGGTGGACGGAGGGCAGGTTCTGCGTTTCTCGCCGCGCCATCCTCGCAACATATTGCAGCTCTCCACCATCGACCTCACCCTGCGCGAAACGCAGCGCCAGATGTATGTGCTGGACATGAAGCCGGAACAGTTCCGGACCTCGATAGACGACGGCGTCAACCTGCACAGGATAGACATCAACTCCGCCCGCAACTTCCGCAACATGCGCTATGTGGCCTCTACCTGGGACATGCAGAACCAGTCGATATCGGACAGCAGTTACGACGAGGGACGCAAGATAATAACCTTCGCGCCCGTACTCAAATACGACTCTTTCCCGCTGGCCGACATATTGGCCGACCTGCTCGAAATGGGAAGCCGCGAGATGCGCATGCCGGTGGAGATAGAGTTCGCCGCCAACATGGACGTGCCTTACGGTTCGCCCAAAACGTTCAATTTCCTACAAATAAGACCGATAGTGCAGAGCGAGAACCGCACGTCGCTCGATTGGAGCCAGGTGGATCTCGAAGGGGCGCTGCTGTGGGCGCAGAGCGCCGTGGGCATGGGGGCGATAGAAGGCGTCTGCGACGTGGTGTACGTCCGCCCGCGTACCTTCGACAGCAGCCGCACTGCGCAAATGGCCGAAGAGGTGGAGGCGGTAAACGCCGCGATGCAGCGCCAGAAGCGGGGCTATGTGCTTATAGGCCCGGGACGGTGGGGATCGAGCGACCCGTGGCTGGGGGTGCCGGTCAAATGGGGGCAGATATCGGAGGCCAAGGTAATAGTGGAGTGCGGCCTGGAGAATTTCCGCATCGAACCCAGCCAGGGAACGCACTTCTTCCAGAACCTCGTCTCTTTCGGCGTGGGTTACCTGACGATAAATCCATTCATGGGCGACGGCGGCCTGGACATCGACAGCCTCGAAGGCGCGCAAACACTCTATGAGGGGCAGTACGTTCGCCACGTCCGTTTTCCTGCGCCGCTTTACATATTCGTAGACGGCCGCAACAATAAGGCGATTATAAAGGCCTAAATGATTTTAAAATAATTTAAAAATACGGATTATGTTATATTTACTGGCGGCAACCGTAGGATCGTCACTATTGGTGATCATCCTGAAGATGATAAAGATGCGCGGACTGGATTCCACCGTGGCCATTACCGTAAACTATATAGTGGCGGCGGCCATATCGCTGTTGCTCTCGCCAATAGGGGTGCCGTTGGGGTATGTGGCCTCGGCTCCCTGGTTTGCGGTTTCGATGGTGCTGGGGGTTATGTTCATGTTGTCGCTGGCCGTCTACGCCGTATCGGCGCAGAGGTCGGGGGTGGCCGTTACCACCATCTCCGGCCGCGCGGCTATGGCCATTCCGGTCATATTCGCATTCATTGCGTTCGGCGAACAGCTCACCGCACTTAAAGTGATATCGCTGGTTGCCATACTGTTCGCCCTGTGGCTTATACTGAAACAGGATGGAGGGGCGAAAGGCGGAGGCGCGCCGCAAACGGGATGGTGGCTGAAAGCGGCCCTTCCCCTGGCGGTCTTCCTGTTCAACGGAGCCAACGACACGATAATGCAATTCGCAAAAAGGATGCGCATTCCCGACAGCCACGACAATATGCTGTTCAACGCAACTATGTTCGCCGCTTCGGCCCTGACGGGGCTTATATTCCACGTATGCGAGAAAAAAGGACATATACCCGCGCCGTCGCTGCGCACGGTACTTTGGGGCGTGCTGCTCGGAGTGGTGAACGCCGTATGCTGCATAGGCATCCTTTACGCACTCGAAACCATGGACGGCTCGGTATTCTACCCGCTATACTACGCCGGGGCCGTAATAATCTCGACCATAGTGGGCGTATGGCTCTTCAGGGAGAGGCTCTCACCGACCAACTACGCCGGGATAGCCCTGGCCCTGGCGGCCATAGTGCTGTTGGCCTCATAACGTATGCCGGCCACATAACGACACCTTCCGGCAAAAATAAGTGAGTCCGGAGCCACGATATGGCTCCGGACTCACTTATTTTATGACAGTCATGGCGTTTACACCCACTTAACGAGGGCGAAATCCATCCTGTGCGGGAGTTTGTCGTTTTTAGGATAGACCCTTATGGCCACGTCGAACGAGCCTGTATTCTCCGGAGAAGTCTCAATGGCATAATATGCGCTTCCTCCGTCCTGACGGTTGAACACCAGCTCTTTGGTGAACGATATTTTTATATGACCGCGGTCTATCTGGTTGGCCACAACCAGTTCCACCCCTATATCCTCGGCCTTGAGGCCGCCAAGCTCCACGGCCACCTCAACCTTGTAAGGCTGGCCTATGATGAAGGCCTTTTTGCCCATATCAAGGTGCGAGACGTTCTTCACGCGTACGTTATCCCAGGCGTTGCTCACGCGGCGTTTCCATGCGGCTATATCGCGGGCCAGCATAAAGTCGGAGGCTTTTATCTGGCGGCTGCGGTGGTAGAGCTTGTCGTAGAAACGCTCCTGATAGTCGGACAGCATGCGGTTGGTGGTGAAATTCGACGCCACGTTCGCAATGCAGCTCTTTATGGTAAGAACCCAGTCGTGCGGTATGTTGTCCTGCCCGCGCTTGTAGTATCTGGGTACTATCTCGTCTTCTATGATATTGTATATCATCTCGGCGTCGAGTTCGTTCTGGAAACCCTGGTCTTCGAATGTGCTTTCCATGGGCAGCATCCATCCGGCGCCTTCGCGGTAGCCTTCAACCCACCAGCCGTCCAACACGCTGAAGTGCATAACGCCGTTCATTACGGCCTTCTCGCCGCTGGTTCCCGACGCTTCGAGCGGACGCGTTGGAGTGTTGAGCCATATATCCACTCCCTGCACCATCTTGCGCGCAAGAGCCATGTCGTAGTTTTGCAGGAATATGATCTTGCCCACGAATTGAGGCATGGCGGCCACTTCCACAATACGTTTGATCAGATCCTGGCCGGGCTTGTCGTTGGGGTGGGCCTTGCCGGCGAAGACGAACTGCACCGGACGCTCGGGATTGTTGACGATCGACGACAGGCGCTCGAGGTTGGTGAAGAGCAGGTGGGCGCGTTTGTAAGTGGCGAAACGGCGGGCGAAACCTATGGTCAGCACGTCGGGCCTGAGCGATTCCATTATCTTAACCATCTGGCGCGGCGAATCGAGCCTGAGTTGCGAAGGATCGCTCACGCGGCGGCGCACGAATCTTATCAACTTGTCTTTCAACACCATACGCTCAGCCCATAGCTCGGCGTCATCTATATTATAGACTTTTTGCCATGCGGGGATGTCGTAGTTGTGGTTCATGAAGCCCTCGGAGAAATATTTGGCGTAGAGACGCCTCAGGTTGGGGGCCGTCCAGGTGGGGAAATGCACTCCGTTGGTGACGTAGCCTATGTGCAGCTCGTCCTTGAAGTAACCCGGCCACATAGCGCCCAGTATCTCCTTGCTCACCTCGCCGTGCAGCCAGCTCACGCCGTTGACCTCCTGAGAGAGGTTGCACGCAAGGAACGACATGGAAAAGCGCTCCGTGGGATCGTTGGGCCTTGTCTTGCCCAGGTTTATGAATTGCTCCCATGTTATGCCCAGACGGTCGGGATAATGCGACATGTACTGACGTATCATATCCTCCGGGAAGGCGTCGTGTCCGGCGGGTACGGGCGTATGGGTGGTGAAGAGCGACGACGAGCGGACAACCTCCAGCGCTTCGCTGAAAGAGAGCTTGTAGCGGCTGATGAAACGGTGTATCCTCTCCAGACCTATGAATGCCGCGTGGCCCTCGTTGCAGTGGTACACTTCCTGCTGGATACCAAGTTCGTACAGGGCGCGTATACCGCCCACGCCCAACAGGATCTCCTGCTTGAGGCGGTTCTCCCAATCGCCTCCGTAGAGGTGGTGGGTTATCGAGCGGTCTTCGTCGAGGTTGAGTTCGTGATCGGTATCGAGCAGATAGAGGTCTGTCCGGCCCACCTCGCATTTCCATATGCGGGCCGTAACCACACGGCCGGGCATGGCTATCTGCACGCTGGCCCAGTTGCCGTCCTGATTGCGGACGGGCGATATGGGCAGCTTGTAAAAGTTCTGCGCCTCGTAGCTGGCCTCCTGCGAACCCTGCGAAGAGAGTTTCTGGGTGAAATAGCCGTAACGGTAGAGCAGGCCGACCGCCACCATAGGCACGTTCTTGTCGCTGGCTTCCTTAAGGTAGTCGCCCGCGAGGATGCCCAGGCCGCCGGAATATATCTTCAGCGTGTTGTGCAAACCGTACTCCATGCTGAAATAGGCCACCGAGGGGGCCTTGGCCGTTTGTTTCTCGCTCATGTAGGCCTTGAAAGAGGCGTACACGGCGTCCATGCGGGCCAGGAAATCGCTGTTCTGTTCCAGGTCTTTGAAACGCGCGAAAGGCAGTTTGTCGAGGAACTCTATAGGGTTATGCTCGCACTTCTGCCACAGGGCCTTGTCGATATATTCGTATAGTTCGTGCGCGCCGAGCGTCCACGACCACCAGAGATTCTTGGAAAGCTCCTCCAGGGGATGCAGCCTCGCCGGCAGGGTACGCTCCACCATAAGGCGCGTCCACGACGGGGTGTTGCTGACGAGTTGCTGGCGGACGAAATTTATCTGCTCGTTATAGGCTCCGCCGCCCTCGTACGGGACGTGGTTGGTGCGTACGGCCATATTGTCGAGGGCGATCCTGTACGCGTTGGCGTAATAGGTTATCAAATTGTCCCACAGCGCCGTCTTCGATATTTCGAAGGCCGATTCGCGGTGGGCGTCGTAATCTTTTTTCTTCATCCCCGCGAAACGGATCACCGCGCCGGCTATTTCGTCGGCCACCTGGGCGTCGTTGGTGTCGGTGCGTCCTATCACCACCACGCCTTTATGCTCGGCGTTCTGCTCGTCCACCCACAGGCCGAAACCGGCCAGAGAGGTGGTGACCGTAGGTACGCTGAAAGCCACGCTCTCGAGCGGGGTGTAGCCCCACGGCTCGTAGTACGACGCGAATACGGTGATATCCATCCCCGCAAGCAGTTCGTAATATGTCTTGTTGAAGATGCCGTCGTCGCCGTTAAGATATGAAGGCACGAATATCACCTTCACCTTGCAATCGCGCTCCAGCAGGCCGCTGCCGCGCATGGCATTCACAATGGGATCCCATGCGAACGCCGACAGGTGGTGGGTGGTGTGGCGGTATAGCGCTCCGTCGATAGGTTGCGACGGGTCCGCCAGATGGGCCTGCAGGTCCTTGCGGGGACCGTCGTTGCCCGCCGGCACGGTGATATAAGCCAACACTTCGCGCTCCAGGGCGTCGTTACGGGCCACCTGCTTGAGCGACTCGATGAAAACATCCAGACCCTTGTTCTTGAATTCGTAGCGACCGCTCGTCCCTACTATCAGCGGCTCCTTGGCGAATTTAACGCCCAGGCAAGCCTCGGCCACGCCTATCATAGCCCGGCGGGACTCCTTGCGTTTAGTTTCGAACTCCTCGCCCTTCCACACGATATCGTCCTCGAAGCCGTTGGGCGTAACCAGATTGACGTCGTGGCCGAGCAGGTATTTGCACTCGCGGGCGGTTATGTCGCTTACGGTAAGGAAGCCGTCGTACTGCGCGGCGGCCGTCTTCTCGAGCGAATGTTTGGCCACCACGCCGAATTGACGCGCGTAGTCGTCGGCGTTGAACTTCTCCAGGTTGGCGTACAGCGGAAGCCCGTTTCCGGCCAGCGAGCGGCCCATGACAGTGGCATGGGTGGTGAAAACGTTGGCTATATAGGGCGAGCGGCTGCGCAGGTAAAGGCCCCCGGAGGAGGTCATCCATTCATGGAAATGGGCAAGCACGCGATCGGTCGAGGCGCAGAAATGCTCCACATAGCTCTCCACCACCTTCCCGGCGGCATAGCCGAAAAGCACCGGCTCTATGTAATCCCACTGGCCGCTTATCGAATCGACGCGGTAGGACTCCCACAAGAATTTCAGCACTTCGTCTTTGTGAGGCACGAACGAGCTGAAATCCACCAAAATAGCCATAGGGTTACCCTTGACTTTCCAACGACCCACCTTTATCCGGATGCCGTCGTTGTACATAAGCTGTTTCCAGGCTTTCAGCAGATCGGCATCCTCCACGAATTCGGGATTGTCGCCCTCGCGATGGATGTCCGGCCCGATAACTATATAGTTGTCGCCCAAAAGACCTGTCATTGTCAGCGCTTTGGAGGCCAGGACGGTATGGATGCCGCCCACTTTATTGGCAACCTCCCAGCTTACCTCGAAAACATAGCTGGGCGCCAATTGTAACTGTTGATTTTCAGACATATCTGTAGAATAGTGAATTTTCAGGAAATAAATAAAGCCGATGTTTAAAAGTGCCTTGAATCCGCAAAGGTACTGTATTCCTGATTATACTGCAAACAAAGCGCCAAAAAAAACGGACCGGACTCAATTATATGTTGGCCACACACATGGCGCGGCCAACACATAATTGAGACCTATCCAAAAAAAGGATCAGTCCGAAAAACAGGTTGGCGTTCAGATGCGCGTCGAAAGAAAGCGCTGCGCGATATGCGCGGCCAGTCAAAATCCTATATGCGGCGGCAGGATTATTTGCGCTGCACGGTTGCCGCCGCGCGGCATATCTCTCCCTTTTCGGTAATTCCCTCGAGGATTATCTGGTATGTCGTGGGGTCGTCGGCCGTATAGAACCACACCGACGCCGTCCCGTCGGCGGCCGGTTTGATGCGCGGCTCCCACAGCAGGGTGCTTCTCGCATCTATGGACTTTTCCTTTAACCTGACGCTGTCCACCTCGTAATGCGGCTGGTAGAAGTCGGTCGGTTTCTTATAGCCCAGCGGATTCACCACCACCAGCGACGAGAGGGGTACGCGGCCCTGGTTCATTCCGTTCTTGAGTTCTATGAGTACCACCACGCCGTCGGGATTGTCCAGGCCCAGCATAAGCACGTCGGGGCCGTCCACGATGTCTATCTTTTCTATCTGCTCGGCGTATGTCTGTTGGAGCTGATCTCCCTCTGCGGGAAAATCCTCTATGTATGCCTTGAAGCCGTGGATCCTGGCCACGCGCGGATACAGTTCGCGGATCATCTCCATCGCCGTCATTCCCAGATATTTTTCGTTTATCTGCTCGGCCGTTATCGTTTTGGACGACTCCACGCCGAACAGCAGGCCGCTGTTCTGTTTCTTCTCCGTCACCGTCACCGTCGCCAGGTCGAGTACCCTCATGCCGTCCTCGTAATAGTAGGCGTAGCGCTTGCGCGACTGGTTGAGGAACGCCTCTGGCAACTTTTCGGCCGCCTCGGAGGGGCGCAGGGCGGGAATGGGCGCGTTGAGTCCGGGAAAGGTCTCCGGATCGACGTCGAGAGACAGCGAGCGTTTGACGCCGCCTTTCGTGAGCGCCTGCAAGGCGAATTGGGTCTTTTCGGGGAAACTCAGACCCGTAAGGTGGAAATAGAGTTTGTTGTCGAGCGGTACGCGGTCGATATAACCCGCCTTGGGAGCGAAGATGGCAAGGTCGGCGCCGTTCACTACCCCGCCGAAGAACCCGGTCACCTTTCCGCTTATCATCTGCGACTCCTCGTGTCCGAAGGTGTACGGTTTAAGAGTGCCGGCCAACAGCTCGGACATTTCGAAACGCGTCCAGCCCTGGGTCATCATCAGCAGGTCGAGCTTGGCGGCCCGCTCAGGCGAGTCGTCCCGGAAATATTCGCCCGGATCCTCTATGTAACCTTTAAGGTCGGAGGTGAGCAGCAGGTAGCTGTTTATATTGCCGGCGAGCGTATCCCACTTAACCGTATTCATGTCCGTCACCGACACTGCGAAGGAGCCGCCGGTGACAGGCGCTCCCGACGCGTCGGCCAGGGTGAGTTTCACCTCGGCCCTTTCGCGTTTGCCGTAGGACGGCTTGTCGGGGAGGATGGCGACCGAAGGTTTGCGCAGTTCGGGAATGAAGGCCACGCGCTGCGACAACGGCTCGAGAGTGCGTTTGTGTACCAGCGTGAAACTGATGATACCGGCGGGAAGGCCCGCCGTGGATAGCAGCTTGGGCTGCCCGGGGACGTAATCCTGGGCGAAGAGGATGCGCCCGTGGGCGTGGGCCACTATGCCCAGGCTGTCCGCAGGCGCTCCCGGGGTGAAGGCCACGTCGCACACTATGCGGTCGCGCAGGGACATGATCTTCAGGGCATAACCGGTTTCGACGGCCTGCGGCAGGTCAAAACGTTTCTCCAGGCCCTCATTCGAGCGCACCACGGCATAGAATCGCTCCCCGGCGGAGGGGACCATGACGCTGATATACCCCATGCCGTTATGCACGGAGTTTATAGCTCCCACCTCTTCGTCCTGCGCATTGTAGACCTTACCCGTCACCTCCACGGACAGGCCGTTGACACCCACGGCCTTGAACGCCGTACGCTGCATGGTGGCAGCCAGCAGGGGTCCGCCCTCGGGGAAGAATTTCAGGTCGAAATCGGTGGTATAGTCCGGAAGGCGGAACGACGCCTTGTAAATCTCCGGATCGCCCGTATCTACCTCGATGGATATGGAATTGCGGCCTGTCGTTATGTTGAACGGCACGGAGAAACTCCCTTTGGCGTCGCTCTTGGCGTAAACGTCAGACTCTTTGCCGCCCACCTTAACCTTGCACAGCACCTGTTGCCCCGTTATCGGGTAGGGGCCTTTGTAGATCGTCATGGTGGCGGCCACTTTTTTGTCGTCTATCTTTTTGTAGGTTACGCCGGCGTAGAAATCCATGGACGACGGGTTGGCCACGCGCACCGGGCGGCTGAAATAGAAACTGTCGCTCTCGTTGCGCATCCATTGCGTATAGGCCCTTATCACGTAATCGCCCGCCGGCATTTTCGGGTCGAGTCCTATGCCGTTATGGAAACCCCACTCGTCGGCCTTTATCTTCATGCGTTGCAGGAGCGTGCTGGAGTGGTCGAGCAACTCCACATAGATGTAGTTGGAGGGCATTTTAGGTACGTTAGTGACGGCATTCACCAGATAACCCTTGAACCATATGGTGTCGCCCGCGCTATAATAGGGCTTATCGAATTGCATGTAGACCTTTTCGTTTATACCCCTGTCCATCAGATCCATGAAACGGCCGGCCACCTTACCGCGAAAGGAGTTCATGGTGTCCGCCGCCGATATTTTGGGCGCAGGGGCCGCCTGCTCCTGCTTGCCGTTCCCGGGCTTTTGCTGGCTTTTCTGCTGCTGGTTTTTTTGCTGCGGCTGGCCTTTAGGGGCCTGTATCTTGTTCCCTCCTATGGGCGTTATCTTGTTATTGGCGTTCTGGCCGCCGCCTTTTTTCTGGGCCATTATAGCCCCGGCGGATACGAGGGCCAGAAGTGCGACGAGAAGAAGCGGGTGGAGGAATTTTTTCATTGTCAGGGCTGGTTATCGGTTTCTATTATTGTCCATATGGGCGTTGCGTCATTTACACTGCACCGACGCGGTGGCGCGGCATATCTCTCCCGAGGAGGTTACGCCCTCCAGGACGATATCGTAGGTGGCGTTTTGATCCGAGGCGTAGAACCAAACCGTGGCGCGGCCCGCGGCGTCGGGTTTCACGCCCGGATCCCACAGCAGGGTGGTGCGGACGTCGGGAATGGAGTTGGAGCGATTCCAGGCCAAGTCGTAGCGCGGCTGGTAGAACTCCACGGGGGCTTTATAGCCCAGCGGGGTGAGATGGACGAGCGAATTGAGAGGCACGCGGCCCATAAAACTGGCTTTGAAAGTGAGGTAAACCACGTCGCGATCGCCATGGCCGCTCACTGCTGCGGCGTCGGCCCCCGAGATTATATCGATAGATTCGAGCTGATCGGGATAGAGGTTATCCATGTCCATCAGGCGAATAGGGAAATTAGAGAGGTTGTTCATCAGCCTGTATTCGCGTTTGCCCATCAACTCCTTCAGCATTTCGGCGATCGTCAGGCCGCCGTAGCTCTCCTCCAGTTTCTGGGTGTTAAGCGTCCTGTCGGGAACCACCTCCACGCCGGCCAGCGACACCTTGCGCTTATAGCTCACAGACACCGCTTCCAGATCGATAGTACGCATGCCGTTCTCGTAATAAAGGCGCATGCGCGACTGGTTGATGAACGCGTACGGCACCATCTCCCTGTCCTGGGCCGCCCTGAGCGGCGGCATGGCGAATTTTTCGGGACCCGGCATAGGGTCGGGATCGATCTCCAGGGTCAGCGAACGCGATTTGGCTCCAGATTTTCGGAGCGCCTGGAGCGAAACCTTGCTATCCTGAGGCAGGTCGAGGCCGGTGAGCCTGAAACGGCTCTTGTCGTCCAGGTCGTACTTATTCCATTCATGCATGCTGGGGATAAGTACCATGAGCGACATCCCCCGCGATTCGCCACCGAAAAATCCAGTTATGCGTCCCGAAATCGTCTGCTCAGTCTCAGGAGGGTAATTTCTTTTGCCCAGCCTGCCCTCCAGCACCTCCTTTATGTCGAATCGCGTCCAGCCCTGCGTCATCAACAGGAGGTCGAGCCTGGCGAGCGTCTCTTCCGAGCGGTCGGCGAAATATGCGCCCGGCTCCTCTATGTTGCCCCTCAGGTCGGAAGTGAGCAGCATATAGCTCTCTATGCCCCCATCCATGGAATTTACGCGCACGCTGCTACGGTCGGTGACCGACACGGCGAAACTGCCCGATGCGACCGGCTTGCCCGAGGGCGCGGAGAACTTTATGTCCACCGTAACCTTCTCGCGTTTGTCGTAAGAGGGTTTATCGGTGCTTATGTCGGCCTTCACGCCGCCCATGCCCGGGACGAAGAGCAGGCGCTGCGAGAGCGTACGGAGCGTGGCCTTGTCAACCAGCGCCACGGCCACTATCCCGGCGGGCAGATTGGCCGTGCTTATCCTGGGCGGAGCGCCGGGCGTATATTCGACGGCGGCGATCAACTTGCCGCGCAGGTGCGCCACTATCGCCAAGCCGTCGAGCGGCAGACCCGGCGAGGCCGTCACGCAGCATATCATGTCGTTTCCCTCGCGCGATACGTCGAGCGCATATCCCGCCGAGGGCGCAGGCAGCGCGAAACGTTTTTCGACGCCGTCGGCGGAGCGTACGCGGGCGTAATACCTTTCGCCAGCCGCGGCCGCGAACGTAACGCAACCCATGCCCTTGTGCGAAGTGGATATGACGGCCACCTCCTCATCGCGCGAATTATATATCTTGCCGGCCGCCTCAACGGACAGCCCCCCGACCGATACGGCCTTGAATGCCAGTTTCTGTGTGGAGGCGGCTACCAGCGGCCCTCCCTCGGGCAAAAACTGCAGGTCGTAGTCGGTGGTGAAATCTGGCAGGCGGAAAGAGGCGTGCATAGTCTCGCCCTCGGCGCCGTCTATCGAAATATCGAGCATGTTGCGGCCCGCCGCGGGGGTGAATGGAACGGCTATACGCCCGCCCGCGTCGGAACGGGCCACGGCTTTCTGCGTCAGGCTTCCGGTGTAGAGCAGGCATGAGACCCTCGTATCGGCTATGGGGCTTGCGCCCGAGAGGAGTTTGATATTGGCCACCATCTTCCCATCGTCGGCCTTCTCGTATGTCACGTCGGTGGAGAAGCGGGCGTCGAGCGGATTCACTATCCTCACCACTCGGTTGAATAAGAATTCGGAACTTCCGTTCACCATCCATTGCGTGTAGGCCCTTATGCGGTAGTCGCCCGCAGGCAGCACCGGCGTCGTCGGGATGGAGTTGCAGAAACCCCGGCCGTCCTGCCAATAGCCCGTGCCGTCCAATTTTATTTTACTGAAATGCACCTGGTCGCCCGATGCAGAAAGCATCTGCACGTAGATGTATCGCGACGGCATGTTGGGCTGGTGGGTGACGGCGTTCACGAGATACCCTTTGAACCAGATGGTATCGCCTGCGCTGTAGTATGGTTTATCCGTTTGCAGGTAGAGTTTTTCATCCACGCCGCGTTTATAAAGGTCCACAAAACGTCCCGCCACCTTGCCCGCGAACGTAACGGCGGTATCGGCGACCGATGGCTGCCTGGCCGGCGGCTCGGGTTTCCTCCCGTAAGCCGGTGTGCCGAAGGCGGCCATGCATGCGGCTGCCAACGCTAAAAACATGAATGGATACCCTCTCATACGCCTGCCGGGATAAAGTGTGGCGACAAATTAGCTAACTCAGTAATGCACACTACTTCCTTTGCACCGAAACGGACGCCCGGCACACGTCGCCCGAGGCCGAGACGCCCTCGAGGATAACGTCGTACACGGTGGCGTTGTCGGCCGTGTAGAACCACACTGTGGCCGTGCCGTCGGGTCCCGCCACAACCGCCGGATCCCAAAGCAGGGTCGTCCTGGCGTCCGGTTTGCTGTCGCGCGCCACCGAGGCCACGTCGTAGCGGGGCTGGTAGAACTGCGTCGGCTTCTTGAATCCCAGGGGCCTGAAAGTAACCATCGACGGCAGGTCGACGCGGTTGTTGCGGCCTCCGCGGCGTAGGGTTATCACCACCGCTATACCCATATCGCCATCCAGCAGCGCGGCCGCCTCCACGTCCGCCACCACATAGATCGACTCTATCTGTTCCGCGGCTATGCGGTCGAGATCGCCTACGGCTCCCTCGGCGGCCTCCTCCGGAGTGATGTCCGTCACGGGGAAATCGTCTATCCACACCCTGCACTGCGTGTTGACGCTGCGCGGGTATAATTCGGCTATAATCTCTCGGGCCGTCATGCCGGGATATTTCTCTTCCATATCTTTTTCGGTGGCCGAGCGGGTAGGCTCCACCTCTATGCCATTGACGAGCTCCACTTTCCGGCGTCCCGTAACCTGCACCGCGTCGAGATCCAGCACTCTCATGCCTCCCTCGTAATAATAGCGCTGCTTGGAGTTGTTCAAAAAAGCGTCGGGCAGCCTGAAAGCGGCCTCAGAAGGCCTTAACGGGGGGATATAAGCCATCGTCTCCGGAAACAGCTCCGGATTCAGCTCCAGGGCCACGGCGCGTTTGCCGCCGCTTTTGCTCTGGGCCTGGACCGAGAATACCACGCTATCGGGGAAACTAAGCCCGTCTATTATGAAGCGGCTGCTCTGGCCCAGTTTGAACTGGTCGAAATATTTTATCTTTGGAGCCACCAGCAACAGCGACGCGTCTTTGGCCTCGCCGCCGAAGAACCCTTCGATACGCCCGCTTATAACCTGCGACTCTTCGTATTCGCGCTCGTATTTTTTCAGGCGGCCCTTTAGGAGGTCGGACATTTCGAAGCGCGTCCAACCCTGAGTCATCAGCAGGAGGTCTATCTTTGCCAGCGTAACCGGCGATTGGTCGGCGAAATATTCGCCGGGATTCTCCACATAGCCCTTTATGTCGGAAGTAAGCAGCAGGCTACTGGCTATGTTGCCGGCCAGCGAATCCCACTTGACGGCGGCTGCGTCGGTAACCGACACGCCGAAAGTTCCGCCCGCCACAGGCTGTCCCATACGGGTGAAATCTATTTTCAGCGTAACCTTCTCCCGTTTGCCGTAGGAAAGTTTGTCCGCCGTTACGGACGCCGTGAACTTACCGTTCTCCGGGACGAAGGCCAGGCGCTGCGACACAGGCTCCATGAGATTTTTATCCACCAGCGTGAAATGGATCACGCCGGGCGACAGCTTATCCATCTCGATGGCCTTGGGCGTTCCCGGCGAATAGGTCTCGGCCATGACGACCCTTCCGTGGTTATGCACCACGACGGCCATATCGCCGGCCGGAGCGCCCGGGGCGGCCAGTACCTCGCATATGAATCGACCCCTGACCGGCGTGATCTTCAGCGCATAGCCCTCCGTACGGACGGCTGGCAACTCGAAACGTTTCTCCACGCCGTCGTCAGAGCGCGCCACGGCATGGTATTTTTCGCCGGCTTCGGCGACCAGGCTCGTAACGCCCATGCCGTTATGGAACGTGGTGAGGTTGGAGACCACTTCGTTGCGGGAATTATAAATTTCGCCTGACACCTTTACCGAAAGGCCGTTCACGCCCGTTGCCTTGAAGGCCACTTTCTGCATCACGCCGCCGAGCAGCGCGCCGCCTTCGGGCATGAACTGTACGTCGAAATCGTTAGTATAGTCGGGCAGGCGGAAACTTGCCGTACAGGGCTTTTCGGCCCCTTTATCCATCGACACCGTAAGCAGCCCCCTGCCGGCCGAAGGCGTGAAGGGGACGGTTATCGCCCCATTATCGTCGGTTTGCGCCACGGACGTAACTGTTTTGCCGCCCGAATCGAGCGTCAGGTCTATGTCCGCCTTGACCAGCGGGCCGGAACCGCCGTATATGGTGACTTTGGCCAGCACCTTGCCGTCGGCCTGTTTGTCGTACGACACGTTGGCGGAGAAACGTTCGTCTATGGGATTGCCTATGCGGAATATCCTGGTGAAGAAATAGTCGTTGCTGTTGTTCTCCATCCACTGCGTGTAGGCGCGTACGGTATAGTCGCCAGCGGGCATATCCGGCTTCAGATACAGCGAGTTGGCGAACCCGTCGCCCTCGGCCTTTATCTTGGAGCGGCCCAGGAGCGCACCTTTGCTGTCGGCCAGTTCCACGTAGATATACTGTGACTTGAGCATCGGGGCCGTGGTGATGGCGTTAACCAGATAACCCTTGAACCACATGGTGTCGCCGGCGGCATAGTAGGGTTTGTCGAATTGCAGGTAGAGTTTCTCGTCCACCCCGCGGCGGTAAAGCTCTTTGAAACGTTCGAGTACCTTGCCCGAGAACGATTTGATGGTGTCGGCGGCCGAAACGGGCTGCGCCGTCGCCGGCGCGGCGACCGGGGCCTGCCTGGACGGCTTGTTGTCCCTGGCTTGCTCCTCTTCCTCCTGTATATTTTCCTGCTGCCGCTGGCGTTGTTGCGTCTGCTGCTGGCGTCCGGACTGGCCGGCCCCAAAGCCGCCGTTGCCGCCCGCGCCGCGCCCTCCCTGGGCCGAAACGCCGCAAACGGCAGAAGAGAATGCGGCCGCCAGAAGAATATTCCTCAAGGTACTTTTCATGATACGATATGGTTAGTTGTCCGGAATTCCGGACAACAATGTAGTGATTCTTGTTCTATCCGCACATAAACACAGGGTGAAACGCCAATAAACAGAGGCGACCCGCAAAATCGGCGCGATTACCTGTAGACGGAACTTATGAACGAAGTGGCTTGGGCGTAAAGCGGGTTGGCGAAACTGGCGAAAAGCTCCTGGGGCGGAGGGACGGGCAGCGGCCTACGCTTAGTCAGCTCTATTTGAGCATGCGTGAGCGCCCTTTCGTCGCCGTTGAACGAGGCCCATTCGGAAAACCACACGGAATTATTGGCGAACGAGCGCTGATTCAGTACCTTGCCCGTGTGGGCGTCGGTTATGCGTATCACCATGGCCCCTGCCGACAGCACCTCCAGGCGGTTGAATGTAAAGCGAGCCTTCACCTTGCCCATAACGTTGTGTTTCTGGCCGTCTACCGTGGTAGTGCCTATGACGATCTCTCCCGACTCGCAATCTTTGGTGTCGGACGTACTGCGGCTGTTGCCTACGGTGAAGTCGGCGAAGTCGAGCAGCAGCACATGGTGGGGATCGTTCATCCTTTCGGCCGCCGCTTCGGCTGGGGTATAGAAGCGCACCAGGTTCTGGTAGGTGCGCCGCGTAACCTCCGACATGAGGCGGTTGTAAAAGAAGTCGGCGTCGAGCGAGTAGCGCAGGTTCACCACGGGCTTGGTCACTATCACCCTCAGGGTGGCCAGGTAACGGGCCTGAGCCAGAAGGTTGTTGACGTCGCGGTAGCCTGGCGTGTATTTGGCAACCCTTACGAAAGCGTCGTATGCGGCGCGCGCCGACTCCAGCGTTCCGCCGTTGAGCGCGGCCGTCCCGATGTCGTAGTAGAGGGGGCCGACGATCTGTTTGGTCTCTTCCAGCTCGTTGCGGAAATCCTCCGGGGTGACCAGCGAAAGCGCCGCCGGACAGTGGATTATCTCCTCAGAAAGGCGCACCATATCGCCGTAGATGACAATGTTGCCCTCCAGACGCGCCACGTCGCGCGCCTGCGTGTTGATCCCGGCCTTGCGGCGCGCGTCGGCCACGGCCATAGGATAGGCCTTGACGAGCGTCTCGCGGGCCTTGCGGTTGGACGGGTCGCTGCGCAGCCTCTCCACCGATTTGACACTGGCGTTATAGTAGTCGCCGGATTGGTACGCTTTCCTGCCCGACGAGCAGGCGGCCATAAGCGCTATGCACGCCGCGGCGATTAGTTTGGTCGGAGTTATTTTCATTATGTTACGACTTCTTGTCAGGTTAGTTGAATTCCATCAGGTAGGCTTTTATGAAATCGCCCAGTTCGCCGTCCAGCACCGCCTGCGTGTCGGACGTCTCGTGACCTGTGCGGTGGTCCTTGACCAGTTTATAAGGATGCAGGGTGTAGGAGCGTATCTGCGACCCCCACTCTATCTTCTTCTTTTGCCCTTCGAGTTCGGTCTGCAACTCCATGCGTTTATCCATCTCGCGCTGGTAGAGTTTAGAGCGGAGTATGCGCATGGCGTTCTCCTTGTTCATCAGCTGCGAGCGGGTCTCGGTGTTCTCCACCACTATGCCCGAGGGAATGTGCCTGAGGCGCACTCCCGTCTCCACTTTGTTGACGTTCTGTCCGCCGGCTCCGCCGCTGCGATAGGTATCCCACTCTATGTCGGAGGGATTGATCACGATCTCTATCGTATCGTCCACGGCGGGAGATACGAATACCGACGCGAAAGTCGTCTGGCGCTTGTTGTTGGCGTTGAAGGGCGACAGGCGCACCAGGCGGTGGACGCCGTTCTCGCTCTTCAGGTAGCCGTAGGCGTATTCGCCCTCGAATTCCACCGTGGCCGACTTTACTCCCACCTCATCGCCGTCCTGGAGGTCGATTATCCTCACCTTATAGCCGTTGAGCTCTCCCCAGCGGGTGTACATCCTCAGCAGCATCGACGTCCAGTCGAGGCTTTCCGTGCCTCCCGCGCCCGAGTTTATCTCCATTATGGCTCCCAGGCGATCCTCGGGGGTGCGCAGCATGTTGCGCATCTCGAGCGCCTCTACGGCCGCGAGGGTTTCGGCGTAATGAGCGTCTAATTCCTCGGCCGCGACCGCGCCCTCCCTTACGAAATCGGGCATCAGTTCGAGGTCGTCCGCAAGGGACTCCACAGACTTGTACGCGTCCACCCAACTGCGTATAGAGGCCACTTTTTTAAGTTGCTGCTCGGCGGCTGACGGATCGTCCCAAAAACCGGGAGCGGCGGTCTTGTCCTGCTCCTCTTCCAGCTCTATAAGTTTGCCGGGGATGTCAAAGATGCCTCCCCAACGCGTCCCGGCGTCTTATAAGCTCTTTAATTTGTTCGAATGTTATCATTTGGCTAAAATAATATTCCCAATGTAAGGCGCTGGCTGCGCGGTTTTGTGGTTATGTTGTCCATCGCCTCCCTGGCCGACAGATCCGTAAGACCCCAGTCGTACTGGTACATTACGCGGATGTGCCTGAACACGTCCACCCCCGCGCCCACCGTCATGCCCCATGTGAAGCGCTCAAGGTCGTCGCCGTAATCCATTTTCCGGCCGTCCTGCTTGGCCCAAAGGCCGCAGTCGAGATAGGGGCCGGCTATGATAAAGGGCGTCACGACAGGCAGCATGAAGCGGTATTTGACATTCAGGGGCAGTTCGAGCGACGAGTAGCGGTTCTCGAAAGTCTTGCTGCCGTCTCCTCCCAACTGCGCGACCTCGCTTTCCACCTTGCGTTGTATGAACAGCAGGCCCGTATTGATCCCCAGGCCCAAAGGCAGGTTTATGTCGTAGGTCAGTCCGGCGCTGTATCCGGTGGCCCTGCTGAACATATCGTCCGACATGCTTACTTCCGAAAGTTTGAGATCGGTGAAGTTGGCGCCTGCCTGGATACCCCATTTGCCCTGTGCGGACACACCAAATGCCAGCAAGCACGCGAAAGCGGAGAGAATGATTTTCTTCATGACATGCAATTTTAAGTTAGATTATGGTTTTGCGCGTCCACAAATATAAGACTTTCCGTTGAAAATATATGCATGGCGCGCCTACCTGGTAAAAGACGTCCGACTACCCCGCAACGTTGCACGGGATGCCCAACGCCTCTACGCGCGCGGCTATGGCCTCCAGCTCCGCGAGCGGCACCTTTTCGAGGTTCTCCGCCGGGGTTTCGCGGTCGATGGTGTATATCATCACCTTTTCGGGTTTAACTTCGGCCAGCAGCTCCAGCCAGGCCGACACCTCCCTCTCGGTGGCATTATCCACCCTGCGTCCTCCGAACTCCCCCCTGAGGAACATGGTCTGTACGATGAGCCTGCCGTGAAAGAGCTTCATATCCGCCACTGTCTGCGCCACGGAGCATCCGCCGCGCGGATTGTCCACCAGGCGCACCGTATCGTCGAAGGCCGAGTCGAGCTTGAGGATATTGTTATCCACCTTCATCAACGCCGCGCGTACCTCCGGACGGCCTATCATTGTGGCGTTGCTCAACACCGACACCTTGGCCGAGGGGCATATCCTGTCGCGCAACTCCATCACCGAGTCGATTATGGCGGCGAAATCGGGATGCATCGTAGGCTCGCCGTTGCCGGCGAAGGTTATCGTGTCGGGCGGCGCGCCGGCGGCGGCCATTTCAGCCAGTTTATCCTCCAGCAGCCTCAACACGTCCTGGCGGCGGTTGAATTTCAGCCTCTTCTCCCCGCCGCTCCATCCGCACTCGCAATAGATGCATTCGAAGTTGCACAGTTTGGCCTGGGGGGGCAGCAGGTTGACTCCCAGCGAAAGGCCCAGGCGGCGGCTGCGCACCGGCCCGAAGATTATATCCGAAAACAATTTGGCTGCCATACGCGTGCGGGAAAATTATATGGGAAGGGAAAAATCGAATCCGAAATAGAGCGTTCTGCTGTCCGAAGGACGGTAAAGCGAAAAACGCAGGTAGTTTGTACCCGAGGCGGGCGTCCTGAGGATGTTTACGTCCAGGATAAGGTCGGCCCCTATGGACGACGTCTCCCGCCATGGCTGTAGCTTGCCGTCCGATATGGGGCGGTAGCGGGCGTAATATCCGGCCAGATTCAACCTTATGCGCTTGAAGTAGATTATAGATGTTATCCCCCCGTCGGGATAGGCCACCGGCAGCTGGTAGTCCGCCGCGCAGGCGTAATAACGGCCAGGGGTGATGCCTGTGTAGTCTGCTCCCGTGGGAAACAGCAGTTTCTGGTTGAAATGGTACGACCCGGCTCCCGACCGCTGCTGCTGGAACGCGCCGCGCAGCATGATGCTGTGGTGGGACGCCACTCCGGGCAGGTAACCGCGCGCGTAGGCCGTCCACAGTTTGGAGAAGCGGTCGTTGAGCGGCTCGAAGCTCATCGTACCCATGACGGTATACCCCAGCCTCGGCAGGAAGTCGCGCGGGGCCAGGCGGGCGTTGTCGGTATATTGCAACGCCCCGGTAAATTTATGCACCCCGTGCGAAACGCTCCCGTCGGACTCGTATATCAGGCCGTTGTAATAGTTGAACTGCACCGACGGGTAAAGCAGACGCCGGTACGCGCCGTCCGAAAGCACCAGTGGAAGATATACCCACGTGTCGACGCCCACGTAAGGTTTGGAAGCCGGCGCTTGAACTCCGCGCGGCAGGTTGTACACCGGCCTGTCGCCGCCACCCACGTCCAGATCCACCTCTATCTTGGGCGCGAACCCGTTATATTTGAACTTGGCTCCGAAGAGCGAGCGAGGCTCTGTGAAGGCGTAGCGCAACTCCAGGAACGACGTACTCAGTACGTTCTGCGAAAGGAGCGTAACCCCCGCCTTGACGCTGCTTACGTTCTGCTCCTCCATAAGTTTCTCCGGCTCGAAGTAGAAAGGCATCCAACTGTGGATGTTAATCAAGTGTGCCGCCTTGCGGTAGCGCCTTTTCTCCAGCGCCGTGGTGTCGGACGCCGTTATCGAATCCATGTTTAGCGGAATGTCCCAATGCTTGCGCGGGGGGTTGACCACATTTTCCGGCATCAGGCTCCACGGCGAGGCAGAGCGTACGCTGTCCGGCTGGACGGCCAGCATATAGCCGTCCGGCGTATATGTGGTCATCACCACCTGCCCATCCGATCCGGGCGAAGGGGAGAAAGAGCCGTATTCCGATGAGGAAAGCCGCCATTCGCGGCCCGTGCGCGCATCGAGGCAATGCGCCTCGTCGCGCCCAGACTGCGTGGAGGTGAAATAGAGCGTCCCGCCGTCGGCCCTCAGGTCGTTGATGGTGGCGAAAGAGGCAGCCCGCACCGTACGTACGCCGCCGTCCTCGTCCATGGCTCCTATGTACATGCCGCCCTCGTCCACGGCGATAAAGTAAAGCGAGCGCGTAAGGCTGTCGGCGGCCAACCCGTGGATGGAAACCGGGAGGGGGAAGCGCCGCAAAGGCTCCGCGCGCCCGTGTTCGCATATGGAGTAGCTGCCGTCGTAATCGTAGCGGACGTAAAGGAGCCTGCCGCGGTACACCGACGGGAAAAGCGCCTGGCGCTCGCCGGGGACGACGCCTTTCTTGCCTGTGGAAAGAAAAGCGCAGCATATCTGCGAGTTGACCTTCTGCAGCCAGAATTTGGAGTTGCGCAGTTCGCTCCACACCAAAGTATTATGTCCGTCATAGCTGAGCGGCGAGTTGGGATAGCCCGTATAGGCGACCACATGCTCGTCGCCCGTGGCCGGATCGACCGAGACTATCCTGTAACTGCGGTCGAGGTCGCTTTTGAAAGCCACTATGCGGCCCCCCGCGTACAGCGGCGAGCTGTAGGTGGTGTAGGAGGTCACGGGGGTGGCTATCAGCGAGCCGCTGTTCTCCACGCGGGGCAGCGACCGCCAGTAGTTGTCCATATCCTCCAGGGCGGCCCTGGCAAGCCGGTTGGCCGAGGTACGGTAATTCTTCCACAGCGATATTTTGGTGGTGAATATGGCGTACGGGTAGCGCGTGGCGTAATCGGCCACCCTGTCCCATATATTTTCGCCGTAACGCGTGTAGGCGTACGAGGTTATCTGATAGCCTATCCTGTAATGGTCTGGCATAAAGTCCTTGAACGATCCGCAGAACCACTTGTCCAGAGTGTATTTCTCTCGTTTATCCCCCACCATAGCCCTGTATTCCAGCGTAAACGAGGGTTGGAGTCCCCGGCCGAAAGTGGAAAGCTCCGTCTCGGCCAGCACGGCGTCGCCCTCGAGGGCCCACAGGGGGAACAACGCCACGCCTATGAGCTTGCCCTGGTCGCCCAGCAGATAGCTTATGCCCTTTATGACGTGCCTGTTCATGTTGTTGTACTGCACGGTATGGCGCGACTCGTGCGTCACCAACTGCTTTAGCCACGGCTCTGGAGTACCGGCCGCGGGCGGCGGGGTCATAAGTTCCATGCGAGTGGGGGCGAACATGACCAGGCCGTTGGACGCGAAATTATAGGCCTGCAGGACCACGGGCGTACGCATTGTACCGAAACGGTAGCCGTAGCCCACCGAATGGCGTACCGTATCGAGGTAATGCATAACCCTGACGGCCTGCGAGCTATAGTCCGACGGGAAGATGACCTTATTGAAAGGGGTCTTCAGGTAATCCCAGCGTACGCTCCCGGGGGCGGCGCCCTGATCGTAATACTGCCCCCGGCCCGGAAGCGACAACAGTACGGCGATCAATGCGGCGCATGCCGTCCTGGCCGCCAGTACGCGGCCATATGGCGATATGCGGCCCGTCATCCCCCTGCTTTTTTTGCCTGGTAGCCGTTTTGCGCCAATATCGCCAGGATGCGGTCGCGGTGGTCTCCCTGGATTATTATCTCGCCGTCTTTGGCCGAGCCTCCCACTCCGCATTTGTTTTTCAACAGCGCGGCGAGTTCCCTGAGTTCGGTTTCGGGACCCTGGAAGCCCTTTATGAGGGTCACCTGCTTTCCCGCCCGCTGTTTTTTGTCGAGCCACACCTTGAGGTTTTGGCGCGACGGGGGTACGGATTCCTCCTCGGGCCTGGCTTCGGCCTGATATTGGTGGTCGGGGTTGGTGGAGTATACTATCCCGAGCCGTGCTTTCCAGTCGTTATTGCTCATATGCGGATTCCGGGGTGCAAATTACAGTCCACAAATTTACTCCTATTTTGCCAGACGGCAAATATCCGGACCCATAAAGATGCCGGATAATTATGCAGTCTGCCGTTTTTAATTATTTTTGCATTGCGAAACCCTGACATAAAATATGATGAGACTATTTTTACTTCCGGCCATTCTCCTTTTTACCGGTTTCCGCGCGTCCTCGCAGGATAGCCTGGCTACCGTCGGACCCAACCTCTACGATCAGATCATGACCCGCTCGTCGGTGTCGACCCTGATAGCCAACGGCCGCGAGATGTTGCTGGAGAGCCTCATGAACGACGATGCCGTCAAGGCGTCGGAGATAATTGCTTTTCTAAACGACCAGACCGACGGTTCCCGTTACCGCGCTTTCAGCGGCTGGGAAAGTTTCATGCTGCTTTACTGGACGGGGCATTTCAGCGAGATATGCATAAACGCCGCCTCTATGGCCGGCGACCGGCAACAACAGGCCGACAACCATATATTCCCGCAGCCCGACCAGCTCATGGAGACGCTCGTTTCGCAATCGTACGGTCGCAGGGGACAAATAGAGGAGCGCATAGACGCTTCCGGGGTAAGCGCTGAGGATAAGGAATTCCTGAAGATATTCCTCCGCTGGCTCACCACCCGCGACGACGATTACGACGCCCTGAACGATATCCACAAGCAATCGACGGCCTTCACGGGGCGCTACCCCCACTCGGCGTACATATATTTGGTGGAGGACAAATTCGTCATAACGGAATCCGACTGGAACTTCGGCTGGGGCGTATGGGCGGGAGCGGCATTCATGCCTTCGGACCTGACGCGGATATGCGGAGAAACTGCAATCACCGCAGGCTTCGCGTTCGACGCCATATACAAAAACACGCTTCTCGAGTTCAATTTCGGCGTCGAAGGCGGCGGATTGAAAGAAGAGGCCGTATACGGAAACAAACACTTCCTGCGCAAGGACTCGTGGTCGATAGTTGGCATGGATTTAGCGATAGGACAGAAGCTGCGGTTGAACGAATGGCTGTCGGCCATCCCGTTCGCGTCGGCCGGATACTCCGGGTTTTCCATCGCCGCAAGGGAGGACGTCGAATACAGCGAGAGCGCGGGATCCTTCCGCTACGGAGGCGGGATGTACCTCGATTTCCGGCTGGCGAAAAACGTCCCCGGAGCGCAGGGATGGTTTTATCCCTACGGATACGCCTCCGGCCGCTCCCGCAACGAATGTAACCTGCGGCTGAAATACGAGATAAGATCGGCCGACTACAGGCTGTCGTCCGCCCGACGCACCGCGATCAATACGCTGTCGCTGGAATTCATGTGGTTCAGCCGCAATATAAAAAACAGGTAACCGTATGGGCAGGCACTCGCACGGCAGGGAACGCAGGCAGGCGCGAAGGGAGGGGTACCTCCCCGCGAAGCTGGCCTCGCGCATACCCCTGGACGACAATACGCGTATGGTGAAGGTTTACGTGGAGGGTTACGACGACGTGGCTTTCTGGCGGGGGATCTTCGACGAATACGAATCGGCGGGACTGACGTTCGAAGTGAACGTACCGGCGCGGCGCGACCTGGCCAAAGGCAAGAAAGTGCTGCTTGACATGGCCGGCAACTCGTCGCCGTCGGTGCTGCTGTGCGCCGACAGCGATTTCGATTACCTGTTCGGCGACAGTACCGACCAGTCGGCCGCGGTAAACAATTCGCCATACCTTTTCCACACCTACGCCTACTCGGCCGAGAATTTCCTCTGTTACGCCCCCTCGCTGCACAACGTATGCGTCAAGGCCACAAAGAACGACACCCGCATTTTCGATTTCGACCGCTTCCTGCGCGACTATTCCCGCACCATACACCCCCTGTTCCTGTGGTACGCCCTTTCGGCGCAGCTGAAGACCGAGTCGTTCTTCCCGCTGATAGACTTCAAAAGCAGCGTCAAACTCAACTACCTCGAGGTGGAGGATAACGGCGCCGGCACCATAACGTGGCTCGAACGCCAGGTTGCGCGAAAACTGGAGACCCTTGCGCGACACCACGCGAGGATGGAGGGGGAGATAAACCGTTTCGCGGGCCAGGTGCAGCGCCGCGGCCTGGAGCCGGACAACGTCTACCTTTTCATGCAGGGACACACGCTAATGGACAACGTGGTGATGGTCATGCTGCATTCGGTGTGCGACCAGCTGATGATGATGGCCAACCGCCGCATAGAGATGTCCACCAAACAGGGTACCGCCCTGCGCAACGAACAGAGCAACTACAACAACTCGCTGCGCAACGTACGCGACACGTTGCTCGACAACGAAAACTACAAGGAGTGCTTCCTCTATAAAAAACTCAAAGCCGACATAGACAAATATGTGGCCGGCCTCGGGTAGACGTTTTCATACCCGTCGCTACCTCAGTTGCGGGCAGTTGCATGCGGATGCGCCCGTGAGGTGTATGCCGTGGAATTTTGGAAGTAAATTTTGACCGTCTTGTTTCTTATTTCTACCTTTGGCGCGTAAAACCGCACTACCGATGAAAGTCTTTACGGGCCGCGAGGCATTGAAAGAACACATAAGGTCGCTCGCGGGCGGGACGATAGGTTTCGTCCCCACCATGGGCGCGCTGCACGAGGGACACCTGTCGCTGGTGCGGGCATGCCGCGCCGTGTGCGACGTGACCGTGGCGAGCGTCTTCGTCAACCCGACCCAATTCAACGACAAGGACGACCTGCGCAACTACCCCCGCGACGAAACGAGCGATTTGGCCATGCTCGAAAAAGAGGGCGTCGACATAGTTTTCCTGCCTCCGGTGGAGGAGGTATATCCCGAACCCGACACCCGCGTGTTCGATTTCGGCGAGATAGACAAAGTGATGGAGGGAGCCACGCGTCCCGGCCACTTCAACGGCGTGGCCCAGGTGGTAAGCCGCCTTTTCGATATAGTAACCCCGCACAAGGCGTTCTTCGGACAGAAGGATTTCCAGCAGATAGCCGTCATCCGCGAGATGGCGCGGCAATTGGGTTACGGCTTGGAGATAGTGGAATGCCCAATAGTACGCGCCGAAGACGGGTTGGCCCTCAGCTCGCGCAACGCCCTGCTGGACGCCGACAAACGCGCAGCCGCCCCGCACATCTTCGCCACCCTCGTAAGCGCAGCCTCCCTCCGCGGCGCGATGCGGCCCGCCGAGATAGAAAAGTGGGCGGCAGAGAGGATAAATGAAAACCCGCATCTCGAAACGGTATATTTCCGCATAGCCGATCCGCGTACGCTGCAGCCTATAACCGCATGGGACGGCCCGGCGCGCGCCTTCGCGGCCGTGAAAGCGGGCAACGTGAGGCTCATAGACAATATAGAATTATAATCGCCATGAACATAGAGGTACTCAAATCGAAAATACACCGCGTTACCATAACCCAGTCCAACCTGAATTACGTAGGCAGCATAACCATAGACGAGGATCTTTTGGAGGCCGCCAACATGATAGAAGGGGAAAAGGTGCAGGTGCTGAACATAAACAACGGCGAAAGGCTCGAGACCTATATAATAAAAGGCGGCAGGGGCGACGGGCAGATATGCCTCAACGGGGCCGCAGCGCGCCTGGCCGCCGTGGGCGACATAGTGTTGATAGTGTCTTACGCCTCGATGGATTTCGAAGAAGCCAAGCGCTTCACCCCCACGGTCATATTCCCCGATACCGCCACCAACAGGCTGGTAAGGTAAAATACGGCTCGCCGACCGGCGGCGGAACAGGATTTATCGGATCGTTCTCAATTATATGTTGGCTGCGCACAGCGTCGTTACTGTGGACGCGGCACTTTCTTTCGACGCGTATCTTAACGTCAACCTGTTTTTCGGACTGGTCCCTGTTTTTCAGACTGGTCCGATTTATCCCGGACGGCCGTAATGACCTAAAATTCTTATGCGGACGCCCGGTAAAGCCTCGGTTGCAAGGTTGACAAAAAACTCTTTGTTATTTTTCATTTATTTAAGGTTCAATGGCTTGCATGCAAGCCATTGAACCTTAAATAAATGATTTCGCGTCATTTACGGTAATCCGGCGCAGCCTGCCGCCCGTTTCGCACGCCGGGTCTGATTTGCGGTTTTAACATCCAAATGGGGTAAAAAAGATTTACATGGTATCTTTTATAACTATTTTTTTATAGCTTTGTCACCGAATTGGAAATCAATCACCTTTCAATAACTACAATTATGCAAAAATTACTCGATCAGATCAACGAGCAGATCGCTGCTTTTTCGACCAATGCAAACCTTCAGGTCGCCAAAAACAACAAGGCTGCAGGCACCCGCGCCCGCAAAGCAGCTCTCGAACTTTCGAAACTCCTGAAAGATTTTCGTAAAGTGTCTGTAGAAGCATCGAAGTAATCGAAGCCTCTGTCAGCCAAAAGCCGCAACCCTTCCGGTTGCGGCTTTTTCATGACCGTATCTCATAAAAACACCCCCAAAGTGGGATCAGTCCGAAAAACAGGTTGGCGTTAAGATACGCGTCGAAAGAAAGCGCCGCGCCTTACGACAGCGACGCTGTGCGCAGCCAACATATAATTGAGACTGGTCCCAAAAGTTGAACACTTTTGGGGTCAATTCAACTGAGGACGATCCTATTTCTAAAACTGATCCTGCCTATCCCTTTCGTCGTCCTCTATCAGGCGCAGAAGCTCGTCTATGGCCTCGCTTTCGGCTACGCCCCGCCTGACTATCCGGCGGCCTTTGTACAGCGTCACCCTGCCGGGACCCGAGCCTACATATCCGTAATCGGCGTCGGCCATCTCGCCCGGGCCGTTGACGATACATCCCATAACTCCTATCTTCAACCCCTTAAGGTGGCCGGTACGGGCTTTTATTGCCTGCAAGGTTCCCTGCAGGTCATATTGGGTGCGGCCGCATCCGGGACAGGCTATGTATTCGGTACGCGTTACGCGCGCGCGGGAAGCCTGGAGGGTGTGGAAACAAACCTCGTCTATGAACTCCGGAGACATATGCGGGTTTTCTATCCACAGGCCGTCGGCCAGGCCGTCGAGGAAGACCGGGCCGGCGTCGGCAGCGGCCTTCACCATGAACGCTTCAGGATCGGCGTCGTCGTAACGGGCGCGCAGAACGACGGGTCGAGCATCGCCCTCGGCCATCATGTTGAGTACGGCGGCCCTCCACTCGGCCGGCGGATTGCCCGACACGGCCCCGAGGACGGCTACGCGGCCCGCGGCGGCGGCCTGCCTCTCCGCTACGTCCAGTTCGCTCCATAGAAGCGGCGGTTGTCCTCCGCCCAGGCGTCCCTCGCGGACGCTCACGCGCGGACGGTATTCGAAGGGATGGTAGAGCGACGGATCGGCCACGGGAACAATGGGTGCGTGCAAAGCCCTGCCTTCGAAATGGGCGGCCAGGATGTTGCCTACGGGTATCTCCTTTTCGGGATCTTCCGAGAGCGATACCCTCAGCGTATCACCCAGCCCGTCGGCAAGCAGGGCGCCTATCCCCACCGCCGACTTCACGCGGCCCTGCATGGCGTCTCCGGCCTCGGTGACGCCCAGGTGGAGCGGGTAACGCATGCCCTCGGCCCTCATACCGGCGGCGAGCAGGCGGTAGGCGTGTACCATGACGCGTACGTTGCTCGACTTGATGGAGACCACGACCTGGTCGAAATTTTCGGCCCGGCACACCTTCAGGAACTCCATGGCCGAGAAGACCATTCCTTCGGGGGTGTCGCCGTAACGATCCATAACCGACGGGGAGAGCGAACCGTGGTTGACGCCTATGCGCAGGGCTACGCCGCGGCTTCGGCATAACGCTATCAGACGTTGCAGCTCGTCGGACTGCTGCCTGAAATTACCTGGGTTGATGCGTACCTTGTCCACATGCAGGGCCGCCTCGAAAGCCACTTCGGGCGTGAAATGTATATCGGCCACAATACCCGCGTCCTCTCCCCCGCCGCTACGCACGAGAGCCGCGATGTCGGCCAGGTTGCGCGCCTCGCGCATGGAGGGAGCCGTAAGGCGTACAATACGCCCGCCGGCGCGGTATATCCTCAGGACCTGCGCCGCACTCGCCGCGGCGTCGAGGGTGGAGGTGTTGGTCATCGACTGCACCACAAGAGGTTCGCCTCCCCCGATAACGACGGCCCCGACGCGTACCGGCAGGGTTTCGGCGCGCCGGTAGACGGTCAACGATTCGCAAAATTCCATAGCTTCCGTATTTTTATGCAAAAATACTATCTTTGTGTTGATATGGATAACGCCGCCCGATGAAAAAACGACTCATTTTATTTGCCGCGCTACTTCCCTTCGCCGTTGCGGCGCAGGAGAACCCGTTGCTCGAACCGTCCGACCTGCCTTTCGGCATGCCTCGATTCGACAGGATCAAACCCGCGCATTTCGAGGAGGCCTTCGAAAAGGCGGCCGAGCAGAAGCGGGCCGACGCGGCGAAGATAAACGACGTACCTATTGCCGACGTCACATACGAGAACGTGGTCGTACCGCTGCTCAGTGCCGGAAGCCAATTCCAATCGGTCAATTCGCTCTTCTCGTTCATGAACGGCAGCATGTACAGCCAGGATTTGCGCGAAGTGGAGGGAGAGGTCGTCTCGCTGCGCAACCGCTTCGGCAGGCAGGTGGCGGACAACGCCGGGGTGATCCGGCGCATAGAGGCACTGTACGGGAAACGGGAAACGCTCGACAGCGCCCAAAAACGCACGGTGGAACACCTGATGCCGGTTACGAAAAAGGACGTCAGGGCAGGGGCGGACATGGTTGCACGTATAAGGATCGCCGGAGAACTCAATCTGCTTATGCAGAAATTCAAGTCTAACATAAGCGCTTCGGACGAGAATTTCCGTTTCGCAGTCGGGTCGCGCGATTCGCTCGAAGGCCTGCCGCAACAACTGATGGACATGGCGGCCAGCCTGGCGGCCCGCGAGGGATCGCCCGACAAGTGGTTCTTCTCGGAGCAAAGCTACAGGGCGACGATGACATACGCCGAAAACCGCGACCTGCGCCGCCGTTTTTGCGAAGCCCGCGGCAACCGTTGCCCCCAGAACAAAACCCTGGCCATAGAGATAGTGAACAAACGTCTCGAAATGGCCAGGGCGTCGGGCTTTCCGGACTACGCTTCGATGGTAATCAGCAACAATATGGCCCGTGATCCGGAGCGCGTACGCCGCATACTGGCGTCATTGCTGGACAAAGCCAGGCCGACGGCCCTGGCCGAAATACGTTTTGTGGAGGGGATGGCCCGCAGGGACAAAGGCCGGCGCTTCGAATTCCAACCGTGGGACTGGGGCTACTATTATCCCAGATTCCTCGGCACGGGCAACGGCGCGCGCGTGGACGAGGCGGCCAAGCCTTATTTCTCGCTGGACAACACCCTGAAAGGGGCGCTCTACTGCGCAGGCAGGCTTTACGGCACAAAATACAAACGCCGCACCGACATCCCGACATGGAGTCCGGACGTACGCGTCTTCGAACTCCAGGACGCCGACGGATCGTCGCTGGGACTGTTGATGGCCGACTGCTTCCCTCGTCCGGGCAAGAACAATACTGGCGGCGGCTGGTGTTCGGGATTCAGCCCCTACCCCGGCCCCGGCATAAAGCCCGCAACCATGGTGACGGTCAATTTCAATTTCACGCGCCAGGGCGAGAGCGACAATCCGCAACTCTCCATATCGGACGTACATCTGGTGTTCCACGAGATAGGCCATGCCATGAAAGAGTTCTTTACAAGGGCCATACACCCCGAAGCGCGTTCGTCGGCGCCTTTCGACATGGAGGAATTCCCCTCCGAGATGATGGAGTGCTGGGCTATGTACCACGAGACGCTGAAGATGTTTGCGCGCCACAAGGACACCGGCAAACCCATGCCCGAGAACGTGGCGGCGATGATAAGGGGGTCGGATTTCTATGGTCCGCCGAAGATCCCGGTATGGCACCTTTTCAACTCGCTGCTTGACCTGGAGTGGCACTCCATAACCGAGCCTTACGCCGGCACGGTGGAGGAATTCGAAAACGCAGTGGCCGCCAAATACGACATCCCGATTGTCCGCGAAGAGCTTGTGACACCAGACTTCATGACGTCTATGGCCGGAGGCTACGGAGGACAGTTCTACACCTACGTGTGGTGCAGGGCCATGCAGGCGGACGCGTGGAAGGTGTTCAACGCCTCGGGCGACGCGTTCGACAGGAAGGTGGCCGCCCGTTTCCGCCGTTACATACTCGAGGAGGAGGATTTCGAAGATCCCATGAGGCAATACATAGAATTCCGCGGTTCCGATCCGGGCGATAAACTTTTCGAAATCTGATCGCTACGGATATGGCTCCAGATGTTTTGGGTAACAGCGCAAGGACGCTCCCCGGCGTGGGCGAGCGCAGAGCCATGCTGCTCGACAGGGAGCTGGGCATAAAAACCGTGGGCGACCTGCTCTGCCATTTCCCTTTCAGGTACATAGACCGCACGCAGGTACACCGCATAGCCGATATCCGCGATGAGTCGCTAACCTATATACAGATTAAAGTACGCGTCACGTCGGTGTCGACGATAGGCGCCGGTCCTAAAAAACGCCTCGTGGCCCAGGTTTCTGACGGCAGCGGGGTGGCCGAGCTGGTGTGGTTCCAGGGCATACCGTTCATGGAGAAGCGCCTGGAGACGGGGCGCGAATATGTGGCTTTCGGCCGGCCGTCCATTTTCCAGGATCGCCTTTCGATGGTGCATCCCGAGTTGGAGAGCGTGTCGGCGCTTCTCTCGCGCCCCTCGTACAGCGTGCAGGGGGTTTACGGCACCACGGAGAAGCTGGCCTCCAACCACCTGAACTCAAGGAATATATACGGCCTTATATGCGCGGCATGGAAGATGGCTGGCGGCCAGCCGGCCGAAACGCTGCCCGAGGCGCTCGTACGCGCCCACGGCCTGATGTCGCGGGGCGAGGCGCTATTCAACATCCACTTCCCCGAGAGCGAAGAGAAATTGCAAAAAGCACGCTACCGCCTCAAATTCGAGGAGCTACTGGGCGTGGAACTGGGGATAATGATACGCCGCACGGCGCGCGTCGAAAGACGCGACGGGTTCGTTTTCGCACGGGTGGGGGATAAATTCAACAGGTTTTATAACGAGCGCCTCCCCTTCCCTCTCACCGGGGCGCAGAAAAGGGTCATAAAAGAGATTCGCGCCGACACCGTGACCGGAAGCCAGATGAACCGCCTTCTGCAGGGCGACGTGGGCAGCGGCAAGACCCTGGTGGCTCTCGCAAGCATGCTCCTGGCCGCCGACAACGGCTACCAGAGCTGCATGATGGCTCCCACGGAGATACTCGCACGCCAACACCACACCTCCGTAACCCGCATGCTCGGGGATATGGGCGTGAGCGTCGAGACGCTTACGGGATCGACGCGCAAAAAGGAGCGCGACTCGATCCTCGCGCGACTTTCCGCCGGAGAGATAGACATACTGATAGGCACCCACGCCCTGATAGAGGATCGCGTGCAATTCGCCAACCTCGGCCTGGTGGTGATAGACGAACAGCACCGTTTCGGCGTGGAGCAGCGCTCGCGTTTGTGGACAAAGAACAGCAACACCCCGCACGTGCTGGTCATGACGGCCACCCCCATCCCGCGTACCCTGGCCATGACCCTCTACGGCGACCTTGAAGTCTCCGTAATAGACGAGCTGCCCCCGGGCCGCAAACCCATAAAGACGTTCCACTATTACGACGCCCACCGCCTGCACCTCTTCGGCTTCATGCGCGAGCAGATAGATGCGGGCAGGCAGGCGTACGTCGTCTACCCGCTAATAAAGGAGTCGGAAAAGATGGACTACAAAGACCTCTACGACGGTTTCGAAAGCATCTCGCGCGAGTTCCCTCTTCCGCGCTACCACACCACCGCCGTACACGGCAAGATGAAGGCGGAGGACAAGCAGGAGGGCATGCGCCTGTTCAAGGAGGGAATAGCCCACATAATGGTGGCCACGTCGGTCATAGAGGTGGGCGTGGACGTACCCAACGCCACGGTGATGGTCATAGAGAGCGCCGAGCGTTTCGGACTCTCGCAGCTGCACCAGTTGCGCGGACGCGTGGGACGCGGCAGCGAGAACTCGTACTGCATACTGATGAGCGGCGAAAAGCTCTCGCGCGAGGCCCGCGCGAGGCTCAGAGCCATGGTCGAATCCAACGACGGCTTCTACCTGGCCGAAATGGACATGAAGCTGCGCGGCATGGGCGATCTGAACGGCGTGCAACAAAGCGGCATGGCAATCGATCTTAAGATTGCCGACCTGGGACGCGACGGGGCGATAATCGAGAAGGCGAGGAATACGGCCATAGCCATCCTCGACGCCGATCCCGCCCTGGCAGCCCCCGGCGGAGAGTTGCTAAGGGCGCTGATGGAAAAATATTACGGCCCCGCGGCGATGGATTTCAGCATGATTTCATAACTTTGCGTCCTATTTTGCGTTTATACGGTATGAAAAAACAAATAGCGCTAATTTCCATTCTGCTGTCCTGGGCGGCCGCAGGATATGCACAGAACGCCAACGAACCCGCCTTCGCCGGCGGCGAGAGGCTGGAATATGCCATAAGCTACTATGCCAAGCTGGTGCCTAACTCGGAAGTGGCCGACGTGACGATAAAGACCGCCGACGGGCGTTACGACTCGCGCGAGGTGTTCCGAATAACCGGCAGCGGCAAGGTGAGGCCGTTCTTCCGCTGGTTCTTCGACATCAACGACACCTATGAGTCGTGGCTCGACAAGGAGAGCCTCAGGCCGCTCAAGTTCACCTCCGACTTACGCGAAGGCAAGTACCGCTATTCGAGCGCCATAGTATATGACTGGGTGTCGATGACGGCCGACTCCAAATACCGCAACCACAAACGCCCCACGGCCAAGACCAAAACCCTGCCGTTGGGGACGGCAAGCTACGACGCCCTGGCGCAATTCTTCAACCTCAGAGCCACCCCGGCCGAAAAATTCACGCCGGGAAAGGCCCTGGTGATGGACCTGGTGTTGGACGACACCGTACGTAAAGTGCCTTACAAATACCTTGGCAGGGAAAATGTGGACGTACGCGGCATGGGCCGATTCAAAAGCCTCAAATTCTCGGTGCGCCTCACTACAAGCACAGGCGAATCGTTCGAGGACGGCACCGAGCTGTTCCTCTGGGTGTCGGACGACCGCAACAAGATCCCGCTCCTTATAGAAAGCCCGATAAAAGTGGGCAGCGTAAGGGTGGTGCTGAAAGGTTTCAGCGGCCTGAAATACCCTCTGGATAGCAAAATCGCGAAATAATTCCTAACTTTGCGTAACAAGAGTGTTTTTTAACCGTAAAAACGAAAAGCCATGGAAGACCAACAATACAGCCAGTCGAATAAATCGATAAAAGGCTACCAGGTGGTCATACTCATCCTGACCGTCATACTGGGCGCGCTGACATACGTCTATTTCCGCCAGACCAACTCGCTCAAGGCCGAGTTCGCCGTGGAGCGCGACACCCTCACCAGCAACATCGAACGCCTGGTGTCGGATATGGACAACATCACGACGACCAACGTAGAGATAACCCAATCGCTCGAAACCGAGCGGGGAAAGGCCGATTCGCTGCTGCAGCGCCTGCAGAGCGAACGCAATCTGAGCGCCTCGAAGATACGCCGCTACGAGAAAGAGCTTGGTACGTTGCGTACCGTAATGCGCGGCTTCGTGCAGCAGATAGACTCGCTCAACACGCTCAACAACAAGCTACTTAAAGACAACGTCTCCCTGCGCGACCAGGTATCGCGCGAGTCGCTGAGGGCCGAAATGGCCTCGGAGAAGGCCGATGAGCTGGCCGTCAAAGTCCGCAAAGGGTCGAGGGTTACGGCCCGGGGCATCAACCTGCTGGCCCTGAACAGCAGCGACAAGGAGGTGTCGCGCGCGTCGAGGGCCGCCCGCCTGAGGATCGATTTCGTGCTGTCGGCCAACGACCTGGCCGAAACCGGGCCGCGTAACGTCTATGCCGTGATACGTTCGGGCGAAGGCGGCTACATCCTGGCCAACGCCGGCGGAAGCGTGTTCATGTACGAGAACGAAACGCTGGTATATTCCGCCGTCCGCGAAGTGGATTATCAGGGCAACGACCTGAGCGTAAGCCTGTACTACACCGGAGGAGGAATAACGGAAGGCAAATACAAAGTGTCCGTCTACATGGACGGACTGCTGATAGGGCAAAACGAAATAATGCTGAAATAGCCGCGACTGGATATTTTGACAGATCCTAATACGGCCGGGGAAAATTTCTCCGGCCGTATTTGCCTGCAAAATGAGCGTTTTTCACAAAAAAGCCCCTATCTTTGCCGCTCTACGAGACAGTACCGACCCGGGAATGCTTAAAAAACTTGCGGAACAGACCGTCCTTTACGGCGTGAGCAGCGTTATCGCCAAGCTGCTCAACTACTTGCTCATGCCGTTCCTGACGCGCATAATGAGCGAGGCTCAGTATGCGGTAGTGGTGGACCTCTATTCGTGGATACCTTTCGCCCTGGTAACCCTTACGCTCGGATTGGAGACCGGGTTTTTCCGTTTCAACGCCCAGGCACTCATACCGCGGCACAAGCACAGGATATACGCCACGTCGTGGAGTACGGTGTCCGTCGCGGCGCTGCTGTTTTTCACCGCCGTGGCGCTATGGGTGCGGCCCATAGCCGACGTGATGGGATACAGCGACCACCCCTCCTACATCATACTCGCAGCGGGGATCGTCCTGCTCGACGTCGTCTCGGCCATTCCCTTCGTCCGCCTCAGGGCCGAGGGCAAAGCCCGCAAATTCATCAGGGCCAGGATTATTTCCGTATGCATCATGCTGGTCCTCAATTTCTTTTTCTACGGCGTCGTCCCGCGCGCGGCTATCTTCGACTGGCTGTACAATCCTAATTTCTGGGTGGGCTACTACCTTGTGGCCAACCTGATATCGAGTTCCATAACGCTGATGATAGTCGTCCCGCGCGCCGACTGGAAATACTTCTTCAAAGGAATCGACAGGCGCATGCTGGGCAAAATGATGGTTTATTCCATGCCCCTGTTCATAAGCGGCATAGCCGGCACGGCCAACGAACTCATAGACCGCCAGTTCATCAAATACCTCATTCCGGTGGGAGCTATGGATTCTCTGGGCGTCTACGGCGCCGTGGTGAGGCTGGCCACGGTAATGACCCTCTTCACCCAAATGTACCGCATGGCGGCCGAGCCGTTCTTCCTATCCAATTTCAAGAAAGAGGATTTCGTGGCCACCAATGCCGAGGCGATGAAATATTTCATCATAATCTCCATTTTCATCTTCCTGGGCATAACGCTCTATTCCGACATTTTCGGACTCATCCTGGGACGCAACTTCCGGGCGGGGATGTTCATACTGCCGCTGGTGCTTTTGGCCAACATACTGGCGGGCATAGTCTTCAATCTGTCGTTCTGGTACAAACAGAGCGGGCGGACGCGGTTCGCCATTATCGTCACCGGCTCGGGACTCGTGTTCACTTTCGCCATGGGCTTTGCGCTTATCCCCGTACTTGGCTATTACGGGGCGGCCATAACCCGGGTGGTTTGCGAGGTGGCCATGGTGGCGGTAAGTTACTGGTTGAATCAGCGTTTCTTCCCCGTACCGTACAACCTGCGGCGCATAGGAGGATACGTCCTGCTGGGAGCGGCGCTCTACGGGATCGGATTTTTCACCGACATGCTGCCCCTGGTTCCGAAACATTTGCTTAACTTGCTCCTCGTGGGCGCGTTCGTGCTGACGGCCGTACGCGTCGAAAAGATAGACGTGGCCGGGCTTATGCGCAGCGCCCTGGCAAGGTTCCATATTTTACAGCAATGAAGATAAAAGTCATAAACCGCTCTCAGTTCGATCTGCCCCGTTACGAGACGCTGCACGCCGCAGGACTCGACGTGAGGGCCGACACCTCAGAACCCGTCACCCTCGGCCCGCTGGAAAGGGCCATGGTACCCACCGGGCTGTACGTCGAGATCCCGGCCGGCTACGAAATGCAGATACGCCCCCGCAGCGGCCTTGCGGCCAAACACGGCCTGGGCGTACTCAATTCGCCCGGCACCATCGACGCCGACTATCGCGGAGAGATAAAGATAATTCTCGTCAACCTTTCCAACGAGTCCTTCGTGCTTAATCCCGGCGAGCGCATAGCCCAGATGGTCGTGGCCGCCCACCAACGCATAGAATGGGAGCCGGCGGAGTCGCTCTCCGAAACAGAAAGAGGAGCCGGAGGATTCGGTTCAACAGGTAAATAAATGAAATTCAGCGACTGTATAGGACAGAGGGAACTTGCACTCCACCTGATGCGGAGCGCCGACGGCGGTCGTGTGAGCCACGCGCAAATATTTACCGGAGCCTCCGGGCGCGGGACGCTGCCCTTGGCACTCGCCTACGCTCAATACCTCAACTGCACGGGCGAAAAGCACGGCGACAGTTGCGGCTCGTGTCCCTCGTGCGTCAAAATGGAGGCGCTGGCCCATCCCGACCTCCATTTCGTCTTCCCCGTGAACTCCGCCTCGAAAAGCTCCTCGGGGCAGAAACCGGGCAGCGACGCATTCCTTCCGCAATGGAGGCAGGCCATAACGTCGTCCGGAGGATATTTCGACGAGCAGGAGTGGTATCGCGCCATTGAAATAGAAAACCAGCAGGGCATTATATCGAGGGCCGAGGCCGATGAAGTTATGCGCAAGCTGAGTTTCAAATCGTTCGAAGGAAAATACAAGACGGTGGTGGTGTGGCTGCCCGAGAGGATGCGCGCAGAGGCAGCCAACGCCCTGCTGAAAATATTGGAGGAGCCGTGGGAGCGCACACTATTCCTGCTGGTGTCTGAAGAACCCCGATTCCTGCTCCAAACCATACTCTCGCGCGTACAGGAAGTCGCCGTACCGTGCGTGTCGGCGGAAGATATAGAGCGCTGGCTGGTGGAAAAGCACGCCTCGGGCCTGGCCCGAGCCACCGCGACGGCCCGTCTGGCCGGAGGCGACCTGATCGCCGCCAGACGCCTGACCGCCGAAGAAAGCGACGGCCCGCAACAGGAATATTTCGAATTGTTCAAGCAACTCATGCGCTTCAGCTTCAACGATAAACACATGGAGTTGATAGAATGGGCCGACGTCGTATGCGGCCTCGGCCGCGAGGAGCAGAAGAGGTTTCTCGCCTATTCGGCCCGGTTGTTGCGCGACAGCTACATGATGGGGGCGGGAATGCAGGACATATCCTATCTTTCGGGAGCGGAAGAGGAATTTTGCCTGCGTTTCGCGCCTTTCATAGGCAACCACAACATAGAGGCCCTGACGGCCGAGATGACGCTGGCCTGGGAACAGGTGGCCCGCAACGGCAACCCGCGCATCATATTTCCTCATTTCGCCCTGGCGGTTAGTAAAATGATAGTAAGGGTGTGATGGAGACGGCCGTTCTGATAGCGGGAGGCAACCTGGGCGACGTGCGCGGCGCGCTTGCCGAGGCCCTGGAAATGACCCGCGCGGCAGGCGAGATAAAAGCCGTCTCGGGAATATACGAGTCGGCCCCGTGGGGTTTCGACGCGCAGGAAAGATTCCTCAACCAGGTGTGGGTGCTGGAGACCCCGCTCGGCCCCGAGGAGTTGCTCGACAGCCTGCAGGAGACGGAAATGGCGCTGGGACGCACCGCAAAGACCGCGGGCGGAGGTTACGCCTCGCGTACGATGGATATAGACATACTGTTCTACGGCGACAGGGTGATAGACACTCCGCGCCTGAGGATACCGCATCCGCTTATGGCGCAAAGGCGCTTCGTGCTGGAACCCCTGGCCGAAACGTGCGCCGGGATGATACATCCCGTGAGCGGCAAAAGCGTGGAACAATTACTGGATGAGCTATGAAACGGATAATCGTAATATTGGCCGCGCTGTCGGTTCTGGCCGGATGTAGCGCCGGGCCGAAAGACGTGGATTGCGTCTACATAGTGAACACCCATTTCCAGGACGAGGAAAAAGGCCCCGTGGCGAAGGCGGAGAACGTGGTGGGATACATCTTCTACGCCGACACCACCGAATGGAAACCCGCCTCGTACGACGATGCCGAAGCGGGCGTAGTAACATCGTCCGTCTCGGGGCGGACGCGAAGCTACGACCTTATGTCCGAGCCGGGAAACATAAGCGGAGGGCTGGAACTGGGGGCGATAACATCCACTGCGGTAATGGCCGTGGTGTGCTTTAAGGATACCCGCTCATACGCCTATCGACGAGTTCCGATGGAACCGGGCATAGGGCGGCTGACGGTGGGCCTTACTTTCCGGACATGGAAAACCACCGCTCCCTACACGGACTCCAAATGGACGGTGGTGGGGCAAACGCCTCCCCATACAGTGAATTGCACCTACCTGGTGGCCACGTTTACCGAAGAGGCCCAGGGCGGTCCCGACATACCCGTGACCGACGGGGTGGGTTACGCCTTCTACGCCGACGCGTCGCAGTGGAAGGTGACCTCGTTCGAAAATGCCATGGCGGGGATCATATCCCCTCAATCCGGCACGGGCGACCTCAACTACGATATTGCGGGAACCCTTACGGCCGACGGCAAAATATCGATAGCGGGCATCACGCGCCGCAGGGTGATGATAGTCATATGCGATCCCGAATCGCAATGCTACGCGTGGCGGCAGGCTACCATAGACTATAACGTACCCGTGGTGGAAGACAGTTTCTCCTTCCCGCTGTGGGCCGAAGGCATCACGGTACATTACCCCGCCACGGGCTGGACAGCCGTTGGCCCGCCAAAGCCGGAACCCGAGCCTGAGCCGGAACCCGAGTCCGAGCCGTAAAACCTGCGGGAATAACGGGAAAAATAGTACCTTTGCCGTTCCGACATATAACTCCGAGAACCGATGGGCGAAAAGCTCTACAAAATATCGATACGCCTGTTGCTGGCCTCCGTCTTTATCCCCGGCCTGTTGTGGCGTTGCGCCAACCAGATGGCTCCGCAGGGCGGCCCGCGCGACTCGCTGCCTCCGCGCGTGGCGGTCATGTCGCCCAAATACGGCGCAACCAACTTCAGCGGCAAGCGGATAGCGATAGAATTCGACGAATTCATACAGATAAAAGACCAGCAGAAAGAGTTCTTCACCTCGCCGCTAATGGAAAAAAGCCCGTCGATATCGCTGCGCGGGCGCGGCATACAGATAGACCTTCGCGACACCCTGCTCCCCAACCAAACCTACGCACTGAATTTCTGCAACGCCATCCGCGACAACAACGAGAGCAATATACTTAGCGGCTTCCGCTACGTCTTCTCCACCGGCGGAGCGATAGACTCAATGCTCATGTCGGGCTACGCCGCCGACGCCTATACCCGAGACAGCGTCCCCGGCGCCTTCATATTTTTCTATCCCGCCGAGACCGACTCCATCCCCGGCTACGACTCGCTCATGTTCCGCTCCCCCGCCGCTGTGGCGCGCGCCACGCCAAGGGGGATATTCATCGCCGAGAACCTAAAACCCGTGCCATACCGCGTCTACGCCCTCGACGACCGCAACGGGAGTAAGAAATACGAACCAGGAATGGACAAGGTGGCTTTCCTTGACAGCGTCTTCAATCCCGCCTCCATGCCAGGATTCTCTATCCGTTACGACACCCTGCGCAAATACAACGTGGCCGATCCCCAGCTCTATTTCCGCCTCTTTATGGACGAGGGCTTCCGACGGCAGTACCTCTCGCGCCAGGCGCGTCCCGAGCAACACCAGATAATACTCTCCTTCGCGGCCAAATACCCGCAGATCGAGAGCGTCCGATTCCACGGACTCGATTCGTCGCGAATAATGACCCAGTACCTAAAGCCCACGCGCGATTCCATATGTTACTGGCTCGACATCCCCTCGGAAGAGTTGCCCGACACCATACGCGGCGAGGTTACATTCATGAAGCACGACTCGCTCAACCGCCTGCAGTCCGTCACCGATAAACTCGTCCTGGGATGGCGCAGCTTCGAACCCAAGAAGAAAGACAAGGATAAGAACGACACCCTGCCCCCGCCCAACCCCTTCGCGTACAGGGTGGATGCGTCTGCCACGCTCAACCCCTTCAAGAACATCCCGCTCTCGTTCACCTATCCCCTTGCCTCTATAGACAGCGCCTCGGTAAGCCTCACGCGGGTGGAGAGCGAAGAGAAGAAATATCGCGCCCGCTTCCGTTTCCGCCGCGATACGGCCGACATGCGCAACTGGATCCTTTCGTCGGCATGGGTGGCCGGGGCCAAATACGAGCTGGTGATCCCGGCCGGAGCCTTAAAGAACATTGCCGGACAGGCCAACGACACGCTCAAGGCCTCGTTCACCGTGGCCACGGCCGAAAAATACGCCTCGCTGGAGCTTGACATACTGGGGAAAACCCCCGAAAGCAAATATATCATAGAGTTGCTCCCGCAAAGCGGCAACAACGTAATAAGGGCCATAACCGGCGTACGCACGGGAAAGCTCGAAATACCTTTCCTCGACCCCGGCGTGGTGCGGATAAGGATAACCGAGGACGTCAACGGCAACGGCAAATGGGATTCAGGAAGCCTTATTGCCCGCCAACAACCCGAAAGGGCCGAAATATACACCATGCCCGAGGGCGGGACGGAAATAACGACCAAAGAGAACTGGACGCTCGACTTCAAGATAGACATGAACGAGATATTCGCCCCAGTAACCATGCAGTCGGTTATGGAGCAGATAGGAAGCGAGGAAGCGGCCAGGCTGCAGAGGATAATGAAAGCTCAGGCGGAAAAATCAGGACACAGGAACACCACGCCAAACAGCTCTGGGATAGGGATATCCAGCGGACTGAACAGCACGATCTCCAAAACACAGGGACTGACGCGATGAACACGGCCGGATACATAAACCCGTCACGGACGCCCGCTCCGGCATGCGGACGCAACGGTTTGCGCATAAAGGCGGCCGTCGCCGCCCTGTTCGTCCTGCTCTGCGCGGAAGCCTGCGGACAGCATTACATAGGCGTGCGCGGAGGTTACGGCAACGGCACGATCCGCCTTTATCCTCCACGCGAGACACAGGCGCTGTGGGGGCTATACTCTGGAGGCGTATCATGGAAATATTACAGCGCCGAGCGCGTGCTTGGCGGCCTGGAGGTGGATCTGCTCTACATGCAGCGCGGCTACAAAATGCCCGACACCGAAAAGCCCGATACCGTCACGGTACATACCCTCAACAGCATACAGATGCCCATATGCTTCCAGCCGCACGTCTATTTCTGGGGTCGCAGGATGAGGGTATTCCTCAACCTGGGGGTTACGTTCAGCTACAATTTCGACGCATGGCAAAAGCAGTATTCCAAACGCGACGGGACCATCTACTCGGTGCCCTACGAGATGGAACTCCCCCGAGACAACAACTGGGGCTACGGACTGTGCGCCGGTTTCGGAGTCAACTACATCGTCCACAGGCTTGAGTTCATGGCTGAGGCGCGATACGATTTCGGCTATTCCGACCTTTACAAAAACCACACTAAATACGCGGGCAACCCTTTGCGTTCGCCTATAGATAATTTCACCGTCTGCGCCGGCGTTTATTACCGTATCGGGAAAGGCAGCATACTCTCGCCGGCGGGCAATAAGGCCCGCACGAAGATGTCGCAACGCGACGAATCGCGCACGGCCCGCCGCCAGGCCGCCGCAGAGGCCGCAGAAACCAAAAAAGCCGCCACGCAGAAGGCGCCGGCCGAAGAACCCGCGACGCCTCCCGCCGACGAACAACAGAAAAAAGAGATAAACGATGGAAACGACACGCCAGCTCAAGGTAGCGCGCCAGATACAGAAGGACATCAGTGAGATATTCCTGCGCGAGGGCGCGGGGCTTTTTCCCGGATCGATGGTCTCGGTTACGATGGTCAGGGTCAGTCCCGACCTCAGTTTCGCCAAGATCTTCCTCAGCGTCTTCCCGTTCGGCAAGCGCGGCGAGGTTATGGCCGCACTCGAGGCCAACAACCGCCCCCTGCGCCATAACCTGGGCGTACGCCTGCGCAACCAGCTGAAAAGCATCCCCGAAATAGCTTTCAGCATAGACGATTCGCTCGAATATATCGAAAACATAGACAACCTGCTGAAAGATTAACCTCCTACACGATGTTAGCAGGATTTTTCGCCCGCCGTTACCTGTTCTCGCGTAAATCGCACTCGGTCATCAACGTGATCTCGGGCGTGAGCGCGGCGGCCGTGTCGGTGCCTGTGGCGGCGATGGTCATCCTGCTTTCGGTCTTCAACGGTTTCGACGGGCTTGTGAAACGTATGTACACCGATTTCGACCCCGACGTGATGGCCTCGCCCGTACGCGGCAAAACATTCGCGGCCACCGATTCCCTGCGCCGCGCGCTCGCGGCGGCCGACGGGGTTGCGGCGGCCTCGTTCATCGTAGAGCAGAACGTGATGGCCGAATACAGGGGCGGACAATACATAGCCACCGTGCGCGGCGTGGACTCTCTTTACGCCGACGTAATACCGGTGCGGAAAATAATGTCGGCGGGAGAATACGACCTCGGCGCACACGGGATGTACAAAGCCGTGATAGGCCGCGGAATAGCCTACAGCCTGGGCGTGGGGCTGGCCCTGGACGATCCGCTCACCCTCTACGCCCCGCGCCGAGGCAACTTCAACCCCATACTTCCCATAGACTCGTACCGCAGTGAAAGTTTCATACCGGCGGGTACGTTCGCACTCGACGCCGAGACGGACACCAAATATATCATCGCGCCGATAGAGGCCGTACGCAACCTGCTCGACTATCCCGGGGCTGCGACGGCGATAGCCGTGAAACTGATCCCCGGAGCCGACCAGGAAAAAACGAAAGCCGCGCTGAGGGCCGTCCTTGGCGACAACTTCCGCGTACTGACGCGCTACGAGCAGAAAGCGTCGTTCTACCGCATCATGAAATACGAGAAATGGAGCATTTTCATGATCGTGACGCTTGTGCTGGTGATCGCCGCATTCTCGGTGGCCGGGTCGCTCGTGATGCTGATAATAGACAAGAGGGAAGATATAAAAACCCTCGTGACGCTCGGCTCGCCGGTAAGCCTGGTAAGGAAGATATTCGCCCGGCAGGCGATGATGATAGCTGCGGCGGGAGCCGCGGCGGGAATAATAACAGGGATAACGGTGTGCCTGCTGCAGCAATATTTCGGGATAATAAAAATCCCGGCCGAAACATTCCTCATAGACGCCTATCCCGTGGAGATACAGGCCTCCGACATAGCGGTTACAATAGCCTCCATAGCGGCCATAAGCTACGCGATAATTAAACTGACAACCATAAAAACAATCCCCAAAACAACCATACGACTATGACAACGAAGGGGATATACGATCAGAAACGCCCGGGCGGGTCATGCGTACGCCGCGGCACAGGTCTTTCCGCTTGCCTGAAAAGAGCGGCCCTGGCCGCCTGCGTCGTCCTGTCGTGCTGCGGCAAACCCAGGGAAATACCGGAAAAGAGCCTCGAATCGATATTCAAGGATATTTTCCTTGTAAACGCCTATGTGGGGCGGCATGGCCTGGATGTCGATTCTCTGGACATCTACAAGCCCGTATTCGACAAGTACGGCTACAAACCGAGGGATCTGGCTTACACCCTGGACAATTACTCCAAACGCAAGAGCAGCCGGCTCTCGTACATTCTCGAGAATTCGATCAAGATGCTCAATTCGGAATACTCCTATTACGAAGGACGCGTTGCCGTTCTGGACACGATAGAGAACGTGGCGCGGCGGCGTTTCGGGAGGGAAGTCTATTCCGACACGCTCATCTCCGTACGCCGCATGCGAGATACGGCGCGTCTGAGGATACGGATCCCGGCGGCCGAAGGCTCTTTCCGCATACGTTACGGCTATTTAGTCGATTCGCTCGACACCAACTACAGCTTGCGTACGATACACTCGGTTACGGACTCGTCGGGACGCCAGGTGGTAACCCGCTCCAACTGGATGAAGCGCAACGAATACTCCTCGTACGAGACGGTGATTGACGCGCCGGCCCGCTCGCGTTACATGGAGATACTCTTCGGGGACTACAGCGGCCGCAACGCCAGGCCCTCGATCAGGATAGACACCCTCACGATAACGTACTATATGCCCGTACGGGTGGCCCTCGACTCGTTGAACCGCTCGCTGGTGGACTATAAACTCATGATAGATGGAACGGAATACGAACTGCTCGGTGCGCCGGATAGCGTCACATTGGGTATTCACCCCCCGGGGCTTGCTCCGCGGGGCGACAGTATCCGTTGACGGTCGGGGCGTCATAAGGGACATCTCCGTTCCCGAAAAGCTCGACGCCCAGGCGGGGGTGGAATTCTACGGCGGCATACTCATCCCCGCCATGGTAAACGCCCACTGCCACCTCGAACTCTCGGCCCTCAGGGGAAAAATAGCGCGCGGCGGCGGGCTGACCGGCTTTGCGCAGGCCATGGGGGGCATCGACAGGGAGTTGCCCGAAAGGGCCGCGGCCATAGCCTTCCACGACGGGGCCATGTGGGCCGCGGGCGTGGGCGCGGTGGGCGACGTGTGCAACGGGACCTCGTCGTTCGCGGTCAAATCATCGAGCCGGATGGCATATTTCAATTTTCTGGAACTATTCGGACTCGGTTCTTCGTCGGCTGCGGCGCTGGCTCCCGTGGCCGCGGCTGCGGCAAGCGCGGGCCTGCGTTACGGCCTAACCCCGCACTCGTGCTACTCGCTTGGAGAAGAGGCGTTCGCATCGGCCGTGGAGGCCACGCCCGAAGAGCCGCTGTCGATACATTTTATGGAGGACAGGGCCGAAGGGGAACTTTTCGCCGGCCGCGGACCCCTGCACGAATGGTATGCGGAATACGGCCGCAGGATAGATTTCGGACATTTCGGCTCCCCTGCCCGCAGGATAACGGCACAGGTTCCGGCCAGCCGCCGGACAATGCTCGTGCATAACACGTTCATCACCGAGGAAGACATAGACATATTGGCCGCACACTTCGGGGCCAACCTCACGCTGGCGCTGTGTCCGCGCTCCAACCTCCATATCACAGGGGCGCTGCCACCGGTGGATATGCTCCGCCGCAAGGGGGTGCGCATAGCTCTGGGAACCGATTCGCTGGCTTCGAACGATTCGCTGTCGCTGGCAGGGGAGATGAAATGTTTTCCCGGCGTACCCCTCGAAGAGTTGCTCGCATGGGCCACGTCGGGAGGGGCCGCGGCGTTGGGCATGGACGGCATGGGGTCGATAGAGGTGGGCAAAGCGCCCGGATTGGCGCTACTCACCGGCGCAGATCCGGCGACGGGCAGGCTGGACGACGGCGCAACAGTAAAACGGATCGTGTGACGGATGGCGGGACTCTACGTCCATATTCCTTTCTGCGCCTCGCGCTGCGGTTACTGCGATTTCTTCTCGTCGGTCAGGCACGATATGCAGGAGCGTTTCACCGAGGCCTTGTGCGAAGAGATAAGCAGTCAGAAGGATTTTCTTGGAGACGAGCCTGTCGAAACGATATATTTCGGAGGAGGTACGCCTTCAACCATGCCTTTGGCCTCGATAGAAAAGATATTCTCCGCTATAAATACGGCATGGGACACGGCGGGCGTCGATGAAATAACCCTCGAAGCCAATCCTGACGACCTCACCGGAGCTTACCTGCAAGGAGTGCGGGAAGCCACCCCCGTAAACCGCCTGAGCATAGGAGTGCAGTCATTCGACCAGGCCACGCTGAAACTGATGAACCGCCGACACGACGCCGCCGGAGCCGCCGAGGCCATAGCCGCCGCCCGCAGCGCCGGATTCGACAATATATCCGCCGACCTCATATACGGAGTCCCGGGCATGACGGTGCAGGCGTGGGAAGATTCGGTGGAAAAAATGCTGAACCTAACGCCGGAACACATTTCGGCCTACCACCTGACCATAGAACCCGGAACCCCGTTCCACCGCCTCGGGATGCGGCCCGTGGACGAAGAGGTAAGCCGCAGGCATTACGACATACTGTGCGACAAGCTACACTCGGCCGGATACATCCATTACGAAATATCCAACTTCGCCCTTCCCGGCTTCGAAGCGCGCCACAACTCCGCCTACTGGGACGGACGAGCCTATCTCGGCGCAGGCCCGTCGGCCCACTCCTACGACGGAGGCAGACAGCGCCGGTGGAGCGCCCCGTCGCTCGAAAGCTACCTGGCGGGGGTGGTTTACCAACAAGAGACGCTATCGGACGACGACCTGTACAACGAATACATAATGACCTCCCTCAGGACAGCGCGCGGCATAGACCCGGCGCAGCTGGCCGCCCGTTTCGGGCAGGTGAGGCTCAACGGTTTCGCCGTCGCCGCACAGCCCTATCTCGATTCCGGAGCGATGATAAAAAAAGAGGGAAGGATAGCTATCCCTCCCTCCGGATTCCTTATTTCCGATTCCATAATCTCGTCGCTGTTCGCCTGATGCGGCTTACTGCGGCGGATACATGTCGGCGGGCAGGGTCTTGCCCGTAAGTTTCTGTATGTCGCGCACCAGCATATGCTCCTCCTCGGTGCAGAACGACACGGCGCGACCGGTGTGTCCGGCGCGGCCGGTGCGGCCTATGCGGTGGACGTAAGTCTCCACCACATCGGGCAGGTCGTAATTTATCACCAGCGGCAATTCGGTTATGTCCAGGCCTCGGGCGGCGATGTCGGTGGCTATCATCACGCGTATCTTGCCGCTCTTGAAGCCCGCAAGGGTGCGTTGGCGCGAACCCTGGGCTTTGTCGCCGTGTATGGCCTCGCTGCTTATCCCCGCCTTGCCCAATATCTTGGCTATCCTGTCCGCCCCGTGTTTGGTGCGGGCGAAGACCAGCGCCGACTTATCCTTGTCTTTGCGGAGCAGGTCAATAAGCAGATCTTTCTTGTCGGGCTTTTCGACGAAATAGAGGAATTGGTCTATCGTCTCAACCACCGGAGCATCGGGAGTCACCTCAACCCGGGCCGGCTTGCGCAGTATCCATTGTGAGAGCGATACTATGGTATCGGGCATGGTGGCCGAGAAAAAGAGCGTTTGGCGCTCTTGCGGCAGCTTATGCACTATACGGCGGATATCGTTTATGAAACCCATGTCGAGCATGCGGTCGGCCTCGTCCATAACGAAATGGCTCACAGCGCCCAGCTTGACGTGGCCCTGACCCATAAGATCCAGCAGACGGCCGGGGGTGGCGATGAGTATGTCCACTCCTCGGTGGAGCTTCTCTACCTGTGGCCGCTGGTTCACGCCGCCGAATATGACGCAGTGCCTTACAGGGGTATGGCGCGCGTAATCGCTGAAACACTCGTCTATCTGCAGCGCCAACTCGCGCGTAGGGGTGAGTATCAGCGCCCTAATCGGACGCGGACCGCCATCGGGCTTCTCCGCGGAGAGTTTCTGTATTATGGGAATGGCGAATGCGGCTGTCTTGCCCGTTCCGGTTTGGGCTATGCCCAGCAGGTCGCGCTCTTCGAGGGCTATCGGTATTGCTTGTTGCTGTATTGGGGTGGGAACGGAATACCCCTTCTCTTCCAGTGCTTTAAGTATTGGGGAGGAAATGCCTAAATCTTCAAATTTCATCAGTATGTATATAAACGCGGCAAAAGTACGGTTAATTTTCGGACTTTCTCGCAAAGTCGGGAAATAACCATGTTATTTGGTATGCCGCTGCGTCAATTAACCCTGCCGAGCAACGTCTCCTTGCGGGCCGATTCCTTCATCATGCCGATGAAATAGAGTGCGTCGCGTTTGTTGGAGAGGTTGGATCGGTCGGCCTCGTAGCGTTTAACGTAATATGTGGCGTGGTAGTCGAGCGATTTGCGGCAATCGATATTGAGCATCAGGCCCTCGGAGCAGTCGGCCCACGAGAGGCCTCCGACGGCGTCGTTCGAAGCCACCGACTTTATGCCCGCTTTCGACAGCCCGGCCAGGTTCACCGTCAGCGACGGGTAGTAGAAATATTGGCCGGCAGGCAGGGTTACCGTAACCTTCACCTTTCCACCCTCCTGAGCCTCGGCCGTAACCGTGGCGTGCGTACGGTAGTAGCTGTATTCGTAGTACTCCTCCTGCGAGGCGGCCCACACCGAGTCGTCGCCGTCCTTGCCATGGGTGTTGTTGAGCCACAGCAGGAATTGCGCCCAAGGGCCGTCCGTACCGTGTACGCCGAGGGCTATGGCCCGCCTTTGCTCGCGCGGCAGGGCCAGCTGTTCGGCTATTTTTGTTTTCACGTCCTCGGGGCTGTCGTAAAACTCCCTCAGGACAAGTTTGCCGGTTATGTCGCCGCCGGCGAAAGGCACTATGCTCTCCGCGGTAAATCCCCCGCCGTCTCCCTGGGCGGTGGTGGTTTTTATCGGGGCGTAACTTTGCGCCGCCGAAAGGTAGGTTTTATTACCGTTGGGTTCGGCGAGGAATTTACATCCGCGGCCGGAGAGTTTAGAGATTATGAGGTTCTGCGCTATGCCGTAATGGTTCAGGATAGACGATGCGTTGTCAACGTCTTCGGCCGCCACGTCGTGGAAACCTATGCCTACGCCGTAGTTGCACATCTCGCGGACGTTCTCCCAATAGAGGCCGTCGCGCATGTAAAAGCGGTAATAATCGGCCGTGTGGCCCTTGTCCACGATCGAGCGGTCGTTCATCCACGACGACTCCGCCGACAGCGTGGTGGCGAAGGAGAAACGTACCTCGTTGCCCGCGCCGTCGGTGGAACCCAGCGTTTTGCCGAGCGAATAGACGTCGGGGGGCAGGTCGCCGGCGGCTAACTGCGCGGCGTTATAGTAATACGCCGGCGACAGCGGCTTGCCGTGTATGGCCGCCCATGTGCAGCAATAGGCAACCTGCATGCAGTCGTCCTGCGTGAGCATGAACAGCCACGATTTATTATATTTAAGAGGCGGCACCGAAGCGCTCAGGCCGTTGGCTGACGTTCCTTCGTTCAACTCCAGGGTTATCTCCGCAACGACGTTGCCCCCGTCGGTAGAGAATGGGTAGACATAGTCGGCGGGATATTCGGGGTCAGGTTCCGGCTCGGGTCCGGGACCCGGCTTGGGTTCGGAGCCGCCGCAAGCCACGGCCAGCAGCAGCGTTAACGCCAATGAAAGTAATTTGTGATCGGGATTCAGGAATTTCATAATGGACACAGCCTGTTTTACTGGGGATTTGTCTGCAAATTTAGCTATTTCGGCGATAACTGCATGCACCGGAAATATATAAATCAGATTATTATCTCTCAAAAAACGCCAAACGGGACATATTTAGTACCTGAAGTGTGGAAAAACCGCCCGTCCCCCGCTCCGCGAACGCGTCACCGGCCACGCTCGTACCCTGCGTCCTCGGCGAGACCCGACGCCGACGCCGCCGCGACCGCCAGACGGTCGCAACGCTCGTTTTCGGGAATTTCTGAGTGGCCTTTTATCCATACGAACTTTACCCTGTGACGGCGATAGGCCTCCAGGAAACGCATCCAGAGGTCGGGATTCTTCTTATCCTTGAATCCTTTGCGCTCCCAACCGAACACCCAGCCCTTCTCCACGGCGTTGACCACATACTGCGAGTCGGAATATACAGTAACCTCGCATGGGTATTTAAGCGCCTCCAGTCCGGCTATCACGGCCAGCAGCTCCATACGGTTGTTGGTGGTCAGCCTGTATCCGGCGCTCATCTCGCGGCGGTGCGGAGGACACAGCATAACCACGCCGTAGCCCCCGCGGCCGGGATTGCCCAGCGCCGATCCGTCGGTATATATGGTAACCCTGGCTGTCATTAATGGCCTGTCTCAATTATATGTTGGCTGCGCATATCGAGCATCATCTTTCACTTATCCTTCTCATTTCAAATCCTCACGGGCCGCAGTCCGCTCCGGTTTGAAACTCAAACGATAAGCGAAACCTGACGCACGCTATGCACAGCGGCGTTCCCGTAAGGAGCGGCCTTTTTTTGCGCCACACATATTAACGCCAGCCTGTTTTTCGGACTGATCCGTCATTCAATCGAGACTGGCCCCCATTTTTCGGACCGATCCATTAAAAAGGAGGGCATAAGCCCTCCGTCTGCGTTTTTGCGTGACCGATCAGCGTTTTTCACCCTCTTTGGCCTCTATAGAGAGGGTGGCGTGGGGAACTATCCTCAGGCGCTCCTTGGGGATGAGCTTGCCGGTCTCGCGGCATATGCCGTAGGTTTTGTTCTCGATGCGTACCAGGGCGGCCTCGAGGTGCTGGATAAATTTGAGCTGGCGCTGCGCCAGGCGGCCCGACTCCTCTTTGGAAAGGGTTGCCGCACCCTCTTCGAGAACTTTGAACGTAGGGGATGTGTCCTCCGTGTCGTTGCTCGAGGTATGGGTTATGGTCGACCTCAGCAGATCGTAATCCTCCTTGGCTTTGGCCAGCTTTTCCAATATTATCGCTTTGAATTCGACGAGTTCCTCGTCTGAATATCTTGTTTTTTCAACGTCTGCCATAATAGCGTTACTTTTTGGTAATGTCTGATAAAATTAAACAGAATATATTTAATAACCAAATAATACTGTCATTATTTTATCCTGGAAATATGTATATCCACCTGCTGCTCGTCTATTTCGCTCCGTTGCGAGAACGCGCCCGAAGGGGCCGCGCTCAACGAGAGGCTCTCGGCAAGTGTCTGCGATGCAATATATGCGCCAAAATACTCCACCGCCTCGCGCAGGAATTCCGCGTCGCCTATTTCCACCCTGATCTTGTCGGTCACCTCCAGGCCGCTCTCTTTGCGCAGGTTCTGGATGCGGTTCACCAATTCGCGGGCCATGCCTTCGCGGCGCAGCTCGTCGGTTACCGTAACGTCCAGAGCCACTGTCAGACGACCTTCGGAAGAGACGAGCCAGCCTGGCATGTCGTCCGACGAGATCTCGAAATCTTCCCTCGCGACGGGCAGCCGCTCGCCGTCTATTTCGAGCGTATAGGCGTCCATACGCTCTATCATGGCTATATCCTCCTGCGTGAAGCCGGCCACCAGCGCAGATATCTGCTTCATCTGCTTGCCGTATTTGGGACCCAAGGTCTTGAAATTTGGCTTTATACGCTTGGTTATCAGCCCCGCGTCCGGCTCTATGAGTTCTATCTGCTTTACATTCACTTCGGCCGTGACCAACGCGCGCACCGCATCTATATGGCGGGCCATATCCCTATCCATAAGCGGTATGACTATTTTGGAAAGAGGCTGGCGCACCTTGATGTTAATTTTGCGGCGCAGGGCGAGCGTCATGGACGATATGCGCTGGGCGAGCGACATCATCTCCTCCAGGTCCTTGTCGATAAGCGCGGCGTCGGCCTCGGGAAAAAGGGCCAGATGCACCGATCTGTCGCCGAAACGGCCCGTGACGGCGTTAAGGTCGCGGAATATGCGCTCGGTGATGAAGGGGGCGAAAGGAGCCGCCAGACGCGCCACCGTCTCCAGGCAGGTGCAGAGGGTTTGGTAGGCCGACAGTTTGTCTTCGGTCATCCCGCCGCCCCAGAAGCGCTTGCGGCTCAGGCGCACATACCAGTTGGAGAGGTTCTCGCCGACGAAATCCTGTATCAGGCGGGCGGCCGGCGTGGGATCGTAATCCTCCAGGCGCTCGCCGACCTCTTTGACCAGGGTGTTCAGAAGCGATATTATCCAGCGGTCGATCTCCGGCCTGCGGCCCACGGGTACCAACTCCTCATGGCCCGTGAAACCGTCCACGTTGGCGTACAGGGCGAAGAAACTGTATGTGTTGTATAACGTCCCGAAGAATTTGCGGCGCACCTCGTCCACTCCTTCCGCGTCGAACTTGAGGTTATCCCAGGGCTGCGAATTGCTTATCATATACCAGCGCACCGCGTCGGGACCGTAGGCGTCCATAGCCTCGAACGGATCGACGGCGTTGCCCAGGCGCTTGGACATCTTGTTCCCGTTCTTGTCCAGCACCAGGCCGTTCGAGATTATATTCCTGAATGCCACGGAGTCGAAAAGCATCACGGCCAGCGCGTGTAGCGTGAAGAACCAGCCGCGCGTCTGGTCCACCCCTTCGGCGATATAGTCGGCAGGGTAGACCTTGCGGAAATCCGCGTCCTGCATCTCGAAAGGATAGTGTACCTGGGCGTAAGGCATGGCTCCGCTGTCGAACCACACGTCTATAAGGTCGCTCTCGCGCTGCATTGGACGGCCGGATCCCGAGACGAGAACTATACCGTCCACCCAGGGACGGTGAAGATCGAATTTCCCGTAATTGTCTTTCGAAAAGTCATTTTCGACGAAATCCTCCAGCGGATTCTCTTTCATGAATCCCGCCGCGACGGATTTTTCGATCTCGGACTTCAGTTCGGCCACCGACCCTATGCATTTAAGCTCCGACTGGTCTTCGGTGGCCCACACGGGCAGGGGCGTACCCCAGAAGCGAGAACGCGACAGGTTCCAGTCCACCAACCCTTCGAGCCATTTGCCGAAGCGGCCCGAGCCGGTAGACTCGGGTTTCCAGTTGATGGTTTTATTCAGTTCTATCATCCTGTCCTTCAGTGCTGTGGTTTTTATAAACCACGAATCGAGGGGATAATACAGTACGGGCTTGTCCGTACGCCAGCAGTGGGGATAGGAGTGGACGTGCTTCTCGATCCTGAAAGCCAGTCCCTGCGATTTGAGCATCACGGCCAGGTCTATGTCCAGGGTGGACTCTTCGCCCCTGTCTTCGGCTTCGTAAGCGTTCTTGACGAACCTTCCGGCATACTGGCCGTATAGGGCCGCGTCGATATTTTTGGCCGCGAAAGCGGGGTCGAGATCCTCCAGAAGAAAGAATTTTCCCGTCCTGTCCACCATGGGCTGCTGCTTGCCCGCCTTGTCCACCATAACGAGCGGGGCTATACCCGACTGTTTGGCCACGCGGTCGTCGTCGGCTCCGAAGGTTGGAGCTATATGCACTATGCCCGTACCGTCGGCCGTGGTGACGAAATCGCCCGTGATGACGCGGAAAGCGTCGCCCTCGGGCCTGACCCACGGGATAAGCTGCTCGTAGCGCACCCCTGCGAGCCGGCTGCCGGTAAAGACGTCGCCGAGCGAGAAAGTCCCCTCGGCCTTCTTGCCGCCGAAATAACTTTCAACCCTCTCGCGGGCCATGATCACCGTCTGGCGGACGCCGGTGTAAGGATTATTGCAAAAGACCTTTACGTACTCTATGTCGGGACCCACGGCCAGGGCCGTATTCGAGGGCAGCGTCCATGGCGTGGTGGTCCACGCCAGGATGAAAAGGTCGCCTTCCACTCCCGCGAAAAGCCCTTCCGACGCCGCGTCGCGCACCACGCGGAATTGAGCCGTGCAGGTGGTATCCTTCACGTCGCGATAGCATCCGGGCTGGTTGAGCTCGTGGTTCGAAAGACCCGTGCCTGCGGCGGGCGAATAGGGCTGTATGGTGTAACCCTTATACAGCAACCCTTTGCTGTGAAGCTCCTTGAGCATCCACCACAGGGTTTCGATATATTTGTTGTCGTAGGTTATGTAGGGATCGTCCATATTGACCCAGTAACCCATGCGCTGCGTGAGCTCCTCCCACTGGCCGGTGAATTCCATGACGGCCTGGCGGCATATACGGTTGTACTCCTCCACAGATATCTTTACGCCTATGTCCTCCTTGGTTATGCCGAGCTTCTTCTCCACGCCAAGCTCAACGGGAAGCCCGTGGGTGTCCCACCCGGCCTTGCGGTGTACCAGAAAACCCTTCTGCGTCTTGTAGCGGCAGAAGATATCTTTTATGGTGCGGGCCATGACGTGATGTATGCCGGGCGTACCGTTGGCGGAGGGAGGCCCTTCGTAAAACACGAACGCCGGCGCGCCTTCACGCGAGGTTATGCTTTGGTGGAATGTGTCCTCTTTTTTCCACAGCGATTCTATTTCCCTGCCGGTGGAAGACAGGTCGAGACCTTTGTACTCTTGGAATTTCACGGTGCGTACCTTTAAGTATGAAAGTGCAAAAATAAAAATAATCGGTATAAAAATATTGCCGCCCTGTTTTTTAATACGTATAAATATATATAAATTTGTAAAAAATTTAAAAAATATGAAGCAAACGCCCTTTACCGCCTATCACATAGCCGCCGGCGCCCGCATGGCCGAGTTCGCCGGATACAACATGCCGATAGAGTTTACCGGCATAAACGACGAACACGCCGCGGTACGCGAGCGCGCCGGCGTATTCGACGTCAGCCATATGGGCGAAATATGGATAAAAGGCCCCAAGGCCCTCGATCTGGTGCAGCGCATAACCACCAACGACGCCTCGGCCCTCTTCGACGGCAAGATACAATATTCGGCTATGCCCAACGGCCGCGGCGGCATAGTGGACGACATACTGGTTTACCGCATCGATGCGCAGACATACCTGCTGGTGGTGAACGCCGCCAACGTCGAAAAGGACTACCGCCACATATGCGAACACGGCCAGGCCATGGGCCTGACGCCCGGCAGGGAGATATACAACGCCTCGGACGAGATAGCCCAACTTGCCATTCAAGGCCCCCTGGCCATGACGATCGTACAGAAGATGTGTCCCGACGCCAAAGTGGAGGAGCTGCCCTACTACACCTTTATAAAGACTGCCGTGGCGGGCATACCCGACGCCATACTCTCCGCCACCGGCTATACGGGCGCGGGTGGCTGCGAGATATACGTGGCCAACGAGGACGCGCCAAAGCTTTGGGAGGCACTTTGGGAGGCCGGTCGCCGGTACGGGCTGCAAAATATAGGGCTGGGAGCGCGCGACACACTGCGCCTCGAGATGGGTTTTTGCCTGTACGGCAACGATATAGATGATACCACATCGCCTATTGAAGCCGGCCTGGGGTGGATAACCAAATTCGTCGAGGGCAAGGATTTCATAGACCGTGCGGCGTTTGAAAGGCAAAAGGCCGAAGGTACGGCGCGTAAATTGGCCGGTTTCCGCCTTACGGAGCGCGGCATACCCCGCCACGGCTATAAAATAGCCTCGCCGGACGGAAAGGCGATAGGCGAGGTGACCTCGGGTACGATGTCGCCCTCGTTAAAGGAGGGCATAGGCATGGGTTACGTCGAGGCGGCCTTCGCAAAGCCCGGCGTGCCGGTATCTATCGTCATACGCGACAAACCGGTGGCCGCCGAGATAGTAAAGCTTCCTTTTCTGAAAAAATAATTTAAAGTTCCCTAAGAAACCGTTTAAATTTCTTATCGAAGTTATTTGAGAGCTATTTTTGTTCCCGTTTAACCCGCCTTTGAGGCGAATAGTAAATCCTATTTAACGATAAGGCGGGTTAAACAGGGGCGAAAAGAGACTCTAAGAACAAGAATTAGAAATTTTAAACGGTTTCTAAAAAACCGTTTAAGGTATGGTCTATTTAATGATTCTGTTGTTCGTGGCGGGCTATGCCCTCATTGCCACCGAACACATCGTCAAGGTCAACAAATCGGCCTCGGCGCTGTTGTTGTGCGGGGTGCTGTGGGTGATCTACATGTTCGCCGCGCCCGACCTCATCCCCCTCGTCTCGGGCGACGCCTTCCGCGCGTTCCTTTCCGAGCATCCGGAGCTCGCCGGAGCCTCCTACGCACAGCAATGCGTAAAATTCGTGGTCGAAGGCCAGATACTCGGCAGTCTGGGCGAAACGGCCGAGGTACTCGTCTTCCTCATCGGAGCGATGACTATCGTCGACCTTATAGACATGCACGGCGGCTTCAATTTCATAACCAAGCGCATAACCACCAGCGACAAGCATAAACTACTGTGGATCATATCGGGCATAACCTTCTTCCTGTCGGCCCTGCTGGACAACATGACCACAACCATCATCATGGTGATGCTGCTGCGCAAGCTGGTGGCCAACTACAAAGAGCGCTGGGTGTTCGCCTCGATAATAGTTATCGCGGCCAACAGCGGCGGCGCATGGTCGCCCATAGGCGACGTGACCACCATCATGCTGTGGATAAAAGGGAATATATCGTCGCTGCCAATAATCAAAAACCTGATACTGCCATGTTTGGTGTCGCTGGTGATCCCGCTGCTGTTCGCCTCGCGCATACTCCACGGCATAATAACCGCCCCGGGCTACGTCGGCGAGCAGGGAGAGCGCCCGCGCTACATAACCCGGCGCGAAAGCCGCACGATATTCTTCCTGGGAGTTGCGATGTTGCTCTTCGTACCCGTATTCAAATCGGTCACCCACCTGCCCCCGTTCATGGGCATAATGCTGGCGCTTGGGGTGTTGTGGGTCTATACCGAGCTTATGTACAGCCGCAAGCGCAACATCGAGGAATCTATAAAGAACCGCGTGTCGAAAGTTCTCAAACACATAGACATGCCCACGATACTCTTTTTCCTGGGCATACTGCTCTCCGTCTCGGCCCTCCAAAGCGCGGGCATTCTGGGCAGTTTCTCCGCCATGCTCGACGAAAAGGTGCATAACGTCTATGTGATAAACATAATGATAGGCGTATTGTCGTCCGTGATAGACAACGTGCCGCTGGTTGCGGGCGCGATAGGGATGTATCCGGCCGTAGATCCGGGGGCGCTCGCCACGATGGCCGACCCGGCGTACATGGCCCATTTCGTCCCCGACGGACACTTCTGGCAAATGCTCGCGTACTGCTCCGGAGTAGGCGGAAGCATCCTGATAATAGGTTCCGCCGCCGGGGTGGTGGCGATGGGCCTGGAAAAGATAAACTTCCTGTGGTACACCAAAAACATATCGCTGATGGCCCTATCCGGATACCTTGCCGGAGCGGGGGTTTACATCCTTCAGGCGATGGCGGGATGGTGATCCCGGCCGGATCCCATTATATCGGCTGCGTGTAGCGCGCGTCTAACCCGGTTAAAATATCAGATGGATGCGGTGAAGGATGAAGCGTGTAAAATACAAGCGGGATACAATTATCGCCCTCATGTGTTGCGTATTTGCAAAAAAGCCGTATCTTTGCCCACCCCGATTTTGTGTTCGGGGGTTTAAAAACGAACAGATAATGAAAATTTGTGAAATCACCGGAAAGGTGGCTCAGGTGGGTAACAACGTCTCCCACTCGAACATCAAGACGAAACGCCGTTTCGATCCGAATCTCCGCACGAAGCGTTTCTGGCTTGAGGAGGAAGGCCGTTGGGTAACCCTTAAAGTATCCGCCGCCGGAATCAAAACCATTAACAAGAAGGGATTGTCCGCAGCACTGAAAAGCGCCGCAGCTCCCCGTAAAATCTATTAATCAGCTGACGCATGGCAAAAAAAGGCAATCGCGTTCAGGTCATCCTCGAATGTACCGAACACAAGGAGAGTGGTATGCCGGGCACTTCGCGCTACATCACCACCAAAAACAAGAAAAACACCCCCGACCGTATGGAGCGTCGCAAGTACAATCCCATACTCAAGAGGGTTACAGTACACCGTGAAATCAAATAGTTTTAGATCATGGCAAAGAAAGTAGTTGCAACCCTGCGCAAAGAAGGCGCCAACAAAGGCTTTACGAAGTGCATTAAAATGGTCAAGAGCGATAAGACCGGCGCGTATACGTTCAAGTCGGACATCATCCCTTCCGACGGCGTTAAGGATTTCTTCGAGAAGAAATAATCCGTCCTCCCATTTTAATACAAAAAGCCTCTCTGTCGAGAGGCTTTTTGTATTTAACGTAACGCCGGCTACAGGTTGGCCGTCACGTATTCTATCATTTTCCGCCGGACGTTGTGCCGGCCCGTGGGCATCATGCTGTGGTTGTTGTCGGGGTAGACCATCATATCGAACAGTTTGCCCTCCCTGACCAGCGCCGACGCCATCTCGAAAGTATTTTGGGGATGTACGTTATCGTCGGCCGAGCCATGGACGATGAGCAGTTTGCCCTTCAGGCCGGCGGCGAAATTCAGCGGCGAGTTACGGTCGTAGCCCTGCGGGTTGTCCTGAGGCAGGCCGTTGTATATTTCAGTGTAGACGGTGTCGTAGAATCGCCACGAGGTTACGGGAGCCACGGCTATGGCCATGCTGAAGACGTCGTTGCCCTTGAGGATGCAATTAAGGGCCATGAAACCTCCATAGCTCCATCCGTAGATGCCTATGCGCGCGGGATCGGCCCAGTTTTGGGCGGCTATCCATTTCGCGGCGGCGATATGGTCGGCCGTTTCGGGGCCTCCCAGGTCGAGGTAGGTAACCTGGCGGAAGTCGCGTCCCCGGCCGCCCGTACCCCGCGGATCGACAGAGACCACCACATAGCCGCGCTGCACAAGCACGTCCTCCCAGCCTATGGTCCAACGATCCAGTACCTCCTGCGATCCCGGGCCGCTGTATTGGGTTACAAGAACCGGATGGGGGCGCTGCGGATCGAAGCCGGCCGGTTTAATAATATATGCGTTGAGCGGCGTGCCGTCGTCGCCGGGTATGGAGAAAAACTCCTTGACGGGCAAGCCGGACTCCTTTATACGCACGGCGAGGGCGGCGTTGTCCTCTATTGTACGTTCGAGGGTTCCGTCGCCGCGGTGTACCGTCACCCGCAGAGGCGTCGACACGTTGGAGAAGTAACTTATATAGTGTTTCATGCCGCTACCCGGATCTATCCGGCAGTTGCCCTGGCCGGAAGACAGCAGGCGTTTGCCCCTCCCGTCGAGGTCCACGCACCACAAGTTCCGGCGAATGGACGAGCCTTCGGACGAAACATACCAGGCCTTGCCGCCTGCGACGCCCACAAGCTCCTCAACGTCCCACTCACCCGATGTAACCGGATTCTTAAGCGCGTAGACGCCGTCTTTGCCCCTGTCGAAACGGTAGAGGTGCCTCCATCCCGAACGCTCGCTGACGACCAGCATCCCTCCGCCGGGCAGGAACGTAACGGTCTTATCGTCGGGACGCTCCACATACCGCATGGCGGTTTCGACGTAAACCGTCGAACCGCCGGCCACCACCTCGAAACGATTCTGCAACCTGTTGACCTTGAAATACCACAGGCTCCCTTCGGGAGTATAGCCCGCGCGGGGTATGTATGTCTCCCCCTTACCGTCGTAGACGGGGCTGACTACGCCGGAGGCAAGGTCGCACTCCAGAAGGCTCGCCATGGAGTTGTCCTCGCCGGCCTTGGGATATTTATAGGTGTAAGGTTCGGGGTATAGCCTCCCCCTGTAAGTCATAAAAGTGTATTCCCGCACACGGCTCTCGTCGAAACGCAACCATGCTATGCTGCCGCCAGAGGGAGAGAACCAAAAGGCGCGCGAAAAGCCGTACTCCTCCTCGTAAACCCAGTCTGGCAGGCCGTTGATTATGTGGTTACGGCGGCCGTCGGACGTTACGGCGCGTACGCTCATATCGGACAAATTAGTCACATACAGGTTATTATCCCTTACGAAACCTACCTTGGAGCCGTCGGGAGAAAAGGCGGCCTGCTGCTCCGACCCCTCGCCGGAAAGAGGCGCAAGTCTCTTCGACGCACGGTCGTAAACAAGGTAGTCGGCGCTGAAAGAGTGACGGTAAATAGGCCGTGGATTGGTCGCCAACAAGACCTTAGCGCCGTCGGCGCTGACGGAATAGCCGGAGAATTTAACCGCCGGCGAAAATGCCTCGCCGTCGAAGATCGTTTCGGCCAATTTGCCGTCGGAATAGTTATAGCTCTCTATCCGGCAGCCGACCTGCACGGTGTAGCGCTCGCCGTCGGGCATGGGGTTGAGTCCGGAAATGCTTTTGGGAGTGAATTTACCGGCGGCAATGTCGTCGTAGGTCAATGCCGGACGTGCAGTCGCCGTACCCGCGGCAACGGCGAAGAACAGTGCGAAAAAGAACTTTTTCATCTACAAAACAGTTTTGAGGCTCATGTCGAGGCTGCGTATCTGATGCGTAAGCGCCCCTACCGATATGTAGTCCACGCCGCATTCGGCATATTGGCGCAGGGAGTCGAGCGTTATGCCGCCCGAAGACTCTATCTCGGCACGACCGGCTATCTTTTCCACCGCCAGGCGCGTGAGGTCCACGCCGAAGTTGTCGAGCATTATGCGATCGGCCCCGCCGGCGCGGAAAACCTCGTCTATGTCATCCATCGTACGCACCTCCACCTCTATCGCCAGGTTGCGGCCCGTGGCGGCGAGATAGTCGCGGCATTTGGTTATTGCGGCGTAGACCCCGCCGGCAAAATCCTCGTGGTTGTCCTTTATCAGTATCATGTCGAAAAGCCCAATGCGGTGGTTGCCTCCGCCGCCCAGGGCCACGGCCATTTTGTCCAGCACGCGCATGCCCGGAGTAGTCTTACGTGTATCTATTACCTTGCATTTCAGTCCGTCGAGTTTGTCAACATATAAGGCGGTCTGGGTAGCCACGCCGCTCATGCGCTGCATTATGTTAAGCAGGATGCGCTCGCCCTGGAGCAGAGAACGCACGTGTCCCTCGATGAAAAACGCCTCGTCGCCGGGTTTCACCCTTTCCCCGTCCATTATGCGCTGGTCGAAAACCACTGCCGGATCGAGCTTCCGGAGTACCATCCGGGCCACTTCGATCCCCGCTATTATGCCCTCCTGTTTGACGAGCAGCTTCATGCGTCCGCGTACGCCGGCCGGTACGGTGGCCAGCGAAGTGTGGTCGCCGTCGCCTATATCTTCGGCTATGCAGAGGTCTATTAGTTTTTCGACGAAAGGAATATACTCGGCTTTCATTATTAAAAGTTTTTATTTTTTGTGGAATTTTTTACCTTTGCAATGTAAAATTAACATCGCAGGCCATAAACCGCAACAAAGATAGCAAAAAATGAAACCATTAAGGAGCGCAACCACCACCCAAGGCAGGAAAATGGCGGGAGCCCGCAGCCTCTGGCGCGCCAACGGAATGAAAGACGAACAATTCGGGCGTCCGGTGATAGCCGTGGTCAACTCCTTCACGCAGTTCGTCCCCGGACACGTCCATCTGCACGGCATAGGCCAGAGGGTCAAGGCGTTGATAGAGGAACAGGGATGTTTCGCCGCCGAGTTCGACACCATAGCCATAGACGACGGCATAGCCATGGGCCACGACGGGATGCTCTATTCGCTCCCCTCGCGCGAGGTGATAGCCGACAGCGTCGAATATATGGTAGAGGCTCACCGCCCCGACGCGATGGTGTGCATATCCAATTGCGACAAGGTTACGCCAGGCATGCTCATGGCCGCCATGAGGTTGAATATTCCGGCCGTATTCGTCTCCGGAGGCCCCATGGAGGCCGGCGTGATAGACGGCAAGGCCTACGACCTGATAGACGTGATGGTGAAAGGCGCAGACGGGTCGGTTACCGACGAGCAGGTGGAGAAGATCTCGCAGGGGGCCTGTCCCACATGCGGGTCGTGTTCGGGCATGTTCACAGCCAACTCCATGAACTGCCTGGCCGAAGCGTTGGGCCTGGCCCTGCCAGGCAACGGCACCGTACTGGCCACGCACACCCTGCGCAACGGCCTGTTCGAGGACGCCGCACGCCTGATAGTACGCCTGGCCGAGGAGTATTATTTCAACGGCAACGACGCCGTGTTGCCCCGGTCCATAGCCACGCGTCAGGCTTTCCTGAACGCCATGTCGCTCGATATAGCCATGGGCGGCTCGTCCAACACCGTGCTGCACCTGCTGGCCATAGCGCGCGAGGCCCAGGCCGATTTCTCGATGGAGGATATAGACATGCTCTCGCGCCGGGTCCCCGTGCTGTGCAAAGTGGCTCCCAACCACTCTAAATACCACATGGAGGACGTGGCGCGCGCGGGCGGCATACTCTCCATTATGGGCGAGCTGGAGCGCGCGGGACTTATAGATGCGTCTGCCGGACGCGTGGACTACCCCTCGCTGGGCGAAGCCATAAAGGAAAACGACATTATGAGTCCCTCCGCCACCGATAAGGCGCGACAAAGGGCGCTGGCCGCGCCGGGGCGCAAATACAACATCTCCCTGGGATCGCAGTCGGCCGTTTTCGACAGCGCCGACGCCGACCGCCGCGAAGGATGTATCCGCGACGCCGCCAACGCCTACTCGCGCGACGGTGGGCTGGCCGTCCTTTTCGGGAATATAGCCCGCAGGGGCTGCATAGTGAAGACCGCGGGAGTGGACGAATCTATCCTTTGCTTCGAAGGCCCGGCGCGCGTATTCGAATCGCAGGAGCAGGCCGTGGCAGGCATACTGGGAGGAGCGGTGCAGGCCGGAGACGTGGTGGTAATACGCTACGAAGGCCCAAAAGGAGGCCCGGGCATGCAGGAGATGCTCTACCCGACATCCTACCTGAAGAGCGTCAAATTAGACAAGTCATGCGCCCTGCTGACCGACGGGCGCTTCTCGGGAGGCACCTCGGGACTCTCCATAGGCCACTGCTCGCCCGAAGCGGCGGCGGGAGGCGAGATAGCCCTGCTGAGGGACGGCGACCGCATAGCGATAGACATCCCGGCAAGGACGATAAACGTACTGCTGGACGAAAGCGAGCTGCAAAACCGCCGCCAATGCATGGACGGCCGCTATAACCCGTCGGGACGCAACCGCACGGTAAGCCGCGCGCTCAAAGCCTACGCCTCCATGGTATCGTCGGCCGACCAGGGGGCGGTAAGGATCGTCGGCGAATAAGACGCCGCTTTTGAAATACGTATAAAAACAGCCGGCAAAACAGGTTGAATTAATATAAAAACTCACATCGATGAATTTGGGCGTCGTATAAAAACAGCTGTATCCAGGGTTGCATAACGCCGCTTTATTATCTTTGTGGTTTCAAAATTTAATCGGATTCTTAAAATGGCCAACAAAAGACGCGTAACGGGTTCCGAGGCGCTCCTGCTTTCACTCATGGAAGAGGGGACGGACACCATATTCGGCTATCCGGGAGGAGCGGTGATACCCATTTACGACACCATATACGACTACAGCGACAAGATACGCCACATACTCACCCGCCACGAACAGGGCGCCGTACACGCCGCCCAGGGATATGCGAGGGCCACAGGGCGGGTGGGCGTATGTCTGGCCACATCCGGCCCCGGGGCCACCAACCTCGTTACGGGCATAGCCGACGCGATGATCGACTCCACGCCGCTGGTATGCATCACCGGCCAGGTAGCCTCGTCGCTGCTCGGCACGGACGCCTTTCAGGAGGCCGACATGATAAGCATAACCATGCCTATCACAAAATGGAACTACCAGGTGACGGCCGCCTCGGAGATACCTTACGCCATAGCGCGCGCATTCTACATAGCCCGCTCGGGACGGCCCGGCCCCGTAGTGATAGACATAACCAAGAACGCCCAGACCGAGGCGTTCGATTTCGCATACAAGCCGTGCGCCTCGCTTCGCAGCTATAACCCTCATCCGGCTGTGGACATGGAAGCCGTGGAGAAGGCCGTGGAGATGGTCAACGCCTCGGAGCGTCCGCTGATACTCGTCGGGCAGGGTGTCAAGCTGGCCGGCGCCGAGGCGGCCGCCATATCGCTGGCCGAAACGGGCAACATACCCATGGCGACAACCCTGATGGGCATTTCGGCCATCCCCAGCGGCCACCCGCTATTCGTGGGTAACCTGGGCATGCACGGCAACCTGGCCGCCAACGCCATGACGCAGCAGAGCGACCTGATCATAGCCCTGGGCATGCGCTTCTCCGACCGCGTAACGGGCGACGTGAAGCAATACGCCCCCGGCGCAAAAATAATACACGTGGACATCGACCCCGCCGAACCGGGCAAAAACCTGAGGGTGGACCTTCCGATAGTGGCCGACGCCCTGGACGCCGTGGAAGGTATGATGTCGGGCCTGCGCCACAAAGAACGCGGCGCATGGCTGGCCCTGGCGAAAGAGAAGGCGGCCGAAGAGCAGGAAAAGGTGATATCGAAAAGCGTCGCCCCCGCGGGCGAATACATAACCATGGCCGCGGCCGTACAAACCCTGGCAGAAGTCGAGCAGGGAGAGGCGGTGATAGTTACCGACGTAGGCCAGAACCAGATGTTCGCGGCGCGATACTCGCGTTTCGGACGCTCTCGCAGTTTTATCACCTCGGGAGGCCTGGGTACGATGGGTTTCGGACTTCCGGCGGCCGTAGGCGCAAAGTTGGGCGTACCCGAAAGGGAGGTGGTGGCGGTGCTGGGCGACGGAGGATTGCAGATGACGATACAGGAACTCGGCACGGTAAGGCAAAATAACGTAGGTCTGAAAGTATTGGTACTCAACAACTCCTACCTGGGCATGGTACGCCAGTGGCAGCAACTGTTCTACGACAGGCGCTACTCTTTCACTCGTCTTGAAAACCCCGATTTCGCGCTCGTGGCCAAAGCTTACGGCATACCGTCGGCAAAGGTGGAGGACGCTGCGGAATTGCGCGACGCCATCCAGGCTATGGCCGACGCCGAGGGACCATACCTGCTCGAAGTGGCCGTGAGGGACGAGGACAATGTCTTTCCGATGGTGCCTGCAGGAGCATCGTTGTCTAACCAGATATACAGCGACAATGAATAAGGAATATATAGTAATAGCCTTCACCGAGAACCAGATAGGCGTACTGAACCGCATAACGGCGTGCTACCTGAGGCGCAAGATCAACATCGAGAGCCTCAAGGTGAGCGAATCGGCCATTCCGGGTATAAGCATGTTCGTCATATCGGCGTTCGCCACCCCGGAGCTGATAGACAAGACGGTGAAGCAAATACGGAACATAGTGGACGTGATAGAGGTGTCGTTCCACGAAGCAGGCGAATTGATAACCCAGGAGATAGGACTATACAAGGTGAAGATGTCGGACGGCGGACGCGTGGACAGCTTCGCCCGCCAATGGGACACGCGCATAATAGAGGTAAACCCGAAATACGTGGTGCTGGAGAAGACTGGACTGAGGGAGGATCTCGACGCCCTGCGCGACGAACTGGAGCAGTCGGGCCGCCTGGAAAGCTACTCGCGCTCGGGGAGCGTGGTGCTGCTGCGCGATATGCCAGAGGCGCTCAACGGGATGTAGTCCAAGTAAATGAGAAAACATAAATAACACAATGAATATTATGGCAAAAATGAATTTCGGGGGAACTATGGAGAACGTCGTCACGCGCGAGGAATTCCCCCTTGCAAAAGCACTCGAAACCCTCAAAGGCGAAACGATAGCCGTGATAGGCTACGGCGTACAGGGTCCGGGACAGTCGCTCAACCTGCGCGACAACGGTTTCAACGTTATCGTGGGCCAGCGCAAGGATTCCAAAACATGGGACAAGGCCGTAGCCGACGGATGGGTTCCCGGAGAGACCCTGTTCGAAATAGAAGAGGCATGCCGCCGCGCCACTATCATACAATACCTGCTTTCCGACGCAGCCCAGATAGCCGTGTGGCCCACCGTCAAAGCCAGTCTCACGGCAGGCAAGGCGCTCTATTTCTCGCACGGTTTCGCCGTTACGTACAAAGAACGCACGGGTATAGTGCCGCCGGCCGACGTGGACGTCATCCTCGTGGCCCCGAAAGGATCCGGCACCTCGCTGCGCCGCCTGTTCCTCGAAGGACGCGGGCTTAATTCGAGCTACGCCATATTTCAGGACGCCACCGGACGCGCCTGGGAGAGGGCGGTCGCCCTCGGTATAGGGGTGGGATCGGGATATCTGTTCGAGACCGACTTCAAGAAGGAGGTTTACTCCGACCTCACCGGCGAGCGCGGCACGCTTATGGGAGCCATACAGGGCATCTTCGCCGCCCAGTACGAAGTGTTGCGCAAAAACGGACACAGCCCCTCGGAGGCGTTCAACGAAACGGTGGAGGAGCTGACGCAAAGCCTCATGCCCCTCGTCGCCGAAAATGGCATGGACTGGATGTACGGCAACTGCTCAACCACGGCGCAGCGCGGAGCGCTCGACTGGTGGAGACCCTTCCGCGACGCGACGCTGCCTGTGTTCGAAAAGCTCTACGCCGAGGTAGCATCGGGCAACGAAGCCCAGCGCTCCATCGACACCAACAGCAAACCCGACTACCGCGAAAAATTAGACGCCGAATTGCGCGACCTGCGCGAAAGCGAAATGTGGCAGGCCGGCGCGGCCGTCCGCGCACTCCGCCCCGAGCGCAATAAAAAATAGGCCGCAGCGGCTATTATCGTCGATTATTTGTATATTTGCAGTCGAAGGATACGCACGATGACAACTAATTTTTCAGGTTCCCGCTTTTATTACGGTTTTTACCTTGCCGGTAATTGCCGGGGCGCTTGTTTGCAATAGGCCATGTGCCGATTGAAAATAAAATCCCGGCGGACACCTATCTCCGCCGGGATTTTTTTAGAATCCGTATAAAAACAGCGGCGCGACAACTGCGCCGCGCATAGTGTGCGTCAGATTTAGATCATCGTTCAAGATCCAAACCGCAACGGACTAAAGTCCGTGAGGATTTGGGACGAGAAGGATAAGTGAAATATGACGTACGACATACACGGCAAAAACATAATCCAATGAAAGTTGCGATAATAGGCACCGGCCTTATAGGCGGTTCGCTGGCCCTCAGCCTGCGCCGTCTGGGCGTAGCCGACGAGATATGGGGCGTGGACGCATCGACGGACAACATATCCGAGGCGCTCGCACGGGGCATCATCGACCGCGGGGCAGACCTTGGCGACGCCATAGTCGCCTGCTCGCTTATAATCGTCGCCACCCCCGTAGACACCATCCCCATGCTGGCCATAAAGATACTCAACGCCGTCGAAGGACAGGTAGTCATGGATATGGGTTCGACCAAGGGCGAGTTGTGCGAGGTGGCGGCGCAGCATCCCCGCCGCGGACGTCTGGTGGCCACACACCCCATGTGGGGTACGGAAAACAGCGGTCCCGGAGCCGCCGTCGGAAACGGTTTCGCGGGACGCACGGCGGTGATATGCGAAAAAGAACGCTCCGATCCCGACGCCCTGGCCATGGCCGAAGACATATATGCGCGGCTGGGAATGAGGGTCAAATATATGGACGCCGACGAGCATGACATGCATGTGGCCTATGTATCGCACGTGTCGCATATAACCTCTTTCGCCCTGGCGCTTACCGTGCTGGAGAAGGAACGCGAGGAGTCCGCGATATTCGACCTTGCCTCATCGGGTTTCGAAAGCACGGCCCGGCTGGCGAAAAGTTCGCCGCGCATGTGGCTGCCGATTTTCATGCAGAACAAATACAACCTGTTAGACGTACTGCGCGAGCATATCCACCAGCTCAAAATACTGCAGCGCATGATAGAACGCGACGACCAGGAGGGCCTGCGCGCGGCCATGGAGAAGGCCAATACGATAAAACGCATACTCAAATGATATCCCTGAAGAGAGACAAGCCGCTCATCATAGCAGGCCCCTGCAGCGCCGAGACGCAGGAGCAGACACTCGAGACCTGCGCCGCCCTGGCCGCCACCGGCATGGTGGACGTGCTGAGGGCCGGAGTATGGAAACCGCGCACCAAACCCGGTCAGTTCGAAGGCACTGGTCTGCACGGCCTGGCCTGGATGGCCCGCGCCCGCGAAGCCACGGGACTCCCGGTGGCCGTAGAGGTAGCCACGGCCAAGCATGCCGAGAGTGCGTTGGAATTCGGCGTCGACATGCTATGGATAGGGGCGCGTACCACGGGCAACCCGTTCAGCGTGCAGGAGGTGGCCGACGCACTGAGGGGCGTCAATATCCCCGTACTGGTGAAGAATCCCATGAATCCCGACATAGAGCTGTGGGCGGGAGCTGTAGCCCGCCTCAACAACGCTGGTATTCCCATGGGAAATATAGGGCTTATACACAGGGGATTTTCATACTACGGCTGCGGCCGTTACCGCAACGCCCCAATGTGGCACCTGGCCCTCGAGATGCGTTCGCGCTTCCCAGAAACGGCCATGATATGCGACCCGTCGCACATATGCGGCAACAGGGAACTGCTCCGCGAGATATCGCAAAAAGCAGCCGACATGCGTTTCGACGGCCTGATAGTGGAAAGCCATATCGATCCCGACAAAGCCCTGAGCGACGCATCGCAGCAACTCACCCCCGACGCCTTCGCCGAAATGATGGCGTCCATAAGGTGGAGGGCGGCAGGCGCGTCCAACGCCGAATACGTGGAAGCGCTCGACAAACTGCGCGGGCAGATAGACCAGTTGGACGACGAGATATTCGCACTACTGTCGCAGCGGATGGGCCTGGCCGAAAATATCGGGCAGATCAAAAAGCGGAACGACGTGGCCATCCTCCAGGGCGAGCGATGGAGCAACATCGTGGAGAAGGTAACCGCCAGGGCCCCGGGCCTCGGACTGAGCGAAGAGTTCCTCAAGACAGTCCTCGAAGCCATACACATAGAAAGCATCAACCGCCAGAACGAGGTGATGAATAAATAGGAACCGGGCATCCCCGGCCCAAGCAACCCGAACACGACCCGCAACATCAGAAATATTTATGCCCCTGCCCTCTGTAACCCAAATTATCCGGAGCGTGGAAAATCCTCACGGCATGTTCCGCACGCTGGAAGGCGTGCGGGCTGCGCGGGACTACATGGGGCGGGCGGCCATGTCGGCCGGACGCAACGCGGCGGTCTTCCGCGTCGAGACCAGCGGCAGGGAGATGTCGCTCAAATGCTACATCAGGCCTCCACGCTCGGGACGCGCCGTATGCGATTATCTCCAAACGGCGCAAAGCCCCTGCCTGGCCCGTCCCCGTTACCTCGAAGGAGAGCTATACGTCTACGACCACAACGGAGAGGGGCGCTACCACGACGTGGAGGTGTGCGAATGGGTCCACGGGACAACGCTGGCCGGCACGATAGCGCGCGCCGCACGGGAGGGCGACAGAGACAGGCTGGCGTCGCTGGCCGCCTCTTTCGACGATATGGCCCGCCACATGCTCGCGTCGGAATGGGCGCATGGCGACCTTAAACCCGAAAATATCATCGTCACTGAAGATCACAGCCTCAAGCTGATAGATTTCGACGCTTTTTTCGTACCTTCGTTGGCCGGCTGCCGCACCACCGAGATAGGATCGACCTCATACCAGCATCCGCTGCGTGACGCAAGCATGTACGACAGACATATAGACGACTACCCCATAGCCGTCATATCGGTAAGCCTGCACGCCCTGGCCCGCCGTCCGGAACTTTACACGCAGTATAACCGGGGAGAGAATATCATACTCGGTCCCCGTGAAATAATAGAAAACCGCTCGCCGCTGTGGCTCGAGTTACAGCAGATGTGGGAAAAAGAGGGTGAAGCGCGGCTATACACCGTGGGAGGGATGCTCAAAAGCCCCCGCCCCGCCCTGGAAAGACTTGCCGAGGTCATGGAGACCGGTACGGAAACCGCAGGACAGCCCGTACTGGCGGAGCGTGGCGGCAGATGGGGTTTCACCTGCGCGCAGGGAGGTTTTGCAGTGGCTCCGGTCTGGGACGAGGCTTTGAATTTCAGCGAGTCGCTCGCGGCCGTAAGGCTGGGCCGCGCGTGGTATTTTATAGATACGGCCGGCAGGGTATCCGTAGCCTGTCCGCAGGCCGCACAGGTAAAATCGTTCTCGTGCGGGTTGGCGGCGGTACAAATCGGAGGGCGCTGGGGATATATCGACCGCCGCGGCGAAACGGCCATAGACGCCCGGTTCGACCGCGCATCCTCTTTTCGCAACGGCAGGGCGCGGGTGGAGGCCGACGGCAGGGAGTTTGAAATAGACACAGAAGGCAATATATATGTACAGTGCTGATATCACCAGGCAAAGCCGCGCGTTGTTCATAATAATGATCGACCAGTCGGGTTCGATGGACGAAAAGGTAACAATAAATTCCGTCACGCTACCGAAAGCCGAGCATGTGGCGCGCGTAGCCAACGGCCTTATAGCCGAACTTACGGGCCGCTGCCGTCGCGAAGAGGGGGTAAGGGATTATTTCGAGGTGGCCGCCATAGGTTACGGCGACGACGCGGTACGTCCGCTGCTCGGCCCTGCTTTCGAGCCGCTCACGCCCTCGCGCCTCGAAGGGATGGATAAGCCCCGCGCCAACTGGCTCGAAGAGCGCCGCCTGCCCGACGGTGCCACCACTATAGGGACTTTCGGCCAAACATTGTGGATAGAGCCGTGCGCGGCCGGCAACACCCCCATGATGGGGGCGATGGACAGAGCGCACCGGATATTGAAAAAGTGGACGGCGCGCGCCCATAACCGCGGCTCGTTCCCGCCGGTGGTTATCAACATCTCCGACGGCGAGGCGACCGACGCCGCAGCCGAAGCGTTGCTGCAAATGTCCGAAAATATACGGGCCACAGGCACGTCGGACGGAAACACCCTTTTCATCAACATACACATAACGGGCGACGTCCATAAACCCAAAGTGCTTTTCCCGTGCAGCGAGGAGGAACTTCCGGCCGACCCCAACGCCCTGCTGCTCTACCGGATGTCGAGCGCCATGCCGCAGATATACGAGGAGTACATAACGGAGGCGCGCGGCGACGGCGCACACGGGCCGTTCCGCGGAGTGACATACAACACCCCGGTAACCGACATGGTGGCAATGATGAACGTGGGTTCGATAAGCGTGAGTCTATTCGCATAAAGATTATGACATATCCCCTGAACAGTTATCTGGAGGCCGTCTCCAATCCCGAGGGCCGTTTTCGCATGTTGGACGGCATATTCCCGTTGCGCGGACCCGACGGCCAGCCACGCTTTACGGTACGCAGCCACACGGCCGATTTCGAAACCGAATGGAAGGGCGGGCGTTACCTGCTGCGCTGCTTTCTGCGTCAAAACCAGGGGGAGATGGAGGATGCGCGCCGTATGTCGGCAACACTTACGGCCATGCACAGCCGGTTCCTGCCGCAATACCTCTACATGGATGCCGAAATGGCCGTCACCGGGGCGGCAGGCGCAACATCGGCGTGCGACGTGGTACTGCAAAGCCTTCCCGACGGAGGGCCGCTCCACCGTTTCGTGCTGCGCTGCGCCGACAGGGACGATTCCCTGGCGCTATGCTCGCTCGCGGCCCGGATAGCGGAAATGTCGGCCTGGCTGCACGAAAATGGCATGGCCCACCGCAACATCAAGCCATCCAACATCCACCTCTCCGCGACAGGAGAACCGGTACTTCTGAATTACGACTTCGCATCGACGCCGGAACGCCCCGGGGAAGACAATCCCATGATCGATGAGGACAACCTTCCCCTGGCCGCCATAACCCTGGGCCTGTGCATACTCTCGTGCGACGCTTCGCTCTACCGCCCCCTGGGGCAGCAGGAGTTGCTGACAGCGGGCGGCGCGCGGCGCATAGCCCCCAAACTGTGCTGCGAACACGTCCGGCTGCACGCACCGGCCCTGTATTCACTCTCCGACATGGTATGCCGCAGCGAAGAGCGCCTGTGCAACCGCGGAGAGCTGGACGAATGCCTCGAAAAAGCCGCCGCCGAAGCCGCCGCCGCCCATCCGGGAATATTGCCAGATGGCCTCCGTCCGCGCGCCGAAAAGACCCGAGACACCCAAGCCCCCGGTATAAAGCCCGGATTATACGACCTGTACCGCACTGTGGGCGAGTTATCCGAAAACCTGTTGCCCGTGCAGAATAAACAGGGAGGCTGGCTCTACGCCGACCCCGCCACGGGACGTCCGGCGGACGGCAATATCTACCAATACGCCGAAAAATTCTCCGAAGGACGCGCGGTGGTGACCATAGGCGGTTACAGCGCCATGATAGATAAAAAAGGCAACCTGCTGATCCCGCCGCAATACGACGAGGTGTTATGGGACGCCGTATCCGGCACTGCCGCCGTAAGCATAGACGGCATGTGGGGGTTATGCGCCCGCGACGGGAAAGCGCTCACCGGCATGGACTACGGATGGATGAGCCGGTTCAGCGAGGATCTGCTGCTGGCGCGCAAAGGCGATAAGTTCGGCTTCCTCGACCGCCACGGCCGCGAAGCCATACCGTTCGTCTACGACCAGGCCTCGTCGTTCTGCAACGGTGCGGCCCCGGTGGAAAGGGACGGCATGCAGTTGTCCGTCGACGCCGCCGGTAACGAGACGGAGGCGGAGGAAACAGCCCTGGAAGCGCTGGTATAAAACACAGGGCAAGTGGCGCAAACGGGCAAGAATATCGGATACCATATAGCGGCCCTGCTGATAGTGTCGGTGTGGGGTACCACATTCGTAGCCACCAAGCTGCTGCTTAAAGCCGGATTGTCTCCGCAGGACATATTCTTCTACCGTTTCCTTGCCGGCTACGCGGGCATATGGTTCTTCGGCTACGAGAGGCTGCTGGCCCGAAGCGCCGGCGATGAATTCCGCCTGGCCCTGTTGGGAATAACCGGGGGATCGCTCTATTTCCTTGCCGAAAACGTGGCGTTGGAGTACACCCTGGCCTCGAACGTGGCCCTGTTGGTAAGCACCGCGCCAATACTGACGTCGGTTGTGGCCCATTTCATGACGCGCGGCGAAAAGTTAGACCGCTACATAATCTCCGGCTCCGCGATAGCCTTCGCCGGGGTTGCGCTGGTGGTCTTCAACGGCAACGTGATCCTGTCGATGAACCCCGCAGGCGACATGCTGAGCGTGGCCGCAGCCCTGTGCTGGGCGTTCTACACTGTAATACTCAAAGGGTTATCCGCGCGTTACACGCCGGTGTTCATAACGCGTAAAGTGTTCTTCTACGGTTTGCTGACAATCCTGCCCGCATATCTTTTCAAGCCGCTCAACACCGATCCAGACATACTCCTGCAGCCCGTGGTATGGGGTACGCTCCTCTACCTGGGAGTGGTGGCCTCGCTGCTCTGCTTCTTCTACTGGAACAAAGCCGTGGCGCGCCTCGGGGCCGTCAGGACAACCAACTATGTCTTCCTGGCGCCGCCGGTGACCCTCCTCACGTCGGCGATGGTTATAGGCGAGCCGGTAACCCCTATGGCGGTTGCGGGAGCTGCGCTTATCCTGGCTGGCGTGTTCCTGGCGGAGAGGAGATACCGGAATTAACCGGCCGGCTATCTCTTCTTCCCGGCGATGGTATAGCCCAGACTCCAATAGAGGTAGGTGGCCGACGAGAAATGGGTGGCCCTTATGCCGAATGTCCCGAACAGATTGTCCTTCAAGTAGATCTTCAACCCGAGTATCTGATACATGCGCGATTCGTCGTCGCTGCCGCGCAGAAAGTCGTAACCGATGTTGGCGAATATGGAGTAACGCGGCATGACCAGCTCACCCTTGGCGGAGAGTCCCAGGGCAAGGCGCTGGTAGGCTTTGCCCAGCTTTACCCTGTCGTATTGTTGCCCGTCGGCGGGATTGACTTCCCTCCATGCCGTCGCTTCGGAGCTTTCGTCGTAGACCAGGTCCAGGCCGGGTCCCCATTTGTAACGGTAGGAGTTGGCGAAGAGCAGTGCGTAATTCAAGCCCAGGACGTTGAATTTGCGGTCGACATAAGGCGACGGGAGATTGGTCCCCTCTGTCCGGAACTCTTTCTCGCGCGAGGAGATGGTTACCGAAATATCGTGGTCAATGCGTTTACGGAAGGCGGGCGGGACGAAACACGCCTCGTAGGAGAAAACCTCTTTCTTGCGGCTGAAATTGCAAACCAGCGACAACGACGCGGCGGCAAGGTTGAATCCGGCGTTGGGAAGCCTCGAAGAGCCGTTGGAAAAATGCGACAGGTTAACCCCAAAATTAAGGTCGAACAGGGGGCTGAGGTAATATTTCAGATAAATATCGAAGGAAACGTGGACGTTGGTCGCAGACCCGATGGCTATGTTGAGCGGATTGTCGAAAGGGTCGTAGGACGTCCATCCAGACGCCATGCCGAGATTCCACTCGTAATTGAGGGCCAGGCGGCGCGTTATGTCGGCGAAAGTCCCGCCCTGGAAAACGAAAAGCGAGAAGGGCGTGCCTACCGATCCGCTGTGGCTGCCGTATTTGGCGGAGTAGACGCCTATCCCGCCATAGGGCATGCCGTAGGCTATCTCCTCCCAGCACGATCCGGTGGATGAAAAACCGTATTTGAGCGTAGCGGCGCCGTACACGCGCGGGCCGCCGTCAATGCGTACGTAGTCGTTGGTGGGCAACACGGAGCCGTAAAGCGTTCCCAGAGCCACGAACTGCCGGCGCGGCATTAAAACCTTGTCGCCGCTCACCTCCGGTTCGTTCTGGGCCGCAGCCCTGAATACACAGAGCGACAACGCCAACAAAAGTATGTAGCGCCCGCCCATGGTCATTCGAAAAATTCGGCCGGATATTCCACCACCCCCGACACTCCGTCGAGCGCTCCCGGCATCAGCTCCACGGCCATGCAACACTCCTCAGGGGCGTCGAAAGGCATGGTTATGCCCCATTGCGCCAGGAGACGGAAACCGAAACGGGGATAATAATCCTTGTGGCCCAGTACCACCGCCGAGCGGAATCCCGCGCCGGCCGCGCGCCGCAGGGCCTCGGTTATAAGCGACGAGCCTATGCCCCTGCCATGGAACGGCGGGTCGACGGCAACGGGCGCAAGGGCGAGCGAAGCGTGCGAACCGCCTATGGTCAGGCGCGTGAGCATAATGTAGCCCGTCACCGCATCGCCTTCGAGCGCCACCAGGGCCAGGTATGGGATATAGGCCGCGCTGCCGCGCAGGCGTTCCACGAGCAGGTGTTCGCGGTGATCGCTATGCTCTTCGCCGGCGAAAGCCGCCTCCACGAGGCGGCTGACGGCGGGATAGTCCTGTCGGCGTTCGGGACGTATGTGTATCTCTTCCATAACCGCCCTAATCCATAACCAGTTGTTCCCTTACCGCGGCGGCCCTATCCCCGCCTTCGAGTTGGGCGAGCAGGGCCAGGGCGAACTGCACGGCCACTCCCGGGCCGCGCCCTGTGGTTATATTGCCATCCGTAACTACGGCGTCCGCCACCACCTGCGCCCCGTGTAGATAACCCTCGAAACCGGGGTAGCAAGTCGCCCGGCGTCCTGCAAGCAGCCCGAGGCCGCCGAGAACCATAGGCGCGGCGCATATCGCGCCCACGAGGCCCCCTCCGGCGGCAAAGGCGGCGACCTGTTTCTTCAGCCCCTCGTGTTCGTCGAATTTCACCGTGCCGCCGGGAATCACCATCATGCGCGCGCCGTCAAGACGCGCCGAGGCGAACATCTCGTCGGTTTCGATCCTTACGGCGTGGGATCCGGTCACATGCAGCGAGGAGGTGAGGGAAACGCTCTTCACGTCAACCCCGCCGCGGCGCAGGATGTCGATCACGGCGAGGGCTTCGATCTCCTCGAAGCCCGTTGTCAAAAATACGAATACCTCTTTCATAAGATCAATTTTATCAAGACAAAGGTACTTCGTGCAGGGCGAAACAAAAAATTCCCCGTAAAATTGTTACATTTGTTCGAAATAACTCTAACGTCATGAACGGAAAACTCATCAAAACCCTTGCCATACCCTGCGCACTGCTGGGAATTACGCGCGCCGAGGCAAAATCGCCCAATGTGGTCTATATCCTGGCCGACGACATGGGTTACGGTGACATACGCGCCCTGAATCCCGACAGCCAGATTCCCACCCCAAACCTCGACCGGCTGTGTTCGCAGGGGATGAGTTTCTCGGAGGCCCATTCCGGCTCGTCGCTCAGCACGCCCACCCGCTACGGCATCATCACGGGGCGCTACTGTTTCCGCTCGAGCCTCAAAACATGGACGCTGGCGGGCTATTCCGCGCCGCTGATAGTACCCCAGGTAACAACCATAGGCGAGACGCTCGCCGGAGCCGGATACAACACCGCCATTATAGGCAAATGGCACCTCGGGCTGGAATGGCCGCGCATAGACGCCGCCAAACCATGGCGCGAGAACGGCGCGTCGCCACAGGAGGTAAACATAGATTTCACCAAGCCCATTATCAACGGCCCGCATACCAGGGGATTCGCCTACAGCTACATACTTCCCGCCTCGCTCGACATGACGCCGTATGTCTATATCGAGAACGGCAGGGTGGTCAACCCTTCGGTGCGTAACATCCCGGCCCTGACCGCCCCCAAAAACGCCCGAGGGGTATTTTACCGGGGCGGATTGGCGTCGGACGACTTCGACCACAGCAAAACGCTCGACGTCTTCGCCGACAAAGCCGTAGACTATCTCGGCAAAGCCACGGCGGACGACCCGTTCTTCCTCTACCTGGCCCTGACGGCCCCCCACTCGCCGTGGTATCCGGCCGAGGAGTACAGGGGAAGGACGAAAGCCGGGGTTTACGGCGATTTCGTATGCCACGTGGATTTCGTTGTGGGACGCATAATGGAAATTCTCGAAAAGAACGGGTTGGCGGACAACACCATCCTGGTATTCACATCCGACAACGGCGCCGACTGGAACGAACGCGACCAGCAGGATTTCCCGCAGCACTCGGCCAACTACATATACCGCAGCGGCAAATCCAACATCTGGGACGGCGGACACCACATACCGTTCCTTCTCCGCTGGCCGGCCGAGGTAAAGGCAGGCACGCAATGCCAGCAGCTGATGTGCCTTACCGACCTGATGGCCACAATGTGCGAGATCACGGGCAGCCAAACGCCATCCTCGGCAATAGACAGCAAAAGTTTTTACCCTGCGCTGCATGGCAAGAGGTCGTATCCCGGCATGCGCCAAAGCGTGGTACACCACTCGGCAGAGGGGATGTTCGCCATACGTCGCGGCGACTGGAAATTCATCGACGGACAGGGCAGCGGCGGATGGTCGAAGGTGAAACAGGACGTGCCGGATGCTCCGGGACAGCTCTACGACATGCGCCGCGATGTGGGCGAGTTGGTAAACCTCTACTACAAAGAGAAAAAAACTGTCAAAAAGCTCAAGGCCGAGCTGGACGAGATCAAAAAGGCCGAATAGAAACTCTTTTCGGATCCCGGAAATGGTCCTCGACGAAAAATTCGAAAAACGCGATTACCGCCTCGCGCCGTTGCCGCCGGACGAATACGAAAACTGCACCTTCTCGGGATGCGATTTTTCGGGCGTTCGCCTCGACGGTTCGGCGTTCATCGGCTGCATCTTCACAGGATGCAACATGAGCCTGGCTTCGCTGCGCGGCTCGGCCGTGCGGGAAACGAGTTTCAGGGAGTGCAAGATGGTGGGGGTTAAGTTCGAAGAATGCAACCAAACGGGGCTTTCGTTCGATTTCCGAAGTTGCGTGATGGATAACAGCACTTTCTTCAGGTGCAAAGCGAGGAACACCTCCTTTTGCGGTTGCCGCCTGCGCGAAACCGATTTTTCGGAGGCCGACCTGAGCGGGGCGGTCATGGACGGATGCGACCTCACGGACGCCACATTCGACGCCACATGCCTCGAAAAGGCCGACCTTACAACCTCGTACGGCTATATGATAGACCCGCTGCGCAACCGAGTAGGTAAAATGAAAATATCGCCCGGCGGCGCGCCTGGCCTGCTTGCCGGTTTCGGCATAATAATAACGTGATCGTCCCTTATATGGAATACCCATCTGCGGGAGTGGTGATATCCACCTACAACAATCCCCGCTGGCTCGAAAAGACCCTGTGGGGGTACGCCTGCCAAAGCTACGGCAGGTTCGAACTCATTATAGCCGACGACGGTTCCGCAGAGGAGACTCGCGCGCTGATAGACGGTTTTCGACGCGAGGCGTTCCCCGGCCTTAAGCACGTGTGGCATCCCGACGAAGGTTTCCAGAAGAGCCGCATTCTCAATGCGGCCCTGTCGGCGGCCGAGTCGGACTACCTCATCTTCACCGACCAGGACTGCATACCCCGCCGCGACTTCGTGGAGACCCACCTGCGCCACGCCGAAAAGGGGTATATCCTCTCGGGTGGCTACCTGCGCCTGCCTATGGATCTGAGCCTGCAGATAACACGCGACGACGTAACCTCGCAGCGGGCGTTCGACCTGCGCTGGCTCAGGGAACAAGGGCTGGAAAGCAGTTTCAAGAACACCAAGTTGACCCGGAGCGCGGCCTTCGCCCGGTTCATGAATTTCGTAACCCCCGCCGGAGCCACATGGAACGGATGCAACGCGTCTGGATGGAGAAGCGACATGATGGCCGTAAACGGCTACAACGAACAGATGCAATACGGCGGACAGGATCGCGAATTCGGCGAGCGGCTGTTCAACATGGGCATAAAAGCCAAGCAGATACGCTATTCGGCAATATGCCTGCACCTCGACCATAAACGCCCTTACAAAACCCGCGAATCGGTGGAAAAGAACGTAGCCATACGCCGCCAAACGCGCAAAACGGGTATAATCAAAACCCCTTTCGGGATAAACAAGCTATAGATTTATGTTTTTAGAAAATGCCAGCCGCAACGGCTGGGTGGAGGTTATCTGCGGCTCTATGTTCTCGGGAAAGACCGAAGAACTCATACGCCGCCTCAAAAGGGCCAAATTCGCAAACCAAAGGGTGGAGATCTTCAAACCACGCATGGACGTGCGTTACTCCGAAGAGGACGTCGTATCGCACGATTCCAACGCCATACGCTCCACTCCCGTCGATTCGTCGGGCAACATAATTCTCTTCTCCGGCGAGGTGGACGTAGTGGGCGTGGACGAGGCGCAATTCTTCGACATGAACCTGGTGGACGTATGCCGGCAACTGGCCGACAGCGGCATAAGGGTTATCGTGGCGGGACTCGACATGGATTATCTCGGCAAGCCTTTCGGCCCCATGCCTGCCCTTATGGCTACGGCCGAATACGTCACCAAGGTACACGCCATATGCGTTCGCTGCGGCAACCTGGCCCACCATTCGCACCGTCTCGGCAGCGGCGACGACCGCCTCGTGGTGTTGGGCGAGAAGGACCTATACGAGCCTATCTGCCGGCATTGCTTCAATAAGGCCCGTCAATGAAGGGCAACGCGCTAAACTACTGGAGGCGCGGCCCGGGCGACCGTTACGACGGCTGGCGGGTAAGGCGGATCGATCCGCTTTTCGGCGTGATACCTTACATCATGCGCTCGCGGCTCGACTCGCAGGTGTTCTATGAAGAGCGCATAAACGTCGACCAGTTGGAGGATTTCGTGCGGCGCAACCGCGACGCCATACCAGGGCTGTCGATAATGCACGTTCTTATAGCCGCTCTTGTGAGGGTCGTCTCACAATATCCACGCCTTAACAGATTCGTGGTACACAATAAGATATACGCGCGCAACTCTATAGACATAGCCCTGACGATAAAACGGTCTATGACAGAAGAGGGAGAGGAGGCGGTGGTAAAGATACCGTTCATGCCAGGCGACGCCATGCAGGACGTATCGCAGAAGATAAACGCCGAATTGGCGCGAAGCATGCCTGCAGGCCTGAAAAACGAAACGGACGCCGTATCGAAAGTACTCGGCATGCTCCCCGCGTGGCTGATGCGTCCCGTGATATGGACGCTGCGTATGTCTGACCTGTACGGATGCCTGCCCCGCTTTATACACGAGGCCAGCCCGTGGCACGCATCCATATTTCTCACCAACATGGGATCGCTCGGGGTCGAATCGGTCTATCACCACTTGTACGAATTCGGGACATGCAGCATGTTCGCCTCCATGGGGCGCAAGAGCTACAGCTACATACCTACACCGGAAGCCAAACTGCATAAACACAAAAGCATAATGCTGAGATTCGTCCTCGACGAAAGGATATGCGACGGATTCTATTACGCCTCCGCGATGCGCCACCTGGCGCAGATACTCGCCACTCCCGAAACCCTGCTCGCCCCGCCGGCGGAAATCGTCGTAGACGACGGGGTGGCAAAAAAACGCAGGGACGTCTGATCCCTGCGCTCCTCCGGTAAACACCGTAAAATCTTTTAAGGGAAGATATGATTGATTATCTTCTCCGTAGCCCCTTTATTCTTAGAGATGTAATTGGCCGCCATGTCGCAGGTGGCTTTGTATTTTTTCGGGGACTGCTCCATCTCTTCCATCCACTTGTCGAGTTCGTCGGCGCTCTCCACGCTTATGGCCGCCCCGGAGTCTACCAATTCGCGGGCTTCGCGGAAGCGATGGTAGTTGGGTCCGAAAGCTACGGGGATCCCGAAAGCGGCGGCTTCGAGGGTGTTGTGTATCCCGACGCCAAATCCTCCGCCGATATAGGCGTAGGCTCCGTAACGGTAGAGCGAAGAAAGTATGCCTATCGTATCCACCACCATCACGTCGGCCTGCGCGGGATCGGCTTTGCCGTCGCGGCAATCGGTATAACGGACGGCGGGGCGAGGAGAGGATGCGATGAATCGCTCTATGCGCGCCTGATCCATCTCGTGGGGCGCTATGATAAACTTCAGGCCGGGACGGCGGCGCGCCATATCGGCTATCAGGTGTTCGTCGGGGGGCCATGTGCTTCCGGCAACCACGATGCGGGCTCCGGCGGCGAATCTCTCCACTTCGTCTATCCGGCGGGCGGCGGCGGCCACGGCGGCCACGCGGTCGAAACGGGTGTCGCCGGATACCGTGTTATTGCGTATGTTTATCGAGTCGAGCAGAAGGGCCGAAGCGGCGTCCTGCACGAACAGACGTTCGAAAATGGCAAGCCCGCGGCGGAAAACGCCGCCGTAAGGCTTGAAGAATATCTGGTCGGGATTGAAAATGGCCGATACGAGGAATGTACGGCACTGCACCTTGGATAGTTGGCGCATATAGTTGAGCCAGAACTCATATTTGATGAATATGGCCGCTTGTGGGCGCACGGTGCGTACAAAGCGGCGAGCGTTGCGCGGGGTGTCGGCCGGCAGGTAGAACACCCAGTCGGCCCCGTCGTAGCCGCGGCGCACCTCATAGCCCGAGGGGGAAAAGAACGTAAGAAGTATGCGGACGTCGGGACGGCGCACGCGCAGGGCTTCGATAACTGGACGCCCCTGCTCGAATTCGCCCAGCGAAGCGGCGTGTACCCACACCACGGGCGACCCCGGTTCCACCAAAGCCTTCAGTTTCTCGAATATATTTTCCAGCCCGTCGCGCCTCTGGCGCGCCTTATGGTTAAAACGGACGGCCAGCCGCATACCGGCGGCAAAGAGCCATATTCCTATATTATACAACCACATAGATTATCGGAGAATATCCTGCAACGCAGGACGGTTCAGTATGATGATATTGCCGCCGTCCGCCTTTATGATCCCTTTCTTCTCAAGCCCCTCCACCACGGCGGCCACGGACGAGCGTGTGGCGGAGAAATAGTCGGCCACCTGGGCGAAATCGGGGATATAGGCAACCGGCGAACCGGCCGAAGAGTTATCGAGCAACCACGAGGCCAACTTCTCTTTTACCGATTTGAAAGAGAGGAAATATATCTTTTTCGACCATGCCCCGGCCCGGTTGGAGATTATGTCGATAAAATTTGAGAGGATAAGCACATTCTGCTGCATAAGTTCGAAAACAAAACCGCGGTGGAGCGTCAATATACGGACGTCGGTGGCCGCGACAACATCCACAGGCAGACGGTTATAGCCTCCGAAAAGGAATGCGGGCGAAATAAGCTGCGGGGCCTCTATGGAATCTATCTTGAGTATCCGGCCGTCGGGATAGGCAACCTGGCCCCACGCCGACCCTTCGAGCATTATCATCAAACCGGAATAAGCGGTGTCTTTGCGGGCAACGATATCGCCCGCCTGATAACTGTCTATCGTATAATTGTCGCTCGACGGCAGGCATTCCTCTATCTGTGCCGGGTCCATACCCCGGAAAAGCGGGCATTGGGTCAGAATGGTGTACATAAACGAACTATTTGTTGCCGTGAATTTACTCCTTTTTAACAAAACTACCAAATCGGCGGCGGACGCTCCCCGCCAAAGATAAAAAGGAAAGCCCGGCGCGACCGTTCCGGAGTGAGGAACGTCGGATCGCCGGGCCTTCCGCAAGCGTGGGCAAAAGCCCTCCGGCCCCTGCAGGCGGCGGTTGCCGCTACCTGGGCTGGTTGGAGAACGAATAGGGGAAATCGGCCTTGCCAACCCCCCTTTTGGTGTTGGGGGTTGCGGACATTTTTACCTCTATTTTCGCTCCTTCGGTAAGTTGCTTGTGCGTCAGGTAGTTTTTGGTGTGGGGCTTGCCATTTATGCTTATAGCCTCTACGTAACATTTATCGAAAGCGTTGCCCGGGGCGCTTATCACCAGTGTCTTGCCGTTCTCGAGCGTTACGGTCACCTTTTTGAACAACGGCGTGCCGAGCGCATATTCGTTCGACCCTGGACATACGGGATAGAATCCCATGGCCGAGAAGACGTACCACGCCGAAGTTTGGCCGTTATCCTCGTCGCCGCAATATCCGTCGGGGGCGGCGGTGTAAAGTTTATCCATCACTTCGCGGACGCGCTTCTGCGCTTTCCACGGCTGGCCCGACCAGTTGTAGAGATAGATCATGTGTTGTATGGGCTGGTTACCATGGGCGTAGTTGCCCATATTCATTATCTGCATCTCGCGGATCTCGTGTATCACGCTGTTGTAGTAGCTTTCGTCGAACAGGGGCGGCACGTTGAACACCGAGTCCATCATGGCGTTGAAACCCTTTTCGCCGCCCATAAGGTCTATCAGGCCCTGCGGATCGTGGAACACCGACCATGTGTAGTGCCAGCTGTTGCCCTCCGTGAAAGCGTCGCCCCATTTAAGCGGGTTGAAAGGCGTGGCGAACGTGCCGTCCTCGTTGCGGCCGCGCATAAGGCGCGTCTCGGGATCGAAGAGGTTTTTGTAGTTCATCGCCCTTTTTGCGAACACGTCTATCTCCGAGGCGGGCTTGCCGAGGGCCTTGCCCAACATATAGATCGACCAGTCGTCGAAGGCGTATTCGAGGGTGCGGGCGGCGTTTTCCTTTATCTTTACGTTATACGGCACATAGCCCAGACGGTTGTAATAGTCGTAGCCCAGGCGGCCGGTGGAGCGTATGACCGGATGTTTCGAATTTGCGCCGTGTACCACCGCCTCCCAAAGGGTTTCGATGTCGTAGCCGCGCAGGCCTTTGATATAGGCGTCGGCCACCACCGACGCGGAGTTGTTGCCAACCATGCAGTCGCGGTGGCCGGGGCTGGCCCACTCGGGCAAAAAGCCGCTCTCCTTGTAAGTATTGGCCAGGCCCTCCTGCATCTTGGCGTTCATCGAAGGATAGACAAGGTTGAGGAATGGGAAAAGACAGCGGAAAGTATCCCAGAAGCCGGTATCGGTGAACATATACCCCGGCAGCACTTTGCCGTTGTAGGGGCTGTAGTGTACTATCGCGCCCTGAGCGTCCTTCTCATGGAAACTGCGGGGAAAAAGGACGGAGCGGTAGAGGCACGAATAGAACGTACGCAGGTTGTCCAGGTTGTCGTCCTCCACCTTTATGGCTCCCAGCACCTCGTTCCAGCGGGCGCGGCCCGAAGCCTTCACCTGGTCGAAAGAGTTGCCGTCCAGCTCGCGCAGGTTTATTTCGGCCTGCTCGTGGCTTATGAACGACGAGGCCACGCGCGCATGCACAACCTCGCCGCGGCGAGTCTTGAAGCCTATCACCGCGCCGGCATGGTCGGCCTTTTGCTCGGCCGATTGAGTAGACTCGAAGGTGGCCGTGTAGGTGAACGGCTTGTCGAATACGACCACGAAATAGTTTTTGAAGTTCTCGGGTACGCCCCCGTTATTTTTGGTGGTGTAGCCGATAATCTTATTCTCCGAAGGGACGATCTTCACATAGGAGCCGTTATTGAAGGCGTCCACGACCACAAAGGAGTCGTCCTCGGGAAAGGTGAAACGGAACATGGCCGCGCGATCCGTAGGGGCGATCTCCGTGACGACGTCGTGGTCGGCCAGGTAGACCCTGTAATAATATGGAGTGGCAACCTCGGCCTTGTGCGAAAACCAGCTTGCGCGGCGGTCTTCGTTCCACACCGGCTTGCCCGTCACCGGCATTATGGCGAATTGGCCGTAATCGTTTATCCAGGGGCTGGGTTGGTGGGTCTGCTTAAAACCGCGGATCTTATCGGCGTCGTAGGTGTAGGCCCATCCGTCCCCCATCTTTCCTGTTTGGGGAGTCCAGAAATTCATGCCCCACGGCATGGCTATGGCAGGATAGGTATTACCGGTAGAGAGCGAATGCTTGGATTGCGTGCCAACCAAAGTGCTTACATAATCCACAGGCCCTGCGGCTGGAGCGGCGGCAAAGCCCATAAGGGGCAAAACGGCCGCAAAAAAACAAAATATACGCTTCATCTGATATATTGTAATTTGGGTTTAACCGGGCTTTGCGCAAAAGACGCCCCAAAACGTTTTGGGGCGCTTTTACGCAAAGCGACTGAGTTGTGCCTATTTCCCCCCGTTCATGCGGTAGTCGAGCATCTTTATAAAGTATCCACCCACTACCGACCGGGCTTTGAAACCACGCCACTCGGGTTTGTCGGTCCATATCCAGTCGGACATGGGTACGCGGCTCACTGTCTCGTTCTCGAATTTCCAGATCGGATCTATGAATTTCTCGAACGTGGCCTGGTTGGGGGCCATAGTCGCCGTCCATATCACCCAGTCCGTCTTGGTGTACTCCTTGCGGTTGTCGAGCGGCAGGCCGTAGACGTTCTGCTTGTCGAGGTAGTACAGTATTTCGGTGGGAATGATCTGTTTGGGGAATATATTAAGGTTTAATATCTTGTCCCATACCATATTATACTTCTGGCTCCACGTGCCGGCCTTGTCGAACGTCAGACGGTAGTGATCGCCGTCGTTGGCCATCTTCTCCCATTCCGCAGCCATCTCGCGGGCCTTGGCGTTATATTTGGCCGCCACATCCTTCTTACCCAGCATATCGGCCATATAGGCGTAGCAGGCTATACCCATGATGGCTTTCACCGAAAGGTTGGTGTTGTGGGCAAAGTGGCCGGCAAAGTCGTCGGTGCAGAGCTGGTTCTCGGGATCGAGACCCTTCTCTACGAGATAGTCCGTCCAGACGGTAAGTACGTCCCAGTGTTTTTCGGCATATTTGGCGTTGCCTTCGATGGCTGACACGACGCCCGTAAGTACGATCATGTTACCGGCCTCTTCCACGGGCATATCGCCGCCGTAGGTCTGGCCGTTAGCCAGCGGGTAGGTGCCGACGTCGTGTGCAGGGAAGGGTTTCTTCCATTTGCCGCTCTCGCTGTAATAGTAGATGTGGTTCATCAGGCCCTTGGCAAGTTCAGGGTTGTAATACAGGAACATGGGCGACGAGGGGTAGGTGATGTCCACTGTGCCGATGGAGCCGTTGGAGTTATTCTCCTTCGAGAGGAAAAGCAAATCGCCGTTGGGGGCCTGGACCAGTTTGTGGGCCGATATGGCCTGGCGGTAAGCCAGGGCGCACAGTTCGGCGTATTTTTGCCCGCCGGCCTTGGCCGCTTCCTTCATCAAGTTGTAGTCGAATTCGTAGCAACGTTTAACCAGGGCGTCGAATTGCGTATCGGCCAGCTCTATCTGGGCCATAATATTGGATTTGCCCGTACGGTTCCAGTAGGGACGAAGGTTCTCCTTAAAATACTGTATCGAATAGATATCGTCGTAAGCCAGCAGCACGCGACCCGAAGCGCTCTTTACCTTGCCTAATTTCTGGCTGAGCGACATGTTGTTGCCGTCGCCAGAGACGGGTTTTCTGGACGCTTTAACGGCCGTGCCGTTAATAAAGGCCGTACGCAGATCCTTGGCCGGGCCAACCTGCGCGGCGAATTTGGAGGCGTCGCCCGCAAGGTAGAAGTAACCCCAGTCTATGCGCAGGTCGTCGCCGCGGCGGGCGAGGATCTTCTGCTGGTCGCTTCCGGCCTTCACCATGGCGAATTTTCCGCTCTTGAGCGTCTCCACGGCAGAGGCTTGCGAAGCGTTGTCGATGGCCCACGCCGCCGACGCCTCGAAATAGACCTCCACGTTATGCTCGGCGCCGTCCTTCGACTCGACGTTGTACGCTATATAGTTCACCGGGCGGGCCATAAGGTCGAGATCGTCCATGAACAGCGGAGCGATGAACGACAGCTCCAATTTGACGGGGCCGCAGTCGAAGGAGTATAGCGTCTGCGTGGCCTGCACCTGCGCCGAGGTTTGGGTTGCCGTCCTGGTGAGGACGGCCTCGTTGCGACGCTCGGCCATAACGGAGAAATCGACGAAACCCGGTCCCATGCGGTTATTGCAGAGGGCGGCTATCGTAACCTGACCCTTGAGCGAGGCTATCACGTCGTCCGAGAGGTAGGCGCGGACACTACGGCCTGTCTTGTTGCCTGTATCCACCACCTTTTTGCCGTTGATGAAGATGGTCAGGTCGTCGTCGTGGGTGTACTCCACATAAACCCTGCGGCCGGCAAGATCCTGCTTTACGTCAACCTGGCGACGGATCCATATGAATTGGGTATTCCACTCGGTGCGGGCAAGCGGCTCCTCCTTGCTCCCGAACGCACCCTGGCCCACGCTCCATTTGGAATCGTCGAAATCGGCTTTCATCCAGTTTGCACCTGGCTTTTCCGTGGTGTATTTGGCACTCCAGCCCGTCTTGGCCTGGCTTGAAGGGACGACGGTCTCAGCCGAAACCGTCTCTGCACCCATGAAACGGTAAATTTCACCGTCTACCTTAAGGACGCCTATCAGGGGGAAATCCTTGCCCGTCCAGTGTTTGACGCTCTGGTCGTAAAGGCGGTCGGTCATAGACCATGCGCTGGTGTAAGGGTCGATCGTAATAAGGGGGTAGGCCGACGGACGAACGCCGTTGGCGATTATATCGCCCCCAAAGCCTTTGGCGGCGGCAAAAGAACATAGTGCGGCCAGGATCAAAAAGGTTTTTTTCATCGAAGTATTTGGTTTTAGATTGTTTCGGTATGGAAATCGACCGCAAGATAGCAAAATTAAGCCATAGTACAAAGCCCGCAACAGACGCACGCCTCCCTCCCGCAACGGGAGAAAAGGATGGGATTAGCTGGTTTGTGAAATAAAAACTATATTTGCATGAACCAATCACATCTGCCTATGATAAAAGCACCGGATTAGTACATCTTGAATCTCCCAGCCGGACGCGCCGCCGATGCAGCGCTCCAAGGCTCAGACATAAAAAGCGTTAGCTTTATTCTTGCATCTGAAACTTAGGAACTTTCAAAGCCGCAAATGAGTAAAGTGTAAACGCTCACGTTATCACACGTGGGCTTTACTCATTTATTTTGCGGCACGGTTTCCTAAGACCTCAGATGCAGATAAAAGGTATTGTCCCACGTTTTTTATGTACCTACATCACCATTACGAAATGCGATGGGACAAGCAAAATATGAAAATTACAAACAATTATGAAAACGACATTCAGAGTTTTTATTCAACTGGCCTTACTAATAATCATAATTTTAAACATTACATCATGTAATACAGACAAAGAAAGTAGACGTGATGATTCAATCCCAATACCTACAGGAATTATTGCCATACAAGAAAATAATAAAATAAAGATCTCTTGGAATAGCAGCGACACGCCCTATCTCACATTCTATGTCAGTAAAACAATTACTCCATCAGAACCAGACGGAGCAAGTGAAGTGTTTGTAGGAACGGCATATGATGGCGTTAACTACCTATATGATGAGGATCCTTTTGAAGGGTTAAACTACTATAAAATTTATGCCGACGACGGTTACTATCGTAGTAAAGAAAGTGATTACGTATCCTGTGAATTTAGGACAATAGGTAGCGCCTATATTGGCGTAGTGGCTTTCAACAGCAATATTTCTGTATATCCGGTCTCAAACTTCATTAAAGAGGCACAACAATTTATAACCAACAAAACTAATGATGTAGATAGAACAGCCCTATGCTATGCGGTTTCAAAAGCTACTACACTTTTCAGTTCAGGTGGACTACCTGCCTTCGACAAAATATTCATAATATCATTTACCGACGGTTTTGACAATGGCTCAAGCAGCTTATATGTAGCTGACAACAAACACATTGCCCAAGGACAGGTTTATGATCAAGCTAAATTAGATTTGTCCGCCAAGATCGGATTAAGGAGTTACGCTATAGGTTTTGGGGATGAAGTTTCAGGCCATGAAACTGATATGAAAAAATTGGTCGTTGGCGGAGGAGAATACAAAATAGCCACAAGCGCATCATTAAATAACACATTCCAAGATATTGCCAATAGTGTATTAGCTTCAGCCAAAAATATCACATTGCGAACACAAGAAGGTCTATATACGGAAGATTATCCGAAATATTTTAGATTGACGGTAACGGCTGCGGCAAACAGTTTCACATCCACAACCGAAAGCAGTAGTGTCATCTGCAAACTTGTTGGAAAAACATTAAGCATATTGACTCCTGGCAATTTTGTGTCTTTTAGCGCTCCTGTAACCGGAATTTTGAGCGATACCGATAATAAAATCATCATTCCTCTCAATAATTTACAGTATATACGCAATTCTACAGAGTATGTTATAAAAGATATAAGTGTAGAAGTGAGTTTTGACAAAGGGCGAACATACTATACGGACGTAGAGGATTCTTCAACGTCTGAAGACATCAGCAAAAATATTGCCGTTGTACTGGTTATAGATTGCAGCACTTCATTAGGTAGCGCGTTTTCATATGTGCAAACATCCGCAAATGCATTTATAGATAGATTTAAAAAATAAAGCAGAATTTTAATGGATTAGAGGAGTAAACTGAACTGTGTCAGGTAAAATATTATTAATTTACCTGACACAGCTTAGTTTACGCTCCCAATAAATACACATATGTGATTATTTTGGACCAGTCTGAATTTCGGGTGGAGCAAATATTAAGAATTGTATTTTAGGTTAAAAATACATCGTTCGGAAATCACGATAATGCAATATCACCATGCGTTATGCACTTGATATAATATGATGTTTTCTACGCAAGCTTTGTCTGAATAGCAGTAATTTCTCTAAATACAAATCTGGAATTAGTTTCTCCTCCACCCGAAATTCAGATTGAGCCGAAAAGACGCGCGGCAATCGGACGTCCGTGACAACCAAAAGGCCGAATGACCGCAAAACAAAAAGGGCCTTTCATTTCTGAAAGGCCCTTGAAGGAGGCGGCTACCTACTCTCCCACATGTTACTGCAGTACCATCGGCGTAATCGGGTTTAACTTCTCTGTTCGGAATGGGAAGAGGTGGGACCCCGACACTGTAACCAC
>JAVBOW010000008.1:0-76419 GCA_031550125.1 Rikenellaceae bacterium
AACCCGCCCGGGCGGGGCGGGCCCCGGCGCGCGGGCCCGGCGCTGGCGTCTGCGTTGCGGGCTTTCCTATTTTTTGGCGTCGCTTCCGGCGAATTTACCTTCGAGTATCTTGATATAATATCCGCCCAATACGGGACGTCCCCAGAAACCGGCTTTGTGTTTATCGTGGGTGTTGTACCAATCGGTCATGGGATCGCGGTCCACCGTTTCGTTCATGAATTTGCATATCGGCGAAATGAATTTACCGAAAGTTTCCTTATCGTCAGCAAGCGTCGCCGACCACGTTATCCAATCCGCCTTGGTGTATCTTTTACGGCTGTCGAGCGGCAGGCCGTATTCGTTTTGCCTGGAGAGGTAATAGGCCACCTCCTTCCGGAATACCTCTTCAGGAAATAAATCCCATCCCATCAATTTATCCCACACCATGTTATACTTTTGACTCCAACTGCCGGGCTGCGTGAATGAGAGCCTGTAATGGTCGCCGTCGTCGGCCATCACCATCCATTCTCTCGCCATCTTTTTAGCCTTACCCATATATTTTTCGGCAATATCCGCATACCCAAGCGCCCCGGCGAGGTAGCCATAGGAGGCCACCCCCATTATGGCTTTCACCGAGAGATTGGCGTTATGGGCCAGATGCCCCGCGAAATCGTCGGTACACAGTTGGTTATCGGGATCGAGGCCCTTCTGCTCGAGGTATTTGGCCCATACGGTAAGCGTGTTCCAATGTTTCTTCGCATATCCGGCATTGCCCTCGGCCCTGGCTATGGCCGCAGTAAGCGTCAGCATGTTGCCGGCCTCTTCCACAGGCATGTCCTCGCCGTAGTCCTGCCCCCAGGCCCAGGGATACCTCCCAACGTCGTGCGAAGGATAAGGCTTGGTCCACTTTCCGCTTTCGCTGTAATAGAACACCGGTTCCATAACACCCTTAAGCAAATCGGGATTGTAGCACAGAAACAGCGGGGCGGACGGATAGGTGACGTCGACGGTGCTTACGAAGCCGCCGCTGGATAATTCCTTTGAGGGGAAAAGCATCTCCCCTCCGGGACCCTGCATCAGTTTATGCGCGGCTATCACCTGGCGGTACACCGAGACGCACAGATCTGCATACTCTTTGCCTCCCGCCTCGACGGCATTGGACATCAGCTCGTAATCGAACTTTGTACATGCCGCCTTCAGGCTGTCGAATTCCCTGTTCGCCGCGACGAATTCGTCCTCTATGCTCCTGTCGCCGGATCGGTTCCAGTAAGGGCGCAGATTTTCGCCGAAATAATTCAGCGAGTAGACGTCGTCATAGCCCATCATGATCCTGCCCGACGCCTTGCGCGTGGCTCCCAGATTTTCCGAGACGGCCATATTGGCGTTTTTCCCGGAGGCGGCGCCGCCTTTCAGCGCTCCCGTCTTGACAAACCCGTCGCGCATATCGACCGGATCGCCCACGGCATACGACGCGCCCTTCCGGCGTGCGCTCATATAGAGATAGCCCCAGTCAGCCCGGACGCTTCCCGACTTTTCTTTGCCCAGTACCTTTTGGTCTGCGTTACCGCCTTTCACGTAAATCATGCCGTCTTTCTCATAGGCTGAGGCAATGGTGTTATGGCGCGAGCGATCGGCCACCCAGTTAGGGGTGGCCTCGAAATACAGCTGCACGTCGTGCGGCTTGCCGTCCAGCGAGACCACCTCGTACGAGATGTAATTGACCGGACGGGCGATAAGGTCGATGTTGTCCATCAGCACGGGGGCCATGAAGTCGAGCGTCAGTTCTACATTGCCGCACTCGAAAACGTAATATGTCTGCGTGGCCTGCACGTCCACCGATTTCTGGACGGCGGTAGCTCCCAGGCTTTCCCTGAGCAGGTTTTCAGCATAGACGCCGAAATCAACCAGGCCGCCGCCCATGCGGTTCTCGCAGTGTGCGGCTATGACGACCTTCCCGCCACTCATCGTCTTAAGTATTTCAGGGGTTAACTCAACCGCCACGTTCTTCCTCCATTTGTATCCTGTGCTGGCAAGCTTTATACCGTTGACGTACAGCGTAAACACATCGTCGTGCGAATATACCGCGAAAAGTTTTTTGTTCGCGAGCAGGGATTTATCCAGCTCTATCACGCGCCTGACCCATATGTTACGCCTCTTCCAGAGCGTATTCACATTCACTTCGTCCGGCGTGCCGAAAGCCGCTTCCCCCTCCATCCACGACGCGTCGTCAAATCCGGGCTTCTCCCAGCCTGCGGCAGGAGTCTCGAAGGTATAGCGACCTCTCCACGGCTCTTCGTAGGACATTCCCGCCAACTTTTTCTTCGGGCATTCGTCCAACCCCATGAAGCGGTACGCGCGGCCGTCCACGCGGATAACCCCGAGCATCGGATGTTCGTCGCCCGAGCGGTGCTTCACTTGCTGGCCGTAAAGTTTATCCGTGCAAGACCATGCGCTCACGTACGGATCTATCAATATCAGGGGATAAGCTGGAAGCCGCAGGTCGTTCTTAATTACGGGCGCATCCCCGGCGTGTACGCATAAGGCGGATAGGGCCGCCGCGCATATGGACAAGATCGCTTTCACTTTCATCTGTTCTCGTTATATTAAAATTAGCATATGAAACGGCGGGAACCTTTAGGAAGGTCCCCGCCGTTTCATATGCCGATCGCAGGGCCTCCTTAGATCACGTTGCTGATCATAAACACCGAAGCCACGGCCAAAATGGCGTAAAGCTCGGGGATAGCAGCGAGGATCATGGTGTTACCCACAACTTTATGGCCTGCGCCTATTGCCACTATACCGCTTGCGCAAACCTGGCCCTGACGGTAGGAGCTGTAAAGGCCCACCACGCCCATGATGATGCCGGCGCCGAAGATGGCGGCCGCCTGCACCAGGGTGATATCGGGAGTGAGGAACTTCTGCACCAGGAAGTAGCTAAGGAAGCCGTAAAGGCCCTGGCTGCCCGGAAGGGCGGAAAGCATCATGTAGTTACCGAATGCGCCGGGGTTCTTTTTGATCGCCCCTATCGCCGCATTACCTGCAATGGTGGTACCCAGGCAACTTCCCAGACCAGACACTCCCACCATCAACGCCACGCCTATGTAGGCTAAAATAATTGGTTCCATAATCGTTTGTTTTTGTTTTTAAGTTATTTTAATCGTTTGAATTTCTTTTAAAAGGAGAGAACACGCGCTGCGTCGACTCGAATCCCGCGTTTTTGTAGAACTCCACGAAAGTAAGACGCAACGGGTGGACGAAAGCGCTAAGGCACGACATGAAAATGTTGATGCCGTGGCCGAAAAGCAGGATGGCGAGCATAACCACCTGCTTAACCACCGGTATATCAGGGCTGAGTCCCATGGCCAGGTCGTTGAAAACCAACGCCAGGATACCACCCGAGAGGCCTATGGCGAAGAGGCGGATATAGCTCAGCAGGTCGCCCACAAGGCCCGTAATATCGTTGTAGGTGTTCCACAATCCCGCCCCCAGGTTCACCAGCGGGTTCTTGCCGGGGGAATTAAGGAAGAGCATCATGAAGGCTCCAACGCCCGCCGTGGCCAGGTAAGCGGGGGAATCCATGGAGAAAGCCACACCGGCGTCGGGCAGGAACATCGCCCCTATAGTGGCTATTATCACCACCATCCAGCCTATAGTGGAAAGCGCGTGGCGGAAACCGGTCTGTATTGTTATGCCAGCCACCTTCAGTCCCATGCCGAAAAGTATCTGCACCATGCCCACCGCCAGCGACAGAGAGAAAAGCCTGTCGGGGTTGAGCAGGTAATCGCGGAAACGGATGAAGACAGGCACGTGCTTGGCCAGCTCTATGCCGAAGAACGATCCGGTGAGGATGCCGAAAACCACTGTGGCGCTGCCGCACCAGAGCGTCAGCCCGGCCACCTGGCCCAACACGCCGGTTACCTTTTTGGATTTAAGGATTATGCCGGCCAGCACCAGTAAAAGGCCATAGCCGCCGTCGCCCAGGCAAAAACCGAAGAATATCATGTAGAATGGGGCGAAATAAGGCGTCAGGTCCATCGTGCCGTAGCGCGGCAATGCGTAAAAACCGCCTATAAGCTCGAAGAGCGACGAAAAACGCCCGTTGCGAAGCAGCACGGGGGTTTCGTCCTCCGGCGTCGGTTTGGATTTTATGCACACCACGTCGCGCTGCGTATCGAGAAAGGCGTCCACGCTTCCGGCCTGCTCGGCGGGAACCCATCCCTCCAGCACCATCAGCGTACCGTCGACGTGCAACGTGGCGCTGCCCTCTACGCGGCAGAAATTCAACTTTTCGGCCTCTTCGGCGGCCTTCGCCTCGAGCAAGCCCACCGATGCGGCGCAACGGGCCAACTCCGCAGTCTGCATCGCGGCCTGGCGGTCGTATTCGAGAGCCTCGGCTTCCCTGGTTGCGCTGTCGGCCTGCGGCAGGCGCGCCTCCTGGGCCGCGATGGTTATCTCTGCGGCGGGAGGGACGAGCATGACAAAATAGGTCATCCCGCCTTCGGACGCTATCTTCTCGAGGTGGTGCGTTTCGCCCCAAGCCTCGCTGTTCATCTCGAAATCGCGGTCATAAGCCACGAAAGGCCGCACCTCCACCCCCTGCTCGCGCAGTTTATCCATGACGGAGGGCGAAAACGCGCCCCACACACGGGCCTCGTCGGCCTCTTTGCGCGCGCGGGCGGCTTGGGCCGCAAGGCTCTCTATGGCCGACGTGGCGCGGCGATATTCCATGAAAGTATCCTCGGCAGTATCGAACGGACGTCCGGGCTTGAAGCCCGGTTCCGAAGCTATCTGGCGCAGGCGCTTTATGGCATGGCGGTAAAGCTCTATGGAGGCCATCAGCGCGCGGTCGGCCTCTCCCGGCTCCCATGCGGTGGTGGTTATATCCACGAGGCCCAAATCGCGCAGGTTCTCAAGGAAAGCCTCGCTACCGCCGCGGTAGAGTACCAGGTCGTATTTTATCATCGGGACTATCATACGGCAACCTGTTTATTCTTAACTATTTTCTGGGCGCTCTTCGAGAGGTTCTCCTCGTCTTCGAGGAAACGCTTGATCTTCCTTATGGCATCCTCGTAACCGGGTATCTGCACTTTCTCGTAAAGGTTCACTTTTTGAGTGGTCTTTTTGCGTGCCCGGTCGAGCAGGGAGGATTTGCGGACATAGAATTCATACTCTATGCCCACGCTCGCCAGCTTTTTGAGCAGCGACACGCCGTCGGCGAACCACACGGGCGAAGAGAAGAGGTCGTAGGGACGCTCCTCGAACACTATCTCACTAAGGGACGGTATCTTAACGCCCGCTATCTTTGATACGGACAGCTTAACGTCGGCCACGCGCAACAGCTCCGCGTCGAATTCGCCCCACAACGACACCATATAGTCGTAGCTTTCCGTAAGACGGGCCAATTCGGCGGCGTACTCGCCCGCCACGTCGCGCGCCTTCTTCACCTCCATGCGCAAGGCCGATTCCTTGCTTTTGATGGTGGGCAGAGCCTTCTGGCGCATCTTGAGCTGACGCCCCAGATCGCCGAGCGACGTCTTGTTGAACTGGAATTTTATAGCCATTATCTCCTTTTCTTTGGCAGGGCCATTTTGCCGGCGGCGTGCAGCTGCGCGGCGAAAGCCTCCGGGCCTGTTTCGCGTATCAGGGCGATGCCCGCCGCGCGGTCGACTCCGAAAGCGAAACCTATGACCCTGCTCATAAAATTATTGAATTTGGAACACAGGAGCGGTTCGCCGCCGAATTCGGCGCAATCGGCGCATGTGGCGTAGCCGTGGTCGGCGCAGCACACGCGTATCTTGCACCACGCCGCCTTTTGGGTTTGGCGGCAACCGGGACATTTCCCCTTCTTAAACGAGTTGCAGGCTCCGCAATAGAGGCCGCAATATGCCAAAGGCCCTGTGTCTGCCATAACTTTATTAATTTACGGGCCAGTATTTCGCCACCAGCTCGTCCTTTATGGACACCTCCGTTTTGGTGAAATATTTGGAGAAGAGCCTCCATGCGGTGTCGAGCATCGAGGTTATATCCACATTAACGTCTATGGCAAGCAGTTCCACAGAATACTCTTTGGCAAACTTAAGCGTACGCTCGTCGTAGTCGGAAAGGTCGAAACCGTTCTCGAGTTTCGTCTTGGCGTTGGCGGCGTCGGCGAAAAGGCGTACGGCGGCGTTCATCACCTGAGGATGGTCCTCGCGCGTCTTCTTGCCGATGACCAGCTGCTTGAGGCGCGAAAGGCTGCGGAAAGGGTCTACGATAACCTTGCCCGTATCCGAATCGTTGCGCAGGAAGAGCTGGCCCTCGGTGATATAACCGGTGTTGTCGGGGACGGCGTGGGTAATGTCTCCGCCGGAAAGGGTCGTCACGGCGATTATGGTTATCGAGCCGCCGTTGGGAAGCTGCACGGCCTTCTCGTATATCTTGGCGAGGTCGGAATAGAGCGAGCCGGGCATGGAATCCTTCGAGGGGATCTGGTCCATACGGTTCGACACTATGGCCAGCGCGTCGGCGTAGAGGGTCATGTCGGTGAGCAGCACCAGCACCTTCTCGCCCTTGTCGGCGGCGAAATACTCGGCCGCCGTGAGGGCCATGTCAGGCACCAGGAGGCGCTCCACGGGAGGGTTCTCCGTGGTATTGACGAAACTGACGATACGGTCGAGCGCCCCGGCGTTCTCGAACACCTGGCGGAAGAAGAGGAAATCGTCGTTGCTCATGCCCATGCCGCCGAGGATGATCTTGTCGGCCTTGGCGCGCAGAGCCACCATGGCCATCACCTGGTTGTAGGGTTGGTCGGGATCGGCGAAGAAAGGTATCTTCTGGCCAGTGACTATGGTGTTGTTAAGGTCTATCCCCGCTATGCCGGTGGCTATCAACTCCGAAGGCTGTATGCGCCGGAATGGGTTGACGGTGGGACCGCCTATCTCCCTGGCTTCCCCATCTATCTGCGGTCCGCCCTCTATGGGACGGCCGTAGGCGTTGAAGAAACGGCCGGCCAGCTCGTCGCTGACGTTGAGTTTGGGAGGCTCGCCGTGGAACATGACCTCCGAATCGGTGGCCACACCCTCGGTGCCGGAGAAGACCTGCAATGTCACCTGGTCGCCCATGATCTTCACCACCTGGGCCAGCTTCCCGCCGACGGTGGCAAGCTCGTCGTTGCCCACGCCCTCGGCTCGCAGCGTCACGGTAGCCTTGGTGATGTTGTCTATACGGGTGTATATCTTTTGAAATGCCCTGTTTTCCATATCTTACATTTTTTCCTGAACCATTTGATCGATCCGGGCGCGGTAGCTCTCGAACTTCTCGCTTTGCCACTCGGCGTAGTTCATCTGTTTGAAAGTGTTTATCAGCCCTTTGAAGAACGACGCGCAATCCTCGAACGACTCGTAGCGGAATTGCTGTTCGCAGATATCAAGAAGCAGTGAGAACATATATTTCTGCCTGTCTACCGGACAGTTGGCGTCGGTGGCGTCGAAGGCGTCCTGCTGCAGGAAGACGAAATCCACCAGCTCGCTTTTCCAGAAACGGTCGTGGTATTCTACCGGCACGCCGTCGTCGCCCAGGATGTTGATCTGCTCGGCGGCCTCCTTACCGCGCTGCACCAGCGTCTTTCCGCGATAGACCTTATCCACCCACTCCTTCTCTATACGGTTGTCGAAATATTCGCGGATCTCGGGATATTCGAGGTATTTGGAGTAGCTGTCAAGGGGGTCGATGGCCGGATAGCGCTTGCTGTCGGCCCTTTGCTGGGCCAGGGCGTAGAAGCAACGGGCCGCCTTCTTGGTCGACTCCGTAACCGGTTCCTTGAGGTTGCCGCCGGCCGGCGACACCGTACCCAGGAACGTCACCGAACCCGTAGCGCCGTTGTTGAGGTGTACAAGTCCGGCGCGCGAATAGAAGTTCGAAATGATGGCGGGCAGGTCCATCGGGAAGGCGTCCTGACCCGGGAGTTCCTCGAGGCGGTTGGACATCTCGCGCAGCGCCTGCGCCCAGCGCGAGGTTGAGTCGGCCAGGATGAGTACTTTAAGTCCCATGGCCCTGTAATATTCGCCGAGGGTCATGCCGGTGTAGACCGACGCCTCACGGGCCGCAACGGGCATATTCGACGTATTGCAGATGATGGTCGTGCGCTCCATGAGCTTATGGCCGGTGCGGGGGTCGTCGAGGTGGGGAAATTCGGCGAATATCTCCACTACCTCGTTAGCCCTCTCGCCGCATGCCACGAAGATGATCACGTCGGCGTCGGCCTGTTTGGATATGGCGTGCTGCAAAACCGTCTTGCCTGCGCCGAAAGGCCCGGGAATGAAGCCCGTGCCACCCTCGGCTATGGGGTTGAAGGTGTCGATGGCCCTAACGCCCGTCTCCATCACGCGGAAGGGACGCGGTTTCTCGCGGTAGGCGCGCACGGCCTGTTTCACCGGCCATTTCTGCACCATCGTGATATCGTGGTCCGTACCGTCCATGTCGGTCACCACGGCCACCTTGCCGGTTACTTTATATTGCCCGGCGGGGGCCACGCTCTTTACGGTATAGTTGCCGGTCATGACGAACGGCACCATTATCTTATGCTTTATCCACTGTTCGGTGACCTCGCCCAGCCAGCTTCCCGCCGTAACGGCGTCGCCAGGCTTGGCTATCGGGGTAAAATCCCACAACTTCTCGAAATCGAGCGGCTCGGTGTTAGATCCGCGGGCGATGAACAGGCCGTCCATCTTCTCAAGGTCGTTCTGCAGACCGTCGTAGTTGCGCGAAAGGATGCCGGGGGCCAGCGTGGCCTCGAGCATATGGCCCTCGAACTCCACCCTGTCGCCTACCTTAAGGCCGCGGGTAGCGTCGAAAACCTGTACGTAGGCTTTGTCGCCCACAACCTTGATGACCTCGGCCATCATTTTAATGTCGCCTAAGATACAGTAGCATATCTCGTTTTGGCTGACGGGACCGTCGGCCTTGACGATTACTATGTTGGAGATGATCCCGGAGACCGTTCCTGTAGTTTTCATATATGGTTTCAATTATTTTCCTCTTTTTTGGCTATCCACTCGAAGAGTTCCGGGCCGCTAAGGGCGTCGAGCAGGCGGGCGAACATTTCGCGGCCCGTCCTGGGTTCCAGCGTCTTCCAGCGTTGCACCAGACCCACGCGCACCATGTAGGCCAGCACGGCCTCCATGTTGAAGTAGTCGAAGATGGTCATCTCTTCGGCCACGGCCCAGCGCAGCATATCCAGGCGGCGCTCCCTGGAGATTATGTCGTTCTCCTCGGTGAGCGTCTGCATCAGCGGCTCGATGAATTCCACCTCGCCCTTAAGTCCGAAATCGGCGGCCGTACTGCGGCACAGGGCCTGCGTCACGGCGTCGTCGCCAACCACAACCTCCTCTACGGGGCGGCGGGCCTTGACGGCGGCGGCGGCGGCGCAGATGTTGCGCAGGGTGCGGTCGAAATCGAACCAGTCGCGGACGAAGCGGTTGCGGCTGCGCGAAGCCTCCCTGTAAAACGCCTCGTAGAGCGAGCGCTCCAGCCTGAGCGAAGTGTCGATATCCTCCTCCTCGTTGTTGTCGGGCGAGTTGTAGGCCTCTATCACCCTGGCCAGGTATGCAGGCAGGTTCTCCGGCCTGCGTACCTCGTCGTCGAGCTGCTCGATGGTGAAATTGCCCATCCCGCCGAAACGGTTGCGGCCGTTGTATACGCTCACTATATTTTCTATGTCATAGAAGGTATAGAAAAAATCGAGCGTGGCGGCATCCTCCTCCGACAGGTTCTCGCGTACGTAAGCACGTATGCCGGCGGCGTCGAAATCCTTTTCGGAGCCGTCCAGGGCGTAGTCGCGCAGGCTTGCTACAAGGTAGTAATATTCCTTTGCCATGACGGTGCTATTCGCCGTAAAGCAACTCGGCCACTTTCGGGCGGAGGTAACCGCCTATCAGCGCGCGGAAATCCTCTTCGGTGAAACTTATGTGGTAGCCTGCGTCCTTGGGGCCGATCCTGAAACCGCTTTTGACGCCGTTGGAGTATTTCAACTCCACACCCGAGGCCAGCAGGCCTGCGAGCGAACCTTTGACGGCGGCGGTGAAGCGGGCCTCCATAGCCGCGGGAAGCATGACCGTAAGGTCGGGCCTGACGCCCGACGCTCCGCTCCAGTTGCCTGCTATTGCGAGGATCATATCCTTTATGAACGCCTCGTCCACGGACACCTTGGCCGCCGCCTTGTCCAGGACGGCCGAGGTTATCATATTCCCGATCATCTCCCTGAGAGAGGCCACGCTCTGGCGCGAGGCCAGGGTGAGTTCGGTGCGGGTGTTCTTTGTCAACTCTTCGGCTTTCATGGCGGCCTGGCGCTCTATCTTTTCCGCCTCGGCGCGGGCGTCGGCAAGGATCTTCGCGGCTTCGGCGCGGGCTTCCTCAACGAGGCGGCCGCTCTCGGCGCGGCCCTTCTCCAGACCCTCTTCGTAGAGCTTTTGTGTCAGCTGTTGCAGCTTGTTTTCCATAGTTATATATTGTTATTTATTGATGCTGGGGACGGAGAAGGTCGGTAACGACCTTGACCGGGGAAAAAGTGGATATGGGAACCTCTACCAGAACCGTATTCCAATCGGCCATAGCCCCATTCCAGAGGCCCGGCAATTCCTGGGCGCGCAGCCTGCGGCCGTCTTTCGACTTTTCGGAAATGAATCCGGTGGAGGGATCGGCGTAGCGTCCCAGGTCGTATTTGCAGCCGAAGGAATCCTTAACGGCGCACACCAGGTCCACCGGGTTGAAGTGCGTGGCCGACGACATAAGGCGCATGTCTTCCGGGGCTATCTGCGACGACTCGGCTATCTGCAGCGAGCGCGACCCGTCCTTGGCTGCGACCCAGAATGGGCCTCCTCCCGGCTCTCCCTCGTTACGTACCACGCCGCAAACGCGCATGGGACGGTCGAGAACCCTAAGCAGGCAGGCGCGCCTCTCCTCGGCCGAACGTTGTCCGAATCCTTCGGGCAGGCGGAAGGAGAGTCTGTCCGTGACGAACGTTTCGGCCTCGGCCAGACAATCCCCGCCGTCGCGGAGCCGCCGCTGCAGGTCGAAAGAGCGGCCCTGCAACTCGGCCAACAGGCCGGCCAGGGCTTTTTTATATTTAACCGTATCGCCTTTCAGGCGGTCGGGGGCCACGTTGTCTATATTCTTTATGAAAACTATGTCGGCGTCTATATCGGCCAGGTTCTCCAACAGCGCTCCGTGGCCGGCGGGGCGGAAGAGCAGGCTGCCGTCAGGTTCGCGGAAAGGGGTGTTGTCCTCGTTCACGGCTATGGTGTCCGTCGAGGGTTTCTGCTGCGAGAAGGTTATGTCGTAACGCACACCGAAACGCTCCTCGAACATCTTTACGGTGCGGGCGAAAAGGCTCCTGAATCCGTCCAGATGCTCGCCCGAAACGGTGAAATGTATATGCGCCGTACCGCCCGAGGCGGCATACATGGCCCCCTCGACCAGATGCTCCTCGGCCGCAGTGCGCGGGCCTTCGGGATATTTATGGAAAAGTATGAGCGCCTTGGGTTGCGCGCCGTAGTTAAGCCCCTCTTTGCCTATTATCTGCGAAACCACCGCCCTCTCCCCTGCGCCAGCGTCGATAAACGGGGCGAAGGCGAAATCGGCGATATGCTCCACCGCGCGCTCCACCGCGGCGCTGCGTTTGCCGTCGGAAAGGAATTCGAAAAGCTCTTTGAACATGCGTGTGGCGGCTCCCGAGGCCGGCACGAATTTCACCGTTTTGACGCTGTCCGGCAGGTTGTCGTAGCCGGCGGCGTAATTCAGGACATCCTCTTCGGAAAGCACCGTTATGCCGTCGCCGGCCGTGGCCGCGGCGGCCACCGGAAGGAAAGGGAAGCCGGCGCGGAAATTATCTATCTGGCCCTCTACGCCATGTACCGTCAGCCCGCGCAGCGAAATCTGCGCCAAATCTTTATCCGAAAACAGGTTAGATGACATCAATCGGGTTTTTAACAAAAAACGACCATAAAGGTAAGTTTTTTTTCAAAACCAAATACCTTTTGTTAATAAATCGTACGAATATTTATCGAACACGGTTTAAATCCGTAGCGGACAGAGGCGTCACCCCTCCTTTTTCGTAAGGGGGATACGCCCGCAGACGGTGCGGTAATCGCAATGGACGCACTGGTTGTCGTCAGGGCATTGGGCCAGCGGCGTTCCCGGATCGAACAGCGACGAGAGCGCCTTCTCCAGCCCGGCCTCGAAAGAGGAGGCGAAATCGCCGTAGCTCCACACCGGCCCCTCGGCGGCGTCGGACAGCAGCGGCGAGTAGCCTTTGTCCCGCAGGTGCCTTACGGCATAGATCGACGGGCGGGCGTCCAGGCCTCGATCCAGGCGCAACATCATGGCGTACAGCATAGTTTGCAGTGCAGCTCCGGTAGCGCCACGGTTCTTGCCGGTGAAAAGGTCTTCGACCCCCGCGAAGCGGGTCGACAGCGTCGGGTTGGAGCCGGCCATGCTCGCCGTCTTATAGTCCACCACGCGACGCAAGCCGCCTTCGAGTATGTCTATGCGATCGGCCTTGCCTTCGAAAGAGACGGCCGCGCCGCCGGGCAGCGGGAAACGGCAGCGGACGGAGGCCTCGGTAGACTCTATGGCGAACGGCCCCTGCGAAGCGTCGAAAGGAAGGATGCAGCGGTTGATATATCCCGCCGCCATCTCCGAAGCTATCTGAAGGTTGCCGCCGCCGTCGGCAGCCGTAGCGCCGGGATCGGAAGGGCGGAGGGCGGCAGCCGCGCACTCCACGGCGGCGGCCACCTCGGGCGTCCCTATCATGGCCCTTATCTCCGGACGAGGATCGGACAGACCCGCCAGCGGTTTGTAAAGCGTCTCCATGGCCCCGTGCAGAAGGTTGCCGAAAGCGCGGGCGTCGACATCGTCGGACACATCTTCGGCTACGCGCAGCGAAGCTATATATTTATAATAGAACCTGAGCGGGCAGACCACATAGGCGGCCAGGGCGGAGGGCGAGAGGGAGCGCCCGGAGTCGGGGTCGAGGTAGCGCGACAGGCTGCGCATAACGGTCGCGTCCTTCTCGACGGATATGGTTTCGCGTGCGGGCAGGTTGGCCCCCAAGGCCACCTGCAGGTTTTCGAGGCGGTGCGCCGACTCGAATTCCATCTGGGATATATAGCGCGACGGCTCTCCGCTGCGCCTTTCGTCGGTGTGCGAACAGTAAACCAGGCGTACGCGCCCGGCCCTCTGCAGCAGGCGGTGGAAATAATAAGCGTACATAGCCTCGTGGTGGGCCTGGCCCGGAATGCCGTAGGCCAGCTTGAGGCTGTGAGGTATGAAAGATCCCGAAGCGGGACGGTTGCCTGGCAGTATGTCGTCGTTGACCGACAGTATGACCACGTTCTCGAAATCCAGGGCGCGGGTCTCCAGGAAACCCATAACCTGCAATCCCCTGAGCGGCTCGCCTTCATAGGGGATGCGGACGGACTGAAGGCGGCGGCGCAGTAGCGAGGCGAAGACCCTCTCCGACAAGTCCACCCCGCAACCTTCCAGCGAATTGCACAGGCTGCGTATATTTTCGGCGGCGGCGTTCAGCATCTCGGCCCTCAGTTTGTCTTCAGGGTCGAACGCCGCCGAAGAGAGGGCGTCTAAAAGGTAGCCGCCCATAGCCCGCCATCCGGCCGCCGGCACGAAAACGCCTTCCCACCCGGGGCCGGACAGCATGTCGGCCGGACAGCGCGCCATGCGTGCATCGGCTATACGGCGCGCCAGCGCCGCAGCGCCGTTTTTCGCGGCCAGGAACGGATGGCGCAAGAGACCCGTCACGTCGGCGTGGTGGAACGACACCGCGCCATATTCCGCCTTGCGGTGCCGCTGCAACTCCAGCAGTCTTTCCACGAACGAATAGGCGGAACTTTGTCGCAACGGATATCCCATGGTGACGTTTATACCCTCCACGTTCTCCGGGATGGAATACAGGAGGGGGTCGAGCAACCCTTCGTCGCACAGTACCACGGCCGTCTCCTTGCCCGGCGCATGGGGCATATCGGAGAGAAACTTATGGACGTATTTGCACTGCAGGGTGTCCGAAGGCGACGAAACGGCGGCTATATCCTTATCGTTGCGGAAATTATCGTGCGACGGCTCCATATCCGCAGGCATGGGATAGCGTGCGAGGTTGGAACGCATGAACACGCCCGCCTCGCCGCCCGCATCGGCCACGTAGTAATCGTCGTAATCCCAGAAAAACAAAGCCCCCGCCTCGCCGCGCAAACGGTCGAAAAGTTCTTTTTCGCACTCCGTCAAGGCGTTGAAACCTACAACGGCATAGCGGCGCGCGAACATCCCGGCAGGAGCCTCACCCTGCGAGACGGCCAGGGAGGCGGCGCGGTGGACCATGCCGGTATAGGCCATGCCTTGCCCGCGCAAACGCTCGTTATAGGCGGCATAGACGCTGTGCAGGGTATCCCACACCTTCATGAAACGCAGCTGCTCCTGCGAAAAGCTCTCGCGCGCGCCGAAACTTTCCCAGAAGCGGTCTATAAGTCCGCGCTGCTCGGGAGTGAGGTAAGAGTGGTCGCCGTCTATACGTTTGAGGTCCCTGAGGTTGGAGAACAGGGTGCGGGCGTCGACCATGTATTTGTCCAGCGAATCGAAATCGGCGAGCAGCATCTCGCCCCAAAAATAGAAATCGTCGAAAGGCTCGTTGTGATATTCCGACCACACCTTGTAAAGCTCCGTGACCAGCCTCACGCCGCCGGTGATCTTCATGCCCGAGGCCTGCTCCATCAACTCGTCCACGGATACCGTCTGCGGCTGCCACAACGGCCTGTCCGCCAGCGAAGCGAGGGCGTCGGCGAAAAACAGCGACGCGCGCCGCGAAGGGAATATAAGGCACAGGGACGAAATTTCGTCCCCGTATCTGCCGTAAAGATATTCGGCCGTCCTGTATATGAAGCCTTTATACAACGGCTATTTACCTATGTTGTTTATATTTCCTCCAAGTTTCACCGTAGTGCGCAGGGAGACGGGATCGCCGCGGTAGAAAATATTGGCCGCCGTAGCCGCCTCGACCACAATGCGTTCAGTTCCCCAAGCGTATATCTCCGAACCCATATTGGCGCGCGCCTCGAGCGACGAGGCGTCCATATTCCTGGCGTCCACCCTGCTGCGCTGCCCGGCCTCGATGGAGGCGTAACGGCTTACGCCGTCTATCTGGGCCGCAGAGTTGCCGGTCAGCTTGAGATCGATATCGAAACAGTCCACCGAAGCGACCAGTTTGGCTCCCGAAGAGAGCGCCGCCGTGAATGCGCGCGCCGTGACGGGCGTGGAGAAGAGGGCCTCGGCTCCGTTGAGGGCGAGACTTTCCATCTCGGTATAGAATATCTTCACCTTCAACATGGAGTTCTTTTGCAGCGGACGCGACTTTATCGTCAGCGTGCCGCCCGAGACGCTCCATGTGATATATTTGGGATCTAACTCCACCAACTCCATGCATACGCCCAAAGTGTCGGAGCGAACCAGCTCCGCGCTCATGTTGCCTATGAGAGAGACCGATTTGAATTCGTTCAACTGAGCGCCGCAGATGACCTGCTGTGCGCGTGCGCCGAAAGAACCGGCGAGGAGTATGGCTATTAAAAACGCTTTTTTCATATTCGTACTTAAATGATCGACTAAGGTAGGGCTTTTCGTTAAATTATCATAACTTTATCGCTCGAAATTTTTACCCGGGAATGGGAAACGTCACAATATTAAAAGCATCGGCAGGGTCGGGCAAGACTTACAGGCTCGTATGGGAGTATATATCGGCCGTGGTGGAAGATCCGGCCCTCTACCGCCATATCCTCGCCGTGACGTTCACCAACAAGGCTACCGCCGAAATGAAAGAGCGGATAGTGCGCCAACTGCACGCCCTGGCCTCCGGGGCCGACAGCCCCTACCTGGAAGGACTGGCCGCAAAGACCGGATGGAGCCGTCCCGCCGTGCGGGAAAAAGCCGGACTGGCGCTGCACAACATACTGCACGACTACAGCCGTTTCCAGGTGGTGACGATAGACAGGTTCTTCCAGGGGATCATCCGCTCTTTCATGCGTGAACTGGGCATCAGCCTCGACTTCAACATAGAACTGAAGACCTCCACGCTGCTTGAAGCCGCTGCCGACGCGCTCGTGGAGCGCACCTCGTCCGATCCCGACCTGAAGAGGTGGGTGGCGGGGTTCGCCGACGAGCAGGCCGTAGCCGGCAAGAACTGGGACGTCAGGCGGAAACTTGCCGAGGCGGGCGAAGAACTCTTCGGCGAAGAGTGGGGCGTGGACCCTGGCGAAGAGGAGCGGAGGCGCGCCCGGCGCGAAAAGCTGGAGGCCGCCATGAAAGCCGCCGACGCGGAAAAAGCCCGCGTATGCGGGCGCATGCAGGCGGCGGCGGCCAGGGCTATGGAGATTATCGACGGCAACTCGCTGTCTCCCGCGGATTTCTACCAGTCGCGCTCCGGCGTAGGGGCGTTTCTCCAGCGGACGGCCGAAGGCGCCATAGCCCCGCGCAACACATACGTGGACAAGGCCCTGGAGGGCGACGGCGGGTGGTATTCGCAAAAATCGCCGCACAAGGAGCAGATAAAGGCGCTCATCCCCGCGCTGCGCCCGCTGCTGGAGGAGATATGCCGCACGTGGGACGAAGAACACAGGGCCATATATTCCGCCGCCGCACTCGAAAGGCGTTACCGCACCTTCGGGCTGCTGGACGAGATGGCGCACGAAGTTTCGCAGCTCTGCGCCGAGCGCAACATAATGCCCATAGCCCGCACCAACCACATAATACGAAAACTGACGGAGGGCAACGGCGCGCCGTTCATATTCGAGAAGGCCGGCAATCACTATTCGCGTTTCCTGATAGACGAATTCCAGGACACCTCGAGCATGCAGTGGGGCAATTTCGTGCCGCTGTTGCAAAACGCCCTTTCGCAAAGCGCAGGCCAGCCGGTGCTTCTGGTAGGCGACGTCAAGCAATCCATATACCGGTGGCGCGGCGGCGACTGGCGCATACTCGCCGCCGGGGCGGGAGCCGCGCTCGGAGATGCGCGGGAAGAGGCCCTCGGCGTCAACTACCGCAGCCTGCCCGTGGTGGTCGAGTTCGTGAACACCCTTATGGAAGAGTGTGTGGGACGCGACGCGGATTATCTTGAAAGAATCGCGGGCGAGGCGGCTGCGAAACGGTACATAAACCTTAATGAGGCGGAATACCTGAGCGGAATGCCCCGGGCCGCCTACGCCGGACACGGGCAGACTACGCCGGAAGGCAAGCGGGGGGGGTACGTAACCCTCACCATGGCGCGCCCCGGAGATGAATCCGGCAAAGACGCGCTGGTGGAGCGGGTCGAGGAACTTCAGCGCCGGGGGTTCGGTCCTTCGGAAATAGCCATACTCGTGCGGCGGCGGAACGAGGCGCAGCAGGTGGCGCGCACCATGCTGGCGTACAAGGCGGCCAATCCCGACTCGCCCTACAGCTATGACGTGGTGACGGCCGAGGCGCTCTACATAGGATCGTCGCCGGCCGTGGAATTCCTGGCCGCATGCATGGGCCTTGCCGCCGACCCCGGCGACGACGTGGGACGCGCGGTGTGGAACCGCCACGCCGGACGCCCGTTCGGCGAGCAGTTGCCGCCGGAAGAGAAGGAATTCCTGGCTTCGGCGGCCGCCACGCCTCCGCAGGAGTGTTTCCGCAGGATACTCATGCGTTACGGCGATATGGCCGGCGGCGGCCAGATTGCGTACGTCCAGGCTTTCGAGGAGCAGATAGTGAGGTTTTGCAACTCGGGCGTGGCCGACCTCCAACTGCTGCTCGAATGGTGGAGGGAGGAAGGGTCCACCGAATCGGTCTACATGCCCGAGAACGGCTCCGCCATAAGGATAATGACCATCCACGCGGCCAAGGGGCTTGAATTCGGCGCGGTCATTCTGCCCTACTGCTCGTGGGGACTCGCGCCGAGGGCCGACTCGCCGGTAAAGGTGTCGTCCGACGAAGAGCCTTTCCGCGGTCTGGAGAGGCTCAGCCTGGGATTCACGTCCGACCTCGGACGCTCAGCTTTTGCCAGCGACTACTACAACGAACTGGTAATGTCGCATATAGATAATATCAACCTGCTTTACGTGGCCCTTACCAGGGCGCGCGAAGAGCTGCACATATACATGGCCCGCAAGGCCGACAGACAGCCCGGCAAAGACGACAAGTTCGTAACCGTTGGCGACCTTATAGCCGACGCCGCCGACATGTCTGGCGCACGCATAGGAGGCATGAAGGGAGAGGCGTGCGAAGCCGGTGAAGGCCGGAGTTCGATAACTTTCGGGCAACCAGTACGCCGTACGGCATGCGTCCGGGAGGATAGCGGCGGCATAGACGTGGGCTACCCCACGCGCGACCCGGGGCTGAGGGTGCGCCTGCGCTTCCCGTCGCAGCGCTACACGGACGGAGGCGAAACGCCGCCGGCGCTAACTCCGCGAAGCTATGGGGTGATGATGCACAGAATTTTCGAAAAAGCCGCCTCGCGCGACGATATAGCCGAGGCCGTCCGGAATCTGGCGCGGGACGGGGCCATATCGGCCGAAGAGGCCGCGCGGCTTGCGGAAATGACGGAGCAGGCTATGGCCGACCCGCTTATAGGCGGCTGGTTCGACGGCAGCTGGCAAACAGTCCGCAACGAGAACGAGATAATAATGCCGGGCGAAGGCGCCGGCGTCCGCCGTCCCGACCGCGTGATGGTGAAAGGACGCAGGGCCGTTGTGGTGGACTATAAATTCGGGGAAAAAGACCGGGCCGGATATCGCAGCCAGATAACCGCGTACAAAGACATCCTCGCCCGCATGGGTTACCAGCCCGTGGAGGGATATATATGGTACGTCTCTCTCGGGAAGGCGGAGCAGGTGTGATAATCCTTCCACGTGTCCGTCGATATTTCCCTGCTAAATTATCCGCGCCGCGAACACCGGAGCGGGGATTTTTATACCTTTGCGCGCTTACAGGCCGCTCCCGCACGGGAGTCGGATCTTAAAACGGCCCATTAAATTTCAGAATGAAAGATTTCACCAAAGGCAGCGAATGGAGGCAGATCATGAATTTTGCCATGCCCATGTTGCTGGGCAACATATTCATGCAGCTTTACCAGTTCGCCGACACGGCGATAGTGGGACGGTTCATAGGCAAAGAGGCGCTGGCGGCGGTTGGCGCGTCGACGCCCGTGGTGTTCATGACCGTGGCGCTGGTGATGGGCATGGGAATAGGCGCGTCGATAGTGGTGTCGCAATATTTCGGGGCGAAGAGGTTGAATAAAGTACAGGCCACGGTGGATACCCTCACGACGTTCCTGCTCGGCGCGGGAGCCGTGGTGACGGTGCTGGGGATATTTTTCGCCCACCAGATACTCGCCCTGACATGGCTGCCGGAGGAGCTTATGCCGATGGCCAAAGAGTATCTGAGGATATATTTCGCAGGCATGATAATGTTCTTCGGCTTCAACGCGCTGGCGGCAGTACTCAGAGGCGTTGGCGATTCGGTCACGCCGCTCTATTTCCTGATCGTCTCCACTATCCTCAATATAGGCCTCGACCTTCTATTCATCCTCTCCTTCGGATGGGGTGTGGCCGGAGCGGCGTGGGCCACGGTTATCTCGCAGGCGGCGGCGTTCATTGCGGCCACCGTCTACGTAAACATGAAAGGCAAAGGGATAAAATTCAACGTCATTCATCTGAGATTCGACCCCGAGCTATTCAAAGACTGCCTGCGCATGGGGCTGCCCTCGGGCATACAGCAGACGCTGGTGGCGGTAGGCATGGTGGCCCTGATGGGCATAGTGAACCGCTTCGGGACAGACGTGATAGCGGCCTACACATCGGTAAACCGCCTGGACGCCTTCGTCTCGATGCCGGTGATGAGCTTTGCGGCGGCGCTAACCTCTTTCGTCGGGCAGAACGCCGGGGCCGGGAAATATATTCGCATCAAACGCGGGCTGAAGGCCACGCTGATCATCTCAACGGCATTCTGCCTTACGGTAAACGCCATACTCATACTCTTCGGGCGGAGCGTGCTTTCGGTCTTCACCACCGACGCCGCCGTAATAGACACAGGATACGAATACATGGTTATCCTCAACGCCTGCTACGTGATCTTCAACCTGATGTTCGTCATCAACGGCATGCTCAGGGGGGCCGGGGCCACCGTATTCCCCATGCTGGTGACGCTGTTTTCGCTTTGGCTGTGCCGTATTCCGGCGGCCGTGGTGCTGTCGGGCATGTGGGGTACGACCGGGATATGGTGGGCCATACCCATAGCGTGGGCCATAGGGCTTTCGGGAGCGTCGATATACTATTTCTCCGGACGGTGGAAAGGCAAGAGCGTAATGGCCCGCCGGCGCGCGGCCGAGGTCGACAACATTTTATCGGAATAATTCGTAGCTTTGCATATTATGCTCAAACGCCTGACAAATATATCCCTAAAAACTTTCAACAGCTTCGGAGTGGAGGCCACGGCCGCCAGGATGATCCAATACGCATCCGGGACGGATCTCCGCGAAGCCTTGGCCGAAGCCCGCGACTCGGGGCCGTGGAGCGTACTGTCAGGCGGCAACAACATTCTTTTCACCGGCTTCTACGAGGGGACGCTGCTGCGCCCGGAAGCGAAAGGCATATCGATCACCTCCGACGCCGGAGGCAAGGCCCACATACGCGTAGAGGCGGCCACCGAGTGGGACGACGTGGTGGCGTGGTGTGTCGAAAGGGGACTATGGGGGCTTGAAAACCTCTCGCTTATACCTGGTTACGCCGGAGCGGCCCCGGTACAGAATATAGGGGCTTACGGAGCCGAATTCGCCGATTGCGCCGAATCCGTGGAGTTCATGGCGGCCGACACGCTGCGGACTGAGGTGATGCCCGCCCGGGACTGCCGATTCGGTTACCGGTCGAGTATCTTCAAGGGCGAACTCAAAGGACGCGCCGTGATAACGGCGGTGAACCTCGTCCTGGGACGTACGCCCGCGCCGAATATAAAGTACGGCAACCTGCACGCGCGCTTCGCCTCGCAGGACGAAATAACGCTGGAAAACATACGGAGGGCGGTGATAGAGGTACGCCGCTCCAAGCTGCCCGACACGTCCGAGGCCGGCAACGCCGGGAGCTTCTTTAAAAACCCCGTAGTACCGATGTCGAAAATCGAAGAGCTGAAGGCCGCCTATCCCGACATGCCCTTCTACCCCGCCCCGGAAGAAGGATACGGTAAACTGGCCGCCGGATGGCTGATAGAGAAAGCGGGGATGAAAGGCGTGCGGCAAGGCCATGTGGGGGTACATCACAGTCAGGCACTGGTGATAGTGAACATCGGAGGGGCGTCGGGCGCTGAAATACTGGATTTCGCCGGGACGGTGCAGGAGAAGGTCCGAGGCATCTTCGGAGTAGAGATAGATATGGAAGTAAACGTATTGTAGCCATGTTGAAAGACCGTTTTCAAAATTATATCAGGGAAAACTCGCTCGCAGAGCCTTCCGACCGCATATTGCTTGCCGTCAGCGGCGGCGTCGACTCGATGGTGATGCTGTCGCTGTTCGTGGAGTGCGGCTACGACATAGGCGTGGCCCACTGCAACTTCCAGTTGCGGGGACAGGAAGCCGACGAGGACGAGCAGATGATAATGCGCAAGGCCGAAGAACTCGGCGTGCCGCACTACAACATACGCTTCGACACCGCGGCCGAAATGGAGGCAACAGGCGAATCGGTGCAGATGGCCGCCCGCCGCCTGCGCTACGCGTGGTTCGACGCGCTCTGCCGCGACAACGGATACAACGTGATAGCCATAGCGCACCACGCCGACGACTCGGTGGAGACGTTCTTCATAAACCTGCTAAGGGGAACCGGCCTGAGGGGCCTGACGGGAATAAACGTAACCAACGGCAAGATAATCCGCCCGTTGCTGTTCGCCACACGAAAAGATATCTCGGACTACGCCCACGCGAATAAAGTGCCTTTCCGCGAAGATTCGTCCAACCGCTCGACCAAATACCTGCGCAACAAAGTGCGACTGGGGATAGTGCCGCGCATAAAGGAGATCAATCCGAAATTCACAGAGCTAATGTCGGCCAACGTACAGAGGCTCACCGAGGCGCAGCTGTTCATAAGTCACGGCATAGAACGCATAAGGCAGGACGTGCTGACCATAGAGGACGGGATAGAGGTGATAGATCCCTCCAGGATAGACCAGGCCTACCCCGTAAATTTCGTAATATACGAGTTGCTGAGCATGCACTACGGTTTCCGCGGCGACGTGATCGACTCGCTGTGCCGCGCCCTCCACTCCGGCCAGGGATCGGGAAAGAGGTTCTACGCGCGGGAACGGGTGGCCTACATAGACCGCGGGCGGATAATGATATCGAAGATAGCCGAGGACGACGCCTGCATCGTGGAGGTGGACCGCGCGACGCACAAGGCCTACTGCGGCAACTCGGTGCTATTCTTCGACCATATAGACATAGACGACGTGGAGACGCCCGTGGTGCTGCCGAACGTGGCTCTGCTGGACGCCGACAAACTCTCCTATCCGCTGACGGTGAGGCGATGGAACGACGGCGATACGTTCGTCCCCTTCGGCATGGAAGGACACAAGAAGGTGAGCGACCTGCTGATAGACGAAAAAGTGCCGCTGGCCGAAAAGCAACGGCAGTTCGTGGTGTGCAGCGGAGAGGATATAGTGTGGGTGGCGGGACGCCGGATAGACAACCGCTACCGCCTGACGGACAAAACGGAGAACGTGCTTAAAATAGTCAAAGAAATATATTGACGACTATGCCGAAAAAATGGTTGCAGAGCGATCTGGCTCTTCTTGTGCGCAGGATGGCGGCGCTTTACGCCGCGCTGGCAATATGCCGGGCGGCGTTCCTGGCGTATAACGCCGATCTGGTTGGACGAATCGCCGCGGACGAGGTATGGATGCTCGTTAAGGGGTCGCTGGTGTTCGACACGGTGAGCATACTTTACATCAATGCGCTCTTCATCGTCCTTTCTCTGCTGCCCTTCCGTTTCAGGGGCGTGGGATGGTACCGCGGCGCGCTGTTCGCCTATTATATGGTGGTCAACGGGACGGCTGTTTGCGTCAACCTGGCCGACGCCGTATATTTCCACTACGCGCAGAAACGCCTGACGGCCGAGGAGGCTTTCTATGCAGACAACGACAACTCGGGGCAACTGATAGCGAAATTCGCCGGGGAGAATTGGTACATGCTCCTGCTTGCGGCACTGATAATTTGGGCTTTATGGGCGGCATACGGACGCAGGAAAGTGCCTTCGACGCCCATTTCCGGCCCATGGGCCTATTTCGCGTTCAGCACCGCGACGCTCCTGGGTGCGTCGGCGCTGATAATAGGCGGCATACGCGGCGGGTTCACGCGGATGACAAGACCCATAACCCTGAGCAACGCCTCGGCCTACTGCACTTCGCCGACAAAGGCCAACCTAATACTGAGCAACCCGTTCTGCATGCTCAGGACACTGGGCAACAAAAAGATAACCTACACAAAATATTACACGCAAGAAGAACTGGAGCGTATCTACACTCCTTACCACCGTCCGGCCCCCGGCGTCGAAACGGAAGTTTCGCTCGAAGGATATAACGTGATGGTATTCATACTCGAAAGTTTCTCGGCAGAGCATTCGGCGCTGCTCAACCCCGACTTATACCCCGACGGCAAGGGATTTACCCCGTGCCTCGACTCGCTGATGCGCAACAGTATAACCTTCACCGAATGTTACTCCAACGGACGTAAATCGATAGAGGCGCTGCCTTCGGTGCTTTCGTCCATACCTTCTTTCAAAACACCGTTCGTGCTGATGCCGCAATCGCTCGGACGCACTGAAGCGCTCCCGGAAATATTGTTCCGCCAGGGCTATTCCACGGCGTTCTTCTGCGGGTCGTCGCGAGGATCGATGGGTTTCGGGGCCTATGCCGCATCGGCGGGCATACGCAACATCTACGGACGCGAAGATTATGAGAAACGCCACGGCGGCGGCCAGTTCGACAACTATTGGGGTATCTGGGACGAACCCTTCCTGCAATACGTGGGCGAGGAGCTGGACGCCATGCCCCAGCCTTTCATGGCGGCGGTTTTCACGCTCTCCTCACACCATCCGTTCGTGGTGCCGGCGCAATACGCCGATTCTTTGCCGGCAGGACGCACGAAAGTACATAAGGGCGTGGCGTATACCGACATGGCCATACGGCGCTTCTTCGAGCGCTACGCCGACAGTCCGTGGATGCAGAACACGGCGTTCGTCTTTTCGGCCGACCACGTATCATCGGAAGTATTCGCAGACAAGACGCGCACCCCGACGGGCAACATGCACATAATAGGCTTTATTCACTCCAAAGCCAACATTTCGCCGGTAATGCACCGCGGGGTGGCGCAACAGATAGACCTTATGCCCACGCTGTTGGGACTGATGAACTACGGAAAGCCATATTTCGCCTTCGGTCGCGACATTTTCCGCGAGCCGGAGCGTCCGGCCGTAGCGATAAATTACGTAAACCAGAATTTCCAGGCCGTGACAGACTCGACTGTGGTATTCTTCGACGAGAAAAACATCAAGGCCGCCTACGCCAGGAAAGACACGCTGCAAAAGCACGACATCTCAAAGACGCCGGATACGGGAATCGCACAGACGACAGACTACCTCAAAGCCTTCATACAACAGTATTATTCTCATGCCGAGGCGGGAAACTTCATTACGTCAGCTGAATAATCCATTTCGCCCATCAAAACGGACTGCTTTGGTATGAAAATTATACTATTGATAATATTCGAAAAAGTTTTGTATTTTTGTAAATCTTAGGGATATTTTTGAACATATGCTTATGCAAGCAAATAATAATGTAACTTTTGAAATAGAAGAATTGGGACCTGTCCGCAATTCCAGTTTTAGGCTGAAACCATTTATGGTTTTTTCCGGCGAATCAGGTGTGGGAAAGAGCTATACAACATTATTAGTTCATTATTTTTATGTTCTCCTAACTAAAGAAAGACTGAGCCGTTTCTTTGATGAAATAAATATAACCTTTGACAAGTTTTTACCTAATGACGAAGATACTGAGCCAGAACTCACGATAAACGTTGCAGACTTATCTCGTTGGATCAATAAAGACATTATTGACTATTTACGAGATATGTTGGGTAATTCGGAATTAAACGGTAAAGTTGGCATTAAAATTCCCTTCCCTGACAAAAGATTAAACTTTAGCATAAAAAAAGAGATAATCCAATCAGAGAATGACCAGAACCGCACTTACCTTTCCGTATCATTAAATAACCAAAGCCCAATACAACTCCCAATGCATAGAAATTGGGGAAATATCGTATTGGTATTTTTATTAAGGATCTATTTGAGGAAAATATCCTTAGGGACAAATATCGTCGACCAATCATTTATACTACCTCCTTCCAGGGGTGGCTTTATGGGTATGACCACCATAAAGAAATTTGATGCAATTTCGAGGATTGGCATGTACAGAGAGTTCTTGGAGGATATGGATAATACAGGTTATTATTCGGCATACAGGAACAAACCGTCAAAAAAAATAATTTCATTGTTGAACAATGTCAGTAAAGGTAAGATTTTCACTGCAAATGATGAGGTATTTTACGCGACAGATAATGTCAAGATCCCGATTACTGCAGCAGCTTCTTCAATTAAAGAGCTCTCCCCTCTTGCTTTACTTCTGTCCAAAAATCCCATAAACAGATACTCTGTATTGTTCGAAGAACCAGAAGCCCATCTTCACCCCGCCATGCAACTCCAGTTGACTGAATTATTAATTTGCATGGTCAATGAAGGCGCGCACCTGCAAATAACAACCCATAGTGATTATGTAATAAGACGGATTAACGACTCTATCAATTTATCCATACTCAGTCAAAAAGTCAGCCCGAATAAATTTAAAAGTACCTGCAAAAAACTCGATTACGACAAAGATTTAGTGTTGGATCCGAATCTTGTTGCCTCATATTTCATGAGCAAAGATGCAGATGGATTTGTTAAAGTCATTCAGCAGGATACTGATGGCCCAATCCCATACGATTCATTCAAACGCATTATTGACAATAACATGGTCAACAGTATGCGATTAGCTGAAATTATCGAAAGTGAAAAATGGTGACTTTTGACAACTTAAAATGCCTTTTTAAAGATTCTTTCTTTACAAGCGCTGATAAATCAGTTCAAATACTTGACAACGACAAAATGTCAAAAGTACAAAAAGTCAATATTTTTGAGCAGAATTTTATATCTATACAACCCGAAATAACAGACAAAATCGTTTCTTTATTCAACAGTAGTATTTTAAACAAAAAATCTGACGGGATTGTTCTTTTTGAGCATGCAGGAAAGAAATACATCTACATTATCGAACTTAAATCCACATTTAGCACTCAAGAAATTTTTAAAGCCCGATCACAAATTTTGTCGACATATATAAAACTAAATATCCTTCTTAACTCTATACACCCTTATAAAAGAGAAAAATATATTTATAAAGGTTTTATTGCTGCATTAAGCCCTGGCGATGACAAAAAACTGGGCATTGCGCGTCTCACAATGAGCGATAACGCACAGCTAAAGCATGAAATTTCCTTTTCCAATAAACTGATCGCAGACGGATGTGTAAATATAAACTGGGCTAATTGCACCGACTTCAACATTCTACCAATCAATACACTCTGCAGATTTGAAAACTTCCCCATTTATTTCATCGAGGTAGCGCATGGCAACAACAGCGCAGAAATAGACATCAAAAATTATTTAGATTAGCGGTTAAAATATTTGAAGCCACTGTGACATCCCAATCTTTGTAAATCAACGATTATCCTCCACCCAGCGGGTAAGTTCGGTGAAGTCGGCCACGGAGAGGGTTTCGGCCCTGCGGGTGAAGAAGGGGTGTTCGGCGCCGTGGAAATCGCCGAAGACGGCTCTCAGGGCGTTGCGCAACATCTTGCGGCGTTGGCCGAAACCCGCTTTGACCACCTTTACGAAAAGTTTCTCGTCGCAGCCGAGCTGCGTGACGCCGTTGCGACGCAGCCTTATCACCGCACTCTTCACTTTGGGCGGCGGATTGAAGACGTTCTCGTTGACGGTGAAAAGATACTCGATGTCGTACCACGCCTGCAGCAGCACGCTCAGTATGCCGTAGTCGCGGCTGCCCTCCTTTTCCGCTATTCGTACGGCCACCTCGCGCTGCACCATACCTACCACCTGAGGCACAAGATCGCGGTTCTCCAACACCTTGAAGAATATCTGCGAGGATATGTTATACGGGAAGTTGCCCGCCACTATAACCCCCTCCGGAAACATCGCCGCCAGATCCATCCGCAGGAAATCGCCCTCGGTGAGGCGGGGGACGAAATCGGGGTAATGCTCGTGCAGGTAAGCCACGCTCTCACGGTCGACCTCCGCTCCGTAGAGCGTCATATCGCCGCCGCGCTCGCGCTCGAGCAGGAATTGCGTCAGCACGCCGGTACCGCAACCTACCTCCAGCACCGCCGGGCGGCCGTCGTCGGTAATTACGCTGTCCGCTATGTTGCGCGCTATGTTGAGGTCAGTCAGGAAATGCTGGCCGAGGTGTTTCTTCGCTCTTACTTCCATAGTTCTATCTGAGACCATTCATAAGCAGCGGCTTGAGTATGGCCGTCCACAGGTCGTAACCCTTTTGGTTTATGTGCAGGTTGTCGGGTTTGAATATATCCTTACGCAACTCTCCGTCGGAAGAGTACATCACTCCGGTTATGTCCACGAACTCAACTCCGGGCGTCGACGCGGCGTAGTCCGAGAGCAGGGCGTTGAGCATTTGTTGTTTGCCGCGCACGTTCTCCCGGACTAAAGACGGTTTGAGCGACATTATGTAAAACGGCGTCCCGGGATAGTCGCGGCGTATCATGCCCGTGAAGAGGCGGAAAAGGTCGTAGGCTTCGCCCACCGAAACATCGGAAGGCCCCCCCGTGAAATCGTTCTCGACGTACATAACTATACGGCGCGGATCGTAGCCGCGGGCTATCACGTCGTAATTGTATATCATGTCGCGTATTGTAGATCCGCCGTAGGAGCGGCGGATGACGCTCATAGGGTCCATGTCGCCATGGATATTGTCCCACAGGTTTATCGACGAGCTGCCTATAAAAAGCACGTCGCACCGCCGCGACTCCATTTGTCGGTTCTGGTCGGCGTAACGGTCTATATCGCCCTGGAAGCGGCGTATCCATTTGCCCGGATCGGCCCTGCGTACCGGAATGCAGGATTCTATCCTTACGGAATCGTCCGCCGGCTGCGCCGCAGCCACTACGAGCGGCGCGAACAGGCACAACGTCGCCGCAAAGCGGATAAATCTGTCAATATAGGTCATTGGCCCTGCTCACATATGAATTTTATGCGGACCATGCGTATCTCTTCCTCGGAGTAGTCGCGGCCGAGTTCGCCGATGGCCTCTTCGAGCGAATCGCTTTCGGCGTCCTCCTTAAAATAAAGGTATATATCTTCGGCCTTGTCCTCGTCCATCACATCGTCTATGTAGTAGCCTATGTTCAGGCGAGTACCGGAGTTGACTATGGCCTCTATCTCGTTGAGCAGCTCGTCGAATTCCATGTCGCGGGCGGAGGCTATGTCGCGGAAATCCATTTTGCGGTCGATGCTCTGGATTATGAACACCTTGTTCCCGGACTTGTTGACCACGCTCTTGACCACCATGTCCTGCGGACGGGTTATGTCCTTATCCTCGACGTAGGCTTTTATGAGCTTTATGAACGGTTCGCCGAACTTGCGCGCCTTACCCTGCCCCACCCCGCTGATATTTTGCATCTCCTCGACGGTTATGGGATAGTGGATGGACATATCCTCCAGCGACGGATCCTGGAACACGACGAAAGGCGGCAGGCCGTGTTGTTTGGCCACCTTCTTGCGCAACTCTTTGAGCATGGAGAAAAGCTCTTCGTCCGCCGCTCCTCCGCGTCCCGCGGGCATGGCGGCGTCGGCGTCCTCCGCCTGGTCGTCGTAATCGTGGTCGAGGGCTATCTGCACCCTGAACGGCCCGGCTATGTAACTCTCGCCGCCGGCGTTTATCCCCAGCAGGCCGTAGTTCTCTATATTTTTGTCTATCAACCCGAGGATAAGCGCCTGGCGGATCACAGCCCCCCAGAAGCGTTCGTTATGCTCCTCGCCCGAACCGAAAAATTCGAGTTTATGGTGGCCGTAGGATTTCACCAGCGAATTCATGCGGCCGACGAGTACGTTTACCAGATGGTCGGCCTTGAATTTATCGCCTATGGCGGCCAGGGCGCGCAGCATAAGGCTCATGTGTGCGCTGACCTCGATCTTCGGACGCGGGCTGACGCAGTTGTCGCAGTTGCAGCAATCGTCCTGCTCGAAATTCTCGCCGAAATAGTGCAACAGCGTCTTACGGCGGCACAGCGACGACTCGGCGTAGGAGACCGTCTCCAACAGCAGCAGTTTGCCTATCTCCTGCTCGGCTATGGGCTTGCCCTGCATGAATTTCTCCAGTTTCTGTATATCCTTGTAACTGTAGAAAGTCACGCAACGGCCCTCGCCGCCGTCACGGCCGGCGCGGCCAGTCTCCTGGTAATAGCCCTCGAGGCTTTTGGGTATGTCGTAGTGGATCACGTAACGTACGTCGGGCTTGTCTATGCCCATGCCGAAAGCTATCGTGGCCACGATCACGTCCACCGACTCCTGCAGGAAACTGTCCTGGTTGGCCGCCCGAGTGGAGGCGTCCATGCCGGCATGGTAGGCCAGCGCCTTTATATTGTTGGCTATCAGCAGCTCTGTTAGCTCCTCCACCTTTTTGCGGCTCAGGCAATAAATTATACCCGACTTACCCTCGTTCTGGCGGATATATTTTATGATGTCGCGGTTGACGTCGCGCTTAGGCCGTATCTCGTAATAGAGGTTGGGGCGGTTGAAGGACGATTTGAACACCGAGGCCTCCAGCATGCCGAGGTTCTTCTGGATATCCATCTGCACTTTGGGCGTGGCCGTGGCGGTGAGGGCTATGAGCGGAGCCGCGCCTATGTCGTTTATAATAGGACGTATGCGGCGGTATTCCGGGCGAAAATCGTGTCCCCATTCCGAGATGCAGTGCGCCTCGTCGATGGCGTAGAACGATACCTTTATCTTACGCAGGAAAGAGATGTTATCCTCCTTGGTGAGCGATTCGGGGGCGAAATAGAGCAGTTTTGTCTTCCCGTCGAGGACGTCGGCGCGTACCTTGGCCACGGCGGCCTTGTTGAGCGACGAATTGAGGAAATGGGCCACCCCGTCCTCGGCGCTGAAAGTACGCATGGCGTCCACCTGATTCTTCATTAGTGCTATCAGCGGCGAGATTATTATGGCCACGCCCTCCATGATAAGGGCGGGCAGTTGGTAGCACAGCGACTTGCCCCCGCCAGTGGGCATGAGTACGAACGTATCTCGGCCCGCAAGCACGTTGCGGATAACTGCCTCCTGATTACCTTTGAAAGTCGGGAAACCGAAATGTTCCTTTAATTTGAGGTGTAACGGGTCTTCCGGGTTTGTCTGCATAGATGTTTATCGTAATTATGTCTCTAAAGACAAGTTAAAGATATTCATTTTTTCTAATATTTCACTAACTTTGTCGAAATAATGCTTTTTTTTCTGATATGAGGCTTTACACCCGGGATCTGGTAAAAAAATATAAGGCGCGCACCGTAGTAGACCACGTGTCGATAGAGGTGGAGCAGGGCGAGATAGTGGGGCTGCTGGGACCCAACGGGGCCGGCAAAACCACCTCTTTCTACATGATAGTAGGGCTGATAAAGCCCAATGAAGGGCATATCTTCCTCGAAGACGAGGAGAAGACCACCGACATAACCGCCCTTCCGGTATACAAACGCGCGCAGATGGGCGTGGGCTATCTGGCGCAGGAAGCGTCGGTGTTCCGCCAGCTGAGCGTCGAGGACAACATAAGGTCGGTACTCGAGATGACCGACTTCACCAAGGAGTACCAGAAAGACCGCCTCGAAAGCCTGGTAGAGGAGTTCCGCCTGCAAAAAGTACGCAAAAGCAAGGGTATACAGCTCTCGGGCGGCGAGCGCAGGCGGACGGAAATAGCCAGGGCGGTGGCCATAAATCCGCGGTTCATACTTCTGGACGAACCTTTCGCCGGGGTGGACCCCATAGCCGTGGAAGACATACAAAGCATAGTGGCCACGCTAAAATCCAAAAACATAGGCGTGATAATAACCGACCACAACGTCCACGAAACCCTCTCCATAACCGACCGCACCTACCTGCTGTTCGAAGGCAAGATACTAAAGGCCGGCTCGGCCGAAGACCTGGCCAACGACGAGATGGTAAGGCAGGTGTATCTGGGCAAAGACTTTAAATTAAGGTAACGTAAACGATGGATAAAGAACTCTCCCGAAGACGCGTGGAAGGCAGGTTAAAGCCGCCTTCCTCAAAAAGTTACGCTCAACGGGCAATAGCCGCCGCATTGCTGTCGCGCGGAGGCAGGACGATCATCAGGGGGCTGGAAATGTGCGACGACACCCGCTCGGCCCTTTCGGCGGCGGAGATCCTCGGGGCGTCGGTGGAAAACGACGAGCCTTCCGCCAGTTGCACCGTCACGGGCGGCCTGGCCCCGCGCAGCTCCATCCTCGACATTGGCGAATCGGGCCTGGCCTCGAGGCTCTTCACTCCCATAGCTTCCCTTTGCGGGATACCCGTAACCATAACCGGACACGGATCGATCATGCAGCGTCCCATGGACATGATGATAGCCCCGCTGGAGCAACTCGGCGTAGAGGTGGGCCACAACGGCGGACGGTTGCCGATAACGGTGAAAGGCCCCATGATGGGCGGGCAGGCGGACGTTGACGGATCGGTATCGTCGCAATTCATAACAGGACTGCTCCTGGCCCTGCCGCTGGCCGTCTCCGATACGGTACTCAGGGTGGAGGGACTGAAAAGCATCCCCTACGTGGATATGACCATCGACCTGGCCCGTCGTTTCGGAGCGTCGATAGAGCATTGCGAGTACAGCGAATTTTTCATAGAAGGCGGCCAAAGCTACGAATGTCCCGAATATTCCGTAGAGGGCGACTGGAGCGGAGCTTCGTGCCTCCTTGTCGCGGGAGCCGTGGCGGGAAGCATAACGCTCGACAATCTCAACCCTCTGTCGCTGCAGGCCGACGTGGCCATGATAGAGGCCCTGGAAAGGGCCGGGGCGCGCATAACCACGACGGCAGATTCGGTGACGGTGGAGCGCAACGAGCTTATGGCCTTCGAATTCGACGCCACGCATTGCCCCGACCTCTTTCCCGCGCTGGTGGCCCTTGCCGCCAACTGCGACGGGGTGACGGAACTGCGCGGCGCCCACCGCCTGATACACAAGGAGAGCAACCGCGCCTCGTCGCTCAGGGAGGTCTTCGGACGCATGGGCGTAAAGGTAGACCTGTCGAGGCCCGACACGATGCTGATAACAGGAGGGCCAATAAGCGGAGCCGACATATACAGCCACAACGACCACCGCATAGCCATGGCGGCCGCCGTGGCCGCCCTTAACGCGTCCGGCCCTGTGACGATAGCCGGCGCCGAATGCGTGGCCAAATCATATCCCGATTTCTGGCAAGACCTCGATTCGGTTTCTTTCAATCACTAACACATCCATTATGAACAGCTTCGGCAGAAAATTCAGGGTTTCGATCTTCGGCGAGTCGCACGGCGAGTCGGTTGGCGTGATCATAGACGGCGTCCCGCCGGGCATTCCGCTCTGCCAGGCCGACTTCACGGAAGACATAACCCGACGTCGGGGAGGCAAAGGCGCCACGCAGAGGGTGGAGAAAGATATCCCCCATTTCGTCTCGGGGGTCTTCAACGGCTACACCACCGGAGCGCCGCTCGCCATAACGTTCCTCAACGAGAATATGCGCAGCGCCGACTACAGCCCTTTCAACGAACATCCACGCCCGTCGCACGCCGATTGGGTGGCGCAATGGCGTTTCTGCGGTTTCGCCGACTATCGCGGCGGCGGCCACTTCTCGGGACGCATGACGCTGGCGCTGGTGGCCGCGGGAGTGATCGCCAAACGCATAGTGGAGCATCCCGTGGCGGCGCGAGCCATAGAGATAGGAGGCCAGAGCGATCCCGCCCGTTTCGAAGAGGTCATAGACGAGGCCATGAAATCGGGCGACTCGGTAGGGGGAGTGATAGAGTGTCGCGTAGACGGCCTGAGGGCCGGACTGGGCGAGCCTTTCTTCGACTCCGCCGAGAGCGTGATAAGCCACGCGCTTTTTTCCGTACCTGCGGTCAAAGGGGTGGAGTTCGGACTTGGATTCGGCTCGGCGCGCCTGCCCGGATCTGAAAACAACGATCCCATAATTGCTCCCGACGGAACCACCGCCACGAACAACGCAGGAGGCATATGCGGCGGGATGACCAACAACAATCCATTGATACTTAGGGTGGCCGTAAAGCCCACGCCCAGCATAGCGGCCCCGCAGATGACGCTCAACACCTCCACCGGCAAAATAGAGGAGTTACGCATACACGGCCGGCACGACGCATGCATAGCCATGCGCGCCCCGGTGGTGGTGGAAGCCGCCGTGGCCATAGCGCTGGCCGACCTTATACTTTTACATAACTGACGAGAGGAAACTTATAATCCGCCAAATGGAGACCAATAAACCGCAACAGGCCTCGCTGCCCGAAAACGCATACCGCGAGCTTGCCCCTGGCGAGGAGTACAAGCCGATAATGGAAGCCTCGTCCAAACCCGCCGAGGTTACGCCCTACTCCGTAACGATGGGCATAATAATGGCCATAATCTTTTCGGCCGCGGCGGCTTACCTGGGCCTCAAAATAGGCCAGGTGTTCGAAGCGGCCATCCCCATAGCCATAATCGCCGTAGGGGTCGGCAGCGTCCTCGGGAAAAAGAACATGCTGGGGCAGAACGTCATCATTCAATCCATCGGGGCCTCGTCGGGGGTTATCGTGGCCGGGGCGATATTCACGCTTCCGGCGCTATACATACTCGGGCTGGACGCGAAGTTCTACCAGATACTGCTCTCGTCGCTCTTCGGCGGACTGCTCGGCATATTGCTGCTGATACCTTTCCGCAAGTATTTCGTACGCGACATGCACGGCAAATACCCTTTCCCCGAGGCCACAGCAACGACCGAGGTGCTGGTTTCGGGCGAAAAAGGCGGAAATCAGGCCAAACTGCTGGCCGCAAGCGGACTTGTCGGCGGACTCTACGATTTTATCGTCAGCACGTTCGGATGGTGGACGGAGGAGATATCCTCGCGCGTGGGCGCATGGGGCGAAATGGCGGCCGACAAATTCAAGGTGGTATTCAAGGTCAACACCGGAGCGGCCGTCCTCGGATTGGGATATATCGTCGGACTTAAATATTCGGCCATAATTTGCGCCGGATCGTTCACGGTGTGGTTCGTGCTGATACCCATGATAAGCCACTTCGCCGACGGACAGACGTTGGCCGTGGGAGCCGGAGTGACAAAGCTGCTGGCCGAGATGTCGCCCGAAGAGATATTCCGCAATTACGCCCGCCACATAGGCATCGGGGGAATAGCCATGGCCGGCATAATAGGCATAATACGCTCGTCGAAAATCATACGCGACGCGATAGGACTTGCCGTCAAAGAGTTGGGTGGACCAAAAGCGTCGTCCGGCGGTAACGCCGCGCGTACGCAGAAAGACGTTTCGATGCGCTTTATCCTCTCGGGACTTATCGCAACGCTCGCTGCGGTGTTCGTCTTCTTCCAATTCGGCGTCCTGGGCAATTGGTGGCACACCTCCATCGCGCTGGTCATAGTATTCGTCATTTCGTTCCTGTTCACCACGGTGGCGGCGAACGCCATCGCCATAGTAGGCACCAACCCCGTCTCTGGCATGACGTTGATGACGCTAATCCTCAGCTCGCTGATACTCGTGAGCGCCGGCCTGAGCGGCACGAGCGGCATGACGGCGGCCATGATAATAGGCGGAGTGGTGTGTACGGCGCTCTCCATGGCGGGAGGTTTCATAACCGACCTCAAAATAGGCTACTGGCTCGGAACCACGCCTGCCAAACAGGAGGCGTGGAAATTCCTCGGTACGGCGGTCTCGGCCGCAACCGTGGCCGGGGTGATGATAGTCCTCAACCAAACCTACGGCTTCACGGGCGACAAAGCGCTGGCCGCGCCGCAGGCCAACGCCATGGCGGCGGTGATAAAACCGCTCATGGAAGGCGGCGCAACCCCATGGATGCTGTATTTCGCCGGGGCGGTGTTCGCGCTGGTACTCACCATGCTCGGCATTCCCGCGCTGGCCTTCGCCCTCGGGATGTTCATTCCGCTGGAACTCAATACGCCGCTTTTAGTGGGAGGCATAATAAGCTGGTACGTATCCACGCGGAGCAAAAATGAAGAGGTGAACAACTCTCGGCGCGAACGGGGAACGCTCATTGCCTCCGGATTCATTGCCGGCGGCGCGCTGATGGGCGTCATGAGCGCCGTGCTGAAATATTACAACATCGACTGGATGGCCTCGTCGTGGAACGCGGGAGGCGGAGCGGAGGCCCTGTCGTGGGCAATGTATGCGGCGATCATAATATACTTCATCCTCACCGCGATGAAAAAGGAGAGACAGCAATGACACTCAAAGAACGGTTCCTGAAATATGTGGCTTTCGACACGCAGAGCGATCCCGAAAGCGAAACATTCCCGTCGACGGCCAAACAGCTCGGGCTGTTGGGCGCGTTGCTGGAAGAGATGGTGGAAATGGGACTCGAAGAGGCCCAAATAGACGCGCACGGCTACGTGACAGGCACAATACCTGCCACGCCGGGATGCGAAAATGCGCCGACGATAGGGCTGATAGCCCACGTAGACACATCGCCAGACATGTCGGGCAAGGACGTAAAGCCGAACACGATAGAAAATTACGATGGCGGCGACATTACGCTTCCGAACGGAGTGGCGATCAAGACGTCGGAGTTTCCCGAACTGTCGTTTTACAAGGGCCACACGCTCATCACCGCCGACGGCGCGACGCTGCTGGGGGCCGACGACAAGGCGGGCGTGGCCGAGATAATGACGGCGGCGGAGTACCTGCTGTCCCACCCGGAGATAAAGCACGGCAGGATACGCATAGGCTTCACGCCCGACGAAGAGATAGGCCGCGGCGTCGATCATTTCGACGTGGAGGCTTTCGGCGCCAAATACGCCTACACCGTCGACGGAGGCTTCGAAGGCGAACTGGAATACGAGAATTTCAACGCCGCCGGGGCGCGCATAACCATAGCCGGCCGCAACATACATCCAGGCTACGCCAAGGACAAGATGATAAACGCCCTGCACGTGGCCCACGAGATAGACGCGCTGCTGCCTGCCTGGGAGCGCCCGGAACACACAGAGGGTTACGAGGGCTTCTTCCATCTCACCTCGTTAAAAGGCACGGTGGAAGAGGCGGTTATGGATTACATCGTCCGCGACCACTCTCGCGAACGCTTCGAAGGGCGCAAACGCCTGATAGCGCGCTGCGCCGCCGTGGTGGGCGAGCGCTACGGCGAGGGGGTGGTCAAGATCGAGGTCAAAGACCAGTATTTCAATATGCGCGAAATGGTCGAACCCCACCCCGAGGTTATCGACAAGGCGGTGGAGGCGATGAAACAGGCGGGCGTAACGCCCATAGTGCGTCCCATACGCGGAGGTACCGACGGCTCACGCCTGTCGTACATGGGCCTGCCCTGCCCCAACCTCTTCACCGGCGGGATGAATTTCCACGGCCGCTACGAATACTGCTCGCTCGACACCATGGGCCGCGCCGTGCAAACCATAGTGAACCTCGTGAGGCTGTGGGCGGAATGACGCAGGCGCATTGGCGCGTATCAGAATCCAACTCAACGACATGCACGAAAGAAGAAATCCATATATAGAAACCCTCAGGGGCATAGCCATAATAATGGTGGTGGCAGGACACGTGATAGGCAACTCCGAGACGGGAGGCATGCAGGCGGTCGCGGGGTCGGTGTGGCGCTACATCTATTTCAACATCGACAAGATACAGATGCCCCTTTTCGCCCTTATCTCGGGATGGGTTTACGCGCTGCGACCTCCGGTGCGGGGCGCGTATACGCAATTCGTGGGACGCAAAGCGCAAAGGCTGCTCATACCCATGCTTATCGTGGGCGCGGCGCATTTCGTCCTGCACAACATAAACAACAATCAGGCGCTGGCAGGCATATGGAAACTGACCATACTGCCATACAACATGTTCTGGTTCCTATACTCGCTGTTCTTCATATTCGTACTGGTGGGATTCCTCGATATTTGGGACGCAATGAAAAGATGGTGGCAGGTGGCGGCGGCGATAGTGTTTTTCTCGCTGCTCTACAGGTATGAGCATTCGTTCATCCCCGAATCGTTCCCCAACATACTGTCGTTCAAGGGCGCGATCTACCTGTTACCCTATTTCCTTTCGGGCGTGGCCGTGAGGCGTTTCCCGACCCTGTTCGCAGACAAACGTATGGAAACGGCACTATGGTGCGCGCTGGCCGCCTGTTTCATGATGGTGGAATGGGTATGCTTCGGGATGGAGTTAGGCGCTACGGAACATTACATGCGGCGTTCGTGGCTGGGGATATGCACCGGACTGGCATGTACGGCGCTGCTCTACTGCAAATTCAACGTCTACAGCCTTATCAGGATAGGCGGCTTCACATTCTCTATCTACCTCTACCACTCTTTCTCCAAAGGCTTCAGCCAGATGTTACTCGAAAACATCGGGGTGCAGAGCGCGCTGATCATCTTCGCTGGCGGTATGACGTGCGGTATCTTCGTCCCTATAGCGATAGACATAGCACTGAGCCGCACCAACCTGACGCGCTATCTGCTGTTGGGTAAACCTATGAAGAAAAAGGGCAAAGCCAAAGCCAGGCCGGCAAACGCGGCCGAAACGGAAGAAGAGGCGAGCCTCAACGAAGTGTAGAGGAGTCGGGCCGTATCTCGAGTCCCGCTATCGACAGGCCTCCCCAACCGTTCACCATAACGGTTTTGCGCCACAATTCCGCGCCGTCGGCGCGGGCCGTGACGACGGCCTCGAAATCGGGCGAGCGTGAAACGTCGTGCTGCCCGGGCAGGATGCCGGCCACGGCGTTGACGTAGGCCACGGCTCTGAAGCACGGGCCGCACGACACCTTCGCAGGGCGCTCATGGCGACGGCGCACTGGCTCCGCCCCGCCGAAAACGTCGTGGAGTTTGTCGGTGAAGGTCTGCAGATCGACCTGCCGGCCCTCAGCGTCATAGCCCGCCAGGGTCAGGAATATATTATAGCGCCGCCATTCGGGGTGCGGACACGCAAGTTCAAGTTCAAATACCATATCAATAACGCCGCTATCGCGGGAGAGCATAAAAGTAGGCAAAACTTTGCAAAGTCTGTAATAATTTTCTACCTTTGTATCCGCTTTTCATTAAAGAATGAACATTTTAGACGATTTCACCATTCCCGTAAAAGGATTAAGCGCTGGAAGCCACGATTTTACATTCGAAGTGGACAGGCGATTTTTCGATGCGGCGGGAGGCTCGCTCATAACGGGCGGAGAGGCCCGGGTTGAGGTGAAGGCAGCTAAAACGGCCGGAGGGCTGGCGCTCGATTTCCATATTACGGGCAGGGCGGAGGTTGAATGCGACCGCTGCCTTGAACCGCTGACCTTACCCGTAGACTACAGCGGCGTGTTGACGGTACGCGCGGCGGAGGGCCGCGAAGAGGATTACGACGGCGAGGTGATGTGGATAGGTGGCAACCAGACGGAGGTGAACGTGGCACAATATATCTACGAGAGCATCTGCCTGAGCCTGCCCATGACGAGGGTACACGGCCAGGACGAAAACGGCGTTTCGCTGTGCGATCCGGATATGCTGGCGCGTTTCAGCATAGTGTCGGCGGAGCAATTCGACGGCATGGCGGCCGAAAAGGAGAAGAACGACGGGCAAAGCCTCAAGGCAAAGCTCGAAAAAATAAAGGATAACTTATAACATATCAGATAAACATGGCACATCCCAAGCACAAAGTCTCCTCAACACGCAGGGACAAAAGAAGGACTCACTACAAAGCGGTAGCTCCCACCATCGCCTTATGCTCGAACTGCGGCTCGACGGTTCTTTACCACCGCGTATGCCCCGAGTGCGGTTTCTACCGCGGCAAAATGGCCGTTGAGAAAAACGTAGAGTAATCCTTCCTGAAAAATAGCGCATGGCGAGAATAGGGATAGACGCAATGGGCGGCGATTATGCGCCGCAGGCTGTAGTTGAAGGCGCCGCAATGGCCGCCAAAGAGATAGCCGCTGACAGTAAAATAGTGCTTTTCGGCGATCAGGCCAGGATCGGAGAGATCCTCGCCTCGCTCGATTGCCCTGCGTCTGCCTTTGATATCGTACACTGCACCGAAACGATCGAAATGGGCGACCATCCGTCGCACGCGTTCGCCAAAAAGAGCGATTCGAGCATCGCGGTCGGCTTCGGCCACATGAAGGCCGGCATGATAGACGGGTTCGCAAGCGCAGGCAGCACCGGAGCGATGATGGTTGGTTCGATGATGGTAACCAAGCAGATAGATGGCGTGATAAGGCCGGGCATAGCTTCGGCGATCCCCACTATCGACGGATCGTCTGCCGTGGTGATGGACGTGGGCCTCAATGTCGACTGCAAACCCGACGTACTCTGCCAATACGCGCTGATGGGCAGCGTTTTCGCAAATAAAGTCCTCAAAATCGACAACCCGCGCGTAGCCCTCCTCAATATAGGCGAAGAGAAAGAGAAAGGCAACCTCGTGGCCAAGGCCACTTACGAGGCGCTGGAAGAGATGGGCGAGAGTATAAATTTCGTAGGCAACATCGAGGGCAAACACATTTTCGACGCAAAAATAGCCGACGTGATAATTTGCGACGGCTTCGTTGGCAACACCATCCTCAAACAGGCCGAGGGATTTTACGAAATCGTAAAAGCGCGCGGAATAAGCGACGCTTACCTCGACAGGATGAACTATGAAAACATAGGAGGCACGCCCGTACTGGGAGTAAACGGCACGGTCATTATAGCGCACGGTTGTTCAAGCCCTCTGGCTATAAAGAATATGATCCTGCAAACGGAGAAAAACATCAAGGCCGACCTTGTAAAAAGCCTCAGGGAAACTTTCCAACAATGAAGAAAATAACGGCAGCCATAACAGGCACGGGCGCATACCTGCCCGAATACATACTCGACAATTTCGAGCTGAGCAAAATGGTCGATACGTCCGATGAGTGGATAACCAGCCGCATCGGCATAAAGACCAGGCATATACTCAAGGGCGAGGGCTTAGGCACCTCGTATATGGGCGAGAGGGCCGTCAACGACCTGCTCGAGAAGACGGGCGTGGATCCGCTCGACATAGACATGCTTATATGCGCCACCGTTACGCCGGATATGTTCTTTCCCTCGACCGGCAACCTGATCTGCCATAAAACGGGGCTGAAGAACGCTTTCGCCTACGACCTTTCGGCGGCGTGCAGCGGTTTTTTGTTCGCCCTGTCGACGGCTTCGCAATTTATCGAAACGGGTCGCTATAAAAAGATAGTAGTGGTGGGCGGCGACAAAATGTCGTCCATAATCGACTACGAAGACCGAAACACCTGCCCTATCTTCGGAGACGGAGCGGGAGCGGTGCTGTTAGAACCCTGCGAAGAAGGCTTGGGCATACAGGATTTCATACTGCACTCCGACGGAGGCGGCGCAGCGCACCTTTTCATGAAAGCCGGAGGCTCGGCCTACCCCCCCACCGAGGAGACCGTGCGCAACCGTTGGCACTACGTCCACCAGGACGGACAGGTGGTGTTCAAAGCCGCCGTGACCAACATGGGCGATACGGCGCTCGAGCTTATGGAACGCAACAACCTTACGGCCGACGAAATACGCTACCTCGTACCTCACCAGGCCAACCTGCGAATAATAGACGCCACGGCGCATCGTATGGGTCTGCCCGCAGAAAAGTGCATGATAAACATACAAAAGTTCGGCAACACGACAGCCGGCACCCTGCCCCTCTGCCTGTGGGACTACGAAAGCAGGCTCAAGAAGGGCGACAACCTGATCCTGGCAGCCTTCGGCGGAGGATACACCTGGGGCGCCCTCTGGCTCAAATGGGCCTACGACGGGGGTGACTTCTCAAAATAAAACATTTGGCCTTGTAGTTCAAGGGATAGAACGGAAGTTTCCTAAACTTCAAATTCGCGTTCGAGTCGCGGCGAGGCTACTACACTGAAACACAAGTAAATACAACACCTAAAGGTGCAAAAATGACGGTCAAAAAGCCGTCATTTTTGCATTTATATACGCTTTGTGTGTATGTTTTTTCGCCAAAGTTGACAAATAGTTGACTAATTTTTAGCTATTGATTAATCATAACAGCGAACCCACTTGCATAATATACGTACACGCCATAAGTAGCGTTATACGTCCTGGATGCGGTAAACCCTATGATTCCGTTAGCGCCTAACTTCTTAGCCTCTTTGACCATTTCATCCACGATGTCGGTTTTCTCGGCATTACCGCCACCGTACTCAGTATTAAAAGCCGCCTGCCGTACGTCCTTATGTACTTTTTCTTAGACATAAACGTGTTGGTTTTTTCGTCATGGAAGGAATCCGACAAAGACGTGACGGTTTGCTGTTTACCGTCAACAATTTCCATGCTAAGAACGCCGACGGGCGAATAGCTGAACCCGGATGTCGCGGGGCTTATCACAAAACCGGCTTCGGTATATTTGCGGAAATCAATAAGATATACCGATTTATGGTACAATGCCGCGCACCCGCTCAGAAGGGCGACAATCAGAAAAGTAAGTATCTTTTTCATAATCTTATGGTTTTAAATTTGTTGAGCCATTGATTTTCAACTAAATAAAGGGCCAGTCTGAAAAATAGGTTGACGTTCGGGTGTACTGTGCAAGAAAGCGCTGCGCCTTGCGATAACGACGATGTGTGCGGCCAACACACCATTGAGACTGGCCCTAAATAAATCCAATCCCGGCATATAGGCAAAGAGGCGGCGCTATACATAGCGCCGCCCGGATCGTATCGCATTATTACTGTTGAGAAAGATAGTTTTCCGCTTCCTCCAGGCTCCGGAAAAACTCCTCGCCGAATCGGCGGACTATGGGTTCGCGCAGGGCGCGGAAAAGCGGTATGCCCTGGCGCTGACCGTTGGTCACGGCCTGACGGCATATACCCCAGCGATGGTAATTCAGGCCGACGCCGCCATTACTGAATTTTATCAGCCGTATGGGATAGAGGTGGCATGAGATGGGTTTGCGGAAAGGGGTCTTGCCCGCCTTCCATGCCTTTTCTATGGCGCATAGCGTAACCCCATCCTCCTGTACGGCGTAGGCGCATTCGGCGTCGTTCACCAGTGTGGTGGTCAGATCGCCGTCGTCGTCCAGCACGGCGAACCCCTGCTCGCCTACGGCGTCAATGCCGGCCGGGACCATATACGGACGGTAATTTTTCCATTCCGACTCCAGCACGGCCACCTCGTCCGGTTCAAGCGGGGCGCCCGAATTCCCCTCCACGCAGCATATGCCGCGGCAGGCCGACAGGTCGCACAGGAAACGGGCCGTGATTATATCGAGGCTAACTATTTTGTCGTCTATCTGGATCATATCGCCATCGTGTCTTCTATGAGCGCGTTGAAGAAGTCCGTCAGGCTTATCCCCGCGGCGGCCAGCTGTTTGGGAACGATGCTTCCGCCGCTCATCCCCGGGATGGAATTGACCTCCACCATATGCGGTACGCCGTGCCGCACGATAAAATCTATGCGTACCACGCCGCGGCAACCGCACGCGCGATAGGCGCGCAGGGCGAGGGACTGTATTTTTTCCGACAGCGCGGCGGGTATATCGGCCGGGGTTATCTCGTCCGACATTCCGTCAGTGTACTTGGCTTCGTAGTCGAAGAACTCTTTTTTCGATATTATCTCCGTCACAGGCAAAAGATACTCCCTGCCGCGCGTTACCATAACCCCGCAGCCGAACTCGCGGCCTTCGAGAAACTCCTCTATAAGCACCGCAGGACTCTCCTTCCGAGCCTCCTCCACGGCGGGGATTATCTCATCGCGGGTTTTCACCTTGGTGACGCCGAAACTGCTGCCGCTGGCGTTGGGTTTGACGAAAAGCGGCAGGCCGAGCATAGCCACCACCGCATCGGGATCGACGCCGGAAGGGTCGTGTACCATGATCTCGCGGGCCAGCGCTATACCCTCGCCCTGCACGGCGCGCTTGGTGGCCAGCTTGTCGAACGTAAGCGCCGAGGCCGCCACTCCGCACGAAGAGTAAGGTATGCCCATCATGTCGAGATAACCCTGCAGACGGCCGTCCTCGCCCGGTGTGCCGTGGATCAGGATGAGCGCGTATTCGAGCGCTATCCTCACGCCGCCGACGGTGACAGAGAAGTCGTTGCGGTCTACGGCGCACACCTCGCCCTCCGGCGAGGTATGGTTCCACTCGCGTCCCTTGAGGTCTATCAGGTAGACGTTATATTTCGTACGGTCGATGTGCGGCAGCATCATTCGCCCGCTGTTGAGGGAAACCTCCCTTTCGGAAGAGTCGCCTCCACAGAATAAGGCTATGTTTTTCATATCGTTACTGAGAAGCTGTTTATTTTTAAAATTCTATTTTTCAATGCGCCCCGCCGCTTTCCCGGCAAGTCCGGACGGATCCCGGCCGAAACGGCTATGGGTTATAAAGGTCGGTATGGCGGAAATCGAGTATCTCGCGGATCATCGATATGTATTGCACCGGCTCGCCGTCCGACGGATCTATCCCGGCCGCGCGCAGAAAGTCGTTCAGGGCGTTGCCGAAATCGTTGTTCTGCAGGTAAAGCCTGCCGCGCTCCTTATAGAGGGCGGCATCGGCCGGAGAGGCGGCTATAGCCTCGTCCAGAGACGCTATAGCGGCTCCCGTGCCGCCACGTCCGTAGAGGCCTTTGCGAACTATATACTCCTCCACGCCGGCGTCGAGCATATCCGCGCAATCCTCACCCCGCGCCAGCATCTCCCGGATGGCCGTGGAGGAGTAAGGATATTCGGGCGCGCCTTCCAGCGGCTCTATCCTGCCTTCGGCCACCGCGGCGACGCCACCGCGCGGGTAAACCAGCATATCGTAACCGCTGCGCAACGCCTCCGGCTCCTTCCATCGATCCAGCTCGCCCGGGATATCCGCCCCGGCAAGCAGGGCGAAACGCACTCCGGGATAGCGGGACTCAAGGGCGCGGAGCGTGTCTATGGTGTAGGAAGGCTGCGTGAGGCCGAATTCGATGTCGCACACCTCCAGATGAGGGTCGGCGGCGTTGCGGACGGCGATGCGGGCCATCTCGAGACGGTCGGCCGCCGGGGCGAGCGTGTCGTCGTCCTTGAGGGGGTTGCGCGGCGAAACGACAAGCCACACATCGGCCCCCGTAATGCGGGCGGCGTAGCCCGCAACGGCTATATGCCCCTTGTGAATGGGGTTGAAAGATCCGAAGTATAGTATTATGCGGCGCAACGAATGGTTTAAATGAAATTTTTTATAGCGTCCGACACCTCGGCCACGGCAACGTCGAGGTTATCGTTGACCACCACTACGTCGAACGACGGGCTGTAGGCGATCTCGGCCTCGGCCTTGGCAACGCGGCGGTCTATCACCTCGGGGGCGTCGGTGGCCCGACCCTCCAGCCGTTTGCGCAGCTCGCCTATGGACGGGGGCATAATAAAAACGGAGAGAGCGCAGGGGCCGAATATGCGTTTGAGCGACAGGCCGCCCTTGACGTCGACATCGAATATTATGGTGTGGCCTTTGGCCCATATACGTTCCAATTCGCTGCGCAGCGTGCCGTAGCACGTCCCTTTATAGACCTCTTCCCACTCCACGAACTCGCCACGGCCCGCCGCCTCGGCAAATTGCTCCGGTGAGAGGAAATAATAGTCCACGCCGTCGGCCTCCGAGCCGCGCGGGGACCGGCTTGTGGCCGAAACGGAGAATTCAAGGCCGGGGATATCCGACAATATGCGACGGACTATTGTTGTCTTGCCCGAACCCGAAGGGGCCGAAAGTATTATCAGTTTCCCTGTCGCGGACATAACTTACAATATATTTAGTATCTGCTCTTTGATCTTTTCAAGCTCGTCTTTCATGCCAACCACTATCTTTTGTATGGAGGCGTCGTTGGCTTTCGATCCGAGGGTGTTTATCTCTCGACCCATCTCCTGGGCTATGAAGCCCAACTTGCGGCCCGGGTTCTCCTCTGCGGCCGCCACCTCGTGGAAGTAGCGGCAATGGTTCTCCAGGCGCACCTTCTCTTCGGTGATGTCGAGCTTCTCTATATAGAATATCATCTCCTGCTCCAGACGGTTGCTGTCTACGGGGATGTTCATGGACGCTATGTTTTCGCGTATGCGGTTACGGTAAAAGTCGGCCCGGGGCTTTTCGTACGGCTCCACGCTATCTTTCATGCCGCGTATAAGGTCTACGCGCGCGAGCATGTCGGCCATAAGCTGGGCGCCCTCCTGCGCGCGGAAGGCGTCGAGGCGCTCTATGGCGGCGCTGACTACTGCGGTCAGGGCCTCCGTCTCGCTCTGGGGTATGCCGGCGGCGTCGGACGACACCACGTCGGGCATCCTCAGCACAGTGGCCAGCAGGGCGTCGTCGGAGACAGACAGGCCGTTGGCGGCGCACACCGCCCGCACCTGGCCGCAAAACTGCCCGAAAAGAGAGGCGTCTATCGATTCCGCGTTATTGTCGTCGTGGCCCGCGACGGAGACGAACAGATCGGCCTTGCCGCGTTGCAGTCCCTTGCCCGCAAGCGAGCGCAGCTCATGTTCGTATGGACGGTAGGCGTGAGGCAGACGCACCCCAAGATCCAACTGTTTGCTGTTCAGCGAACGCACCTCCGCCGTAATGCGTTTGCCGTTTATCTCCACTTCGGCCTTGCCGTAGCCTGTCATCGATTTTACCATCTCGCTTTTTATTTGCCTGCAAAATTACGAAGAAACTGCCTAAATCCGCCATGGAAAACAAAAATAAAACCTTAAGGAAAGTTATCGTTAAAATGTTCACGCAGGATGACACACTGGCGAAAAAATAGTACCTTTGCGATAGCTAAAATCAATCAAAAACGCATACCACGTCATGAGCGCAAAACACAATTTCAACGCCGGCCCCTCCATCCTGCCGCGCATAGCCATCGAAAACGCAGCAAAAGCGGTACTCGACTTCGAAGGTACGGGCCTTTCGCTTCTTGAGATATCGCACCGCACGAAAGACTTCGAAGCCGTGTTGGACGAGGCCGTGGCTCTATTCACAGAGCTTCTGGGCATCCCCGAGGGTTATAAAGTCCTCTTTCTTGGCGGCGGGGCAAGTACGCAGTTCTTCCAGGTACCCTATAACCTGCTGGAGAAAAAGGCCGGTTACGTGAATACCGGAGTGTGGGCTAAAAAGGCGCTCAAAGAGGCGAAACTGTTCGGTGAAGTGGTTACGGCGGCCTCGTCCGAAGACAAAAACTTCTCCTACATACCTAAAGGTTACGGTATTCCGACCGACCTGGACTACCTCCATATAACCACCAACAACACCATCTACGGGACGGAATATTTCGAAGACATCGACTGCCCCGTACCCCTGGTGGCCGACATGAGTTCCGATATACTGAGCCGTCCGGTGGACGTTTCGAAATATGCGCTCATCTACGGCGGGGCGCAGAAGAACATGGGTCCTGCGGGCGTCACGTTCGTTATCGTACGGGAAGATATCCTGGGAAAAGTCTCGCGCCCCCTGCCCTCGATGGTGGACTACCGTACACACATCAAAGAAGGGTCGATGTTCAACACGCCCCCCGTATTCCCGATCTATGTCGTGAAAGAGACGCTCAAGTGGCTCAAATCCATAGGCGGCGTGGCCGCTATGGAGAAGATAAACAAAGAAAAGGCCGACCTGCTCTACGGCGAGATAGACCGCAACGCGGTATTCACCGGTACGGCCGCAAAGGAAGACCGTTCGCGAATGAATATCTGTTTCGTGATGGCTCCAGGATACGAAGACAAAGCGGACGACTTCATGGCCCTGACCAAATCGCGCGGCATAATCGGCATCAAGGGTCACCGGCTGGTGGGCGGCTTCCGCGCGTCGTGCTACAACGCCCTGCCCAAAGAGAGCGTGCAGGTGTTGGTGGATTGCATGCGCGAATTCGAAAAAACGCTTGTCAAATAACGCGACGCCATGCCGCTGTCATATCCATACTCGCAGGTGGCGCAGCGTAAAACGGAGAGATCCGTCACGTTTTACTCACTAACAGACGAAAAGATGAAAATACTTGTAGCAACCGAGAAACCATTCGCCAAAGCGGCGGTGGACGGTATAGCCGAAATTATAAGGAATGCGGGCTACGAGATGGCCCTGCTCGAAAAATACGCCGACAAAGCCGAACTTCTGGCCGCAGCGGCCGACGCCGACGCCATAATCATTCGCAGCGACAAAGTCACCGCCGAAGTGGTGGCCGCCGCCCCGAAACTGAAACTGGTGGTGCGCGCAGGCGCTGGCTACGACAACGTGGACCTGGAGGCATGCTCCGCACGCGGCATAGCGGTGATGAACACCCCCGGGCAAAACTCCAACGCCGTGGCCGAGCTGGCCATAGGGATGATGATATTCATGGCGCGCAACCAATTCACCCCCGGCACCGGCGCCGAGCTGAAAGGCAAAACACTGGGCATACACGCCTACGGTAACGTGGGCAGGCTGGTGGGTCGCTGCGGCAAAGCGCTTGGCATGAACGTCATAGCATTCGACCCTTTCATAACGGACAAGACGGTGTTCAAGGTGGACGACGTGTGGGCGGTGGATTCGGCCAACGACCTATATTCCAAAAGCGACTATCTCTCGCTGCATATACCGGCAACGCCGCAGACCGTAAAATCCATCGACTACGACCTGCTGTCCAAGTTACCTAAGGGCGCGACGCTGGTCAATACCGCCCGCAAGGAGGTTATCGACGAGGAGGGGTTGACCCGGATAATGGAAGAGCGGGCCGACCTTAAATATATCACCGACGTAGCCGCCGACTCGCAGTCCGCCCTGGAGGAGAAATTCGGCAGGCGCATATTCGCGACGGCGAAAAAGATCGGAGCCGAAAGCGCCGAGGCCAACGTGAACGCGGGCCTGGCGGCCGCTCGCCAGACAGTGGCGTTCTTTACCGAAGGCGACACGCGTTTCCAGGTTAACAAAAAATAAGTACAGGATGGTAAAAGTAAAGCCGTTCAGGGGCATACGCCCCCCGAAGGAATATGCGGCCGAGGTGGCCTCGCGTCCATACGACGTTCTCAACTCGGCCGAAGCCAGGGCGGAAGCGGGCGAGAAATCGCTGCTCCACATAATCAAGCCGGAGATAGATTTCGACCCCATAGCCGACGAACATTCGCAAAAAGCGTACGACAAGGCCGTGGAGAATTTCAAAAAGTGGCGGGCCAACGGCTGGCTGCGCCAGGACGGGCAGGAGCAATATTATATATATGCCCAAACGATGGAGGGAAGGACCCAGTACGGCCTGGCCGTATGCTGCCATTTCCAGGATTACCTTGACGGGAGCATCAAAAAACATGAACTCACCCGCCCCGACAAGGAGGAAGACCGCATGATACACATACGCAACCAGAAAGCCAACATCGAGCCGGTGTTCTTCGCCTACCCTTCCAACGCCGAGATAAACGGGATCGTTTCCGGCATAGTCTCCTCCGCCGCCCCGGAATACGACTTCGTGGCCGAAGACGGTTTCGGCCATAAGTTCTGGCCCATAGCCGACAAGGCTGCCAACCAACGTATAACGGAGATATTCGCCTCCATACCCGCGCTTTACGTGGCCGACGGCCACCACCGTACCGCCGCCGCCGCACGGGTGGGACAGGAGTGCATGAGGGCCAATCCGGGCCACACGGGCAACGAGGAATACTGCTGGTTCCTGGCCGTGGTCTTCCCCGACGACCAACTCCGCATAATAGACTACAACCGCGTGGTGAAAGACCTCAACGGATTGACGCCTGCGCAGTTGATAGAGGCTCTCGGCAAAGACTTCACGGTGGAGGAAAAAGGCTCGGAGATTTACAGGCCGGACAGACTGCACAACTTTTCGATGTACCTCGAAGGCCGATGGTACAGCCTTACGGCCAAACCCGGCACATACGACGACAACGACCCCATAGGGGTATTGGACGTAACCGTACTGTCTAATCTGGCGCTGGATAAGATCCTTGGCATAAAAGACCTGCGTACCGACAAACGGATAGATTTCGTGGGAGGCATCCGCGGCCTGGGAGAGTTGAAAAAACGCGTCGACAGCGGCGAGATGAAAGTGGCTTTCGCCCTCTATCCTGTGTCGATGAAACAGTTGACCGACATCGCCGACACGGGCAATATCATGCCTCCGAAAACCACCTGGTTCGAGCCTAAATTGCGTTCGGGCGTAGTCATCCACACGTTCGAATAACCCGTAGCGCATGAAGGTATTACAGCAAGCCATATTGGCATTGGCGCTGCTGGCGGTTTCCTCCGCCGGCAGTTTTGCTCAAAAAAGCAAGTCGACGGCCGTAACCCCGAAACTCGAAGACCTGCCCCGCCTGCCTATGGACACCCTGCCTACCCGAGACGAGCAGGTGAAAGTAATAATCTACACCAACAACACGTGGAGCTACTACCGGCCCGAGGCCAGGGCGGCCCTGCAAGAGCCGAAAGTATTCAGGGAACACTGGGACACCACGCAGGTATTCGCTTACAGGAGCCTGGAACTCTCAGACCTGCCGCAGGTTACCGAGCTATCGCTCATCAGGTCGCTCGACGAGTTCCACTATCCGTTAAAAGGCAAGGTGTTTTCGCCCTACGGCCCTCGCGGCCGCAGGAACCACAACGGCGTGGATCTGCCTCTGAAAGTGGGCGAACCCATATACGCCACCTTCGAAGGCAAGATACGCTACGCCAAATACAACACGGGAGGATTCGGCAACCTTGTCATAATCAGGCATCCTAACGGATTGGAGACATGGTATGCCCACCTTGTGAAACTCAACGTCAAGGTCAACGACCACGTCAAGCCAGGGCAAGTCATAGGTTTCGGAGGATCGACGGGACGCAGCCGCGGGCCTCACCTCCACTTCGAAGTGCGCTATTGCGACCAGACCTTCGACCCGCAACGGCTCATAGACTTCGAAAGCGGATTGCTCAAATACCAGACATTCGCGCTCGAACGCTCGTTCTTTAACATACATTCCAGGGCGTCGGACCAGCTCGACGAGGACGACGACGCCGGTACGATAGCCACGCTGCTTGCCGAAAGCACCGAAGGAGAGGACGCCTCGGAAGATATTCTCGAGAAACTGGCCAAAGCACAGGAGCAGAGCAATAAACCGGCAATTAACAAGAGCGGGGCTTCTTCGTCGGGGGCCGTTTACCACACCGTAAGAAAAGGCGACAACCTCGGGGCCATAGCCCGAAAATACGGGGTTTCCATCGACCAGATATGCAAACTCAACTCCATTTCGCGCAATACGATACTCCAACTGAACAGACGCCTGCGGGTTAAGTAAATATCTATACGACAATCATAGTTGCTACTCGAAATTATATGACTTCGGGTAGCAACTATGATTTTTTAATATGCGCTCGATATCTATCAAAAAGATCGCATCCTGATTCAAAACGGATTATCGCGTCTAAGCCCATTTGTAGCAGGTCAACCTGAGGGATTCGCCATTTTATCCATCGCGCATGGAATAAAAAGCGCGGCCGAACGTACGACATTAGCCAAATGCAGGGCATTATTGATGCGGCAGTTCGCCGGACAGGGATATTTTGGCTCTGTTTTTGATAATGGATATATTAATTTTTAAAAATTAATTCCAAAATCACACCAGGAAATACCCACACTTAATATACTACATATCATTAGTTTAAAAATTCACCTAAATCCGGTGTAGTATAAAAAAAGGGGGATGTTAAATATTATTTTTTTTCATGTAGATGCTTAGTAGGATATCAATTTTATAAAATATAGCACCTTTTACTTAAATTTGTTTAAGCAACGGACGGAGTATTTAATAAATTTAATATTATGAAAAAACTCTTATTATTATTTCTAATCCTGGCAGCGTCCCCATTCCTTTACGGACAGGGGTCGGTAACCGTCACGGGTACGGTTACCGACGCGACAACAGGCAATCCCGCCGTGGGAATAAGCGTGTCCGTTGTGGGCGGCAGCACAGGCATGGTCACCGGCAACGACGGAAACTACTCCATCTCGGGACTCACTCCCCAAAGCGTCCTATCCTTTAGTTTCATAGGCATGAAAACGCAGCGCATAACCGTAGGTTCGCGCACCGTCATAAATGTGAAGATGGAAGAGGACGTGGTGAGCGTGGACGCCGTGGTGGTGGTAGGCTACGGTACGCAAAAGGCTAAAGACCTTACCGCTCCCATAGCGGTGGTGCAGGGCGCAGAGTTGGCCAGCCTGCCTTCGGCCAATGCCGCCCAGGCCCTGCAAGGCCAGCTCGCGGGCGTGCAGGTTATCAACAGCGGCGCGCCGGGTTCAGGATCCACCATTAAAATACGCGGAGTGGGATCGATGGGCGACAATACGGCAAAACCGCTCTATGTGGTGGATAATGTGTTCGTAGACAACATAGATTTCCTTAGTTCCAACGACATAGAGACCTTGAGCGTCCTCAAGGACGCCTCTGCTTCGGCAATCTACGGCGTCAGGGCGGCCAACGGCGTTGTCCTCGTAACCACCAAAAAAGGGTCGGGACGCAGGGCGGTCATATCGTACGATGGCTACGCAGGTGTCCAGACCCCGGTGAACGTCATGCCGATGGTGACTGACAAGAACAAGTACGTGGCGCTGATAAACGAATCCAACGACTGGAATAACCAATATGTTCCCATAAGTCCGGATATCTATCCCGTCAGCACCGACTGGTACAGCAAATTGTTGCGAAACGCCTTTACGCAGAACCACAGCCTCGACGTGTCGGGGCAGAACAGCTCCACCAACTACTCGTTCGGGCTTAACTACTTCGACCAGGACGGCATAATGGACACCGAAAACAACTATAACCGTATAAACCTGCGCATGCGCGCGGAACAGCAGACCAACAAGTGGCTCAAGTTGGGAGGCAACGTGATGGTGTCGATGTACGACAAAACCTCGGCCGAAGAAAACGCGCTGAGGCAAGCCTATATCAACGCGCCGGTATATCCGGTGTACGACGCCGACAATGTCGACGCCTATCCGAAACCATTCGCCTCACCGCAGGATTACGGTTTCAGCAACTCCTACGGCAACCCCGTGGGCGTGGCCTATTATAACGACAACAAGACCAAAGGACGCAAGTACCTCTTCTCCATATTCGCCGAGGCCGAAATAATAAAGAACAAGCTCTCTTTCCGCACCGCCTACAACCAGGACTACACCTCCGACATGGGCAAAAACTACAAGCCGGAGTTCTATATAGGTCCCAACCAGAAAGAGAAATATTCGCAGCTCACAAAGACATTCACCAACACCAGCATGCAGATATTCGACAACACGCTGACCTACACCGGCCAAATCGACAGGCATAATTTCAGCGTGATGCTCGGCCAGTCGACGCGTATGGAATTGATGGAAAGGCTGTGGGGATCGGCATATAAGGTACCTGCCGACACCGAAAAAGCGAAATACCTGAAACTCGGATCGAATTCGCCGGAGACGCCGCGCAACACTTCGGACGACGGCATGTCGTACAACGGAGTCTCGTTCTTCACGCGCGGCACGTACAATTTTGCCGACAAATATCTGGCAACGTTCACGCTGCGCGCCGACGGAAGCTCTAAATACCAGCAGAAATGGGGTATATTCCCGTCGCTCGGGCTGGGCTGGGTGATGACCTCGGAGGATTTCATGAAAGACCAGACGCTGTTCGACTACCTGAAGGTACGCGCAAGCTGGGGTATGCTCGGCAACGACAACATTCCCGGCAACTCGTCGGCCATAACCGGAGCGCCGGGCGTGGGATCGTCGGGCGTATTCGGGTTCAATAACCTCGTAGACGGCGTGGGTGCGCAGACGGTCTACCAAAACTACCTCAAATGGGAATCGGTTAACGAGTACGACCTGGGAGCCGATTTCAAAATGCTCCAAAACAGGCTCAGCGGCGAGATAGACGGCTACTACCGCCTCACCCGAAACGTCGTCTTCCCCGCCCCCATAGCCGGCGGCGGCAAGCCCGAATTGCTGGCCAACAACGGCAAAGTCCTCAACGCGGGCATAGAACTGTCGTTGCGCTGGGCCGACTGGATAGGAGAAAATTTCTCTTACACGGCAGGCATGAACTTTACCACCGTACACAACGAAGTGATGGAACTCAAAGGCAAGGAGTATATCGTAGGCGGCTCGTACCGCTCCACGATGAACGCCACACGCACGATGGTGGGCCTGCCTATAGGCGCATTCTACGGCTACGAAGTGATAGGGGTATACCAATCGGACAGGGACGCCGCGCGCGACCCTGTGGCGCAGCCGTTGAAGGCGGCAGGACACCTGCGCTACAAAGACAGGGACGGTAATAAAATAATAGACTCCAACGACATGGGCTACCTGGGCAGTCCCATCCCGAAAATAATGGGCGGACTCGACCTGGGGGGAGAATGGAAGAACATCGACTTCGGAATAACCATATACGGGCAGCTCGGCAATAAGATATTCAACGTAAAGCGCACCAACCGCACCACTTACCCCGACGGCAACTACGACATGGACTATTACGAAAACCGTTGGCACGGGAACGGCACCTCGAACGAATATCCTTCGGCGGCTGCTTTCAACGCCGAATCGACGCAAAACTTCCCCAGCACGTTCTTCGTGGAGGACGGCTCGTACCTGCGACTGCAGAACGTGCAGGTGGGATACACCTTCACCGACATCAAATATATCTCCAAGCTCAGGCTCTACGTCTCAGGGCAAAGGATATGGACGCTGTTCGGCTATAACGGTTTCTCGCCCGAAGTGAGCGGGTCGCCCACATCCACCGGCATGGACAACAACGTATATCCCATGCAGGCCATATACACCATAGGCGCAAAGATCACTTTCTAACCCGTAAAAACAGACTGTTATGAAAACCATAATAAGATATATGATCCCGCTGGCCGCAGCAGCCGTATTAACGGCCTCGTGCAGCGAATTCCTCGACGACCAGCCCGAAGGCACCACAAAGGTCGAAGATACGGACTACAGCAACAGCGAGCTTATCTTCCAGTCCATAAGCGCATCCTACGCCTCGATGCGCCACAATGGCGCGCACGGCTTCCCTTACATAAACCTGTGCGAGATAACGAGCGACGACGCCGACAAGGGCAGCACGGCCAGCGACGGTCCCGCGTCGAAAGCGATGGACGAATTCACCTACGGCCCCTCGAGCAACCTGGTGTCGGAAGCGTGGACGGGTTATTACAACATAGTGAGTGCGGCCAACTTCGCCATCTCCGAGATGCCCAAATTCGCAGAGGCCCAGAAATCGGACGACAACAAGCTGGTCGCCCTCCAATGCCTGGGCGAAGCCAAAGCGATGCGAGCCTACGCCTACTTCAACCTGGTGCGCCTGTTCGGGAACGTACCCATTCAGGACAGGACCTACACCGCCGACGAGATAAACAGCCTTCCGCAAGCCACACGGGAGCAGACCTACAATTTCATTATCAATGATCTGTGGTACGCAGTGAACAACCTCCCCGAAAGCTACACTCCGGCGTATAAATGGGCAGGACGGATAACCAAATATACGGCTATGGGCATCCTGGCCAAAGTATATCTCTACAAGCCCGATTATGACTCGGCGGCATACTACACCGACAAGATCATAGCCTCCGGCAAATTCGACCTGTTGCCCTCCTACCGCACCGCATTCCGATCGGCGGGCGAGAACAGCATAGAATCGCTCTTCGAGATACAATCCTCCACCATAGGCAAAAGCACCGGAGCCACGGCCGACGTACCCATATTGGAATACGGCTTCTACCAGGGTCCGCGCGACAACAAGCCCGCCAACATGCAAGGATGGGGATTCTGTACCCCGAGCCAGAACCTGGCGGACTTCCTCAACGGCCGGGGCGATTCGCAAAGGGCCGAGGTCATCTTCATGCAGCGCGGGACTACCTATGAGGGCGCGCAGATACTCGCCACATGTCCCAACGAGTATTACAACGGCAAGGTATTCTCTCCGGCGAGCGAGAACGTATGGTCGTTCAACGGCTACAGCTTCGACTACAACGTCCGCATACTCCGCTACGCCGACATACTGCTGATACACGCCGAGGCTCTCACGCGCGGAGTCGGCACGGCCATAACCTCGGGCATGACCGCCGACCAGGCGATGAATAAGGTGCGCGGCCGCGCGGGGCTTTCCACCCCCGGAGGCTACACCCTGCAGCAGATAAAGGACGAGAGGCGCGCCGAGATGGCAATGGAGGAAGATCGCTTCCTCGACCTCGTACGCACGGGCGACGCAGTTACCGTTCTGGCATCCAAAGGATTTACAGCCAACAAAAACGAACTTTTCCCCATCCCCAGTTCGGTAAGGCAGGTCAACCAGGGGCTGGTGCAAAACCCGGGATATACCCAATAGGAAAATATATCGCCTACCAAATACGTTTAATTAACATCAAAAAAAATTTTTAACCTAAAACCTTTAACTATGAGAACAAAATTTTTTGCATTATTCGCAGCTACGGCTCTTTGCGGCATGGCTTTCACCGCTTGCAGCGACGACGACAAAGGAGGCAACAACAACGGAGACCTGGTGGACCCCTCTACCATCGCGACTAGCAACCTTATCGCCTACTTCCCCTTTGAGAACAACGGCAACGACCTGATCTCCGGCATGGCTCCCTCCAACTCCACCGGCGTTACGTACGTACTCGGCCGCCGCGGCAACGCATACCAGGGCAGCGGCAGCGCAGGTACGGCAGACGTGGCGGGCGATCCATCGTTCCTGCACTACACCCTGCAGGCCAACAGCAAGATCAAAACGCTGAAGGCATTCACCATCGCAATGTGGATCAAGATACTGCCCACCACCGACGGAGGCCCGGAACCCATGATCTTCCAGGTTGACGGAAGCACCGACTGGACCTGGGGCAACTTCTTCCTGATACAACACCGCAATCCCTCTGCCGAAACAGCCGGCTACTCTCCCATCTTCGACAACTATTTCTGGAAAAACGACGCCAGCGATCCGGATCCCCTTCCTGAGAATACATGGAAAGGCCAGAGGGTTGCAAACATAAAGAACCCTGTAGGCGAGGACGGAAACGTAACCCAGCAAGTTCTGTCGTTCAACGCATGGCAACACCTTATCATGACCTATGACAACGTAACCTCCAACTGGTATTGCTATGTCAACGGCGTACTGTTCGACCTGGGCGCCGGCTTCTCCGAGCGTTGGCAAGGGATAAGCCACGAATCCCGTCTGGGCGACTTGAAATTCAATCTCCCCACCACGCTCACCATAGGCGCATGGGCCGACGTTGCCAAAGGTAACGAAACTTGGGGCTGGGCAGGCTTCTTCAAGGGCGGCCTCGACGAATTCCGTATCTACGACCGCGCTCTCACCGCCACCGAAGCCGCTGCTCTGTACAGCGCCGAAGTGGATTATATGAACGAATAGTCCGGCACAACACAGGGAGGCCGGGACAAAAACCCGGCCTCCCGTTTTTTAAAATCATGATTTCAGGAAAGCACATAAAACACATTCTGTTGGCCGCAGCCGCAATAATGTCGGCGACGCTGTACGGTTGCGACAAGGACGACGAACCGTCCGCGTCCAACAAAAAAATAATAATATCGCAGGTAAGCGTGAACGGGCAGGGACTCGTAAACGGAGCCACCCTGCAAAACGTCCCAGCAAACCCCGCCCCGCAGATAACCATATCCCTGCAGGAAGAGATAGATCCCGCATGTTTCACCAAAAATACGGTGAGTATAACGCCGACGCTCGACTTCAACTATTCGATGCCCGACAACCAAACCATAACGCTGCAAATAACAACGACCCCCGCGTCGTTGACATCATACACAATATACATCGCCCAGGGCGTCAACAGCGCCGGAGGCAATGTGGTCAACCCCTACACCGGAACGTTCGTCACGCAAATAAACGACAGCGACAAATATCCCCGTATTCCGGACGACGAATTGCTGACCAAAGTCCAGCGCGCCACGTTCAAATATTTCTGGGATTACGCCAATCCGACAAGCGGGCTTATCCGCGAAGGCAGCACCCACGGTCAGGAAATTTCCACCATAGGCGGCAGCGGTTTCGGCATAGCGGCCATACCGGTGGGCATACACCGCGGCTTCATCACCCGCGCCGACGGTCTGGCGCGCATGCATAAAATAGTGGAATTCCTGCTCGAGACGGCCGACACGTTCCACGGCGCCTTCCCGCACTGGATAAACGGCAACACGGGCAGGATAATACCTTTCGGCACAAAAGACAACGGCGCCGACCTTGTGGAGACGGCATTCCTGATAGAAGGGCTGCTGATAGCGCGCGAATATTTCGACAGCACTACGGACGGCGGCGAAATCGCGCTAAGGGAGGACATAACGGCCATCTACGACCGGGTGGAGTGGGACTGGTTCCGCCGCGGAGGGCAGAACGTTCTGTACTGGCACTGGTCGCCCACATACGGATGGGACATGAATATGAAGATACAGGGTTGGAACGAAGGTCTTATGGTATACGTTCTGGCGGCAGGCTCGTCCACGCACCCCATACCCAAGGAGGTTTACGACCTTGGGTGGGCGCGCAACGGCAACATGCGCAACGGCAACAAGTATTACGGCACTACCCTGCCCCTGGGCGAAGCCTACGGCGGCCCGCTGTTCTTCGCACACTACTCATTCATAGGCCTCGACCCGCGCAACCTGAGCGACCAATACGCCAACTACTGGGAGCAGAACACCGCCCACTCCAAGATAAACCACGACTATTGCCAGGACAATCCCCGGAACTATGCGGGTTACGGCGATGAATGCTGGGGTCTTACGGCCAGCAACATCCCCGGCGGCTACACCGCCTCGTCACCCACCAACGACCGCGGCACGATAGCGCCCACGGCCGCGCTCGGCTCGATGCCCTACACCCCCGATGAATCGATGGCGGCCCTGCGTTACTTCTATTACAAACTGGGCGACAAACTTTTCAACGAAAGCAAATATGGTTTCTACGACGCATTCGACATAGGCGACCGGTGGTGGGCGACTAACTATCTGGCCATAGACCAGGGGCCGATAGTGTGCATGATAGAGAACCACCGCTCGGGATTACTGTGGGATGCGTTTATGAAAGCTCCCGAGATCCAGGCGGGATTGGCTACCCTCGGATTCTCCACTGAACAGGCTAACGATTAAAAAAACTGTTATGGGATTTGTTTCGAAATTAAATATCACAGCCTTATTTCTTTCGCTCGCATTCTTCCTGTGCGCCTACTCGTGCAGCGGCGACGACAACGGCGGGACCGATGCGCCCAAACGCACTCCCGGTTCCGACAAAGTGCTGTTCATTGGCATAGACGGCTGCCTGGCCGCCGCCATAAACAGCGAAAATATGCCCAACCTCCACACCCTGCTGCAGGAATCGTGGGCCGCAACCAACGCTTTGGCCGAGGTTCCCACATGGAGCGCCACCGGATGGTCGGGGCTTATGACCGGGGTGAGCGTGGCCAAACACAAGGTGGTGGGCAACGATTTCGCCGGCAACAACCTGGCCACCTACCCCTCGATGTTCAAATACATCAAGGTGCAACATCCGGGTTGGTACACCGCGTCTATAGTGCAATGGGGGCCTATCAACACCTATATCAATAAAGCGGAATATTTCGACAAACACCTCACCTGCCCCGGCGACCAGTCGGTGGAGAACGGAGCGACAGCCGAGCTTTCGGCAACAGACGCACCCGAGGCGATGTTCGTACATTTCGACGACGTGGACCACGCCGGACACGACTACCGTTTCGACCTTGGGGAGACGCATTACGCCGCCGCCGTGGCAACGGCCGACGCCCGTGTGGGACGCCTGCTGGCCGCCGTCAAAGCCAGACCGTCGTACAGCTCCGAGAACTGGCTGATAGCCGTAGTGACGGACCACGGTGGAGTGAATACGGGCCACGGCGGAGCCTCGTACACCGAGCAAAGGGCATTTATAATACTTAACAACAAGAACCTGTCGCCGCAACTCATAGATACGCCTCCCACCTACACCCCGCGCGCCATATCGGCCGACGGCGATGGAAACGTGGAATACCGCAACGGAATTTACGGCACGTTGCCCGATCTTCCGGCGCTCGATTTCGGCGCAGACAAGAGTTTCACCATCGAGATGAAGGTGAAACCGTCGAAGATGGCCGCAGGTTTCGATCCCGCCTTCCTCTGCAACAAGGATTGGAACAGCGGCGGCAACCCGGGCATAGCGATGGTAACCAAAGACATGGGTGATCTGCGCATAAACCTTGCCGGCGGAGGCACGCGCGTGGATCTCGATTACGCCCACCTTTTCCAGGACGGCAACGCCCATTTCGTATCCCTGGTGTTCGATCGCGGGGCGGGCAAGGCGCGGCTATACGTCGACGGGGCGCTGCATGTGGAGAAAGACGTCTCGGCCATGGGGTCGCTCTCTTCCGCCCATCCCCTGCGCCTCGGGCAGGACGGCACGTCGCAGTACGGCCACTCCTACGAGGGTATGCTAACCGAGGTACGCATTTGGAGCGGAGCGGCCCTCGACGCCTCAACCATAAGCGCCTACAGCGCGGTGACGCTGACATCCGACGGGGCTTCGCACCCCAACCTGGCCGACCTTGCCATATATGCGCCCGGAAATTTCAGCGGGACGACCCTGGCGGGCGGGCGGGACAAACCCTCCATTCCGCTCACGTCGGGTTCCGACGTGGATTTCAACGGCGCGCCATACCTCTACAACCTTCCCGCCACGGTATTCTCCTTCCTCGGGCTGGCGATAGATCCGGCTTACGGATGGGACGGCCGCCCGTTGGTAAATTTCAGTAATTAATCGCCCGTGATGAAACGCTTTTGCTACATATTGACGCTCATTGCGCTCCCGCTCTGCTCGATTGCGGCGAAGCCGGACGCCGGATTGCTCGATACGGTGCAGAGGCAGACGTTGCGCTATTTCTGGGATTTCGCCCATCCGGCCTGCGGCATGGCGCGCGAACGCAGCAACGTCACGCCGCTATACGGCAACGAGGTGGTCACCACGGGAGGTTCCGGGTTCGGGATAATGGCCATGATAGCGGGAGTGGAGCGCGGATTCATAAACCGCAGGCAAGCCGTGGAGCGCATGGGACGTATAGTGTCGTTCCTTGCCTCCGCCGACCGTTACCACGGCGCATTCCCCCACTGGCTGGACGGAACCACCGGCAAAACAGTCAATTTCAGCAAAAAAGATAACGGAGGTGACTTGGTGGAGACGGCTTTCCTTATGCAGGGATTGCTCGCCGCCCGCCAGTACTACGGCCGGCGTAACGCCGCGGAGACCGCCCTGCGCGCATCGATAGACAGCCTGTGGCGCGGCGTGGAATGGCAATGGTACACCCGTGGAGGCGAAGATCGCCTCTATTGGCACTGGTCGGCCGATTACGGCTGGGCCATGAACCACGCCATACGCGGCTGGGACGAGTGTCTGATAACGTACATACTTGCGGCGGCATCGCCCACCCACCCCATCGACGCAGCCGTATACCATAAGGGCTGGACGGACACCGACCATTTCGTCAACGGCAAGCAATATTACGGCATAACCCTGCCGTTGGGCTTCGACTACGGCGGACCGCTCTTCTTCAGCCACTATTCGTTCCTGGGACTCGACCCGCGCGGCCTGAAAGACCGCTACGCCGACTACTGGCGGCAGAACGTGGCCCACACCCTGATAAACAGGGCTTACTGCGTAGACAATCCCGCAGGATGGAAAGGTTACGGCCCCGGATGCTGGGGACTGACCTCGTCGGACGATCCCAAAGGCTACGGCGCGCACTCGCCCACCAACGACAACGGTACGATATCGCCCACGGCCGCCGTATCGGCCATACCCTACGCCCCCGGTTACGCCATAGAGGCCATGCGGCGCTTCCTCTACGGCCTCGACGGGAAAATTTGGGGCGAATACGGTTTCACGGACGCCTTCAACGTAACCGAAGGATGGTATTCCGACGCCTACCTGGCCATAGACCAGGGGCCGCAGGTGGTTATGATAGAAAATCACCGCTCGGGGTTGCTATGGGATCTTTTCATGTCGCACCCCGACGTGCAGCGCGGATTGCGCGCACTCGACTTCGACAGCCCCCACCTGAAAATGAAAAATTAAAAACCCGATATTATGAAAAAAATTCTGTTTGCCGCCATCGTCGCAGTTGCATGGACGGCCTGTTCCGGCCCGGGAAAGAACGCCGGCTCGCCATGGGGCGACGACAAGCGCATAGCGCAGCGCGTAGACTCGGTGCTTAGCCTGATGACCCTCGAAGAGAAGATAGGCCAGATGAATCTGCTTACGAGCGACTGGGACGTCACCGGCCCGTCTATGCGTACCGATTATATCGACCTTATCAAATCGGGACGCGTAGGCAATATATTCAACGCATACACCGCCGAATACACGCGCTCGCTACAGAAAATAGCCGTAGAGCAGACCCGCCTGGGCATTCCGCTGCTCTTCGGTTACGACGTGATACACGGCCACCGCACCATATTCCCGATTTCCTTGGGCGAGGCGGCAAGCTGGGACATTGAGTCCATACGCGGCGCAGCAGCCGTGGCCGCAGCCGAAGCCTCGGCATCGGGCATCCACTGGACTTTCGCCCCGATGGTGGACATATGTTTCGATCCGAGATGGGGACGCGTATCGGAAGGAGCTGGCGAAGACACCTACTTGGGAAGCCGGATAGCCGAAGCGCGCGTACGCGGATTCCAGGGCAGCGACCTGGCCGACGCCAGCACCGTGCTGGCGTGCGTCAAGCACTACGCCGCTTACGGCGCCGCGCAGGCGGGCCGCGATTACAACACTGTGGATATGTCCGACCGCGTATTGCGCGACGTCTACCTGCCTCCCTATAAAGCCGCCGTAGACGCCGGCGCAGCGACGGTGATGACCTCCTTCAACGAGGTGGACGGCGTTCCGGCAACGGCCAACAGCTATCTCCTGGACCAGATATTACGCAAAGAATGGGGCTTCAAAGGCTTCGTAGTAACCGACTACACCTCCATAAACGAGATGGTGGCGCACGGCTACGCCCTCGACCTTGAAGACGCCGCGCGCCTGGCCGTCAACGCCGGAGTGGATATGGATCTCCAGGGTTCGGTCTACGACCAGTTCCTCGCCGGACTCGTCGGGCAAGGCAAAGTTTCGGAAAAGCAGATAGACAAGGCCGTACGCGACATACTCGCCATGAAATTCCGTCTGGGCCTCTTCGACGACCCTTACCGCTACTGCGACGCCGCGCGTGAAGCGGAGGAGATACTATCGCCCGAGAACCGCGACGCCGCGCGCGATATGGCGCGCAAATCGTTCGTGCTGTTGAAAAACGACGCTCAGACGCTGCCCCTCGCACGTAACGCACGCATAGCGCTCGTGGGCGCGCTGGCCGACAGCAAAGCCGACATGTTAGGCTCGTGGTACGCCGCCGGGCGCGCGGAAGACGTGGTCACCATCCGCGAAGGAATGGCGACGCGCTTCCCCAACATGGTCTATACCCGCGGATGCAACATAAACGACGGCGACCGAAGCGGTTTCGCCGCCGCAGTGGCCGCCGCGCGCGGAGCGGATGTGGTGGTGTTCGTCATGGGAGAGGCCGGCAACATGAGCGGCGAGGCCGCCTCGCGGAGCGACATAGGCGTTCCCGGAGTACAGACCGAACTGCTGGCGGCACTCGAGCAAACCGGCAAACCGGTGGTGGCGTTGCTCGCCAACGGCCGTCCGCTCACGCTGGAGCGCGAATCGGCGCTCTCCGACGCCATACTCGAAATATGGTTCCCGGGAACCGAGGCCGGCCGGGCCGTGGCCGACGTGCTGGCAGGCGACTACAATCCGTCGGGCAAGCTACCCGTAACCTTCCCGCGTAACATAGGGCAGGTTCCGCTGCATTACAACCAGAAAAACACGGGACGCCCCATAAAAGATAACGAAAAATACACAAGCCGCTACCTCGACGTACCCAACACTCCCCTCTACGCTTTCGGCCACGGGTTGAGTTACACCCGTTTCGACTACTCCGACCTGCAGCTCGGCTCCCCGGAGCTAACCCGCGACGGTAAGCTCGAGATAAGCGTGCAGGTGACCAACAGCGGCGCTTTCGACGGCACGGAGATAGTGCAGCTCTACGTACGCGACATGGTAGGCAGCGTCACCCGTCCCGTGAAGGAACTTAAAGGATTCAGCAAGGTGTTCCTGCCCCGCGGCGCGAAACAGACGGTAACCTTCACCCTGACGCCGGACGATCTGGCGTTCACGCGGGCAGACAACACCTTCGGCAACGAGCCGGGCGAATATACCCTGTTTGTGGGAGGCAGCTCGGATAACGTCCTTGAGACCAAATTCATATTGAAATAAACGGGCCAGTGTTGGCTGCATGCAGCCGATCCATAAAACTACTGCGGCATCCTTACGGATGCCGCAGTAGTTTCGTCAGGCATAAAAAGATCGTCATGTCGTCGAATGCAGAGGATACGACGCGTCTTACGCCGCACACGGGGTGCGACATGCATCATCCCCGACCGCCTATTTGAATCGGATCATAAAATCGACGAGATTTACCGTCGAGGCCAAACCGAGTTTCTTACGCAGGCGGTAGCGGCCTATCTCCACTCCTTTGAGAGTTATGTTGAGTATGTTGGCTATCTCCTTGGAATTAAGGTTAAGGCGCAGCAGTGCGCAAAATTTAAGATCGTTAGGTGTAAGGGCCGGATAGGCGGTCTTCAGGTTGCGGAAGAAATGCTCGTGTATGCGGTCGAAATTCTCCTGGAAAACGAGCCAGTCGTCTTCCGACGTAAGGTTCGAGTCTATCATGGCCGTAAGCCTGTCGTAGTATTTGTTGGGATACTGAGCGCCGAGTTTCTCCTTTTGGACGGTAAGCTCCTCCTTTATGGCAACCAGCATCTCGTTCTTGCGGATGATGGACATCGCCGACCCGGCCAGCTCTCGACTCTTATGGTTCAGTTCCAGTTCGAGCTTATCGTTCTTGAGTTGCATTATGCGGTGTTCATGGCGCTCGGCCTCCTTTTCCCTAAGTTCCATCTGCGTTCGCAGCACTTTCTCCTTGCTGCGGGCTATGTAACGTTCGACGATAAACACTGCCAGCACGGCGATCCCCAACGCCACAAGACAATAGAAGACGACGGCCAGGTTGCTCGCGTAAAACGGCGCGCCAACGGTGAAAGAGTAATCCAGGCGGCCTATTTCCACGCCCAGGTTATCGAAAGCCCTGGCTTGCAGCGTATACTGGCCTTTGCCGAGCCTGGGGAATTCGCGCCACGCCTGAGGCGAGGGGACGCTCCACCCATCGCCCGCGCCGCCCAACCGGAAACTGAAAGTCACCCTTTCGCCAGGGTAATGCGGGTATGCGGCGTAAAACGACAGAGTGTTGAAATTATGCCTAACGTGCGGAATGTAATCCGGCGATAGAGGCAACAGGCGAGTCTCTTTGCGGTTGTTGGACGATTCGATGCGCTCCATGCCGAGGGTACGGTCGAATCCCGGGTCGAATATGGGCTTGCGGCGATCGAAAACGGCCACGCCGTTGTTCATGCACATCAGGTGGCGACCGTCGGGCAGGACAAGGATATTCTCATCGTTGTCCGGCAGGTTGTCGTACAGAGACGAGAATGGTATCTCCTCGGTTATGCGCACTCCCTCGCGATCGAAACGCGCCATGACGAACTTATCGGGGCATATCAACCAATAGATATTGTCGCTCACAGCCACCACGCGGCGCACGGTGCGTAAACGCGAGAGCTGTTCGTTGAGGTATTCGAAGGGCTTTATGGAATCGGTTATATCGTCGTAAGTATAGAATACGTCGCCGGCGTTGAATACTATCCGGCCCCTTATCCTCATCAGGCTGACGGTGCCGCGTCCTTCGCGCGGCGGCGCTACGCCGGAATCCCGCCGTTGCAGCCCGGCCGCGTCGGGCTGCAGCATGACGGCGTCTACGGCGTGCGTCAGGGCATCGTCGAGACGTATGCGGTATAGCCCGTCGTAGAAGTGTTGCGCCCATATCGTCCCCTGCGCGTCTATCTCTATCGAGCGTATAGGGTGCATGAATCCCTCGACGACGTTGCTGAAAACCCAGCGGCCCGAAGCGTCTTTCCTGTAAATGACAAGATAGGTGTAGGTGGATTGCACAAGCACTTCATGTCCGTGGATAAGTCCCTTGCGTATGCATGTACCGCCCTTGACTCCGGACACGGAGCGCGCGCCGGCTCCTGCTATCTCGAAAGTACCCTCGTTATTGCCGCAAAACAGCTGGTTGTTGTCCGAAAACAGATCCCACGACTGTCCGTCGATAAGTTTCACCGGCGTCTGCACCGGAAGCGAATTCATGTCGGGCGAATAGTAAAGGCCCTGATTGGTTGCCAGATAAATGGCTCCGTTGCGCAGGGCGGCCGAATAGACATAGCCTATCTGTTGGCGGAAAGAGAAGAGGAAAGTCAGATCGGAATTACTTCTTATATACGATATTCCGTTGTCGAGCATGGCCCATATATTGTTCATACGGTCGCAGCAAAGGGCAAGGACCGTGTTGTTGGCCAGGCCGGTGGCGGCGTTGATCCTCCACAACAGCTCGCCGCCGCGTCCGAGGGCATAGATGCCGTCGGAGATCGTCCCTACCACATACGACGAATCGGCCGTCATTACGGCCTTGTTTATCACCGCCTCGCGTAATTTATCGCCCGCTCCGTCGCTCCATGCGGCGCAGCTGCGGTTACCTTCCGCGGTGGCGAAAATGCCGTCGGCGGCCGAAAAGAGCAACAGACGGCCGTTGCGATAGGGAAGGATGGACGTGACCGCACTGCGGCCTATCCTGTCCGACGGGATAAGCAGCTCCATATCGGCGCCATCGAGGCGGTAAAGGCCTTTATCCAGAAGAAAAGCGTACATCTGTCCGCCAACGGCCTCCATATAGGCCAACGTATTGGCAAGCGGGCAAGCTTCCACATTCCGCCCGTCGTAAACGAAATAGCCCGCGAAGGAACGGAAATATATCCTGCCGCCCAGGGATACTATGCCCCATATCTCATCGTTATGGAAATCGAAACCCCGCACCAGCGCCGACAGCGAAGTGTAGCACATCCGGCCGCAGGCGTCGGCCACGAAATAACCGAATTCCTCGAACGAACCCACATAAACCGTATCGCCCTGGCAATGCACCGAGCGCACTATCCGGTTGCCGGCCACAGGGTAGAGCTTCCACTCCGAGCCGTTGAAACGCAGCAGCCCGGAGCTGTTGGCGGTGTAGATGTTGCCTTTAGTGTCGGAAGATACCGACCAATTACGGCCTGCGGCGGAATAATCGCTTTTATTGAAGTTACTTACATATGGAATTCCTTGCCCCGCGCAGGTGAGCGACGCCAGAATGGATAACAGCAAAAGCGATGGAAACCTCATATTTCCTGCAGGGTCTTTTGAACAAAGATAAAAAATCCTAAAGAAAAAACGCATATAAATCGAAAATTGGATAATGCACAGATACTCTCGCCGAAAACTACAAAAGCATGAATTTATGCTACATGGCAAAAAGCAATTTTGCAGCAAAATGCCGGATGGTTCCGCTGCAAATGTGTACCCCTTATTCGGTTTGCCATTTAAGGATTTTAATCTTTGAAAGAACTGATTTACAGCAATCAGAGTACGAAGGTAAGTCTGTTTTCGGGATTATCCAAAGGAGGTGCGCGACAAATCTTTCCGGTCTGATTCAAATCATGTGGATCATTGGATCTTGCGTATCGACAAATGACCTTGACACAGGCAATTTTGCCACCAAAATACTACTTATTAATTATCTGTGAGGCTTCATATCTAAACATCTCGACAGAATAAGATGGGATTTTAACTTTTTTACCCACTATCTCACGCGCCATAGCTTCGGCATAAGTATGATTTCCTTGCATTTCGGCAAGTTTCATTAATTTATAGAGAGGATAAAACCTGCATGGTATCATATTGTGCGCAAGACGGTAGCAACTTTCAGCGCGGTCGTACCTGCCGAGGTTCTGATAATTGTCGCCCAGAAGCATTTGTACATCATAGTCGTTGAGCATGGCGACACAGCGAGTAAGTATGGCGGCGCTACGTTCCCATTGCTTCAACCGATTGCACTCCGCGCCGTAGCTGTAGAGGAAATAGGGATTTGATGCGTCGTTGTTGTCCAATTCGTCATAATGGGCCATCATACGTTCTGTCTTTACGAATGTTTCGGCAAGGTTATTCCACCTGGTCTCGAAAACCACACTCCTGATCGTGTACCACAACCCCACCATAGCCATACCTCCTATAGCCGATCGCAACCACCACTTCGGCTTTACCGTAACGGAAGGCGACGAAGCATAACTGGCCAGGCATAGAGCCGTTAAAAGTAGAATGCAGGGATAGCGGAAAGGATAAGAAAATAGTGAGAATACGGCAATGGAAGCAAGGCACATAAACCATGGAGCGAAAGCCTTACCGCGACGAACGATCGTCCATATTACCGCGCCCAACAACAACAGCCCCACAATGCCGTATTCCGCCATCATGGCTATGTATTCGCAGAAAGGATGCGCCACGTTGTCGGCCAACATAGCAAAACGGCTATCGGGATTTTGGGCGAAATATTGCGCCTGCTGTGTCATATACGTCGCCCTGAATGCGCCGCTGCCCAAACCGAAAACGGGAGCTTCGGCCACCATCGAGGCCGAAACACGCCATACGAGCAACCGCCCCGCAGCGGAATCTTTTTTTACAGCAAAAAGTGCCATACAGACCAACAGAGCCAATCCGGGAAGCGCTATTTTCAATGCCCTACGCCATTTACAGGATAGCGTTGCGGCATATTTTCCGTAAAGATAAATTCCCGCAACAATCGCGCAGGCCATTATTCCCGCTCGTGAACCGGAAGCAATCACGCAAGCACACAGAAATACGGCCGCACTCAACCCCGCAATACGTACGGCGCGACCGCCTGGCAGCAATAGACAGAAAGGCACGCTCGCAGCCAGGCACGCGGCATAGCCGGCCGGGTTGTCGAAGCTACCGGTAATGTCAGTACTCTTGGTCAAAAAGGATGCATATAACCCATAAATACCCTGAATTACCGCAGCCGAGAGTATGGCGAAATGTATGAATTTAGGTCGATTAAATTGTGCTGAGCGAAATATGAAGGATAAAAAAACAAAACAACCCAAGGCCATCAACTTAAAACCATCAAACGCGGGTACCATCGAGCGTAAGGCTATGTAGAGTACCAAGGCTGCCACAGACCAATCGGTGAACGAGTCGAACCTAACGCACAAATCCTGACCGAGCAGAGTCCAGAGCCCAATGCCCGCAAACGTCCACAAAGCCAAAGTATACCATTTGGGGACGATTTCGGTGTCGGTAAATGACTCCGACCGCATAAATATCGCCGCCACAATCGCTAATATGGCAAATATGTAAACTGAAAACGTTGAAATTCGATTCACCTAAAACCCGAGGCACCTATATTTCATTATTCCAGTAATTTATCCAATTCGCTAAGGCACATGGCCGGATCGCCCCGGAAAATAATGGTCCCGCCACGAATAATCACTATTCCGCCCATATCATGGATGTCGTAAAGTAGCATGTTTTTTAACTCTTCAGAATCAGAGCTTTGAGCATAAGGCAATCCCATTTTTACGATATCTTTACCTGAGACAATCCCTTCATAATCGTTATCTGAAGAAATACCCGCCACAAGGAATTTCACACGCGGATCATCGCCGTATTTTTCAAACGCAGGCTTGCTGAACTTTTCTACGTCGAGTCGCGAATAACCGTATCCCAGACGAAATAGCTGTATGACAGAATAGCGATCCTCATTCACGTCGAATGCCACGGCGTTACCATCGATGTCTATAAAATCAGGCAGCGATGCTACCGGCTCGTTTACATTACCTTGCCATGATCCGTAATACACCCTGTTCATATAGGCTTTTTCACCGTCGCACCACAAAAAAAACACGGCCGCGGCCACTAATACGGCAAACGAAATTTTCAGCCAAACAGGGCGTAACGCATAGATCGCCCATCCGGTCAGCAGTCCGATGATAACCGTAGGAGCAAGAATCAATACAGTTCCGACCGATGGAGCGGCGGTGCCGCGTATGGTAAAATAAACAACCCCGATCAATACATAAAATACCCATCCCGATAATAATGCAAGTAACTTCGCGCTCCGTGAAAGCCTCTCTTTTACCAACAGGCATACGATGTAAGCAATCACGGCGTAAACCAACAATGCACCGGCCAGTGTTAGTGCGTTGGTAATGAGAGGTGCGCAAATTATGAAAGGGAATAAACCTGCCGCAACAGTAAAAAGAACTCTTGTTTTCACGTTAGATATGTTTTAATTATATACTTTTTTCCCATAAGCCTTCACATGGGGCAGTCCAGAAATCACCACACCCCCAAGATTTAGCATTACATGCATATGACAAATTGCATATATCATCACTTAACGGGACATAGTCGCCATTGCAATTACAATCATAATAGTACTCGTTTCCTCCTTCGGAGCGTGTCTTTACATAACTCAAGCGTGACGACAATGTTTCATAGACAATGCCGTTGTCTTTTTGCAATGACAACGGATTCGGGTCTGCAATAATAACATAAACGGCATTGGTATCCCAGCCAAGTTCATTATAAGCATATTCCTTCCATCGATACATAAATTTCTTGAAATCGTCATCTTCATATTGTGACATATCGCCAAATATGAAATCTCTACAATCAATATATTCCAATAGATTTATTAAGTGTTCTGTCTCGTTTTGGCTCCATTCAAGTGCTAAAACATCTTTAATTTTTTCAACCCAAACCATCTTTCGTTGTTTCGGCGAAAAAGCCCTAAAAATAGCTCGTTGGTAATTTCTGTCATATTCAAGAAATTTCGACCGGCTCATATTGGAAATACCCTCCAAATTATCCTGAGTCCACCGGTCTATCTCCTTGTCGCAACTGTAACTCTTTTCTTTCGTGCAGGCACCTAATATAATCATAGATACCGTCATTATAGTAACAATAAATTTTGCTTTCATGGTTATGAAGTTTTTGTTGTTAACCATTTGATTATTTAACATGCCCTGTTATTTTGAGCAATTCCACATCATTAGTTGCCGTCGATAGATTTAATGAATACCACTTTATTAAACTCGCCATTCAGGGTTTTCGCATCAACATTTATCTTGACGACTCCTGTATCGCCAGGCATAATGGGCTGACTGGAAAACTCGGAAGTCAGATAACCGCACGACACATCGATCTTGCAGATTACCAAAAGGACGTTAACTTTATATCATACAGCTTATTTCCCAACCAATTTATCGAGAAACTTTCGGGCGCGGTCAATATCGCCACGGAAAATCATCTTGCCATCCAGATCGACGATTATCACCGCAGGAAATTTGTTGACCCCCATTTCTTTCAACGCAGGGTCATCTATATCGACAGAAAGACAAGGGAATGTATATTCTCTCTTTTGCAGTATTTTATTTCCAGTGCAATATGTTTCGCCCTCTTTTTCAATGCGGCAATGAATGCTGTATAAGGCAATTTTTTTATCGTAGCGACAACTGTCGAAAAAATTCTGCAAATCAGGAAATTCCGCAAAACACCCACCGCAATGGCTATTCCAGAAGTCAAGCACCAAATATCGATTTTTAAACGCACTCAAATCGACCGCAGTGCTGTCCGACGACAGAATGTCTAATAGAGGTATAGGTCGGGGATCGATTCTGCCTGTATAGGTGTCGAAAGAATACTTGTGTACCCACAATCCGAAACCAAAATACGAACACCACAAACTGAACAGCATAAAAACCGATGCCAGCGTTATTTTACCCCATGTACATTGGATTCCATAGTATGCCAATCCTATGAATATTGAGATAATCCGTATTACGAAATCGGGCAAAGAAATTAATGTCCTAATGAATCCGCCATGCATTATAAATCTAAGCACAATATCCACGCATGATGTACCTAATAATACCGCTACAACAATAAGCCATGGCTTTACCTGTTTTCCATATTTATTCAAAAAGAATACTGTAAGCAATAGGTATGTTATAGAATAAACAAGCATACTCATCGGAAATCCCCTGAGTCCAATAAACTCCACGTACCTGCCTCTTAATGGAACCACTGCACACATCAAAAGAAATGACGAAAAGAAAGCAAGAAGTACTTTCCAAACAATAGATTTCATACCTGTTTTATTTTAACAGTTTAATTATGTTTACGTCATGCGATTCTATGCAAGCAATTCTATTTAATCAGTCGGCCCCATGCCCATGCACATACCATCGCAATCTGACAGTTTAAATGCTCCACACCCAATCCAATAAGATTTGCAATCATACGATATACCGCATCCTCCCTCCCCATAATTATCTATACAATCTTTCCATATAAACCCTCCAGATGATTGACTGCAATTACAATCAGGTCCCTCCGCTGTGCCTTCACCTCTTGTTTTGATTGATCGAATTGATTCTGTGCCAATTTTCTTCCCAACACTAACCACACCTTTTTTATCAAGTAATTTATTGGGATTTACAATAATAGCATTTATTAATACATCGGCCCACCCCAAGGACTCCTTAGCATGGTCGACCCATTTATACATAACCACATCAAAACGATCTTTCTCTTCTTCCGATCTATTTTCACGGAATAATTTTTGATAATCGTTTAAAATGATAGGAAGTTGCTTTATGTGGGTCCGTTCTTCGTTAGTCCAGTTTAGTGACAATACCTCATTAATTTTATCTATCCAAATCTGCTTTCGTTGCTCAGGCGAAAAAGCCATGAAAACAGCCTGCTGATATTCCTTGTCATAATCCAGAAACTTCGAGCGACTCATAGTGGTAATTTCATCCATATTGTTTTTCGTCCACAGATCTATTTCCTTGTTGCAACTATATTGCGTTTCTTTGGTACAGGAACTCAAAAACAACATGGGCGCTATCCATGCGACAAAGATAACCTTATTCTTCATAATAACAACGTTTTAACTTAGTTATGATTTACTTGATGTACCCTGTAATTTTTAAGAGTTCCACATCGTTCACTGCATTAGACTTAATGAATACTATTTTATTGAAATCTCCTCGTTGAGACCTTACATCAATCGTTATCCTAACACTACCTTTACCTCCGGGCATAACGGGCTGACGGGAAAACGCGGGAGTCAGACAACCGCACGACACATCAACTTTAAGTATCACCAACGGGGCGTTGCCTGTGTTGGTAAACGGGAAATTGATAGTCATTGACGGCATCTTTTTGCGTTTAACCGTTACGAAATCATACTTTCGACCATCAAACTGCAAATATGCTCCATCGGTGATTTCGGTGGTTTGTATTGCCTCATCCAAGGTAGCAACGAATACATTCATCGGTTGCTTATCGTTTCCCGAGCATGAGCAGCCCTGCATAACAAAAATGCAGAATAACACAGGAATGACAAAAATGGTATTTTTAACTTTCAGAGCTATCATCTACAAATTATTTCTTTGCGTGAGATTGAGCAATTTGCTGCGATTTAGCAGATGCGCTTGCCTTTGCTTGCCGTTTTTCCTTAACCTTAGCCTGCGCAGCCTCCTTAGCCTTATTCCAACCGTCAAGCTTCTTATATTGCGCGGGCGTTAATATGGCCTGCAGCTCTTTCTCTGTCGTTTGCTTGATCTCTTTGGCGATAGCGTCTTTTTCGGCCTGGGTAAGGTTCTTTGCTCCACGAAGGTCGGCGAGTTGTACAGTACGGTTGTTAATTGCGTCTTTGTAACGCTGCAATTGGCTGTCGTTTATGCCGAGGCGGGCTTTGAAGTTCTTGTCAGCATTGGTTTGTTGCGCTTTGTTGATTTGTGCCGCCTGGGCTGCGCCAACCTGTTTGGTTATGTTGGCCTCGTACTGTTTGTTGATCTGGCGGCGCTTGGTGGCTTTTTGTTTATCGGGTACATTCGAGGCGTTGACGGCCTTAAGGTCGGCTTCTTTTTGTTTGCGCAGAGCCATCAGGCCTTCGGTTTGGGCTTTGGTTAAAGCTACGTTGTTTTGTTTGTTGTACGCGGCTTTTTTGTCTACCTTCAGTTTATTCAACATCTGGTCGGCACGTTGTTGTCCCACCAAAGATACGATTTTGGTCTGATGAGTCGCACGCATCCCGGCGATTTCGGCCTTGGGAGCTTTGGCTTTAACCATTTGTTTGGACTTGACGTCGTACTCATGCACCAACTTTCGGGCTGTACGTTCCGAACCATTGTTATTCCGGCGGGCAGTTTCTAACTGAGCCAACTGCACCGGGGTGAGGATAGCGTCCTCGCGGGCGTTGAAATCTTTGTGTATGGCGCCCGCCTTTTCGCTGCGCTCTTTTTCGGGCAACGATGTGCTGTTCAGATTGCTGATTTTAGTCCAGCGCTCGACTTCGAGTTTGAGGTACTGTTGCTTTTGCGCCATAGATAGGCGGTATTTGGCCGCAAACGCATTGGCTCGTTTCTCCTGTGCCTTCGTCAGGCCGCTGGGCAATTTTTTCCGCACTTTCTTCGGTTTCTTACTTGTTTCTTTGGCTGAAGCCGAAGTTGAGGCCGGTGCCGGGTTTTTCAGCTGCGCCGAAGAATATACCGTAGGCGCGGCGCACATTGCCGAAACGATGAGTAATGAGAGTAGTTTTTGTTTCATTTTCGTTGGGTTTAAGGATTGATATTTAGGTTAAGTCAGGTTTATTACCACCAAATTTGTTTGCCGTTCTCGTATGTGAACGGGCGTTCCTCGCGACCTTTAGTCAGATTGCGAAGCCAGAATAAAGCTCCCGAGGGGACGTCGCTCCAGGTTAGCTCGTATGATTCGGCCTGCCTCTGCCCGAGGCTCTGCCAACGGCCGTTCCACCACAGCAATTCGTACTGGTCGCCGGGGCTTATGTCGTTGTCGTCGGTGCGGGGGCAGAACTCGATGGCAGCCACGCGCGTCGGACGGTCGAATCGCAGCCCTATCCAGCCGTCGGATAGCCCAGCCATGCTGAAATATGTCAGCGGGGCGCCATCGAAGGCATCGCCCAGGTTTGCACGCCCCTCCAAAGCCTTGCAGGCTATGGACGTGCCGGTTATCTGCTCCCCGTAGTCGTCATAGAATTTCATCTCGCCGACGCTTAGCGTACCGGATGGCTTGCGGTAACGCACAAATCTACACGCCTTTTTACAGTCGGTTTCAACCCGTTGAACGCAGCTGAGAGGAACAGAGGCTACGTAATGCAACTCTACCGCATCGGTAAAGCCAGGGGAAGACGACGCCTCGAAAACGCCGCCTACCATATGCGTTGCAAACGACTGTATGCGATTCAGGCGAGGGTATTTGCGGGTAAGGGTTACGCTTTGCCTGTGAATCGTGTCGGCCGTTATGCGCTTTTGTCCCTTAGTGTTATGCACCAACGGTTCGCCGATTGGTATCATACGCCCGTCACGACATATGCAGGGCAGATACAGGATACCTTCGCCCATATCTTCGCCGTAAACGGGCGCCTCACCGTTTGCATACGCCCCTGTGCCTACGGCATCGAAACGAGTCCTGGCGCCACGATTGGCCGAATATGCCACAGGGTACCATACACCTGGCGAGAATACTGCCAGCCATACGACACGGTTTTTAACGTTACCAGCAATAGCCATAGGCATATCTGCAAACCCCACGTCGTGTGTCGTAGTGACATCCATCAAATCGAAATTATCGAACGGCGAGGGAATGGATTCGCGATCGCGGTTTTTATATATAACCGTACCGGATTGGCGCGAAAACATTTTACGGTAAATCTTGGGGAGTTTATTGACGAAATAGGGGCCGTTGCCGCGATCCCTCGCGTCGTCGAATATCACACTGCGCCCGTCGGGCATTATCACCGAGCACAACGAGTGACCGCTGTTGGTCGTACCCCAATAAGGAATCATTTCGTAGGCCGCCGGGAAGCCTGCCCCACGAAACGCCATCGTGGCCAGCAGCGAGCGGTGTTCGCACCGGCCCTGGCGCAGATTGACAATATCAGAATAACCGACCGACGGAATCTCGGCCGATTCCCTGCTGTACGATAGTTTTATTTGGGTGTTGATGTGGTGTGCCGCCTGAATAATATCTGTGCTGCCGTCGGGAGTGAAGCGCCGCAGGCAGTCTTCCTTCCAATAATATTCCAGCGACTCATACGCCACGCGGTAAGGCAACACGTACTGGCAGAATTGGTCGAAAGAGTATTGGTCGCGCCAAGGAACCGTGTCCCATACTGCGAACGATTGATTAATGGAATTTATAACAGAATCGGCGTTAATGGCGTTGATGTCCGGAATGAGGCGATTGACACTGTCTATTAAGGAATGATTGGCCTCGATATTCGCCAAAAGAAACCACGCCGCGTTGGCTTGTGGCGTATCCGGTTTATATGCCTCAAATATCTTAAGCGCCTGTTCATTGCCATTTCTATTAGCGACACGCTTCGCGACGGATTTCGCATTATCTCCACACGACACCAGAAGTAGCGCACTGGCAAACAGTGCAAATACAGGTTTCTGTTTATTGAGAAACGAATAGATCATACCTGTGAGCGTTAATTTACACTACCCCAAGGCTCTTCCTTCCCCACATGTTACGTCCCTCTACATGCCTCAGAATCAGCGAGTGTCGTTCAAAAACACCTGTAATTACAATGTAATATTGCAATTGTATAGAATTATCTTGACAGTTCCAAATATTTCACGCTAATAATTAGCATTTTATGTAAAACAAATCTGAATACAATATCGTGGTCGTTTTAATACGATTTAAATATATGATTACGATAAAATGTATACACTGCTCCATCATTTAATTTCAGGGGCAAAGTTATCGCGGGACTCCGGAGGGGCCGGTCAAAGTGTGGACTACTGCGCAGCCTTTCGGGGAAAATCTCCACCCTTCGCCTTTGGCTTAGGGTAGTATTTTTCCCGATAACTTTGACGGCCCCAGCCCCGCGATGCAGCCGACATATAATTGAGACTGGCCCCGCATAAGGAAGCGCCCCGCCGTCCCGAATGGGACGGCCGGGCGCTTCCGCC
>JAVBOW010000005.1:0-120703 GCA_031550125.1 Rikenellaceae bacterium
CGTGTTGTACAGACTGTCCCTCACTCTCCATTTGAGCCTAACCCAGCCAATTTCAATATTATTAACAAAAAATTAATCTATCAAAACAAAACTTGGTGACCAAAAACCAGAAGCGCCCGCCCCGGCCGGGGTGGGCGATTCTGTGTTGTGGAGACCTCGTTGAGTTTGGATAGATGAATTTGTTGTAAATAATATTCAATGGAGATGGCTAAGGCTCAAATGGATATTGAGGACCAGTCTGAAAAACAGGTTGGTGTTAATATGTGTGACGCAAGAAAGCGCTGCGCCTTACGGCAGCGACGCCGTGCGTAGCGTGCGTCGGGTTTAGCTTATCGTTTGAGTTTCAAACCGAAACAGACTGAAGTCCGTGAGGATTTGAAATGAGAAGGATAAGTGAAAGATGATGCGCGATATGCGCAGCCAACATATAATTGAAACAGATCCGATATTGATAATGAATTTCGGCACTTTCGATCCCTCCGCTTGTATTAAGCCAGGAAATCCCTTGTAAGCGCTTCGTAATCCGAAAGCCTTACAAGGGATTTCCTTTATGCAAACCTCTAATAACCAAACTCTGTCAGAAAAACGAAGTTTTTCAGAAAAGTTTTTGGTGCCGCTTTTTCCCAAAAAGCGGCGATGCCGCTACTTAGCGTAGCTGACCGACCGCGTTTCCCGTATGACGGTGATTTTAACCTGTCCGGGGTAGGTCATTTCGTCCTGTATCTTTTTGGCGATGTCGTGCGAGAGGGCGTCGGCCTGCTGGTCTGATATCTTTTCGCTGCCGACTATCACGCGCAGTTCGCGTCCGGCCTGTATGGCGTAGGTTTTCATTACGCCGGGATGGGCCATTGCGATGTCTTCCATCTCCTTGAGGCGTTTGATGTACGATTCCACCACTTCGCGGCGAGCGCCGGGGCGGGCGCCCGATATGGCGTCGCACACCTGCACGATGGGCGAAAGGAGCGAGGTCATCTCCACCTCGTCGTGGTGTGCGCCTATGGCGTTGCACACCTCGGGTTTCTCTTTGTACTTCTCGGCCAGTTTCATGCCTATTATTGCGTGGGGCAGTTCCGGCTCGTCGTCGGGTACCTTGCCTATGTCGTGCAGCAGGCCGGCTCGGCGGGCGGTGTTGGGATTCAGACCCAGCTCGGCGGCCATTATACCGCACAAGTTGGCCGTCTCGCGCGAGTGCTGGAGAAGGTTCTGCCCGTAGGAAGAACGGTATTTCATCTTGCCCACCAGGCGTATAAGCTCCGGATGCAGGCCGTGGATGCCCATGTCGATGGTAGTGCGCTTGCCCACTTCCACTATCTCCTCCTCTATCTGTTTTTGCACTTTGGCCACCACTTCCTCTATGCGGGCGGGGTGTATGCGGCCGTCGGTCACCAGTTGGTGGAGGGCCAGGCGGGCTATCTCGCGGCGTACGGGGTCGAAGCCCGAGAGGATGATGGCCTCGGGAGTGTCGTCGACGATGATCTCGATGCCGGTGGCGGCTTCCAGGGCGCGTATGTTGCGGCCTTCGCGGCCTATGATGCGGCCCTTGACCTCGTCGGACTCGATGTTGAACACCGTCACGGAGTTCTCTATGGCCGTTTCGGTGGCCACCCTCTGGATGGTCTGCACCACTATTTTCTTGGCCTCTTTGTTGGCGCTCATCTTGGCCTCCTCGACGGTTTCGTTGATGTAGGCCATGGCTTCGGTTTTGGCCTCGGCCTTCATGTTCTCTATCAGGATGTTCTTGGCGTCCTCCGAACTCATGCCGCTTATCTGTTCCAGGCGGGCGTTCTGCTCGCGGATCAGACGGTCGAGATCCTCGCGCCGCTTGTCGAGCGAGGCTATATGGGCGTCCATTTGCTCCTTGCGCGTTTCAAGCTCTTTGTTTTTGCGGCCTATCTCCTCGTGCTGCTGGTGGAGGGTGGCTTCGGTCTGCTTTATGCGGGCCTCGCTTTGCTGGAGCTTGGAATTGCGCTCATTCACGGTGCGGTCGTGTTCGCTTTTTAGTTGGATGAAGCGTTCCTTGGCTTGCAGGATCTTCTCTTTTTTGATCATTTCGCCGTCGGCTTCGGCCTGCTTGAGGATGCTGTCTTTGCGGTTCTGCATCGCCTTGCGTACCCCGAAGTAGGCGGCCAATCCCACGATTACGCCCGTGATGACGTCTACTGCTATTATTGTGGCTATAGTCATGAATTTAGGTTGTTAAAAATATTTTAAAATAAAAAATTTCGTTGCCTGGGCATAAAAAAGCCCGCAGAATTCCTTTTTTTGTTGACGAAATCTCCTGATCGTCATGTGTGGGACCTCCGGCTTATCGGTCGCAAACGTCCAACGGCTCGCCATGGAGCACCCTTTCGGGTTAAGGCCTGTTTTTGAAGGGCCGAGGCGATTCCCAATTTTTATAATGTTGAGTTTCGCAAAGCTAAAAGGAATTCATGCGGGTATTCCTAAAACTGTATTTAAAGAACGATGGGCGGTACGATTATATTTCGCTCAGATATTTATCCAATTGAGTATCTATCTCTTTCAGCCTGGACTCGTCGCTGTCCATGTTGCCTTTCATTTCCAGCTCCACGTAGTTGACAGCCATCTGCAGGGCGGCCATGGCGAGATATTCATCGCCTTCGGCCCTGAAACGGCGTCTGTACATTTCGATAGTGTCGTTGAGCTGGCGTTCGGCCCTGCGATACCTCTCTTCTTTCGCCCTTTCTATGGTCAACGGAAAAGTTTTTCCGGCCACGGTGAGCCTTATGCTAAACTTTTCTGATTCCATTTATTTGTTTATAAGTGCAATGCATTTGTCTACCTCCCGCATGAGACGGTTGACCCTCGCTTTGGCGAGTTTGTTTTGCTGCGCCCCTCCGCCCATCGACCCGGCCAGTTCCAACACCGTCACACGGTGTTCCGCCTGCGATAGCTGTTGCTGCAACTGCGTCCTTTCCGCCTTGAGCCTCTCTATCTCGGCGGCCATTTTGCCGGTTTTTTCCCTGAGCCTGCGGTTATCGGCTATAACCTGCCCGACTTTGTCTCTCAGGCTGTTTATCAGGGTTGTTTGCGCCATGCCGGAACGGGGTTTTCGGTTTGCTCTCCAAAATTAAGCATATTTCACAATATTTACAAAATAATTTCCCCCCACAGCTCATATTCTTCTGCTGCGGTGACGATTATTTCATAAAACGAGCCTGTTTTCAGTTTTTTCGCCGAGCCGATCAACACCTCCTGATCCACCTCGGGCGAGTCATGCTGCGTACGCCCTATGTAGTAGTCCCCTTCGCGGCGGTCTATTATCACCCGCTCGCGTTTGCCCACGCGGGCGAGGTTGTTTTCGAGCGCTATTTCGCCCTGCACCTCTATAAGCCTGCGGGCGCGGCGTTGCTTTACGGCGTCGGGTACGTCGTCCTCCATCCCCTCGCACGAGTGGGTACCCTCTTCCGGACTGTATGGAAATACGCCCAGGCGCTCGAAACGGGCCTGCCGCACGAAGTCGAGCAACTCGCCGAAATCGGCCTCGCTCTCGCCGGGATGGCCCACCAGCATGGTTGTGCGTATGGCTATACCGGGAACGGCGGCCCTGAGTTTTTCGAGCAGCCCGACGGTCTTCTCTTTCGATATCTTCCTTCGCATGGCGTCCAACTGGCTGTCTGCGATATGTTGCAGGGGGATGTCGAGGTATTTGCATATCTTAGGCTCGTCGCGCATGGCCTCTATCACGTCTTCGGGGAATTGCGCGGGATAGGCGTAATGCAGCCTTATCCACTCTATGCCATCCACGAGACACAACTGCCGGAGCAATTCGCCCAGACGCCGTTTCCCGTAGATGTCGAGTCCGTACCATGTGGTATCCTGTGCGATGACCATCAGCTCGCGGACGCCTTTGGCGGCGAGCATGCGCGCCTCCTGCACAAGCTCTTCCATCGGTACGGAGCGGTGGCGACCGCGTATGAGGGGTATGGCGCAGTAGCTGCATGCGCGGTCGCACCCTTCGGATATCTTCAGGTAGGCGTAGTGCGGGGGGGTGGACAGAGTGCGCGCTGTTTCCAGCTCCGGACGGTAAGATGCGCCCAGGGCCTCCACCAGGGCGGGCATGTCGTCCACGCCGAAAAAGGCGTCAACCTCGGTTATTTCGGCCCGCAGCTCTTCCGGATAGCGTTGGCTGAGGCATCCGAATACGTATAGTTTGCTTATAGCTCCCGTTTTTTTAGCCTCGGCCAGTTCCAGTATCGTGTTTATCGACTCTTCTTTGGCGTCGCCTATGAAGCCGCATGTATTTACCACCGCCGAGCCGCCTTTGGCGCACCGTCCCTCGTGGACGACGGTCAGCCCCGAAGCTTCCAGCTGGGCGGCCAGATGCTCCGAATCTACGGTGTTTTTCGAGCAACCGAGGGTGGTTATGGTTATCTGGGGGCGCATGGGTCGGAGTTGTGTATAAAGATATAATCGCCGCCGGCACTGTTGCCCGGCGCGAGGCGGCCTCCGGACAGTTTGAAGGGGCGGTAGCCCAGACCGGTGAGCAGTTCGTCGATATTCCGCTCGTTCCGGCCCCACACCTCCACCTGTATTTTTGGGCGGTGTTTGGCTATTATGTCGCTCATCCGGCTGAGTACATGATATTCATACCCCTCTATGTCGCATTTTATATAATCTATCCTGTCGAGGTTGCCGAAGAGGTCGGACGGGCGTTTCATCTGCGCCTCGAATCTGAACTCTATCTCTTCCAGCGGCCCGTCCTTGTCCGGGTCCCAGACGTGCGGCAGGCCCGTACGCAGGTAGCCGCCCTGGCCTGCGGTTGTCACCATCCATATATTTCCCTCCTCTTCGCCCAGGGCGCAGGGATAGAGTGTTATATTGGGATGCCGGCGCGCCTTCTCGTTGAATATCTTGTTGTAAAGGCGTATGGGTTCCACTGCCAGCACCCTGCCTTCGGATCCCGTCCACCGTGCGAAGAGTATCGAATAGTAACCCAGGTTGGCTCCTATGTCGATAACCGTGTCTCCTTTACGGATGAGTTTTTTGACATAATAGTGCAGCGCGAACGATCCGAAAGGCCTGAGCAGCCCCGTGCCGTAAAGGAAGAAATAGCCCCTCTGCATGAGCCTGAGATAACTCTCCAGGCTGATGGAGCGGAAGACCAGTCGTTTGATGGCTTTGATCATGGCCGGGCTATTTGAAAAGGGTGTCGACGAACGCTTTGCGGTCGAAAACCTGCAGCTGGTCAATCTTTTCGCCTACCCCGATGTAGCGCACCGGCACGCCGAACTGGTCGGAAATACCTATAACCACACCGCCTTTGGCCGTACCGTCGAGTTTGGTTATGGCCAGCGAGGTGACGTGGGTGGCCTGGGTGAACTGGCGAGCCTGCTCGAAAGCGTTCTGACCCGTGCTGCCGTCAAGCACCAGCATCACCTCGTGCGGAGCGTCCGGTATGACCTTGGTCATAACGTTGCGTATTTTAGTAAGCTCGTTCATCAGTCCCACTTTGTTGTGCAGCCGGCCCGCGGTGTCTATCAGCACCACGTCGGCCTTGCCTGCCACGGCCGAGCGCAGGGTATCGTAGGCCACCGACGCAGGGTCGGAGCCCATCTGTTGGCGTACAACGGTGGCCCCCGCCCTGTCTGCCCAAACCTGCAGTTGGTCTATGGCCGCGGCGCGGAAAGTGTCGGCGGCGCCTATGTAGACCCTCTTGCCCAGGCCGCCCAACTGCGCCGCCAGTTTACCTATGGTGGTTGTCTTGCCCGCGCCGTTCACGCCCACCACCATGACGACGTAGGGTACGCCCTCGGCGGCTGCTTTGTCTATGCGGTCGTAAGCGTCGTTCTCGAGCATGAGCGACGATATCTCGTCGCGCAGGATGGCCTGCAGCTCGTCCGTCCCGAGGTATTTGTCGCGCGCCACTCGGCGTTCTATGCGTTCTATTATCCTGACGGTGGTCTCCACCCCCACGTCGGAGGTTATCAGCACCTCTTCCAGGTGGTCGAGTACGTCGGCGTCCACGCGCGACTTTCCCGCCATCGCGCGCGTGAGTTTGGAGAAGAATCCCGTCTTGGTCTTTTCGAGGCCCTGCTCGAGGTCTTTATTCCGCTCTGCGGCGGTTTCGGATTGCTCCGCGGCGGTTTCATTAACCGGGACGTCGTCCGGCCTGGTTGCCTGTGTCTCCGTCAGCTCCTCTTGCGGGACGGGGAGGCCCTGAGTTTCGGTTTGCGGTTCTTCGAGCGGTATGTCGTCGACAGGCGCTATCGGTTTTACCGCCTGCTTTTTAGTTAGAAAATCGAATAATCCCATCGTGCAAATCTGTTTACGGGTGCAAAGGTACGAATAAAAGGGAAGCCGCCCAAACCGGACGGCTTCCGCTTAAGTATGGGGTTTATGCCTTGGCTTTTATTGGAGCGTGAATTGTACGGGCAGGTAGAATTTCACACGTACGGGGGTGGTGCGCTGTTTTCCCGGCTCCCATTTGGGCGAGCTTTTCAGCACGCGTATCGTCTCGTCGGAGAGCGATTGGTCCGGCGACTGCTCCACGATGATGTTGGTGAGCGCGCCGTCGCGTTCGATGACGAACGACACCATGACTCTGCCCGAAATGTTGTTGTCGGCAGCAATACGGGGATACTGTATGCGCGACATGACCCATGCATGGAAGGCGTTGATGTCTTTGCCCTGAAATTTAGGCATGTGTTCCACAACTTTGAACGGCTCGTCCGAAACCTGTACGCTTTCCACCACCTTGGCGTCCTTTACTACCACGGCGTCCTCCTTGAAATCGTCGAATTTGATCTCCTCGACGATCTTGGTGTCGTTCTTCACGATGTTGAGTATCTCTGTGGCGTATGATATCTGCTGTTTGGCAGGTTCTGTGGGTTTCTCTTCCTGGATGGTGATCTCAATGATATCCTCTTCCACCATGGCCAGACCCATGTCTATCTTGGCTATCTTTTTCTCTCTCTGCGAGTATCCGAAGGCAAAGATGCATATTCCCAGGGAAAGGGCCACGCCGAGCAGCATGAATACGGATTTCTTGTTCTCAAGATCGGCTTTGGGTGATTTTTTTGCTTCCATATCTGTTCGGTTTTTATTTGATTCTTCATTATTTTGCGGCCGGGCAGGCCATTCCTGCGCAATGTAGCTTACAAATATAATAACGAAAATAACAATTATAAAATATTTTACCGAAAAAAACTTGCAGTCCGTTTCTCCCGATCGTCCGGCCGGAGAAGATTTTACTTTTTACGCCGATTTATTTGCATACGAAAAAAGTTTTTTGCTATCTTTGTCCCCGCAATGGGGGATTAGCTCAGTTGGCTAGAGCGCTTGCATGGCATGCAAGAGGTCATCGGTTCGACCCCGATATTCTCCACAAAGGCCCTGGACGGGGCCTTTGTTGTTTTGCCGGCTATCGGATCGGCCTGAAAAACAGGTTGGCGTCAAGATGCGCGACGCAAGAAAGCGCTACGCCTTACGATAACGACGCTGTGCGATATGCGCGGCCAACACACACACGGTAAATATGAGGCAGTGGCTTTTCGGCATGGATATTCTGCAACTCGGCGAGGCGGCCTCTTCGCTGGGTATGCCCCGTTTCGCCGCCCGGCAGATGGCCTCATGGCTCTATAGTAAGGGCGTTGCGGACATAATGCAAATGAGCGACCTTTCGCTGCGCCACCGCGAGTTGTTGTCCGATCGTTTCGAGGTTGGCCGTTTCGCCCCTTGCCGCGAGGACGTCTCTGCGGACGGCACTAAGAAATACCTTTTCCCCACCATAGGCGGCGGCGCGATAGAGTCGGCCTGCATACCCGACGGCCAGAGGGTCACGCTCTGCGTCTCGTCTCAGGCCGGGTGCCGTATGGGTTGCCGTTTCTGCGCCACGGGCCGGATGGGATTTTCGCACGACCTGACGTCGGGCGAGATACTCAACCAGGTGGTTTCCATTCCCGGGAGCGCGTCGCTCACCAACATAGTCTATATGGGCATGGGCGAGCCGCTGGATAACGTGCAGGAGGTTTTGCGCTCGCTCGACATACTCACCTCGCCGTGGGGTTTCGGGTGGAGTCCCTCGCGTATAACACTCTCTACGGTGGGTGTCCTTCCGGCCCTGGAACTGTTTCTGGAGCGGTCTAAGGTGCATCTGGCCGTGAGCCTTCACAATCCCGTCCACGAACAGAGGCTCGATATCATGCCTGTGGAGAACGCCCGGCCGATAGCGTCGGTCGTGGAGGCGCTCCGTAAATACGACTTCACTCACCAGCGCCGCCTGAGTTTCGAGTACATAGTAATGGAAGGGCTTAACGATTCGCCCGCCCATGTCAGGGAGATAGCCCGCCTGTTGAACGGGCTGAAATGCCGCATGAACCTTATCCGGTTCCATAAAATACCCGGCTCGCCCTACCATTCGCCTTCGGAGGCGAAGATGGAGTCCCTGCGCGACGCCCTCTCCGCCAAGGGCATCATAACCACCATCCGCGCCTCGCGGGGCGAGGACATCCGCGCCGCCTGCGGATTGCTGTCCACGGAAAGGGGGGAGTAACCCACCTGGCCGTTTGATGCCGTTTTTAGGACCAGCCTCAATTATATGTTGGCTGCGCATATCGCGCATCATCTTTCACTTATCCTTATCATTTCAAATCCTCACGGACTTTAGTCCGCTCCGGTTTGAAACTCAAACGATAAGCGAAACCTGACGCACGCTACGCACAGCGTCGCTGTCGTAAGGCGCGGCGCTTTCTTTCGATGCGCATTTGAACGCCAACCTGTTTTTCGGAGTGATGCCGTTTTTATAGTCTGACGCGGTTTCCCGTCTCCCTGCCGCAGGGTTTGGTACGCCTGTTGCTTGCATGACGGTAAAAAGGATCAGTTTCAATTATATGTTGGCTGCGCTTTCTTGCGTCACGCATCTTGACGCCAACCTGTTTTAGGACTGGTCCGGTAAAAATTACCGTTATGAAAAAGATCCTTTTTACGCTTTTCGCAGCCGTCGCCGTTTTCTTTTTGTCGTTTTGCATTTCGGCCCAGTCCGGCAGCGCGGAGGGCATAGCTTTCGAGACGGGGACTTTCGACGAGGCTCTCGCTAAGGCCCGCGACCAGAATAAACTTCTCTTTATAGATGCTTACGCCTCGTGGTGCGGACCTTGCCAGAGGATGGCCTCCGAGGTATTCACGCAGAAGGAGGTGGGCGACTACTTCAACGCCACTTTCGTCAACTGGAAATTCGACGTGGAGCAGGGCGATGGAATAAAGCTCGCGCAACGCTATAACGTAGAGGCTTATCCGACCTTCCTGATCGTGGACGGCAACGGCGCGCTCGTGGGAACGATGATAGGCGGAAGTCCGGCGGACGATTTCATCAGGCGCGTCAAACTGTTGGTCGAGAAGGGTACTGGCGTGGCCCGGTGAGCGCCGGCGTCGCTTCTGGTACGCTATTTGATCAAACCATGCCGGATCCCAATAACAAAAACTATTTAATATTATCATGGAAGCGTTATACACAGCAGTGGCCACGTCCGTAGGCGGACGCAGCGGCCACGTCAAATCGTCCGACGGCATTCTCGATTTCGAAGTACGTCCGCCCTCACAGATGGGAGGCCCCGCGGGAGCCTACACTAATCCCGAGCAACTTTTTGCCGCCGGGTATTCGGCGTGCTTCGGCAGCGCCCTGGCGCACGTGGCCCTGCAGCGCAAGCTGAGGCCCGAGTCGAGCATCACGGCCCGCGTGAGCATAGGCAAGAACGAAAAAGGCGGCTATCAACTGGCCGTGGAGATGGACGTGGCCATAAAGGGCGTCGATAAGAAAACGGCCGAAGAACTTGTCAGGGAGGCCCACCAGGTATGCCCTTACTCCAACGCCACCAGAGGCAACATAGAGGTTACGCTGAAAGTTTCGGAGGTTAAATAAACGCTAACTCCGGATAAGGAGTTACGGCCGACCTCGTTTTTGCGCCTTACGGTAACGACGCTGTGCGCAGCGTACGTCAGGCTTCGTTTTTCGTTTGAGTTTCAGGCCGATCCATTTTGCAGATGAAAAGACCCCTGCAAACCGTAATGAACGGTTTGCAGGGGTCTTTTAGTTTATGGCGGCGGATAACGGACTTGCGAAAGTTATCCGGCCTTGGGTTGTTACTTCCTGTAGATTTTGGTGTATCCGTAGATCGCCTCTTCGCCCAGCTCCTCCTCTATGCGCAGGAGTTGGTTGTATTTCGCCATACGGTCCGAGCGCGACAGCGAGCCGGTTTTGATCTGGCCCGAGTTTGTAGCCACGGCTATGTCTGCTATGGTTGAGTCTTCGGTTTCGCCCGAGCGGTGCGACGTTACGGAGGTGTAACCTGCGCGGTGAGCCATCTCTATGGCGTCGAGGGTCTCGGTGAGCGAGCCTATCTGGTTTACTTTGATGAGGATGGAGTTGCCGCATCCCATTTCGATACCTTTCTTGAGGAACTCTACGTTGGTTACGAACAAATCGTCTCCCACCAGCTGGCATTTGTCGCCGATCTTGTCGGTGAGCATCTTCCAGCCTTCCCAATCGTTTTCGCTCATGCCGTCCTCGATGGAGTCGATGGGGTATTTTGCCACCAGCTCTGCCATGTAGTCGGCCTGTTGTGCGGAGTTGCGTTTTGCGCCTTTGGCTCCTTCGAACTTGGTGTAGTCGTAGATGCCGTCCTTGAAGAACTCGCTCGAAGCGCAGTCGAGACCTATCGCCACGTCGCCGCCTTCGGCTTTACGGCCGGGTTTGTAACCAGCTTTTTTGATCGCCTCTATGATCGATTCGAGAGCGTCCTCGGTGCCGTTGAGGGCGGGTGCGAAACCGCCTTCGTCTCCCACTGCGGTGGAGAGGCCGCGGTCGTGCAGCACCTTCTTCAGGGCGTGAAATACCTCGGCGCCCATGCGCAGGCCCTCTTTGAACGATTTGGCTCCTACGGGACGGATCATGAATTCCTGGAAGGCGATGGGGGCGTCGGAGTGCGAGCCGCCGTTTATGATATTCATCATGGGAACGGGCAACGTCTTGGCGTTGGTGCCGCCTATGTAGCGGTAGAGGGGCATGCCGAAGAGGTCGGCTGCGGCGCGGGCCACGGCCAGCGATACGCCGAGGATGGCGTTGGCTCCCAGCTTGCTTTTGGTGGGGGTGCCGTCGAGGGCTATCATCGTTTTGTCGATGCCTACCTGGTCGGTTACCGGCATTCCCACTATCTCTTTTGCTATTACGTTGTTGACGTTATCCACGGCTTTGGTTACGCCTTTGCCGAGGTAACGCGACTTGTCGCCGTCGCGAAGCTCGAGGGCTTCGTTTTCGCCGGTGGACGCGCCGGAGGGAACGGCTGCGCGGCCGAAAGCGCCGGATGCGGTGGTTACTTCAACTTCGATGGTGGGGTTGCCCCTCGAATCGAGGATCTCCCTTGCGTGAACGCTGATGATCTGTGACATAATGATTAGTTTTTATGTAGTTTTCCGAATTTTGCCCCAAAGGTACTACAATTCCCATTTTTAACAAAATTTAAATGGATTCCGGAATCGCCGAACGGCTTCCGGCCGGAGTCTGTTGTATATACGGTAAATAATGTTTACTTTTACGATCAAATCAACCCAAACAATCCATCGATCGTGAAAAAGGTCTGTCTGCTGTTGTTCGCTGCGGTTTCCTTGTGTGCGTGTTCGCCCCAAATAGGGCAAAGCATCTCCGCCACTGCTCCGTCCGCCGCGCCTGTGGAGGTTATCGCTTTGGCCGATCCCCTGCCTGCCGGGTTGGAGTTGTTGGGCCGGGTCAGCGTGAGGGATGTCGGGGCCGCCGTGGAGTGCGATTACGGCTCCGTGGTCGAAACGGCCAAGGACAGGGCGCGCAGGATGGGCGGCAACGTATTGAGAATTACCTGGGAGAAGCGTCCGTCAGGGGTCTCCGTATGCTATCAGATGGAGGCGGATGTGCTTTTCATGCCCGATCTGGATCTGTTGCCCGATATGCTCCGGGAGGCGCGCCGCAATATGCCGCGGCCACCCGTGCAGGAGGCGGTTGCCGAAGCGCCTGCCGCAACTGTCGCGCCCGCCGCGGAGAGGGCCGGGTCGCCGTGGAAGTTCGGGGTTAACATAGGCCCGTCCATACGCACCGGCAAAGCCGCCGAAGGGGCGGAAGACTTGGCCAAAGACCTGCGCCTGGGAGTTACCTATGGCGCGGACCTGCAATATTTCTTTCCTAAATCGTCATTCGGGCTGGGCGCCAGGCTCGCCTTCCATCATTATTCCGCATATTTCGAAATGATCGACTACAGGGTCAGGACCACTTACCTCGCCCCGTCGTTCATGTGGCGTAATTTCAACTCTCTCGGCGATGCGGTCATGTTCGGATTCAGCGTAGGCTATTTGAATTACCATGACAGTATGGGCGGAGTACCGTTCATGTCCGGCGGCGTTTCCAGGGAGAGCCTGATGACGACGCTCGACGCAGGCTACGATATCAGGATAAAGAACAGCAAAACCTTCGTAACCATGCGGCTGTCGATAGCGGTCGGAAACGTAGATATGTCGGATGTACAAGAAAACGCCAGGGAGAGCCTGAATGCGGTGGACATAACCATGGGGATCCGTTTCTGACCGGATTCTGCGCAACGTGTATAGACTAATTAAATCATAAACAGTTTTTGCAATGAAAAAGATCCTTGTTACGCTTCTCTCCCTGTGCGTTGCCGCGCCTGTTATGTCGCAGGTCGCCGCCGCCGGAATCTCCGGCGGAGTACCCGCGCAAACCGAGGTAGCGGTACGCGCCGGTACGTGGCGGCTTACTTACGATTTCGGCATTTCTTTCTCCGATCTCGTTTCCGCTCCCGGTTTCGGCGCCTATTTCGGCGATCCGTCCCCCGATCGTAGAACGTTTGACGCAGGTTTTGCATATGGTTTTGACGCCCATTATTTCAGGACCGGCGCTTTCGGGGTGGGCGGACGGATAACGGGACGGCATTACTCCGTCTCGGACGGCAGCAGAAAAGACAAGGTCAACACGGTGTATGCGGCTCCTTCGGCGTCGTGGTGTCTGTATAACGAGAAGAGAAGCGGGGCGTTCGTAGCAGGGTTCGGCCTTGGCTACATGCTTTATATGGAGAAGTATGACGTAACCGACCCGGATTTCGGATACGCCCGGTCGGAGTTGATAACCAAAGGCGCCTTCGCACCTTCTATAAACGTAGGATACGATGTTAAGGTGTCGGGAAAGATGTTCGCGGGATTAAAGATAACGGCCATGATCGGCTCGTTGGATCTGGATCACGACGACGATAACTGGAAGCAGGACGTGACGGCCATAGACATTACCGCAGGCCTGCGATTTTAGGGGTTCAGTTCAAATTGAGACAGGTCCACATTAATGCCAACCTGTTTTCCAGACAGGTCCCTTATTTCATCCGTTGAAAACCAGACGCACGCCGTGTAGCGGCGTGCGTCTGGTTTTGGTTATGCGCAGCCGGCATTTAATCGGATATTGTAATGGCTCCGGCCGGCGCTTTTCTTTGGATTACAACCACTTCTTCCATTTGAAGTACCAGTAGGTGCCGGCCGAGACGAGTACCATCAGCAGTATGGCCAGCTCGAAGCCCCATTCCCATCCCGAGCCGAATATGTGCGAGAAATTCATCCCGTATATACTCGCAATCATGGTGGGGGGCATAAAGAACAGCGCGGCGACAGTGAATATCTTCGTGGCGCGGTTCTGCTCCAGGTTGATAAGACCCAGCGTGGTGTCCTGCAGGTAGTCGAGCCTTTCGGACGAGAAATCGGCGTGGGATATGAGCGAGTTGACGTCCTTTATCATCAGCGACAGTTTGGAGTAGATGTCGTTGGGAAAGCGCTCGGAACGCAGTATGCCCGAAAGCACCCTCTGGCGGTCGAAGATGTTCTCACGTATCAACATCGTGTTCTCCTGCAGGTGGCTTATGCGTTTCAGCGTGTCGTTCTCTACTGTGTCGGCGGACGTTATGTCGCGGCTCAGGGCGGCGATCTGGCGGGCGAGCGACTCCACCAGGTCGGCGTCGAAATCGATGCGTATCTCCAGGATCGATATGAGCAGGTGATAGCCCGTGTGGTAAGCCTTAGGGTTCATCTGCAGCTTCTTGGCCGCCTCGTTGAAAGTGCGGAACTCCGAATTGCGCACCGAGATCATGACCCCCTCGGCGATAATGAACGATACCGGTTCGACGGTAAATCCGTCGTCGGCATGGACGAAAAAGTTGGAGTTGGATATGATGGCGTTCTCCGTTTCGGAATATTTCGACGACGATTCGATCTCCTCTATCTGCTGCTTCGTCTGGAGGTTTATCTCCATGAACGACTCTACGGCCTTCTGCTCCTTGAGCGAGGGACTGAGTAGGTCTATCCACAGCACGTCGTCGTAGCCCAGTTCGTCGAACAGCTTTATGTCGGCGTTGCGGACTATCTTGTTGTTATGTTTAAGGTATATTGTTATCATGGCCGGCTGAAAACGTTAAAGATTTTTCTGTTACCGGGAGGCGGAGCGCCGTCCTCCCTTGCGCAGGGCGTACATAACGCACTAACCTCTTCAGCCGGGGTTGACCCGGGGCGCATATTTCATGCTCTTCTCCCAGAAGAGCGACAGCGCCTGCCGTTTTTGTATATCGAATTCAAAGTCTATATTGCGCGTCAGATACTCCAGCGCGTATGGCTTTCCGTCGTGGCCGAGTTCCTCTATGGCCTGCGGTATGTGCGCCACACCGTAAGCCAGGGCGCGGTTAAGCTCGTCCACCTCCTCCACGGATACGCCTTTGCGCGCCACCCAGGCGGCGAATACGAAAGGCAGGCCGGTGAGCTCCTTCCAGGCGTCGGACAGGTCGTAGCTGCAGGCCATTCGTCCCTCGTATCCGAAGACCTTGTCGCCTATCAGCAGGAACGCCTCGCCGTCCTTGCGGGACTCTATGGCGGAGTAGTCGACCATGGGGACGAACCTCGGGGTTATTTTCCAAAGTTCGGCGCAGAGTATGGCCACCAACCGGGCCGACGTCACCGAATGGGAGTCGGTGTAAATAGTTGTTATGCTTTCCAGCGGATGGTCGCTCATGAGGACCACCGTGCGTACGCCGCCGTTGGTTCCCAGGCAATACCTGCCGACTACCGAGGCGTCGGTCAGCGCGGGGATGGCTTCTACGGGGATAAGGGCTATGTCGGCCTGCCCGTTGCGGTAGGACTCGACACATTGGCTGGGGGGGGATAAAAGGAGCTTGCCGCGCAGGCCGTCCGCGCGGTTAATGCCGTATACGAACGGCACGGTATTCAGATATGATACCGCAGCGATATTCCCCCTCTGGATGGTCATCCATATTGCCTTTGTTTGGTTGTGGCGTCTATAGCGCCGCATCGCGCGCCATGCAGGGCATGGACCGGAGCGGACGGTTGAGCTTCGCCGTGCGAAGGTAATCATTTTTCAGGAATAAACGGTTTAATTTTTTACATGTGGGGCCGTAATAAGAAAATTAGACGGTTCGCGAATGCTTCCCTCTTGCCCGAAATGACTATCTTTGCGCTATGTCCGCAATGGAAGCCATCCTGAAAAAATATTGGGGTTACGACTCTTTCCGGCCTTCGCAGCGCGAGGTTGTCGAGGCCGTTGCGGCCCGACGCGACGTACTGGCCCTTATGCCTACGGGCGGCGGCAAGTCGCTGCTTTATCAGCTTCCGGGGATGGCCATGGAGGGGGTCTGCATAGTCATAACGCCCCTCATCGCCTTGATGAAAGACCAGGTCGACAACCTGCGCCGACGCGGCATAAAAGCCTGCGCAGTGCATTCGGGACTCTCTTCGCGCCAGATAGACATTATGCTCGATAACTGCGTCTACGGCGACGTGAAATTCCTCTATGTCTCGCCCGAGAGGCTCTCCACCGAGATTTTCCGTATGCGCCTGCAGCGCATGCAGGTGTCGCTGATAGCGGTGGACGAGGCGCATTGCATTTCGCAGTGGGGCTACGATTTCCGACCTACCTACCTGCGCATAGCTGAGATACGCCGTCTGGCCCCCGGGGCGTCCGTTCTGGCCCTTACGGCTTCGGCCACGCCGCAGGTCGCGCAGGACATCATGGAAAAACTGGCCTTTACGGACGGATTGGTTTTCCGCGCCGGTTTTGCTCGCCCCAATCTTTCCTATGCCGTCCGCGCCACGGAGGATAAGAATTCCCAGCTGCTTCGCATACTCTCCGGGGTGGCGGGGCAGGGAATAGTGTACGTGCGCACGCGCGAGGGTACGGTGCAGGTGGCGCAGATGCTGCGCGACAAAGGCGTGGCGGCCGAGTACTACCACGGTGGGCTGGCCCCGGCCGAACGCACCTCTCGCCAGGAGTCGTGGATGGAGGGACGCAGCCGCGTTATGGTGGCCACCAATGCTTTCGGTATGGGTATAGACAAGGCCGACGTGCGCCTGGTGGTGCATTACGATATTCCCGACTCGGTTGAGGAGTATTACCAGGAGGCCGGTCGCGCGGGCCGCGACAGCCGCCGCTCCTACGCCGTGCTTATGGCCGGGCCGGACGACCGCAGCCGCGCCACGAGGCGCTTTACGTCCGAATTCCCTTCGCTGGAGATCATCCGGCAGTGTTACGAGTCCGTATTCAACTATCTGCAGGTGGGTATAGGCGACGGCAAATACGCCAGTTTCGAATTCAACCTCTATGAATTTTCCATGCGCGCCAAGCTCTTTCCCGCCGTGGCGGCCAGCGCCATAGAGATATTGTCGCAGAACGGCTACATGCAACTTACCGACCCGGCCGACCTTCCCGCCCGCATAATGTTCACGGTAAGCCGCGACGACCTTTACAAGATCCGTATCGAGCGCGAGGAACTCGACCATATCCTGCGTACCATCCTTAGGCTCTACAACGGCGTCTTCAGCGGCTTCGCAGCCATCGACGAAGCTGAGATAGCCGCGGTGTCGGGCTATACTGTCGAGAGGGTGAAGGAGCTGCTGAGCCGTCTGTGGAACCTGCGCGTGATACGTTACATTCCCGGCGGCAACTCTCCGCTGCTCATTCTGCTCGAGGAGCGTCTGCCCGTAAAAGACCTTTACATCGATCCGGTAACCTATCAATTCCGCAAGGAGACGGCCGCCGCCCGCCTCGACGCCATATTCGCTTATGCCGCAGGGGAGACGGAGTGTCGCAGCGCCTTCATATCGCGTTATTTCGGTATGGACGACAATCCGTGCGGCGTATGCGACAACTGTCTGAAAAACAAGAAATCGTCTTCCGGCGATACGCTTTCGGGACGTATAGCCGAGGCTCTGGAGGCGGGGCCGCTCACGCCCAAAGAACTTGCGGCCCGCGCGGCCGCCGCGCCGGAGCGCGTGGCCGCCGCGGTCGATTCGCTTTTGGCCGCCGGAAAGATTTCCATGGACGGCGCAGGTAAATTGTCGATAAAAAGATAACTTTGCGCGTATTTTAACGTGAACTGCGCCTGAGGGCAAAGTTACCTATTCCGCGAAAGGCCTGCAAAGCTATTTGTAAACCCGTCCCTGTAAAGGACGCGTAGGTATAAGCACTAATATCGGTTTTTTCGAAGGCCGTCAAGTTATTTTATGGACCAAAACCCGCCGATGATAAAGATAGACCGCCAGGATCTCGAACTGTTGCCCCACGGCCGTTTCGAGGGCCAGGTGGTTGTCGTGGAGAGCGAAGAGGCCGTGCAGGCCGCATGCGACTACCTTTCGTCGTGTCCCGCTATAGGTTTCGACACAGAGACCCGCCCTTCCTTCACCGCCGGAGCCACCAACCGGGTGGCTCTGCTCCAGCTCTCCTCGCCGGAGCGCTGCTACCTTTTCCGCCTGTGTTGTATGAAGATGGACAAACCGCTGGTGAAACTCCTCGAATCGGAGAAAGTGGTAAAGGTCGGCGCCGACATACGCAATGATTTGAGGGCCATGCAGCACCTGCGCCATTTCCGTCCGCGCGGCTTCGTCGACTTGCAGGGAATAATCCGCAACCACGGCATAGACGAGTTGAGCCTGCGCAAGATGGCCGCCGCCGTACTCGGTATACGAATATCCAAAGCCCAGAGGCTAAGCAACTGGGAGGCCGCCCACCTTACCGAGGCTCAATGCAGTTACGCTGCCACCGACGCATGGGTGTCGCTGGAGATATACCGTAAACTCCATGAGAATACTGATACAAAGGGTTAAACGGGCCTCTGTGTCCATAGGCGGACGTACGCGCTCGCATATAGGCCCGGGGATGCTGATACTTGTCGGCATAGAGGACGCCGACGCGCAACAGGATGCGGAATGGCTCGCAGGCAAGGCCGCCCGCCTGCGCATATTCGACGACGCTCAGGGGGTGATGAACCTCGATGTTCGGCAGATAGGAGGAGAGGCGTTGATAGTTAGCCAGTTCACCTTGCACGCCGCCACCCGCAAGGGCAACCGCCCGTCATATATACGCGCTGCGGGGGAAACGGTCGCCGTGCCGCTCTACGAAAAATTCGTCGCGGCCATGGAGCGGGAGTTGCCCGGAAAGGTGAAGACGGGGCTATTCGGGGCCACGATGGAAGTGGAGCTTGTAAACGACGGCCCGGTTACTATATGGATAGATTCCAGGGCGAAAGAATAGGAATAATTCGTATTTAGCATGACTATAAAAGACGTACAGGAACTTGTCGACGCCTGGGCGGCCAAATCGCCCGCCCGCCACCGCAACGAGCTTATGGCTATGGCCTTTCTGACCGAGGAGGTGGGCGAACTGGCCCGCGTTATAGCGGAGCGCCACAGCAATCCCGCCCTGACGCCGGACGACACCCGCGCGGCCATGTCCGACGAGTTGTCGGACGTGTTGTGGGCCCTTGTCACCCTGGCCAATCGCGCAGGGATAGACCTTACCGAGGCCCTTATTGAGAATCTGGAGAAGAAAAACAGGGCCTCGGCCAGGAAGTAGCCGCGCGCCGCTGGTTTAGGCGGATCGTCAGGATCCGTTTAGTCGTATTCCTATCCGTTAGCGTCGTCAGGCCAACGATTTGGCCACAAGCTCCGAAATATCCATTACCGGTATCCGCGAGTTTCTCGCTATCGCTTTTTTGCATAACGGGCAGGCCGTCACTACGGCTCCGGCCCCGGTTGCCGCTATGCGCGCGGCCATGGCCCGGCCTATGGCCTGCTGGCCTGCGTCGGAGATGGCGGTGTCGGCTATGCTGCTTCCGCAGCAGGGGGCTTTTTCGCGGTTTTCGGCCATCTCTACGAGGTTGGCGGCGGCCCGGATCACCTGGCGAGGCTCGTCGTATACGCCGCCGCCGCGTCCCAGTTCGCAGGGATCGTGATAGGTGTACATCTCTTCGGCGGAGGTTATGCTTATCCTTCCCGCGTCTATCAGGCGTTTTATGTATTGCGAATGGTGCAGCACCTCTATTCCGGGCAGGTCGTAGTCCTCGCGGAACACTTTAAGGCATATCGGACACGAGGTGACCAGCGTGGTTATCCCGTGTTTGCGGAACAGCCCTGCGTTGCATTCCATCATTTTTTCCGAGGCGTCCACCTCTCCGGCCAGTTTGAGGGGGCGGCCGCAACATACGCCGCCTTCGCGGTCGGCCCACCACACCTCTTCGCCCGCGGCGCGGAAGATGGTCTCCATCGACTGCATGGTACGCGGCGTAAGCAGGGTCATGCATCCGGCGAAATAACCCACGCGACCTTCTCCTTCAGAGCGGTCTACGCCCGGAAGATAGTTGTAACGGCCGTCGGCGGGGGTGTTTACCCTCTTGTGGCGGCTGTTTAACCTCAGCGTGTTGAGCTGTATGCCCACGGGGCAGGCCTGCTCGCACCGTCCGCACATCAGGCAGTTGTCGGATACGCGGCCGTCAAGGCGGTTGTAGCGCAGGTCGCGCAGGAAATATACCGATTGCACGTCGCGTATGCCGGCGTCGGACTGTAGTTGGCATGGGTCGATGCATATGCCGCACCGCGAGCAGGCTTCCATCTGGAAACGGTCGAAACTGCCGGCTTTCTCCCTGCTGCGCACTCCCCAACGACGCAGGAATATCAGCGGTATCTCGGTGAATATATGCATGTAGCGAGAGAAGGGCATCGATATCATGAACACTCCGAGGGCCAGCGAATAGAACCACCACGCATACGGCTCCGCGGCGGCCAGCGCGTCTCGTCCCATGCCGCCGGCCAGCGCTTCGCCGAGATTGCCGGTGAGGAATCCGCCCGAGCCGTGCAGGCCGCTCGTGGCGCTCTCGGCCGCCAGGCGTGCCGGGAAGACGAACCATAGCGCCGATAGGGCGATACGGTCGCCCGCGGTGTGTTTGGTGGTGCGTTTCAAACCCATCGTACGTGAGTGCAACCTCTTGAACCACGCCAGAGCTACGCCCGAAAGCACGAACAGCAGCAACGCATCCATGGCGAAAGCGAAAAACCCGGCCCCGGCCCCGCTATGGTCGAGATGTGTGGAGAATTGCTTGAAAAATACGTGTACGTGGAGAGGCGCGGGTGTTGTTGCGCCCAGGAAATAGGCCGTCTCTATCCATCCTACGACAATAAGGAGGAACCATCCGAAAGCAAGGCTCATGTGCATATAGCCCAGCACGGGATTGATACGGAATATACGGCGGTGGAGCAGCGATTCGCTCACGGCCTCACCCACCGCGCCTATCGACGCGGCGGTGAATACGCTTTTGTAAACCAATGATCTGTCGCGACGCGGGAGTTTCACGAACCAGCGTATCCATTTATATGCCACAACCGCGAATAATGTGGCGGCGCCTATGGCGAAAGGAAGTATGAATGGTTTGAAATACATCGTTTTACCTGTAATCTCCAAGTTCGCGTTTGATAAGCATGACCACCGCGCGCGTGTTGATGCCGCGGGGACATGCCAGGCGGCATTTGCCGCATAGCATGCATTTATTCATCTCGTCGTAAGCGCCCTGGTATTCGCCGCGCCGGACGAGGGTGTGCAACTTGCGGAAGTTGAACGAGGTGAGGTTGCCTGCCGTGCAGGTGGCCGTGCATGCCCCGCATGCCATGCAGGCCTCGAGCTCGGGCATGGCGCGCGAAATGCGCTCGGAGGGCATCATATCGCTCTTGTCGAGGTTGATGGCCCTGGGCTGGCTTATGCTGTATCCCCAATTTATCATAAATGCGGATTTGAGGTTTGCGTGTCGACGTCCGGCCAACGCACACTGTGCATGGAGATGATCATTTTGTCAGATATTCATAGACTTTATATGCCGCCGTAGTTCCCTCGTTAAGGCTTTCTCCTATGTTTTTGGGTGCGGTTGCCGTCCCGGCGTAGTATATCGACGGAGTTTGGCTGCAAACGTTGCCGTCGAACATGTCGCGCGGACGGATGAAGCCGCTGGGGTATAGGTCGATGCCCGGATTTTGCGCGAAACGCAGGTTAGAGTCCGTAGACGTCATGCCTACCACGAGGATCAGCATATCTACGCTCATGCGCAGTGGCCGTCCCACGAGGGTGTCCTCGGCCTTGAATTGAATGCGGCCGTCTATGGTTTGGCTCGCCTCGGATATGCGTCCGCGTACGAAATGGATGTTGAATTCCTGTTGGGCGCGGCGATACATCTCCTCGTATCCTGGGCCGAACATGCGGATGTCCATGTAAAAATCATATATCTCGGCCTCGGGGAACATCTCTTTCAACTCAATGGCCTGTTTGACGGCCGTCACGCAGCACACTCTCGAACAGTGCCTCTGTCCTGCCTTTTCGTCCCGCGACCCTACGCAGTGGAGCAGGGCGATTCGCGAAGGGGCTTTGCCTTCGGCTGTGGCGACGCGTCCGGCATTCATCATGCGCTCCACGTCGACGGTGGTGTAGACGTTGGGGTAGATGCCGTAGCCGTACTCCTCTTTGATCGACGCGTCGAAAAGGTCGTAGCCGGAGCAGACGACCACCGCCTCCCCTTCCAGGCGTCTGCCGTCGGACAGGACGACGGACTTCTCGTCGACCTGCGACACCTCGACGCCGGTAATAACTTCGGCCCCGCAAGCCTCCACGCTCCGGAGCAGGGGCGAGAGAACGTCCGACGAGGGGGTGAACGAGGGGAAAAGCCTGTGCCAGTCGCGCAGTTTGCCGCCCAGAGCCTCGCCACGCTCCACGATCACCGGCCTCAGGCCCAGGCCCGAGAGCGTTATGGCCGCCTGCATGCCTGCCACGCCCCCGCCTACGATTATAACTTTCTTTTCCATAAATGTCCTCCGTAAAGGTATTTGGTTTGAATGGATTCTTAGAAACCGTTTCTTACAATGTACGGCGCGAGCAGCAATTCACCATCGCCTCGCCGGGCATGCCTATATATTTGCCGTTTTTGCCTATGTATTTGGCCGCAGGGTCGTACTTTACGCCCATCTTATCCAGGAGCGGCTCTACGGCCACCTGATGCATATGCAGGCCCAGTTCCCAGGGATCGTAACCCAGCACAAGGCCGGCCATCTCCTCGTAGGTCAGCACGGGAATCCCTTGCCCGTCCTGTCCGTAGGTGACGCCCTCCATCTCGGCCACGGCGTATTGCCAGCGGTCCAGGAACATGGGGCAGCCTGGACAGTTGGATACGATGAAATCGGGCTTGAACGGAGCCATAGACTCGAATTTCTTCTGCGAGTTGGCTATCGAGTAGCCCCTGTTGGCCTGCACCAGGTAGTTGCGGAAGCCGAATCCGCAGCAGTGCCTGCGTTCGGGGTAGTCTATCACCTCGCCTCCCCACGCCTCGATCATTCCTGCAAGCACATATGGAAATTCGGCCCCCCCGACTCCCGATTTCGGGAATAGCTTGGCGTAGTGGCAGCCTATATGCTCGACTCCGCGCAGCGGTTTGCCCGTGTGTGTGTTTACCAATTTGTATTTGGCCTGCGCGGCTATCTGCCCGCGGTGGTGGAACACCACATCCGACGTGTGGGCCAGGTTTTTGGGCTTTTTGAACTCGCGTCCCGTGGCTTTCCACAGGTAGTCGCGCGCCTTCTCTTCCAGCTCGGGGAAGTCGTGCCACATCTCCAGCGCCTCGGAATAAACCCCGAAGGAGGTGATGCACGACGGGACGAAATTCTCGTAGCCCGCCTCGGTCATGAGCGAGAACTGGCGCGCCACCACGGTCATGATGGTCTCCAGCGGCACTATGTCGGTGTGGTAACCTATGCCGGTGCATGAGGTGTGGGCGGCGTCCTCGCGTACGTCGCGTCCCAGGTCACCGCGCATAATGTTGAGGAACGCCGCTTCCGAGCCGGGGAAAAAATTCTGGCGGATGCAGCTGCGGGCGTAGTAATAGTGGTCGTCCGCGATATCCTTCTGGTAATCTTTCCAGCTATTCCTGTACATTTTCCTGGTGGTTTAAGGTGTACACGTGCATCATATAGTCGGCGTCGGCGCCGTTCTCCCACCCCATGGCCCGGGCTTTGGCGTCGGAATGTTTTTCGATGGTTTCGTAGAATTCGCTTCCTCCCGTGACGTCGAATATCGATTTTATTTCGTCCAGTGCCGCGGGATCGATCTTTCGGAGGGCCCCCACGCCCGGTTTGCGGTAGTTTTCCGAGAAGCGCGAGAAGATCTCTTCATTGTTCTCCACTATCCACTTCCATACGGGTCCCTGCTCGGGATGCAGCTCGGGCGAGACGAGGGTGGGGGTGAGGCAGTATCCCGTCTTTAGGATATGCTCGCCGATGATGCGTTTGATGGCCAATTGCTGTCGTCCCTTTTCCGATTCGACGAAATAACCCATCCTTTGCGACAGCGTCCGGAGCGATTGTATGACATACCCGGGAGTGTTGGCCCTCGGGCAGCGCGGACGGCACGACATGCACTCGCCGCAGAACCATATAGTATTGCTTTTCAGCAGTTCTTCTATTGCGTTGTCGTCGCGCGTCTGGACGGCGTTCACCACCTGGCGCGGATCGTAGTCGTAAAAGTCGGCCGCAGGACAGAGGCCGGTGCATACGCCGCAATTCATGCAGGCGGTCAGCCCCTCCTTCATCCTGACGTCCTCCATCAGCAGGTCGTATAATTTTCCCATAATAATTCAGGGATCCCGTTTTGCGTACCATCCCATATTACAAAAATAGTCCTTCGGCCCATCCCATGGATGGGCCGAAGGACTGATTTTCACTAAGTATTTGTGCTTATTTAAGCGGCTCCCAAGAGGCCCTCGCTATTTATGGCGTCCGGCGACTCTCTCCCGCGCCGTATTGACCGATGAGATGAGTGCCGCGGGATCGGAGCAGCTCACTATGTAGCGCTGCTCGTAGACGTCCTCTATCTCCACTAAGTTGTTCCATTCCGAGGCGTAAACCTTCACTATCTCCCATTTTCTCCGGTCGAGGAAATAGCCGTAATAGCCGAAAAAGCCGTAGCTCCCGATCAGAAGGATAAGCCCTGTATCCTGGTTGTCGCAACGCTGTATTGAGTGTATGTCTTCGAGTTCTATCGAGGTGAGTTCCACCACGCAGTGTATCTCCAGGGCTTCGTCGGAGACGTATATCTTTCTGGGTATGGAAAGTATGTAAAGGGCGGCCACGGCCACGGCCATCGATATGAACCACGCCGAAAAGTAAGCCCCGGTACCGAACCATGCGTAAACCATGCCCCCGGCGGCCATCGCCACGAGTATTATAACGCACCACGTTATGCGGCGCGCGCGTTTGTCGGGCCTGTATCTGAATGTCCGTTTCATATTACTGTTTCCATCCACGCCCCGGCCACGGCCATATCTTCGGGGGTGGTTATTTTTATATTGCGACGTTCGCCCGCACACAGGGTTACGCCGTAGCCTGCGCTCTCCACCACCGACGCGTCGTCGGTGAATGCCTCGCCGAGCGCTTTGCCGTAGGCTTCCGTTATTATTTCGCTGCTGAAAGCCTGCGGGGTTTGCACCGCGCGCAGCAGGCTCCGGTCGACGGCCTGCGAAGAGCCGTCCGGGGCCACCCGCCTCAGGGAATCCACTATCTCCACCACCGGTACGGCGCTGCCGTGGGCCATGGCGGTTTCAAGCACTCCGCGCACCATCGTTTCGGTGAAGAGCGGCCTCACCCCGTCGTGTACGGCTATAAGTCCGCATCCGGACACGGTTCCGAGGGCGTTCTTCACCGACTCGAAGCGCGTTGCCCCGCCGGCGCACACGGTGTGCGTACCCCGTAGATCCAGGCGCATACAAATATCGTCCCATAAGGCCATGTGCGCGGCCGGCAGGGCGACGATTATCGCCGCTTCGGGCAACATGCCGCGCAAACGGCCTACGGTATGCGCCAGAATGGGTTTGCCGCACAGCTCTATGAACTGTTTGGGCGTTCCCGCACCCATGCGCGCGCCGCTGCCGCCGGCCACGACTATCACGGCCGTTCCCCGGCCCGTGGTCGCGTCAATTTTCATCTTTATACGCTTTTACTACCCTTTCTATCGTCTCCATCACGGGGGTATAGCTGAAATCCTTTATAAAACGCGTTATTTTACCTCCGTCGTAGAGGCTCGTGCGGAGGGCTGAATTTACGGCCGCGCGCGACAGCTTAGGTTCGTAGCCCGATATTTTCGACAGCAGCCGCTCGCTCCGCCATACAAGGCCCAAGAGAAACTTTCCGGCCTCGAACCGGGGCGGACGTTTACCTGCGAATCCGGCTACCGCGGTAAAGAACTCCCTGTACGACAGGTTGGCTCCGCACAATATGAACCTCTCCCCGTCGGCAGCGGGGCATTCGCACAGCGAAACCATGGCCCGGGCCACGTCGCGTACGTCGACGTAGCCCACCGCGCCGGATGTGTAGAACGGCATGCCGCCGGCAGCCGTCGGGATTATGAGCGTGCTTCCGCCCGAATGCCAGTCGCCCTCGCCCAGGATCACCGCCGGATTTACCACCACAACCTCAAGCCCTTCCGTGCGTCCCCGCCAGGCGCGGTTCTCCGACAGGAATTTGCTTATGCCGTATGGCGACGTCCCGGCCATCTCTTCCAGCCCGCACGTCTCGTCTATCAGCTCTCCGGCGCGTCTGGCCTCTCCCAGTGCGGCTATCGAACTTACATGCACCATGCGGCGAACTCCGCAGGCCAGCGCGGCGTCCACCACGTGCGTCGTTATCTCCACGTTGGTCTCTATGAGCCGCGCCGGATCGCCGTCGCGCAGCGACACCTCTGCGGCGCAATGGAATACGGCGTCCACTCCGGCCAGGGCCTCGCGCAGGGCCGCCGGATCGTTCAGGTTCGCCTCAACGGGATATAGCGCTCCCGTGTGCGGGTCCGCGCCAAGCCGCGCGAGCGTCGATTTCAGGACGTCCAGGCGTGCCAGCGATCGGACGGGAAGTACGATGTGTCCATAGCCGCGCCGCAGCAGCTCCGCTACCAGGCAGCCGCCCAACATGCCGGTCGACCCGGTAACCGCCACCCTGCTATTCATCCTTCATCCATATTATTTTTTTGCCGAAACCCAGGGTATTGTCCGTAAGTTTCATCCATTCCGGGGCAAATTCCCAAAGCGACAGGTCGGCTGCGGCGGCGTAAGGAAACCGCCGTATGTAGGCCCTGCGCGCCTCGCCGAGCATCCCTTCTTCCACTGGCGCGGCCCGTCCGCGGAGCTGCAGGCCCTGCAGGCGTCCCACGGTGCGCGTTTCGAGGAGTATGGAGGCCGCCGCCGCTGGATTGGCCAATGCCTGGGCGGAGTGCAGCGTGTGCATCTCCGAGGTGAAAATGAAAACGCCGCGTACCTTCTCCCAAGCGTAGAACATGTTGCTGCAATGCACTCCCGACGATGAGTCGGATGTGGCCAGCGTGAGAACGTGGTGCCGCCTTATAAAATCAGTTATTTGGCGCGGGATTTCCATCGGTTGCCGGTGTGTGGAAATTCAGCGAATCGAGCCTGGTTATCTTCAGCGAGTCGGGCAGCGCGCCCGCCAGTTCGGCCATCACCCGTTGTTTCACTATTTCGAAATCGGCGCGGTTGGCTGCCGATATCGGCTCGGCCGGTTCCGTGGGCGCTTTGAGCGGGTCTATTGGCTTGCCTCCCTTCCACAGGCGGAAGTCGAGGTGGGGGCCTGTCGAGAGTCCCGTCGAGCCTACGTAGCCTATCAGCTGGCCCTGCGACACGTGTACCCCGGTACGTATCCCCTTGGCGTATCCCTTAAGGTGGAGGTATCCCGATTGCAAGCCTCCCGAATGCCTTATCTTAACTGAGTTGCCTCCTCCTCCTCCCCATCCGCACGAGACGACCGTGCCGTCGGCCACGGCCACTACAGGCGTACCCGAGGGGGCGGCGTAATCAACGCCGTGGTGCGGACGCACTATCCTGAGTACGGGATGGAGGCGTCCGTTGGAGAAGCGCGACGATATGCGGGAGTATTTAAGCGGGGCTTTGAGAAGGTTTTTGCGCAGGCTGTTGCCGTTCTCGTCCCAATACGATATTTTCTTGCCCTGTTTGAACGGTATGGCGTAGTAATCCTTGCCGCTGTGCGTGAACACGGCGCCCCATATCATGCCTGCGCCTACGCTGGTCGAGTCTACGAACGACTCGTCGTAGATCACCTTGAAACTGTCGCCTTTGCGCAGTCCGAAGAAGTCGATGCTCCATGCGTATATCTCCGACAGCTCCATGGCCAGACCTGGCGACATGCCGTTATCCACCATGCAGTTCCACAGCGAGCTGTTTATCTGGCCTCCTCCCGAGAGCCTTTTCACCTCCACGTCCTTGCAGAAGCGGCTGACGGTTATCGAATCCCTCCTCAGATCGAATACCACGTAGCATATCCGGCTCTCCTGGTAAACCATATAGTCGAGATTGCGGAGCGAGTCGGCCGTGAAGAAGAGGTGGTAGTCGTGTCCGGCGCGGATGGAGCGCGGATCGAATATATCTCCCGGCGTACGGTCGAGAACGTCTATGCGCGCCGCGGATACGCCGTTGGAACTCAACAGCACCGACAGGCTTTGTCCCGACTCTACTTCGCTGTCCACCACCTCGTATGGATCGCGCGGGATACCGAAGAGCAGGTTGACGGGCTGTACACAGGCCTCGGATCCGGGTTGAGGCTCGTCCCTTAAACGTAAAATCGCGAACAAACAGGCGGCTACGACAAAGAGTGCCAGCGCCCCGGCGATAAACCAAACTGTTTTCCTGTTTTTCATAATTGTGTAAAGGTACGCCTTTGCCGTGAATTTTAAAAGTTCCGGCGAATTTTTTATCTTTGCCGCTGTTAAAGCTATTTTATGAAACTCTCCCCTCTGAAAAAAATAACGCTGCTCGTAGTGCTTCTGCTTGCGGTAGACCAAGCCGTCAAGATATGGGTGAAAACTTCCATGTGCCTGGAAGAGAGCATCACCGTCTTCCCCGACTGGTTCTTCATCCGCTTTATCGAGAACCCGGGCGCTGCTTTCGGCTTCCAGCTCGGGGGCGATTACGGCAAGTTGATACTCAGTCTTTTCCGTATTGCCGCTGTGGGCGTGGTGTGCTGGTATATAGTGCGTTTGGTCAGGCGCGGCGCTCCGGCGGGGGTCGTCGTGGGTTTCGCCATGATCATGGCCGGGGCTTTGGGCAATATCGTCGACAGCGCGTTCTACGGTCTTATATTTTCGGAGTCCACTCCATGGGAGGCGGCCAGGCTTTTTCCTGCGGGAGGCGGATACGCCGGATTCCTGCACGGCAAGGTGGTCGATATGCTCTACTTTCCGCTTTTCAGCGGCGTCTACCCGTCGTGGCTGCCTTTCGTTGGCGGCGGACACTTCACGTTCTTCAGCCCCATATTCAATATCGCCGACAGCTACATCACCTGTGGAGTGATATACATGCTTGTTTTCCACTACAAGTATTTCGACAAGAAATAAATTTCGATATACGTTTCAGGTTATGGCCGAGAGAAGTAAAAATTTTCCCGCCAGGCTCCATAAGATGACCCGCGCGTTCTACCGCGAGGTGCCGTCCACGGCCGCCTCGAGGGAATTCGTCGACGGGCTGGTAGAGCTGCTCTTCCCCCTCAGGGCGCGCAGGGATATGAGCCTTAAAGAGATCGAATTGCGATGGGAGCAGCTTCACGGCCAGCTCCTCGGCATAGTCTCGCCGCTGTGTCCCGACCTTAACTGCAACGATATAGTGGAAGGGTTTTTCGATGCTGTCCCGCTGATATACGCCGGCCTGATGCAGGACGCCGAGGTTTACGATCGCTCCGATCCGGCGTCGTACTGCAAAGAGGAGGTCATACTGTGCTATCCTGGCTTTTACGCCGTTATGGTCTATCGCCTGGCACACGTCCTCCACACCCTCGGGGTGCCTATACTGCCGCGCGTGCTGTCCGAGTATGCCCACAGCCAGACGGGGATAGACATCCATCCCGGAGCGACGATAGGTAAAAGATTCTACATCGACCACGGAACGGGAATAGTGATAGGCGAAACCGCAGAGATAGGCGATAACGTAAAGATATATCAGGGTGTTACCCTCGGGGCTACGTTCGTCGACAAGGCCCTCTCCGGAGTGCGGCGCCATCCCCGGATAGAAGACCGCGTGATAATCTACGCAGGCAGCACCATATTGGGCGGCGAAACCGTCATAGGACACGACACCGTTATCGGCGGCAATGTCTGGCTTACGGAATCCGTCCCGCCCGGATCGAGGATATACCACCGTCCCGAAATAGTGATCAAGGGCGGGAAATGAGTCTCAATTATATGTTGGCTGCGCATATCGCGCATCATCTTTCACTTATCCTTCTCGTTTCAAATCCTCACGGACATCTGTCCGCTCCGGTTTGAACCTCGAACGATAAGCGAAACCTGACGCACGCTATGCGCAGCGTCGTTACCGTAAGGCGCGGCGCTTTCTTGGATCGGTCTCAATTGTATGCTGGCTGCGCATATCGCACATCATCATTCACTTATCCTTCTCGTTTCCAATCCTCACGGACATTAGTCCGCTCCGGTTTGAAACTCAAACGATAAGTGAAACCTGAGGCACGCTATGCGCAGCGTCGTTACCGAAAGGGGTTGCGTTTTCTTGCGCCGCACATCATCATTCACTTATCCTTCTCGTTTCAAATCCTCACGGACATCAGTCCGCTCCGGTTTGAAACTCAAACGATAAGCGAAACCTGACGCACGCTATGCGCAGCGTTTTCTTGTCTCACGCATATTAACGCCAACCTATCATTCGTACTGATCCAGAATAAGCCAACGGGGCTGCGCTGTTTCCTGCGCGGCCCCGTTCGGTTTTTCCTTATCTCGTTTCTTAGTCTTGTAGCTTGGCTTTTAGGAATTCCCTGTTTAGGCGGGCTATATGGGCAACCGATATGGCTTTTGGGCATTCAGCCTCGCAAGCGCCGGTGTTGGTGCAGTTGCCGAATCCCAGTTCGTCCATCGTTGCCACCATGGCTTTCGCCCTGCGCGCACCCTCCACCTTTCCCTGGGGGAGAAGGGCGAGCGACGAGACGCGCGCCGATACGAAGAGCATCGCCGAGCCGTTCTTGCACGTAGCCACACATGCCCCGCAGCCTATGCATGCGGCGGCGTCCATGCTTTCGTCGGCGTCGTCCTTGGGGATGGGTATGGCGTTGGCGTCGGGTACGCCACCGGTGTTTACCGACACGAAACCGCCGGCCTGGAGGATCTTGTCGAAAGCGCCCCTGTCCACGGCCAGGTCTTTGATCACCGGGAAGGCCGCCGAGCGCCACGGCTCGATGGTGATGGTGTCGCCGTCCTTGAATTTGCGCATGTGGAGCTGGCAGGTGGTTATTTCGCTGTCGGGACCGTGGGAGTGGCCGTTGATATGCAGCGAACACATTCCGCAGATACCCTCGCGGCAGTCGTGGTCGAATACCACGGGTTCTTTACCTTCATGTATAAGGTTGTTGTTCAGGATGTCCAACATCTCGAGGAACGACGAGTCGGGCGAGACGTTCTCTATCTTGTAGGTTTCGAACCTGCCTTTTGCCCTGGCGCTTCTCTGACGCCATATTTTTAGTGTAAGATTCATGGTTTTCAGAAATTTGCAGGGTTACTCCTTGTAATTGCGTTGTGCCAGGTGTACGGTTTCGAATTTAAGCTCTTCCTTGTGGAGCGCTGGTTCCTTGTCGGGACCGATATACTCCCACAGGGCGGCGTAGAGGTAGTTTTTGTCATCTCGCAGCGCCTCTCCCTCTTCGGTTTGGTATTCTTCGCGGAAGTGGCCGCCGCACGATTCGTTGCGGTTGAGCGCGTCGCGGGCCATCAGCTCGCCTATTTCGAGGAAATCGGCCACTCGTAGGGCTTTTTCGAGTTCCTGGTTCATCTCGCCGTTCTCGCCCGACACCTTCACGTCGCTCCAGAACTCCTTGCGGATGGCCTGTATTTTGGTGATGGCCTCGGTGAGCGACTCCTTGGTGCGGGCCATGCCCACGTTGTCCCACATCACGTTGCCCAGTTTTTTATGCAGGTCGTCCACCGACTGCTTGCCGTTTATCGACAGCAGTTTGGCTATCTTGTCGCGTACGGCTTTCTCCGTCTCGGCGAAAGCGGCGGAAGAAGTGTCCACCTTTTTGTCCTGGATGTGCTTGGCCAGATAGTCGCCTATGGTGTACGGCAGCACGAAATAGCCGTCCGCCAGGCCCTGCATGAGGGCCGAAGCTCCCAGACGGTTGGCGCCGTGGTCGGAGAAGTTTGCCTCGCCTATGGCGTAGAGTCCCTCGACGGTGGTCATCAGATTATAGTCCACCCATATTCCGCCCATGGTGTAGTGTACGGCGGGATATATCATCATCGGCTCTTCGTAGGGGTTTACGTCCACGATCTTTTCGTACATCTGGAAAAGGTTGCCGTATCGCGACTCTATAACCTTTTTACCCAGGCGATTGATCGCCGTAGAGAAGTCGAGGAACACGGCCAGGCCCGTCTCGTTGACACCGAAACCTGCGTCGCAGCGCTCCTTGGCCGCGCGCGAGGCCACGTCCCTCGGAACGAGGTTGCCGAACGCGGGATAGCGGCGCTCGAGATAGTAGTCGCGCTCCTCTTCCGGGATCTGCGACGCCTTGATCTGTTTTTTACGCAGTTTATCCACGTCCTCTTTTTTCTTGGGGACCCATATGCGGCCGTCGTTGCGCAGCGACTCGCTCATCAGCGTGAGCTTGGATTGCTGAGTGCCGTGTACGGGAATACATGTGGGGTGTATCTGCGTGAAGCAGGGGTTGGCGAACAGCGCGCCCTTCTTATGTATCTGCCATGCGGCCGAGCCGTTGGAGTTCATGGCGTTGGTCGACAGGAAGAAGACGTTGCCGTAACCTCCTGTGGCTACAACCACCGCGTGTGCGCCGTGGCGCTCTATTTCGCCTGTGACGAGGTTGCGGGTGACGATACCTTTGGCCCGTCCCTCTTCCACAACCAGGTCGAGCATTTCATGGCGCGGGAAACTCTTTACGCTGCCGTTGGCTATCTGGCGGTTGAGCGCGGCGTAGGCTCCCAGCAGGAGTTGCTGTCCGGTCTGTCCGCGGGCGTAGAACGTACGCGACACCTGCGCCCCGCCGAACGAGCGGTTGTCGAGCAGGCCGCCGTATTCGCGGGCGAAGGGAACGCCCTGGGCCACGCACTGGTCGATGATAAGGTTCGACACCTCGGCCAGGCGGTGTACGTTGGCCTCGCGGGCGCGGTAGTCGCCGCCTTTGATAGTGTCGTAGAATAGACGGTAGACCGAGTCGTGGTCGGTCTGGGAGGTCTTGGCGGCGTTGATACCTCCCTGCGCGGCTATGGAGTGGGCGCGGCGCGGGGAGTCGGATATGCAGAATATCTTCACGTTATATCCCAATTCGCCCAGCGAGGCGGCTGCGGACGCGCCGCCGAGGCCCGTGCCTACGACGATAATGTCCAGCTTGCGTTTGTTGGCGGGGCTTACCACCTTGATCTCAGCCTTGTGTTTGCTCCATTTCTGGGCCAGCGGCCCTTCGGGGCATTTCGAATCTATCTTTATCTTTGTCATAGCGTGATTTTTATCTGGTTAACATGCGCAGCAGCAGCATCCCAGGCTGCGGAGGAAGAACACCACTACGATGGCGGCGAAACCGAGGCATACGAGCGTGGCTACTATGTTGGCTGCGCATTTGAGGCGCGGATACCACGTTTTGTTGCCCCAACCCACTGTCTGGAACATGCTCCATATGCCGTGCGTGAGGTGGAACCACAGGGCCGTGAGCCAAACGAGGTATATGGCGCTGTAGACGGGCGAGGCGAAGAGCGCGGCTATGTGTCCCGCGCCGTCCGCGGGGCCTATAGGCAGGGCGGCTATCTCTTCGTGGCTCATGGTTATCTCAACCCACTGCATGTTGAACCAGAAGTTGTAGATGTGCAGCGCCAGGCCGAGGATGACGATCGATCCGAGTACGAACATGTTGCGCGACGCCCAGCTGACGCTCTTAGGAGCGGAGCTTACGGCGTAGCGCTGCTCGCCGCGGGCGTTCATGTTGACCAGCGTAAGGTAGAAGGCCATCAGGAAGTGTATGGCCACGCCGCCGGCGAGTACCACGGTGCCGGCCAGGGCGTACCAGTTGGCCCCCAGGAATTCGCAGATCACGTTGTAACCTTCGGCCGAAAAGACGGCCACGATGTTCATCGAAACGTGGAACAGCAGGAAAAGCACCAGGAACGCGCCTGAAATGCTCATCACGAGCTTGGTTACGATCGACGAAACCGGCAATTTGATCACGGGTAGTTTAATCATGTCAAAGTTTTTTATAATTTACTTATTTTTGGGTATTTTCTCGTTCAGGCGATTGCCGTAAGGCCGCTTTGCGGCACAAAGTTATCTTATTGTTTGAGAAATAACAATACCTTTACGACCATATTTCAGAAATTATGGACGGTTTCGATAAAAAAACGTTGAGGGCGGCGGCCCGTCGGCGTGCGGCGGAGGCTGACGCCGCTTTCTGCGCATACGCCTCGGAGCGTATAGCCGGACGCCTGGAGGGTCTCGAGGCCTTTCGTCGCGCCCGTATAGCGGCCTTTTATCTTCCTTTGCCCGGCGAGGTGGATATCCGCGCCTTTATAGCCCGGTGGAGCGGCCTCAAGCGCATAGCGCTTCCGCTGGTAAAGGGCGACGATATGGTTTTTGTCGAGTACGCCGCCGGTGACGCGCTTGCCGCAGGGCCTTTCGGCGTCCTGGAACCCGCGGCGGGGAGCGCCGTCCATCCCCGGCAGATAGATCTCATCGTCGTGCCGGGCCTGGCTTTCAGCACTTGCGGCGAGCGTCTGGGGCGCGGGCGCGGTTATTACGACCGCTTTCTGTCCACCTGTCCCGCCTTCAGGGCCGGGGTGTGTTTCGAGTCCGCCCTGGTGGAAAAGATAGCCTGCGACCCGCACGACCTGAATATGGACGCGGTGGTGACCGAGGAGAGGGTTTTGTATTTTGCCGCGCCTTGACGCCGCATGCGGTCGAGAAGCACGTGCGGCCGTCCCGGATCAGGGACGGCCGCGCGCTTTAGGCTAAGGCCGGCTAACGTTTGGCCAGCGGGATGAATTTCTTCTTCTCGTTCACGTTTTTGTAGGCCGGGCGGATTATGCGTTTCGAGTCGAAGTTGAGTTCCTCTATCCTGTGCGCCATCCATCCCGTTATGCGGCTCATTGCGAACAGCGGCGTATAGACCTCCTGCGGAAGGCCTATCATCTCGTAGACGAAGCCCGAGTAGAAGTCGACGTTGGCGCATACGCGTTTGCCCACCTGGCTGCCTTTGTATGCCATGAAGTTCTCTACGGCCCTCTCTTCCAGCAGTTCGAGGAACGCAAACTCCCTGTCGCGGCCTTTTTCGCGCGCAAGGTCGCGCGCCATCTCCTTGAGCAGTATGGCCCGGGGGTCGGACACGGTGTAGACGGCGTGTCCTATGCCGTATATCAGGCCGGTTTTGTTGTAGACCTCCTTGCGCAGCATGCGCATCAGGTAGGCGTCCACCTCTTCCTCGCTCGTCCAGTCTTTTATGTTCTCTTTAAGGTGGTTGAACATGCCTATCACGGCAAGGTTGGCCCCGCCGTGAAGGGGCCCTTTGAGCGAACCTATGGCGGCCGCAATGGACGAGTAGGTGTCCGTCCCCGAGGAGCTCGTTACGCGCACCGTGAAGGTGGAGTTGTTACCCCCTCCGTGTTCGGCGTGCAGGATCAGGGCCAGGTCGAGAATGCGGGCTTCGAGGTCGGTGAAATCGCCCTTGAGCATGTAGAGGAAGTTCTCGGCCATGGACAGCCCCTCCTGCGGGTGGCGTATGTGGAGCGATTTGCCCAGCATGCTGTGTCGCATGATATTGTAGGCGTAGGCTATGATGGTCGGGAATCGGGCTATCAGTTCTATCGACTGGCGTATGAGGTTCTCGCGCGAGGTGTCGTCGGGTTTCTCGTCGAAGGTGTAGAGTTCCAGCACGCAGCGGGCCAGTATGTTCATTATGTCCTGCCCCTCCAGGTCGAGTATGTTCATCTTCACCTTTTGTTCCAGGGGCATGAAGCGGTTTATCAGGGCGCGGAAAGTGTCGTCCTCCTCGCGGTCGGGCAGGTAGCCCGACAGCAGCAGGAAAGCCGTCTCCTCGAAACCGAAACGCTTCTCGGCGTGTATTCCCACCACGAGATCCTCCACATCTATGCCGCGGTAGAAGAGCTTGCCCGGGATGGCCTCCAGCCCTCCTTCGGGTTTACGCTCGTAGCCTACCACGTCGCCTATCTTGGTCAGGCCCACCAATACGCCCGAGTGGTCTTCGTTGCGCAGGCCGCGTTTGACGTTATACTCGGTGAAGAGTTTGGGGTCTATGCGGCTGGTTGTCTTTATCGTCTCGGACAGCTTGTATATTATGTATTCCTTCTTCATTTCCTATAATGTTTTAACGATGTGGTCGGTGAATGCTGATGTAGTGAGCGGCGCGGCGTCCTGCATGAAACGGGCCAGGTCGGCCGTCGCGCGGCCGGCCCTGAACGATCGGCCGAGGGCCGCCTCTATGGCGTCGGCGGCCTCGCCCCAACCTATGTATCGGAGCATCATCACCGCCGAGAGCAGTATGGAGCAGGGGTTGGCCTTATTCTGCCCCGCTATGTCGGGAGCGGTGCCGTGCGTGGCTTCGAATATGGCGTGGCCCGTGACGTAGTTGATATTGGCTCCGGGCGATATGCCTATTCCACCCACCATCGCGGCCAGCTGGTCGGAGATATAGTCGCCGTTGAGGTTGAGGGTGGCTATGACGCTGTAACGCTCGGGCGTAAGCAGGGTGTTTTGCAGAAAGGCGTCGGCTATGCAGTCGTTTATAAGCACTTTGCCGGCCTGGCGGGCCTCTTCGAGTACCCTGTATGCGGCTTGCGGGCCTTGCTCCGCCTTTATCCTGTTTATCTGCGGGACGGTTACGGTTTGGGCCGCGAACCGCGTCTCGGCCAACTCATAGCCCCAGTTTTTGAATCCTCCCTCTGTGAATTTCATTATGTTGCCTTTGTGGACAAGGGTGACCGACGGCAGGCGGTTGGCTATGGCGTACTCTATCGCCGCCGCCACCAGCCTCTGCGATCCCTCCCTGGATACGGGCTTGACGCCGAATGACGACGACCCTGGGAAACGCACCTTCCGGACGCCCATCTCTTCGGTGAGGAAACGGAGGAACTTTTCCGCCTCGGGCGTCCCCGCCTGCCACTCTATGCCGGCGTAGATATCCTCGGTGTTCTCGCGGAAGATATGCATCGACACCTTTCCGGGTTCTTTTATGGGCGACGACACCCCCTCGTACCATCGCACGGGACGCAGGCAGGTGTAGAGGTCGAGTTCCTGACGCAGGGCCACGTTGAGCGAACGCATGCCGCCGCCCACGGGAGTGTTCAGCGGCCCCTTTATACCCACGAGGTAATCGGCGAAGGCGCGCATGGTGGCTTCGGGCAGGGGCGTGCCGGCCTGCCGTTGCGCTTTCTCTCCGGCCAGCGCCTCGATCCAGTCTATGCGCCGCGCCGCGCCATAACACCTGGCCACGGCGGCGTCCACTATGGTTATCATAGACGGGGTTATCTCCGCGCCTACTCCATCCCCCTCTATGTACGGTATGGTCGGGTCGGCTGGAACCTCCAGGCGTCCGCCGGCGTATATTATCCTGCTCATTGCTTTATGTTTAGCGCCGCGCCTGCCTTGAACCATCCTATCTGCTGGAGGTTGTAGGTGTGGTTGGCCGTGATGTTTTCCGTTGTGCCGTCGCTGTGGCTGAGCGTCACCCGCACGGGGCTGCCGGGCGCGAAATCCGCCAGGCCGGACACCGATATGCGGTCGTCCTGCCGTATGCGGTCGTAGTCGTCCTTGTCGGCGAAGACGAGGGCAAGCACGCCCTGTTTCTTGAGGTTGGTTTCGTGTATGCGGGCGAAGGATTTCACAAGCACCGCTCTGACGCCCAGAAAGCGCGGCTCGAGGGCGGCGTGTTCTCTGGACGATCCTTCGCCGTAGTTCTCCTCGGCTACGATTATCGAACCGAAACCGGCCTGTTTGTATGCCCTGGCTACGACCGACACCGCCTCGTATTTGCCGTCCAGGATATTCAGTACGCTGTTCGTTAGGCCGTTGAAGGCGTTCACCGCGCCCATAAGCAGGTTTTCGGATATGTTTTCGAGGTGGCCCCGGTATTTGAGCCATGCGCCGGCCATGGAGATATGGTCGGTGGTGCATTTGCCCTTCGCCTTGATCAGTAAGCCCATATCCGTAAATTCACGTCCGTCCCACGGGGCGAATGGAACCATAAGCTGCAGACGGTCTGATGCCGGATCGACCGTAACGTCCGGGGCGTTATCCACCGGTGCTATGTAACCGGCGTCTGCCGCGGCCATGCCGCGCGGCGGGAGGGCGTCGCCCGAGGGGGGCGTGAGCCTTACGGCCTGGCCGTCCTTATTTACAATGGCGTCGGTAAGCGGGTTGAAGCAGAGGTCGCCGGCGATGGCCAGCGCCGTGACCATCTCGGGCGAGGCCACGAAAGCGTGGGTGTTGGGGTTGCCGTCGGCTCTCCCCGCGAAGTTGCGGTTGAACGACGTCACTATGGAATTAGGGCGGGAGTTGTCATCCATGCCTCTGTTCCACTGTCCTATACAAGGGCCGCAGGCGTTGGCCATTACGCGTGCGCCTATGGCTTCGAGGTCGGCGACTATGCCGTCGCGCAGGGCGGTGGCCAGAACCTGCTCCGATCCGGGGTTTATTATGTATTCCGCCTTTACCGCCAGTCCTTTTTCGCGGGCCTGCCTTGCCACGGAGGCGGCGCGGGCCAGGTCTTCGTAAGAGGAGTTGGTACACGAACCCACCAGCCCCGCCTCCACCCGGCGCGGGAAACCTCCCTTTTCCGCGGCGACGCACATTTCCGACACGCGGTGCGCGGCGTCGGGCGTGAATGGGCCGTTGAGGTGCGGCTCTATTTCGGAAAGGTTTATCTCTATTACTTTGTCATAGTATTTCTCAGGGTCGGCGGCCGTTTCGGCGTCGGCGGCCAGGTATGGCGACATGTCGGAGGCCATGCGGGCTACTTCGTCGCGGCCGGTGGCGCTGAGGTAGGCTGCTACGCTGGCGTCGTAGGGAAAGAGCGAGGTCGTTGCGCCCAATTCGGCTCCCATGTTGCAGACGGTGGCTTTGCCCGTGGCCGACAGGGCGGCTGCGCCCGGTCCGAAATATTCCAGCACGCAGTTGGTGGCCCCCTTGACGGTGAGCATGCCGGCCAAGTGCAGGATGACGTCCTTGGGCGAGGCCCATCCGCTCAGTTTTCCCGTAAGGCGCACGCCGGTTATCCGGGGCATCTTCAGCTCCCAGGCCATTCCCGCCATGACGTCCACGGCGTCGGCCCCGCCCACTCCCACGGCCACCATTCCGAGGCCTCCGGCGTTGGGCGTGTGCGAGTCGGCGCCTGTCATCATGCCTCCCGGGAAGGCGTAGTTCTCAAGCACCACCTGGTGTATGATCCCTGCCCCCGGCTTCCAGAAACCCATGCCGTAGCGGTTTGCGGCCGCGCGCAGGAAGTCGTACACCTCGCGGTTGGCCGCGAGCGCCGCCGTAAGGTCGGCCGAGGCTCCCTTTTTGGCCACTATTAGGTGGTCGCAGTGGACGGTTACCGGCACGGCGGTCTTGTCGCGTCCGGCGTTCATGAATTGCAGCACGGCCATCTGCGCCGTGGCGTCCTGCAACGCTATGCGGTCGGGGGCGAAGCCCACGTAATCCTCGCCGCGGCGGAAATCGCGCAACTCCTGCGAGGAGTGCAGATGGGCGTAAAGTATCTTTTCGGTAAGGGTAAGCGGCCTGCCCAAAACGCGTTTGGCGCGGTCGACGCGCCCTGCGAAAGAGCCGTAAACCGCACGGATCATCTCTGAATCGAACATCTTTGCAATATTACTTCGTGCAAAGATAAACATTTTGTTAAAATTATCATGACCGTATTTCCCGAAATTGCGAAATATCGCTGCGACGCGCAACGACGGAGCATGAATGGAACGTCCCTCCCTTCGTCACGGAGACGAATGGAGGGACGTTGTATTTTAGCGCAAGCTATTCGCTTATCCTTATCCAGACTTCGTCGAGCTTGTAGTTGAGGCCATTAAGGTAAAGCCGGTTGCCTTCTATTTTATAAGAAATTTTAAAATCGTTTCCCAGCATGCTTTTGTAGGGCGGATGGGTGTAGATGGGGGTCTCGGTTATGCTATTGGCGCTTTGGTTGGTTAGTTTTCCGATAAAATCGACGTAAGTGGTGTTGTTGGTCTTGTCCACTTCCAGGACTACGTACGATTCTTTGGTGTAGATCTTTTGCCTGACTTTCGACAACTCTGTAGGGCTGCTTCCCTCGGGCCTGGACAGTTCCCACCGTCCTATGAGCCTGTCGTTTACTGCCGCGGACTTTTCGGACTCGGGGTCCTTTGCGGACGTTGCCGCTGCGATGGCGCAAAATAGCGCGACGAACAATAGCTTTTTCATAGGTTAAGGTTTTAAAAGGTTAGTGATTTCTGATTTCCCTGCTTGCGGCGCTCTAAAGGCCGACGCGTTGTCGGCACGTCGTTGTCCACTATCTCCAGTTTAACGTCGTCGAACCATATCTTGCCCGTTCCTGCGAGCAATATTCCGTAGAAGAGTACGCTGCTGTCCTCGGGTACGTCGAGTACTATCTCGCACCGCGTCCAGTCGGACGTGCCTTTTATCGGACGGTCGGACATATTGTCGAAGGCAAGGCTTTCATACGACCCCCTGGTATCGGCGCGCATCCACATACCTGCCCATCCCTTCACTTTTTTCGATCTTATGTACGAGGTCATCCTGACGCGTTTGCCCGCATAGTCGGCCGTGCTGCACGACTGGAGGAGCGTCCCGAATTCGTCTTTGTCCACCCTGCTTTCGGTGCATTCCAGGAAGACGCTTTTGCCGCCCGTCCTGCGAATGGTTTTGTCCAGCCCGGCCCGGTAATTATCTCCCTCGCGCAGCCAGCCCTGGACCGGCTGCGGATCGTTTTCCGTCTGCTGCTGGTTATTTCCGGCGCGGAAGATCAACAACCCGGCAAACGCCAACCCGGCCAGCGACAGTAACCCCAACAATATTACGGCCGTGTCGATCCTCTTATTGGATGATCCTTTGACGTTCCCGGAGCCGCCGCCCTCACGCTCGCCGGGATCTTCCTGTAAATCGGTCCACTCATAGCCCAGGCGGGACAAGATGGTTCTGCTCGTATAGTTGCGTGGAGTCGTTTCTGCCGATTCTATCCTCTGGACGGTCCTTAAACTCAGGTTGCAGGTTTCGGCCAACTCCGATTGGGTTAGTCCGCGCGCCTGCCTCAATTCAAGGATCTTCCTGCCTAACTCCGGTTGCTTCATCGTTCGAACGTTTTATGTTGTACAAAAATACAGGTAATTTGAACTTATCGCCAAAGCGGGATATGACATTGATGCGACATTTATCCGACAATCCGCACGGCCGGCCGATATGCAAAAAAAAACGGGATCACCCTATCGGATAATCCCGTTTTTTGAAGGCCGTCGGGCTATTTCTTGATAGCCGCCACGCCGGGCAGCTCTATGCCTTCCATGTATTCGAGCAGGGCGCCGCCGCCGGTGGACACGTAGCTCACCTTTTCGGCCAGGCCGAATTTGTTGATGCAGGCCACGGAGTCGCCGCCGCCTATGAGCGAGTAGGCTCCCTTGCCTGTTGCGTCGGCTATGGCTTCCGCCACGGCTTTCGATCCGCCCATGAATTTCTCCATCTCGAACACGCCGACCGGACCGTTCCAGAGGATGGTCTTGCATTTCAGGATATGGTTGCGGAAAGCCTCTTTGGCTTCGGGTCCTATGTCGAGGCCTTCCCATCCGTCGGGAATGGCGTTCGAGGGGCAAATCTGCGTGTTGGCGTCGTTGCTGAAGGCGTCGGCGCACAGGGCGTCGGAGGCAAGCACTATCTCTATGCCTTTGTCTTTGGCTTTCTTGAGGATGTTGAGGGCCGTTTCGAACTGGTCCGGTTCGCAGATCGATCCGCCTATCTTGCCGCCCTGGGCCGCCATGAAGGTGTAGGTCATCCCGCCGCCTACGATCAGGCTGTCGACGCGCTCCATGAGTTTCTCTATGATGGTGATCTTGGACGACACCTTGGAGCCGCCCACGATGGCCACGAAAGGCTTGACGGGCGATTCCATCACTTTGTCTATCGCTTTAAGCTCGCCTTCCATGACGTAACCGAACATTTTGTCGGCGGGGAAATAGTCCGCAATCAGGGCGGTGGAGGCGTGTGCGCGGTGGGCGGTGCCGAAGGCGTCGTTTATATAGCAGTCGGCGTACGATGCGAGTTTTTTTACGAATTCCTTCTGGCTGGCTTTCACGGCTTTCTTGGCTTCGGCCTTCTGCTCGTCGGTAGCGTCATCGGCCAGGCCGCGGGCTTTGCCCTCCTCTTCGGCGTAGAAGCGCAGGTTTTCGAGCATTATCACCTGGCCGGGCTTGAGGGCCGCGGCCATCCCGGCCGCCTTATCTCCCATGCAGTCGCCGGCGAATTCGACCTTCACGCCAAGGCGGGCCTCTACGGCTGATATTATGTGGCTCAGCGAATATTTGTCGTCGTTGTTCTTCTTGGGACGGCCCAGGTGCGACATGAGGATGACGCTGCCGCCGCCGGCGAGGACTTTTTTGATCGTGGGGATGGCGGCGCGGATGCGCGTGTCGTCCGTTACGTTGAAATTCTCGTCCAGCGGTACGTTGAAGTCTACGCGAATTATAGCGCGCTTGCCCGTAAATTTGTACGTGTCAATCGATTGCATGATTCCGAATTTTAATATGATTTTTTAAACCTCCAAATTTATCGGAAAAAAGTGTCACGGCCAATTTTTATGGCTAATTTTGATAAATTTTAACGCATTTTATGCCGGGGAATATTTTCCGTTTCAAACGGTTTGCCGTGGAGCAATCGCCTTCGGCGGGGGTTAAGGTCGGTACCGACGGGGTGTTGTTGGGAGCGTGGTGCCGCGTGGACGCCTCGCAGGGCAGGTTGCTCGACGCGGGTACTGGTACGGGGGTGATAGCGCTCATGCTCGCCCAGCGCAGCGGGCCGTACGCGGCGGTGGATGCCGTCGACATCGATCCCCAGTGCGTCCGCCAGGCCGCCATTAACGCCGGGGCTTCGCCTTGGGCCGAGAGCATAAGGGTTTTCGGAACGTCTCTGCAGGCTTTCGCCATGCGTCGCTCGTATCCGTCGCGGCAGGGCGTTTCCGCCTCCGGCATGGGCAGTATGGCGCATTGGGCTGCGCGTCCGCCGCTTTACGACCATATCGTCTCCAATCCCCCCTATTTCTCGTCGTCGCTGCGGCCTCCGTCCGCTTCGCGCAGCACTGCGCGGCACACCGTCGCCCTTACGCACGGCGATTTGCTTAAGGCCGTGGATACGCTCCTTGCTCCGGAGGGACGGTTTTCTGTTATCCTGCCGCCCGGGCAGGCTTTGTCACTCAGGCTCAGAGCTGTGTCGCACGGGCTTTTCGCTTCGCGCTTTACGGAGGTCTTCACCCGGCCTGGAGGTCCGTGCAAAAGGGTGCTTGTCGAGTTCGTGCGGGACGGCGCGCAGGCGTCCTGCGAGTGCGGAGCGCTCACCATAGCGGGAACTGCGGAAGGCGCTTTCAGTGACGAATACATGGCCCTTACGCGCGATTTTTACCTTAAATTCTGATTTCTGACGGAAAAGATATAGCTTTGCGTAACGCCAAACATTTGGAATTATGAAGAAATACGTTTGTATATTGTTATCGTCGTGTCTGTTGTCGTTACCGGCAACGCTTTTCGGACAAAGCGCCGCCACTGTGGTGAGGGTGACGGTCAAGGCCGAGAAACAGATCATCCGCACCGGCCCTTACGCCCGTTTCGCGCAGAAATACCTTGGAGTGATAGCCCCTTTGTCGGATAAGTATTTTTGCACTGTCGCCGAGGCCGCCATCACTGTCGGATCCGCCGCCGCCTTTGCCGCCGACCATCCCGGCGTGTGGGCAGGCACTCCGGCGCTACCGGTTTCCCATACGCGCAACGCGGTGGAGTTCACTAAAATACCCATAGACCGCCAGGACGCTTTGGAGCGCAGTCCCGAGGACGCCGCCCGCGAAGCGGCCAAAACTATATTCATGCTGCGTAAACACCGCATAGAGCTTATCACGGGCGTGGCCGGCGAGAACGTATTCGGGGCCGGGTTGGCCGCGGCGTTATCGGAGATCGACCGCCTGGAGGAGGAGTACCTCTCGCTTTTCATGGGCAAGCAGTCGGTGCAGACCATTGTCCGCACTTACGACATCGTCCCCCAGGCGGGCGAGTTGAGCCGCGTGGTGTGCCGCTATTCGCCCGAGGGCGGCCTGCTGCCCGCCGACGACCTGAGCGGAAGCCCGCTGGTGTTGCAGATGGCCGTCACGGACAAGCCCCTTTCTGCTCCGGTAGCCAGAACGGATAAAAGAGACAAGAACGCCCCCGATCCCGTCTACAGGCTCGTTCCGGCCAACGTGGCCCTGCGTCTGGTTGACGGCGGCCGCGAAGTGGCCGCCATCCGCGCGCAGATCACCCAGATGGGGCGTATGGAAGAGGTAAAATAGCCTGCCGCGCCATGTCCAACGCAGGCAAGACAGCCGAAATATTGCGCCTGTTGCGTACCCAGACCAACGGGATGGTCGTAGAGGCTATGTCCGCCCGGGGGACGGACTATCCCCTGAGCTATGGCGTGGCGGCTGCGTCCATAAAGGAGGTCGCCGCGCGTTACGCCCCCGATCACGGTCTGGCCCGTACGCTCTACTGCAGCGACGTGCGCGAATTGCGCCTGGCCGCCCTGTATATTGCCGATCCGGCTCGTATGGATATCTCCGAGGCAGGTTTTTGGGCGGAAGGGATATCGTCGCCGGAGGTGGCCGAACACGCCGGGATGGCCATAGGACGCTGCGCGGCGGCGCGGGATATCGTCCCGGTGTGGCTCTCGTCGTCCTCCGCCATGGTGCGTTACGCTGCGCTGATGTCGGGTGCGGCAGCCGTAATGGCCAATCCTTCGCTGCAATGGGACGCCGGCGAGCTGATCCCCCTGCTGGAAAGGGCGGCCCCCGAGGCCGGCAACCCGGAGGTGAAAGGGCTGGCCGCCTTCATAGGCCGCCTGTGGCAGAGACAGCCCGCCGTCAGGGACGCCCTCGGCCCCATGCTGCAAAGGATAGAGGCCAACCCCGCCTGCCGTTCGTTATGGCTGGAGTTGGAATGGCGCGTCGGGGAGTAGGGGCGGCTGCCTCTTTCGGGATATTCTATTTATCCTTCTCCGGCCGTATCACGCTTGCGGCGCTATATTCGAGCGCATTCCCTTTTATTATGAGTTCCGATATCCTCCATGCCTGCTCCAACCTTTTTTTGCAATCCGGGCCTGCGCCTGTGAACTTGCCCTGCTGGGCCATCGCCCCGCATGGAGGCGCGTCGGAAAATACGGAAGAGCCGAGGCCGCGCCATCCGTAGCATATGTCCAGCGCATCGACCATCGTAGGGAATATATCCACCTGGCCCATAGGTTCGTCGAAGCGCCCGTCGCGGCAGGAGTTGTATATTATCAGCGGCACGTACCTGCCTCCGGGGACTTTGTCGTCGTCCTCGATGAACGAGAAGGTGTGGTCGCCGGTGATCAGCACCACGCTGCTTTCGAGCAGGCCTGCGGCGTCGAGCTTGCTGAAGAACGATTCCAGCGCCCCGTCGACGTAGTTTATCACCTCGAGATACCTTCCCAGCACCTTCCCGTATGCGGGGGGCGCGGATATCCTTTTCCTGTCGCCCAGGTCGATGGCGTTGTGCGACGAGGCCGTTATGACCTGTGCCAGGAACGGTTTGCGCAGCGATGACAGGATATGCACCGACTGAGCCATGAACGAACTGTCGCCAAGCGTGGGCCTGATTATCTCGTCATGTTTGAAGGAGGATCTGTCGTACGTCATGTCGTAGCCGAGCATTTTGGAGAAGTTGGCCTGGTTCCAGAAGTCGGCGGCGAAGGTGTGCATGGCGACGCAATCGCCCCACTTGCCCGACTGTTTGAGCAACGACGCCAATGAGGGGTATTTCCTGTTTTCGAGGTTGGCTGCGGCTATGTCCGTGAGGGGTAAAAGCCCGGTGTTGAGTATCAGCTGTCCGTCCGCCGAGCGTCCTATGCCCGTCTGGTTGATCACGCACGGCGCATAGAAGGCGTTGCCTGAGTTCGTCAGGCTGTCAAGGAAAGGCATGACTTTCTTTCCTTCCACCGTAAGGCCCACGGGAAACGATTCGAGCGATTCGACCAGTATCAATATTACGTTCTTCCCTCCGCAGGCCGCTCCGGGGCCAACCGGGGCGGGGCGGGGAGCCACACCGGACAGGAACGTCTCTATCCCGGAAAGTTGCCCGGCCGACAGTTTAATGTCGCCGGAGTTGTGCGTAATGTCGTAAAGCAGGTATGTGAAGTAGCCGAAATAACGGGTCATGGCTACCTTCGTGAAATAATAATGGTCGCCCATCTCCTTGAGCGTCTTCTGTCTCCTTAACAGGGCATACGCGGCCACCACCGTCAGGGCCATGGCTGCGGCTATGGCGACCGCTTTGATCATGGGCCGCCTTCCGGGGCGTTTGCGACGGAAGAAGAACGCGTCCGCCGCCGCGAATGCCGCCAGCGGGATAAACAGCGCGGCGTCGCTCCAGACCATGCCCGTAACGATGCTGTCGCCCAGCGACGGAAGCATGGAAATATTGGATTTTATGATCGGCCAGGATATAAGAGCGCCGTAATAGCGGTAATATATAAGATTACCGTAGAACAGCAGGGTGAACGAGGCGAAAGCCGTATATACGGCCCACCGGCGGGCGATGAGCGCAGGGATGGCGGCCCACGCCGCCGCGGCTATGCAGCAGCCCGCAATGCCTTTCGGCCTGCCCGTCCCTCCGATAAAATAGTAGAACAACATCTGTACGGCCGCAAGGCCGGCTACGAACAGTGCAAAATAGGCGTATGTTGCAAGTCTGTTCCTGAGAGACTCCCGGATCATTTTTCGTCGATGAGGATCACTTTAAGGTTGGAATTGAGTCCGAAAGCCATAAACGTGTGTTCAGGGAAGTATCTCATCACGTACGGCAGGCATTGGTAATTTCCCGACAGGGTGGATACCCTCGTCTGTTTTAAGCCGGCAACCACTTTTTCGTACCATCCGGCTATCTCGTCCGTAGTCGCATAGTTTATGCGGGGCGACGGTATCCAGTAACTGGTCTTAAAGCCGGCGTCGGTGAACGCCGTCAGCTTTTGAGGCGTCGTCGATTCTATTATCATCCTCTCGCGGGGCAGTCCGTGGCGCGCCGTTATGGCGGAGAGCGTGTCGAGGGCCGCCCGCGCCTCGGTTTCATCAAGGTCGGCGAGGTTTTTGAAGTCTATCCAGAAACGGTGGCGCGATATGTCGCTCAACGCGCCGAGCATCGAGTCGAGAACCAACCCGGATGGCTGCTCCTCCGGCCAGTGGCCCATGAAAAATCGCCCGTCGATATAAGCTACATCCATTTCGATACCGCTGAAACGGTCCTGCACCGAGCGCAGCTTTTCCACGGTGTTGACTTTGTGTATCCATACGGCGTCGGCGTAACTTACCTCTATCCCGGATGGGGAGTTATTCTCCGGAGCGGGAAGCTCGGGCATCGAACACGCGAATCTGGCTACCGATCTGGTTATGAACTTGTAATTTATGCAACACAGCGCTATCAGTGCGGCTATGATTATGTTTTCCGTGATGAAGAGCGTACGGAAATGCTTGCCGTTTTTCATGGGGACGGTTTTTGGCGTTGCGCAGCCTATCGGTTATCCCCCGGGAATTCCGCGGAATAGACAAGGTGGTCTAACTGTTTGAGGAAATTGCGCTTGGGTTGTTTGGGCGAAAAGAGGTAGCAGTCTATCGTCACCACCCTGCGCGGCGAGCCGGCGGGCGTGGAGTAGCTTATGAACGGCCCGCCCATGAAATCGCCGTGGACCTCCCAGAAGCCGGCCATGCGCGCCCACTGGCGGCCGCCTATGGTGATGTACCTCACTTTGGGATAGAGCATCGGATCGTCGGTGTAGGTTGTCATATACGACCCGTCGCTCGGGCCAGGTATGCGCGATACGAATGCGTTGCGGCGGGTGGTAAGATGCACCGAATCGAAGTCGGACACCCCTTCGCAAGGGTAGCTGTAGATCATGAAGCCCTGGCTTACCTGCGGACGCTCGTGCGATATCCATATGAAATCGTCGCCTTCCGAGCGCAGCTTGTAGCCCAGCGGGATGTCTATCTTCATGCCGAATTTATTTTCCACCAGGTTCATAAGGCTCTTTTCGTTATGGGCCTTGGCGGCGGCCAGGTTGCGGTCGCGTTCGGCAAGTTCGAATATGCGGGCCACCTCGGCGCGGTGTTCGGAAAAATATCCGGTTATGGATTCCGCCGTAGGCCCGGTGGCGCGGACCACTATCTGCGGGGCGGCATAAACGTCGTATTCGGCTGTCATTGAAGCCTCGGCGAACTCACTGCCGGTCTGTATGAACAGCAGGTTGCGGTGGCGGCCTATGATCTTGCCGAAAGCCTGCGGGGCTACCCTCAGGACGCTGAACGACGCTTCGTACTGGTTTATCATATCCACCGGCTCGGAAAATATCGCCCGCAGTGTATCGCCCGGCGCGCCGTTCCACTTCTCGTCGTCGCAAACCACGAAGATTTCGTAAAGACCTCCGTTGGAGGCCACCTTGCCGCCTTCCACGCAACTCCAGAGGGCGGTTGCGCCCGCAAAGAGTATGACCAGCAGTTTTTTCATGACAGAAAAATTTGATAGACAAATATAATTCTTTTTCCCGTATTTTACGCAAATAAACCTAACTTTGCACCGCAGGCGTCCAAAGCCCCTGCCCGACGCCCGTGCGTTTCACACCCTGGAATATCATACGCCGCTGGGCGCCCTCCCTGATATGGAACATGGAGGGCGAAGACGCCGTATTCCTTACTTTCGACGACGGCCCCACGCCCGGGGTGACGGAGTGGATACTCGACCAGCTCGACAAGACGGGGGCCAAGGCGACCTTCTTCTGCCTGGGCAAGAACATTGAGATGTATCCCGACCTGTACGACCGCATGATAGAGCGAGGCCACAAAGTGGGGAACCACACCTACAGCCATCAGAAAGGCTGGAGCATGAGCCTGAGGCGCTACGTCGAGGACGTCGATTTCTGCAATTCGCTTACCCATTCCGACCTCTTCCGCCCCCCTTACGGGCGTATAACCCCGGCGCAGGCCCGGGTGCTGTCGGAGCGTTACACGCTGGTTATGTGGGATGTGCTTAGCCGCGATTACAGCCGTTACATTTCGCCGCGCCAGTGCCTGCGCAACGTCACCAAACATGTCAGGCCGGGATCGATAGTGGTTTTCCACGATTCGGCCAAAGCTTTCCGCAACCTGCGCTACGCCCTGCCCAGGACGTTGGCGCACATCGAAAAACAAGGATGGGAGTGCAAGGCGATAGACATATAATAGTGGCCGTCACGGGGGCCAGCGGGTCCATATACGCCAGGCAGCTCCTCGAGAGGCTCGCCGCGATGGATTGCGTGGCGAAGATAGCGCTTATAGTAAGTCCTAACGGCCGCGCCGTAGCCGGATACGAAGGGCAGGCCATGCCCTCACACCCCAAGATAACGTGTTACGCCCCGGACGATATGTTCGCCCCTCCCGCTTCCGGGTCGGCGCGTTGGGACGCCATGGCGGTGGTTCCATGCTCCGCAGGGACCATGGGCCGCATAGCCGCCGGCGTTTCCGAGGGGCTGATAGGTCGCGCGGCCGACGTGATGCTGAAGGAACGCCGACGGTTGGTGCTGGTGGTGCGCGAAACTCCCCTGAGTACGATCCACCTGCGCAATATGGCCGCCCTGTCGGAATGCGGCGCGGTGGTTATGCCCGCCTCGCCCTCCTTCTACTCCCTTCCTGGCGATATCGAATCCCTATGCGGAAGCGTGACGGAGCGCGTAATCGCCCTCCTGGGCCTCGACGCGCCGCATTACGAGTGGGGATGCCGGCCCTGATTTGTAATCACATCTTTTTTTCGTACCTTTGCGCCACTAAAAATCAAAAAACATCAGATAATGGCAACTACAGCCGACTTTAAGAACGGAATGTGCATCGAATTCAACGGCAAAACCTGCATGGTGGTCGAATTCCAACACGTCAAACCGGGCAAAGGCCCCGCCTTCGTCCGCACCAAACTCAAGAACCTGGAGAACGGACGCGTACTCGAGAATACCTGGACGGCAGGCGTGAACATCGAGATTGTGAGGGTGGAGAGGCGTCCTTACCAATATCTCTACGACGACGATATGGGATCGAACTTCATGCACACCGAGACCTTCGAGCAGATAGTCTTCGAGCGCGGCATGATAGAGAACAACGACCTTATGCGCGAAGGACAGGTGATCGAGGTACTCTTCCATACGGAGAAAGAGATGGTCCTCTCGGCCGAGTTGCCCCCGATAGTTGATATGGAGGTGACTTACACTGAACCAGGCGTGAAGGGCGACACCGCCTCGACCAACTCGCTCAAGCCCGCCACCGTGGATACGGGAGCCACCGTACGCGTTCCGCTATTCATACAGACGGGCGAAAAGATACGCGTCGACACCCGCACCAGGGAGTACTACGAAAGGATAAGGTAGTTTGGTCCGATCATAAAATAAAGCAGGCCGGGAGTACTCTCCCGGCCTGTTGCGATGTTTCGCCTGCCGCCATCAGGCTTTCGCCGTCATACCGGGCGGCAGGATGCGGAGAACTCTTATCGTGGGGATTCATTTAACATCTCACCCCTTTGCGTTTGAAACCCAGTCTGTTGTTATCCTTGGCCTTCCGGATCGCCTGCGTCGCCACGGGCGTCGAACACGCTCCCTTTTCGGTCGTAACCTTCACCTTTCCTATCTTTTCGGCGGCATTTACCGCCGCTTCGTGAAGCGGAAGGTACGATATGCCTGCCGCGATAACAAAGCCGTTCATGCTGTAACGGGTGCGGTTGGGCTGGTCGTGAATGGTGTCTGCCACCCTGCCCAGCATGGCCTTGATCTTTTCCGGATCGAACTCGCCGTCGGGGCGGGAACCCAAAAGCCAACAGTAGCAAGACCATCCGGCCGACATGCGAAGCTCCTCTCCGCTTTCTATCCAACGATCGGCGACGGCTTGGGCGAAACTCGTTTCGGCCAGGCTGACAGCCACCACGTAGTCTGACAGCATGAAGAAATAAGCGGCTTCGATCCATCGGTCGAAGTCGGATTCGGTCATCGCCCTGGGGTCGGCGATCATTCCGGCGAAATACATGGCGTCGTAATTTCCCGTCGCATACAGGCGTTCGGCCAGCGCCTGGTTGCGTTTTATCTTTTTGGCAAGAGGCCTCATGGCCATTGTGGGAACGCCCCAGTGCGGCTCATGCACGCCGTGCGCCTGGTAGATTTTCTTTGTCTGCGCGGTTGCGAGCGATTCCAGATCGCGCATAATTTCTTCGAAGGTCATAAATGCTGTCGTTTGCGGTTTGTCGGAGAATCGGTTTAAATTTTTTGTTTTCATTCCTTTTATGCGGGCGGCCGCGGCCTTTACCTGAGACTGGCTTGCGTTATGCCTGTTTAGGGGCCATTGGAACGCTTATTGATGGAGATGCGGAAAAACACATACCATGAGGGAAAACATTACCGTAGAGGCGCGGATCCGCGCCGACGGGCGACGCGTTTGGCAAAGCCTTACAAGCCCGGAGCATATCGTCCGGTGGAACCGCGCGAGCGACGAATGGGTTTGCCCGCGCGCCTCTAACGACCTGCGCGAAGGCGGACGTTTCAACTATCGCATGGAGGCCCGCGACGGCAGCGCCGGCTTCGATTTCGAGGGGACGTTCAACCGGGTTGTCCCGGGAGTACGTCTCGATTATACGCTCGGCGACGGACGGAAAGTAACCACTACGCTCACGCCCGATAAAGATGGGACGACAGTTACCGTTACGTTCCAGGCCGAAGACGTTTTTACGGCCGCACAGCAACGGGAAGGCTGGCAGGCCATACTCGACAATATGAAAAAATACACGGAATCACTCAAGTGATTCCGTGTACGCTCGGTTTCCGTACGGGTTGAAAATCCGCCTGAACTTCAATGAAAACGCAGGCGTAGCTCAACTCCGGGCGGATTGGGCGGTTGTTACAGCCCGTCGTCGCTGCCTGCTCCTGCGTCATCGTCGGACGCATCTTTTGCCGGTTTGGCTTTGGGCGCCGCCTCGGGTTTGGAGCGGAGGGGTTTCTTGGCTACGCTCTCGTTGAACTTTTTCATCTGTTCGGGAGTGAGTATTTCGGCCAGTTGCTTTTTGGACTTTTCTATGGCGGCGTTTTTCTTTTTGCCGGCTTCTTTTTGGTCCAGCGATTTATTTGCGGTCACGGCGTCGATGGCGGTCATGCGTTCCGTGATGATCTCCTGGAATTTAGGCGTTTGCTCGGCTGTGAGGCCAATCTCTTTTTTGAAGCGTTTTACGGCGTTTTTGGCTACTTGTTCGGGGGTCGCCAGAGGCTCCTGCGCCCAGAGGCCGGCGCACATGATCACTGCCAGAAATGATAAAATGGTCTTTTTCATTGTGGTTTGGTTTAATTTACGATTATCGTCCCCGTACTTCAACGGGCTAAAACTTCCCAAATGTATGAAATGTTTCGCCACGTTATTCACAACCCGTATGGAATATGTCTTAATTTTCCTTAAAACCATTCGGAGGTATTACAAAACATGAATCCAGGATGCTTGGGTCGGGAAATTCAGACAAACCGCCTATGGCATCCGGTCATTTTATTTATTTTCCAATAAATATTATTTCCATTGGAAAATAGTTTATACCTTTGTCGGAAAAACAGACGCATAGTTATGAAAAAGTTTGTTACGCTTATCCTTATAACGGGAGTCGTGTTCGCCGCATGTGCGGGCAACGCGGCAAAAGACACCAAAATGACGACGATACAACTCACTAAGGCCGACTTTCTGGCGAAAGTTGCAGATTATGAAACCAATCCGCAGGAGTGGAAATATTTGGGCGACAGGCCCGCGCTGATAGATTTCTATGCCGACTGGTGCGGCCCCTGCAAGGCCGTCGCACCGGTGCTGGAAGAGCTGGCCGCCGAATATGGCGACAGTATTTATATCTATAAGGTGAACGTTGACAAAGAGCGCGACCTGGCCGCGCTGTTCGGCGTGCGGTCGATCCCCACGCTGCTGTTCATTCCGATGGACGGCGATCCGCAGATTTCCCAGGGCGCGATGCCTAAAGCCTCGCTCAAGGAGGCCATAGACGAGGTGTTGCTTAATAAGTAGGATATGGAAGCCGAATTATGCAGGATAAGGGACGTAATGCGCTCGATCAACGATTTCGAGGCGGCGTTCCAGACGCGCCACGGCATCGGGCTGAATGAAGGGATGCTGTTGTGCGCCATTGCCAAAGAGGGCGAATGTTGTTCGGGCGATGTGGCGGAGAAACTGGGCCTTACGGCTTCTAACGCTTCGAAGGTGATCGCTTCGGCCGAAAAGAAGGGGTTGATAGAACGGGCGCTCTGCACAAACGACAAGCGCAAGATGCTGTTCGTACTGACCGGGGCGGGAGCGGCGCTGCTCGAGTCGGTCAAACATACTGCGGATGGGATATCTGATGTGATAGAAAAGATTAAACAGCTATGAAGGCGACGATAAAAGTAGATAATATAAAATGCGGCGGGTGCGCCAATTCCATCCATAAGTCGCTCGCCTCCGTAAACGGGGTCTTCGGCGCCGACGTCGACTTGGAGGCCGGCGAGATCACCGTAGACCACACCGACGAGGTGACGCGTGTGCAACTGGCGGCAAAGCTGCTTTCGATGGGCTATCCCGAGCGAGGGTCGGTCAAGGGATTGCGGGCGGTGACGGCGGGAGCGCGCTCCTACGTCAGCTGCGCCGTCGGAAGGATAAATAAAAATAACATATGAAGCACGTGATTATAGGAGGTGTGGCCGGAGGAGCCACCGCCGCTGCGCGTATTCGCCGCGTGGACGAGTCGGCCGAAATCGTCATTCTCGAGAAGGGCGAATACGTCTCATACGCCAACTGCGGTCTTCCTTATTACATAGGAGGCGTAATAGCCGACCGCGATAGGCTTTTCCTTCAAACCCCGGCGTCTTTCGGCGGAAGGTTCAATATAGACGTCAGGGTGGGTAATGAGGCTGTGGGTATTGATCCGCGGGCCAGAACCGTCGCCGTGCGCCGCGCGGACGGAACGGAATATACCGAAACCTACGATAAACTGTTGCTGTCGCCGGGCGCGACGCCCGTACGCCCGCCGCTCGAAGGCATTGACCTGGAGGGTATTTTTACCCTGCGCGACGTGGATGACACGGATAGGATTAAGAATCAACTCGCTTCGCGCCGGATAGAACGCGCGGTGGTCGTTGGGGCGGGTTTCATCGGGTTGGAGATGGCCGAGAACCTGCATGCGGCCGGAGCCAAAGTATCCATCGTCGAGATGGCGGCGCAGGTTATGGCCCCGATTGACTTTTCGATGGCGGCTCAGGTACATGTGCATCTCCTGAAAAAAGGCGTGGCTCTGCACTTGGAACAGGCCGTAGAGCGCTTCACCCGAGACGGCGACCGGATCGAGGTACACCTTAAAAGCGGCGTGTCGATCCCTGCCGACATCGTCATCCTTTCGATCGGCGTACGCCCTGAGGTTACGCTGGCCCGCGCCGCCGGACTCAGGATCGGGGAAACTGGCGGCATATGGGTGGACGAGTACCTGCGAACCTCTGAAAAGGACATATATGCCGTGGGCGACGCCATCGAATTTCCGCATCCGCTCACCGGCCGGCCCTGGCTCAACTATCTGGCCGGACCCGCCAACCGACAGGGACGTATTGTGGCCGACAACATGGCGTCGGGCGATACCGTCAAATACGAGGGGTCTATCGGCACCGCCATAGCCAAGGTGTTCGATATGGCCGTCGCCTCTACGGGTTTGTCCGCCAAACGCCTCAAACAGCTCGATATTCCATACCGCAGTTCGTGGACGCACTCCTCCTCGCACGCCGGGTATTATCCCGACGCGCTGCCGCTGAGCGTCAAACTTACGTTCGACCCCGTGAACGGTAAATTATACGGCGCGCAGTGCGTGGGCTACGACGGGGTTGACAAACGCATAGACCAGATCGCCCTGCTCATCAAGAACGGAGGTACGGTGGCCGACCTGACGCGCATCGAGCATGCCTATGCGCCGCCGTTCTCATCGGCTAAAGACCCGGTAGCCATCGCCGGATACGTGGCTTCGAACATCTTATCCGGATCGATGCCGGCCGCGACATGGCGGGAAGTTGCCGCCGGCGGGAATACCTTGCTGGACGTGCGTACCCGCGAAGAGTTTGCCATGGGCGCGATCCCGGGTGCGGTCAACATACCGTTGGACGAGCTGCGCGCCCGCCTGGACGAAATTCCCGTTGACAAACCGGTGTTGATCTACTGCGCCGTCGGTTTGCGTGGATACCTTGCCATGAAAGTACTTGCCGCCAGTGGCTTCGCCGATGTACGGAATCTTTCGGGCGGCTATACAACCTATTCGGCCGCCATGATCCCGCCGACAAAAACCATAACTTCTCCCGTTACTCAAACCAATAACCGACAAATTATGAAACAAGAGATGAAGATCCTGCGCGTGGACGCTTGTGGGCTGCAATGTCCCGGGCCGGTGCTGCGCCTCAAACAGACTATGGACGCGATGGCCGAGGGCGACCGCATCGAAATGACGGCCACCGACGCCGGTTTTGCCCGCGATACGCAGGCGTGGTGCAACATTACCGGCAACCGGCTCGTTTCGCAAACCGAAGAAAAAGGCAAATTTACCGTGGTCATCGAAAAAGGCGCTCCGCAGGCATGTGGCGCGTCGTCTCCGGCGGCAGGGCGCGGCAAGACGTTTATCATGTTCAGTGACGATCTGGATAAGGCGCTCGCAACGTTCGTGTTGGCCAACGGCGCGGCGGCTACGGGCGAAAAGGTGACGATATTTTTCACATTTTGGGGCCTGAACGTCATCAAGAAAGTCCGTAAACCGTTTGTCGACAAGGATATATTCGGCCGCATGTTCGGGATGATGTTGCCGTCCAGCTCTTTGAAACTCAAACTCTCAAAGATGCATATGTGCGGCTTGGGCAGCCGGATGATGCGCCATATCATGAAACGCAAAGGCATCGACTCGCTCGAATCGCTGCGTGAACAGGCTCTCTCCCAAGGCGTGGAATTCATAGCCTGCCAGATGTCGATGGACGTTATGGGGGTGAAGCGCGAGGAATTGCTCGACGGAGTGACCATAGGCGGCGTGGCCACCTATATGGAGCGCGCCGAGGGCGCCAACGTGAACCTGTTCATATGATCCGTAAAGCGGATCAGCTTTATATGAAAATAAAGAAATCTATAATCCCGACGAACAGTCTATGTCGAAATTATCTTCCGGCGGATTATACCGACGTGTTTGCCTGTAAAGTTCAACCGACAAAAGAGTTTACCCCTGATGATATCATGGTCGGCTTTTGGACAGATTTTCCCGGTTGGGTAAATGCTCTTTTCAAACTGCGTAATTTTTTGGTAAAATTTGTCGGACTGAAAGGTTCTGACAATGACAACCTGAAAGAATTTGAAACCTGTATCCGTACAAGCGGCAGCAACGAATTGGCTTCTATTCCTGCCAAGAGCGACGATGAAACAGTATTACTATTGACCGATAAACATCTTAGCGCCTATATGTCTGTGTTCATTGAAAAGAATAAGGACCACAAACGAATATCGGCCATCACCTTAGTGCATTTCAAAAATAAACTCGGACGTGTTTACTTTTTTTTCATCCGGCCTTTTCATGGTTTGATTGTAAAAAGTTTGTTGAAAAGAGCAGCAATGAACTTAACAAAATAGCAATGGCCAGATTTTTAGGTCTGGCCGTTGTTTCTTCTATTGGCTTAACGCCAACTCACGTTTAGATGACTTACTCTACTGCAATAATATTTTTTCACTCCTGCAGCCACGACCAAGGCGAGGGGCAGCAGTGCAAGCCATGCGGCGGAGGGAATGGATGTTTCACCGGCGTAGGAGTGCATGCCCCCGAGCAGGTAATTCACACCGAAATAGGTCATCAGAACCGCATAGAATGCAACCACAGCGTAACTGTGGTAAAATAGCGGACGGCAAAACCGGCCGAGGCTCGCGCCGTGCAGTGGCAGCGCGTAGACCATCATCGTAATGAGCGCCCATACCTCTTTGGGGTCCCAACCCCAGTAGCGGCCCCACGACACGTTGGCCCAAACAGCGCCTATGAAGATGCCCGCAGCCAGCAGGAACACTGCCGGATAGAGCAGCAGCCGACTGACCAGTTGCAGGTTTTCTGTCTGCGCAGCCGCCTTTTGCCCTGAGAATAGCCACAACGACAGGGCGGCCATCCCATTAAGTGTCACGAACCCGAACAAGGCATACGATCCCATAATGAGCGATACATGGATGCTCAGCCACGTCGAGGCAAGCACCGGCATCAGAGGTGTGATCTGCGGATTCATCGCACCGAGGGCCGAGACCAACAGGGCGAAGCCCGAAAGGATAAAGCCCGAGGCAGTAATAAGGAAGAATTTCCGGCGGAATATGACCGTTATCAGCAGCACGCACCAGGCAATGAACATCATAGTCTCGTAACCGTTGCTCAAAGGAATGTGGCCTGCAATGTAACCTCGCAGGACCAGGGCTACGGTAACGAACGCCAGCGAGTGTATAAGTTGGATCAGAAACAGTGCCTGCACCCACCGGTTGCGCCGCCCGGTAGCCATGCTCCAGTAGAAATAGAAAAACGCCAGCAGGCCGAAACAAAGGTTGAGCCGGTAGAGCATCGTGGCGAAATCCATTCGGTTATACCAAAGTTCGGCATTCAGTTTTGTTGGCGAAAGCAATTCCGCACCGCCCTGTCGCTGCTGGAACGCGTCGATCTTGCCTATGAGCGTTCCGACTTCGGCGTTATGCCCGGCCAGAAGCGCTTGATACATTAGCGGGAAGATACCTTTCACAAAGAGCGAGTCGCCGCGTGTCGCGCCCTGTATTGGATCGGCGGGCGAATACCACCGCAGGCCGTCCGGAGTTCGCAGGGGCAACAGGGGGAAATACTCCCCGGCCTGCAACATGGCGATCAGCTGCACCTTTTCGTCCGTCTCGGCGATTGCTTTGCGCAGTTTGTCTTCCCCGCGGTATCTGTGGGCAACGAGTTTGTAGTTGCGTTCTTGGTCGAAAAAGACGGTAAAGGGAGCCATCTCGCCCGCCCCGACAAGGCGGCGTACCTCGGCGCTTTTGATTCTCAGCATCGGCTCGTGCTGCCACTGCTCGGGGTAGAATATCCATCCGGCCAGCACCTGCTCGGCGGTGAATTCGCCCCAGCGGGGTTTGCCGCACAGTTTGAGCGTGAAGTCGCGGGCGAAAGTCTGTACGGGGGCGATGCGCCCGTCGTAGAGCATCTGCAACCGGCCGAAGGCGTCGGCCTGCTCACGCGTGAGGGTGGACGGGGCGGCCGACACTCCGCCGACGGTCAGAAACAGCAGCACGGCCGCCATACCCATCTTTTTGAAACGCGGGTCACGCAGCAATCGGCGGAATCCTCCCTGCCGCGAAAAAAGCGTCCATAGCATAGAAATGCCAAGCAGGATGTACCCTGCATAGGTAATGGGAATACCCCACGGGTCGCGGTTGACCGAAAGTATGCTCCCGTGTCCGTCTTCATCGAACGAGGCCTGATATAAACGGTAGCCGCGGTAGAGCAGGATATTGTTCATCGAGATAATGCGCTGCGTGCGGGCCGTCCCCTCGGCTACCGTCACCCTGCTCACGTAATCGGCCGGGGCCTGCGTGCCTTTATAATATTCGGTTTCGAAGCTGTCCAACGTGATCGTGAAAGGCAGCTTGCGTAAGTTTCCCTCGTCGAGTTGGAACTCCCCCGTGGAGATACCCTCATGCAGGTGTATGATGCCTTTTTCGGCCGTCAGGAATGTCAGCAGCGCCCCCGCCAGGATCACTCCGAACGAGGCGTGCAGCAAAAACAACGGCCGGCGGCGGTGCAGCGACCGCCCGATGATCACTGCCATTGTGGCGGCGAACATCGCCCCCCACAGCGCTGCGAACCACCACGAATGGTAAACATACCGTGCCACGAAATCGCTCCCGTGGGCCCGTTCCACGAACGTGGCTATCCCGAGGCAGACGATCATCAAACCGAAAAGGACAAAAGCGAGACGAGTCAGCAGGCGCATGGATCAGAACGGTTTGAAGGTGTGGTTCGTTTCCTGCTTAATGGCGATGCACTCGGTCTCTATCAGCCAACCTGGGCGGCACACCGGGGCGAGGGTTATCACTCCGGGAATATGCCCGAAACGCTCGCGGACGATGGCTTCCACCCTGCTGTAGTCGGCCGTGTCGCGCAGGTAGACGATCATCTGGGCGACGTCTTCCATCGCGGCGCCGGCCTCGGTGAGCAACGCCTCGATGTTCTCGAACATGCGGCGGGTCTGCGCCGCGATGTCGCCCGGGGCAACGATCTCGCCCCGGTTGTCGATGCTCGCCGTACCCGATATAAAAATATGGCTGCGGTCGCCATAAGCCACCCGCACGCCGCGCTCGAAGGTCACTCCGTACTCGTGGGTGGGGTTCAGGTGCGTAGGGGCGAGCAGGAATTGCTGCTGCCCGGGTTGCAGGCCGCGGATGGAGTAGGCATCCATCAGCACGCTCACGCGTGGGTCTGCCGAGCGTCCCTCGATACCGGTGCTGGTGATGTAGTGGGTCTGCTCCGTAAGACCGTGGATGCGGAAAAGTTCCTTGCGGGCCTCGACCACGCCTTTGTAATTCACATCGACATCCCTTACGAAAAACCACGTGCGGATGCAGTCGTCCGCGAGCCTGCAATACTCGCGATCCAGCTTATCCACATAGTGTTCCAGCAAAGTGTCGGTTTGAGCGTATGAATCGCCTTCCGGTGTACTCCGGCCGGCCGTCCACAGGTGGCGCAGGCCGTTATGGCCGACCGCAACCCCGTCGTCCGCGGCCGTGACTTCGACCCCTGAGCAGAGATAGACCCAAAGGGCGATCTTGCTGCCGTCCAGCGGGGGCTGTTGCACGATCGAGGTGGCGCACGGCGGATAGCTTTTTTCGCCTGCGAGCAGCACCTCGGCCTGGTTGGCGGCGTCGCTCAGGAAAAAACGCCTGAAAACGGGGCTGACCTCATGGCCCAGGTTCGAAAGCAGGTAAAAATAGGCGGAACGGATATTCTGCAACTGCTCTTCAAAAGTATCGTTCGTGTTGACGATATGCAGCACCGCGTTGTACTCACGCACGCCGCCTTCAGTTTCGAAGCAGCTTATTTCGATACGGATATTACTGAATACAAGTATCCTGTTTGAAAAACTCATCGCATTTTAGTTATTGAGGCACCCGTCCGTGATCCACGAACGGAGCAGGTTCACGTCGTCCGGCTTAACCATTTCCGTGTGATCCTGCTCAAGCGCGTCTCGCTCGGTCATGGCCTTGATTATAAAACTATTGTCCGGATTGCCCGCTTCAGCGCGCATTAAATCGACCCCGGGCTTGCCGGAGAGTACGCCCACCAGTCGCGCATAGCTGTCGGCAGGGGTCAGGCTCAGGTAGTACACCCTCGCACCCGCGCCGTTGCGGTGGCAAGTCGTGCATTTTGAGAACAGTTGTTGTTGCACTCGTCCGAAACCGTTGAGTTTTACGGTCTGCTCAGGCAGGGTAATTGTGGTGCTGCCCTGCCCGCCTATCGGGTGGGAGTAAAACGTGTGGACCAACTTGCGACTCTTGTCGATCACGGCGAGGGCCACATAGTCGGCCTGATCGGAGATATTCGAGAGGTTTGTCGCCACAGGCGCGCCCGCCGTGGCAGGTTCGCCGACATTGCGGAACGAGATCGGGTATTCGGTCCGCTCCTCGAACGAGGCGAAGACCAGGATATAATCTTCGCCGCCCGGAAACGCATCCACACCCTCGAGGACGAACGACGCTTCGATGGTGCGTCCGGTCACCACCTCCTTTTTGGGATGGATGTCGCCGCTGTCACACGAGGCCATGGCCGCAAGGACGAAAAGTATCGCAGAAATACGTTTCATACTCCCGCTTAGAATGAAAATTGCATCATTACCGTCACCCCGTGCTGGGCCAGCCCCAGATCGTCGCGGTCGCGCGCGTCCTGGTTGTCATGTCCCCAGCGGCCGGTGTATTGGTACATGGCCTGCAGCTTGAGGTTCGAGCGCAGCGCATACCAGTTAAGACCCACGGCGGGCATGTTTATCGAGCCTGCCTCCGAAATCGAGTTGCGGTCCATAAAATCGTAGCGCAGGGCGGGTTGCAGCTTCCTGGTCACGAAATATCCCACCTGGGCATAAGCGCCGAGGAAATTATACGGCTCATTGACATTGCGCTGGCGGGCGGTGAATTTCATATTCATCCAGTAGGCTTCCGCGCCCACATACCAGCGGTTGCAGAGCCAGGCGAATTCGGCGCCCACGCGCAGGTCGTTGCTCGATTCCCAGGAAGCCTCGACATTATAAGAGCCGGAGAGGGCGAAAAGCAATTTGTTATTGGCCAGGTCTGCCGGATCGCCCTGGTGTGCAGGCATCACACCCTTGGGCATAAAGGCCAGGCGGATGGCGTAGAGCAGCGAGGGAAGGCCCTTATAGTCGTCGCTCATGGTCTTTCTGGCAGCATTCACGTCGATGCCCGTGCCGTTGAACACGCCCAGGCGGTACTCCCACTTACCGTGCAACATGCCGTGGAGCTGCGCGCCCAGGTCGAAGCCCGTGGCGAAAGCGGGGTTTACGGAGTTTATCGACTCGTGGATGTTGACCGGCGTGGTAAGCGAGGCAGGAAGCGTAGGAAAGAGCGTTTCGCCCAAATTCACCAGGTAGGCCTGCGAGAAAGGGGTTTTGAATTTGCCCACCCTTACGCGCAACTGATCTTTCATGTTCACGTCGAACCATGCCTGTTGCAGTAACGCCCCGCCGCTTTTGGCCGCATTGAGCGCCAGGTTGAACGTCACGATATCGAACGCCTTGCCCGAAAAACCGAGGATGGCGTTCGTGGCCTCGAAGCCGCTGTTGGCCACACGGTCCTGATCCGCCAGGTCGATCCCTTCGTCATCGTAATAATTTAATTTGACTGAGGTCTGCACCAGCGTGTAAGGCTTGAAAAGAAAATCCCCGGCCTTTGACGAGAACGACACGCCTTGTTTGTCGTTCAGGTCGATCACCCCGCTGGAAATATACTTGTCGTCCACTTTGGGAGCCGGTTTGTCTGTTTGCGCATAAGCCGTCAGGGTACCCGTAAGAAAGGCGGCGATGTTGAAAAGAAGTTTCATATAGGATCGTATTTTTTCGTTATTATAATGACCAGAGGAAAGCCAGCAGGTCATCGCGCTCCGTTTTGGGCATGCGGCGGAAAAGCTCGCGCGACACGGCGCCTTCGCCTCCGTGCCACATGATGGCCTCGGTGAAGTTGCGTGCGCGGCCGTCGTGCAGGAAGTAGGTGTGGCCGTTGACCATCTGTTGCAGGCCCACGCCCCAGAGCGGCGTTGTACGCCACTCGTCGCCCTCGGCCAGCCCGGCTTTCAGCCCGTCTGCCAACTCCGGACCCATATCGTGCAGCAGGAAATCCGAGTAGGGGTGGATCACCTGGCCTGTGAGCCAAGGCATTCGCGTGCCGTTCAGCAACACCGGCGCATCCTGCCTGGTATGCAGCGTGGGGGTGTGGCAGAGTTGACACTTGGCTTTGTAAAACGCCTTCTCGCCGCGAAGCACTTTTTCGTCCGTCACGTTGCGGCGGGCGGGTACACCCAACCCGTGCATATACAGGTCGACGTTCTCCATCTCACGGGTGGTGATCTGGATGCCGTAATGCGAGTAGCCGATCATCTGGCTTTGGCCGTGGGCTACCTCTTCGGGGAATCGGTCACTAGTAACCCCCATGTCCGACGAGAACCCCAATTCTACCGTCAGGTCGGCATGCTGGGCCTTGTTGCCCGATACGCCGATAAAGGTTTTGTTACGCTCCTGAATATAGTTCAGCCTCCCGCTGATACCGTATTCGGGGTAGTTGCTTTGGGCGGCCAGTCGCACCAGTTCGTCCGGGTCGAGCGCCATGATCTGGCCCATACCCACGTGCCGCAGCGGAATACGCACGCTCACGATAAGCTGGTCGACAGGTATCTCGCGGTCATACCACTCGGTGATGGTATAGTGGGGGGTGTAGAGTTTATATCTCTCCCCGTCCGGGAAACTGTACTCCTTTTCGGTGTACTCGACCTTGAGCTTGCCCTCGGCAACAGAGCCGTAGATAGCCTGGTCGTGCAGCACGCGGCCGTATGTTTTGAAAAATGCTCCGTTCTTGCGGGTTATATAAACCAGGTGCGAAGAAAAACCATAGGGTCCTGAGCCGCCGTCGGTCCACAACGTGGGGCGTGTGCGCCCTGCGTTGCGGTGGCAACTGCCGCACGCGAAACCGGCATACAGCGGACCGAGACCGCCGCCTTTGTCGTCGCCCGTGACTCGCGCGTTGTTGTAGCCCATGTCGCCCAGTGTGAAGCGGGTGAGCAGCGACCCGGTAACCCACCCTGCGGGGTTGTCGTATGCTTTGCTGGTGGTGATGAAAGTGGTCGACGTACCGGCGGACAGTTCAGCGTCTTTCGCCGCGCGACCGTTGGGTTTGAGGATCGGATCGTACTCTATTTTCTGACAACCGCCTAAACAAGCCAAAGTGCAAAGCCCCGCAAGGAGCTTTGCACCCGGCGTGCAAAGGGTTTTATGTTTCAGGAACATATTTTCAAATTAGATGATTTGCTTGAGCCTGGCTATCGACTCGCCCAGTGTTTTGGCAGCGGTCGCGGCCGCTTCGATGGCGGTACCGTCATCCGTGAGGTGGTTGATGAAGGGCTGCTGCATCTGGCCGATCTTGTTGATGGCGTTGTTGATCGCAGCCACGATCTCGGCGTGCAGGGCAGGATTGTGTTCCTGGGCGAACGAGGCCAGCGAAGAGGCGGCTATCTGACCGTCGCGACTGCCGTAATAGGCGTTGCGGATGCTGCGCATATTGTTCTGGAAGTCCACGCGCGAGTTCCACGCGAAGCGCGATTCCACAAGCGCCGGGTCGGGCGTGCCGTCGCCGTCTTCGCCCTCATAGGGGGCGAGTATCTTGCCGTCGCACACCTCGTCGGCAATCTCGATGCAACCGTCGATTATGGCTTCCACTACGTTATATTGCGAGGTGTAGGGATGTTTCGTCTCTTTGAACACCGAGGCGTAGCTGCTCGCATTGATAGTGGGGTCGCCCGTGCCGTCGAAGTATTTCGGCACATCCCAGTAGCTGCCCATGGCGGTCACCGCGCCTTGGTCTTTGGTGGAGATTCCGCTCGTGCCTTTCCATGCGGCCCAAACGCGGATGCAGTCGTCGCGCAGCACGGTGGCGGCCGAAACCATGTATTTGATCTGGCGGTCGGTCAGCGCGGTGTAGGTTTTAGCCGCGCCGCCTTCGAAAATCAGGTACTCGATGGTATGGTATCCCCTCAGACCTTCGGGATAGGCGCACACGTCGCTCGCTTCGATCGGGGCGCTGTTGCCCATCAGTGCGGCGAACTCCAACTCGTCGAAAGGCCATGTGTCTATATTGGGGTCCACGTTTAGCCCTGCGTCGCCGCAGGGGCCGAACAGGAAAGCCTCGCTCAATTCCCACGGTTCGCGTACGGCGATCCATGCGGCGCATACCGCATTCAGGTTGTCCTGCGACTTGGCGGAGTTGAATGTGTTGACGGCTTCGAGCAGACCCCATGACCTGTCTTTCATGTCGGCATAGGTGGGGATGACCACGTTATCGACGTATGTATCTATCAGTGCGGTGTGGTCGTATTCGTCGTCTTCGTCGTCTTCGCCTCCCGTGCTTTCGCTGCATGCTACGATACCTGCGGCCATGATGGCCATGACGGCGCCGCGGAGTGTCATTTTAAAACTTTTCATCTCGATTTATTTTTAAGTGATTTATAAACTGGTTACTTTGAAAAAAACCACACGACATACCCTGCCGAAAGGCCGAAAGTGTTCTCGTTGTTATAGTTGCCCCTGTCGATGCGGCGGTGTGCGTAATCGGCCTTCAACACGAGGTTGGGCAGCGGGAAGTAATTGATTCCCACGGTAAGCACGTCGCATTTGTCGCGCGCGTTGGCCAGTACGCCTTTTTCGACCTTTTCCATCGAGTTGTAATACTCGTAGCGGACGAAGGGAAAGAGTTTTTCCCGCGTGTTGAAAAACGAAAGGACGTTATACCCCGCCTCGGCATAATAATTAAGTGCGTTCTGCGCCACGGCAGTTCGCGGGTGGCCTGCCGCCCGGGGAGTGGTGTAGTTGATGCGGGAAATGTTGTAGCTGTCCGAGAGATTGCCGTAAAGTGCGTTGGCGCGCACGATAAGGTTGGCGGTCTTATATTGCACATCGCCGGAGAAAATGGTCACCTCGCCTTTAATGTTCTTCATCTTATTGGTCTTCGCAGTGTTTTGGGCCGTGTTGCCCCAGTAGGCTGACGCCCCGATGCGTAAGTTGCGCACTCCGCTGTATTCAAGGCGTCCGACCAGTGCGGGCGAGGTCATATTATCGCCTTCGAAAAGGCCTTGTTTGCCCTTGCGAACCCAGTAACGGGAGCTGAAACCGTTTGGATCCAACCCACTGACCACCATCGCTTCGTAGTGCAGGCCCTTGTAGTCGCCCAGCAGTGCCAGGCCGGTCTCGTGCCACGTGCAGGGGATGATGGTCATATCGCCCTCGGGGCGTGTGGTACCGAAAAAGTGGACAGGCTCGTGGTGGGCGTTCGTGAGGCCCACGGGTACGATCATATGGCCGAAACGCACTTGGAGAGCGCGGCTGAAACGCTTGGTGAGGTGGAACTGTTCGAGGACCACTTCACCGCCCTTTTCGAGTTCTGTTTCATACTCACCCCCCTCGTCGTATTCGATCTCACGCGCTATGCCCGTACCGCCATATTCAAACTCTATTTCCGAGGAGAGTATCCATGTGGGGTTGAACTTGTAGTCCATCGCCACGATCATGCGCGGCAGCGATATCAGGCCGCGCTTCTGCGACAGCGATCCTTCCGGGTGTGTATAACGGTCGGCGCTGTAATCCATGCGCTGGTAGAGCATCTCGCCGTATCCACCCACGCGGAACTTTTCGTATCCGTCCGGATTCGTAGTTTTTGTGGAATCCTGCTGGGCGGATAGTTGTAAAGTGCCGCAAAGCGCCGCCAGCATCAGGGTAAGTTTGGGTTTCATCTGTTTCGCTTAAATTATGGGGACAAAAGTACGGCCATGCCTTACAGCGGACAATAGCCCGAATTTGCTATAATGATGCTTCACACGTAACAACATCGTGTTAATCCCACGAGAAATCATGGCTATAACACTGTTAATATTAAACACGGATGTGATTATGCCGAGCCATTTCAAAAATTAAGGAAATGTATATTTCCAGCCATTAAGTGTATCAGGGGGTCAATTTACTGCGTCGAGAGGGGACAATTTGATGCGTTTTATACATTCTACCCACCGGAACCCGAAAAGGAACCCATACCGGGCGACAACCAAAGCCAGCCGGCAGCTTCGAAGCCTACCAAGCACCCGCCCAACGCCGGGGCTGTAAAGAGTATCGAAACCCTTACGATAAAAAACCAAAAGGAAGAAAAGGGGATAACCGAAAGCCAAAGCAGCGTAGAGGCCGCGAAGACGACCAATATTACCAGCGAGTCCGAAAAATCGGAAACGACGGCAACGACGGCAACGGCAACGGCAACGGAGCCGGGAAAAGACCCTTACCGCTGGCGGTACATTCTTTGGATATTGGTAATTGTCGTCGTTGCTCTGACCGCGCCGAAAAAGGCATAGAAAAACCCGAAAAGGGCCGTAATTGGGTTCCTTTTCGGGTTCCTTTGATGTAACCTATTTATTGTTAAGGTTATTGGCGGAGAGAGAGGATTTTGTGCCTCTCTGTAATCGCCTTATAGTCAATATCTCAAAAACCTGGATTCGGGACTGTCACCGATTTTGTCCGGGCGGTCTTGCGGCCGGTTGCACCGCGATTCATTATCAATGCAAAGGTAGTAATTAATTACGAAACAGCAATGGTGTAAAGCATTAATTTACAGCTATTTTTCATAAACTTGTACCCGCAGCCGCTTGTGTGATACTGGAGCCAGCCGCAAGTCTTGACGGTACAGGGCCTTATAGTCTATCTTGAACGGAAAGGCGGTTTTTAGAGCCTGCGCTTCCCGGCGACCCAGAGGGTTGCCGCAGGATAGGATAGCGCCGCTATTGCGAACCAAAAAGCGCTCTACCGGGCCACGGCGATAGACGTTCTTAGCGTTTCCATTGGCGGATTCCCTTTCGATGAAGTGAATAAAATCCGGGCAGTACTCCTTGCCTGCGTATTGGGTATGGTATAGGTCTTGGCGGGGTTCTACCCGAATGACCGTTATCGTTTTGTCGGGATAGGTATTTCTTATTTGGGCCAGCATCGAGAGGAACAGTTGTTCAACCGCCCCTAAATCGCCGTAAATAAAGATCTTGTACCCCTCACCGATCAGGACATAGAGGGCGCAAAGCAGGTGTATCGAAAAGGCGTCCGGGCATTTCCCCTTAGCCGGGCCTATGACCATGACCGTCTTATCGGGTTCGGAGATTGGTTTGAAGTTTGGCATCTCGCGTTAGGTTAAGTCTTTATATCCGGGGCAAATATAGTTATATTCCCGATATGCAGACGATATCGTCCGTGAAAATTTTTCGCATCTTCCGGTTCTTTGTTATTATGAAAAAATATAAGCGCAACGATATCCTACTGAAAGAGGTAGCAAAGAGGCTCAAGCAACTGCGTGAGGCCAAGGGGTTGTCGCAAGCCGATGTTTATATAGATACGGATCTGAATATGTCCCGCGTCGAGGGCGGCAGAACGAGCATCACCCTGACTACGTTGACGGCTCTGTGCAAGTATTATGGCACGACCCTCGAAGAACTTTTCAGAGGCATCAAGACTGAATAAGGGAACGCAGCTTGCCGCACCACCCCCTTGCCTGTTGGTAGCGACCAGCCCTTGTATTAAAATAAGCCCTGCAAGGCTTCAGAAGGAACCGGCGCAGCCGGCCCCGGCCTTGCAGGGCTTATTTTAATACAAAATCTTTGCGGACAACGGGTAAGGGGGTACCTAACCCATTTTGATCCCTGCATTGGGTGGCTTAATGTGGAATAATTCGTACATTCGCAGACATGAACGACGGTATCAGGACATTCGAGTTTAAGGATTCGCCGATCGAGATCGAGGTAAAGGACCTGCGGTTTGTCAAGGAGTTGCCCAAACTGCTCGGCAATCCCCACAAAGCGACCTTTTACCAGATCGTGTGGCTGACCGGGGGCGAGGCGGTCTTTCGCATCGACTTCCGGGATATATCTGTCAAGGCGAATGAAGTCCTAATTATCTCCGCCGGACAGGTCTGCCAGTTCGATACAAAGTCTGATTACTCTGGCAGGATGATTCTGTTCACGTGGTCGTTCTTCACGGTTACCGACCTGGATTCCAATTTTCTGCACACGGCCGAAATCCTCAATCCGGGACATCTGAACAAGACCGTTGCCGTTTGTCCACAGTTCATGGGCAATTTATTCGAGTTGCTGGAAGAAGAGTTGAAGCAACCGCCCGATTCCTTCCAGGCCGGGATCGCCCAGAACTATCTGCGGATTATCCTGCTCCAGTCCGAGCGGCAACTGAAGGCGGCCCATCCCTCGGTGCTGAATACCGTCGGCCGCAAATTCTATAATGCCGTCGAACAGCATTTCCGGGATAACAGGAATACGGAATATTATGTGCAGCTATTGGGAATAAACGAGAAAGTCCTCTCCAAAGAGGTCAAAACCCTGACCGGCAAAACGCCGAAAGTGTATATCGATTCGCGCACGATACTCGAAGCGCAGCGGATGCTATCGTACAGCGACCTTTCGGCCAAAGAGATCGGTTTCGAGTTGGGCTTTGACGAGCCGACCAATTTTGCCAAGTATTTCCGCAAGCATACCGGCATGACCCCGGCGCAGTTCCGGGATTCGACAAGACGTTAACCCGTAGCGGAGATTTACCATTATTGGACGCTGATTGATAATCGCTGCGCGGAGCCGTGGCTGTACTTTTGTATCGTAAAGGTTCGGGAAAAAACCATTTAACGATATAATCACTAAAAGTACAGACATGAAAAAGATCGTATTGATCGGAGCGAGCGGATTCGTAGGTTCCGCCATTCTGCATGAAGCGCTCAACCGGGGCATCAAAGTGACGGCAGTCGTCCGCAACCCCGAAAGCATCAAAATCTCGAATCCTGATGTTGTCGTTATCAAAGCGGACGTTTCCGACGCCGACAAGGTAGCCGACATCTGCAAAGGCGCGGACGCCGTGATCAGCGCCTACAATCCGGGCTGGATGAATCCCGCTATTTACGAAGAAACCCTGAAAGTCTACCCGCAGATCCTCGCCGGTGTGAAGAAGGCAGGCGTTAAGCGTCTGTTGATCGTGGGCGGCGCGGGAACACTGTTCGTAGCTCCCGGCCTGCGCGTGGTCGATTCGGGCACTATCCCTGCCGAGATCATGGGCGGCGTGAAATCGCTCGGCGAATTTTACCTCGATACCTTGATGAAGGAAAAAGAGATCGACTGGGTGTTCTTCTCCCCGGCAGGCTCGCTCGAACCAGGCCAGCGCACAGGCAAATACCGTTTGGGGAAAGACGATCTGATCCTGAACGACAAGGGAGAAAGCAAAATCTCGGTTCAGGACTACGCCAAAGCGATGGTGGACGAACTTGAAACTCCGCAGCACCACCAGGAGCGTTTCACTATCGGCTATTAATCGCGTAAAACATGGATTTGGCAGGGATATACGGCTTTTTGCGCCAGCACAAGGACATTGCCTTTGCAACGGTCGGCGACGACGGCAGGCCCAAGATCCGGGTCTTTCAGGTGATGAAAATAGACGAGCAGGCAAACACGCTCTATTTCGCCACTTCGCCGGAGAAAGAGGTTTTCGTCCAGTTGCAATCGCAACCCGCCGTCGAACTGCTCGCCATGTCGGGCAATATCTCCGTCCGCATCTCCGGCGACGCCGCGTTCGATGTGCCGGACGACATCTGCCGGGAGATATACGATACGAATCCCGTGCTGCCGAGGCTCTATAAGGATTACCGCGACCTGGTTTATTTCAGCGTCCCGGTTGCAACGCTCGATTATTTCGACCTGACCACAACTCCACCGACATTAATTAATCACAAATTCTAAAAACAAATGAAAAAGTTATTTTTACTCGCTGCTGTCGCAGTCATCAGCCTGAATTGCTGCGGACAAAACAACAAAACCGCCCTTTCCGACAAAGAGAAAGTCGTAGCCCTGCTCAAAAGCATCGAAACAGGGGACGCCGCGCCGGTCGCTTACATCAACCCGGACAAATACACCCAGCACAACCTGATCGTGGGCGACGGTCTGGCAGGTTTCGGGGCTGTACTGGCCCAGCTTCCCGAAGGCTCGGCAAGGGTGAATACCGTCAGGGTATTTCAGGATGGCAACTACGTTTTCGCCCACACGGATTACAATTTCTTCGGCCCGAAGATCGGTATCGATATCTTCCGTTTCGAGAACGGCCTGATCGTGGAGCATTGGGACAACCTGCAACAAACCCCGGAAACGGCCAATCCGAGTGGACATACGATGATCGACGGCACGACTGCGGTTGCCGACCCCGATAAGACCGCCGCGAACAAAGCGTTGGTGGAGCAGTTCGTCAAGGATGTGCTGATGGGCCAGAACCCGGATAAGTTGGCCTCCTATTTCGACGGCGACAACTACATCCAGCACAACCCCTCCATTGGTGACGGCCTTTCGGGACTCGGCAAAGCATTGCAGGCGATGGCCGAAGCCGGGTTGACGATGTCTTACAGCAAGATCCACAAGGTACTCGGCGAGGGCAATTTCGTGCTTACCGTCAGCGAAGGCGAATTCGGCAGCAACCACGTCGCATTCTACGACCTGTTCCGGGTCGAGAACGGCAAGATCGCCGAGCATTGGGACACCATCGAAACGATCATCCCCGAAAGCGAATGGGCGAACAAGAACGGGAAGTTTGGGTTTTAACTATAGCGGGCTAATTCGAAGAAGGGAGCGCACTTATGCGCTCCCTTCTTATTGTAACCATTTAAGAATGGTTCCTGCTCTATCTGTCGAGCAATTTACGGCTAAATTCCCCGCCCCCGGCTTTGTGTGGGTTTGATGTCTAGTTTTTGTTGCAGTTCCTCGAATTTCTGTTTGAACCGCTGAACGATGTCCTCGCCATTGATGGTCAGGAGAAAACGATTGATGATGTTCGGGTACTTTTCGATTTGGGCGGTGGAGCGTTCGGCCGGAAACGTCTTTTTATACTCAGGAGAATACAGATCGCCGGAAAAACGGACAGGCCGTAAATTGATAAGGTCGGTTATCATCGGGTCGGTGAACCCCACCACTTTGCAGTATTCGGCCATCTCTGCCAGTTGCGGGGCGTTGGGAAACCATTTACCGATGCTCTCTATCTGCTGCCGGTGATTGGTCTTGGCGGTCTGCTCGGCCTGCCGGAGCTTGTTCACTTCGTTTTCGTGGGCTTTATTTAATCGCTCATTACCGACCTCGTGATCGTAGCGTAGATCGCCTATTTGTCGGTCTTTTTTCTCTAACTGCTCTTTTAATCCCTCGTTGTCGGCTTTCAGGTCGGCAATCTCTTGCTGCTGGCGTTCAATTTTGGACGAGCCGAATAGAGAACTCACGCCATCGGCGATCTTTGTCCCTGCCTCGGCCGTGGCGTTCTTTAGCTTTTGCCCGGTCAGTTTTCCTTTTTCGCGGTAAAGCTCCTTGCTGGTGTCTGCTAACTTGGCCTCGGCTTGTTTCTGGCCTTCCTCCGCTTGCTGTGCTTTGCCCTGGGCCTGTTCGGTGCGAATCTGGGCTTGTTGGGTCAGCTGCTCCTGCTCCACGACCTCTTGCCGTTGAGTTTCTTTAATTTCGACCAAATGGTTAATCTCAGCCTCCATCGCTTGTTTGTTGACCGCGATACTTCGAGCGTATTCAATATGGGTGATGTGCCGGGCTTCTGAGCCTTCAATACCGCGCTCCAGACCGTACTTTGCCATTGCCTCAGCATATGTGGTCTGATATTCTTTGAGTTTGGTTCGGGCTGTTACATCATCAGCACATAGGCGAGGAGCATCGGTTTTCTTCTTGCGGTACTGCTTTTTGCCGGGGTCGGCGGACTTGGTCTTCTCTTGGGCGGCCTTGCGGCGTTCTCCGATTACGATGGGAACCACCGTCGCGTGGATATGGGGCGAGGTTTCGTCCATATGAAGGACGGCCGACACAACGTTATCCGCGCCGTAGGTCTTACGCAGCCAGGCCAGATTATCATCGCACCACTCATCGAGCTGTCCTTCTGCCTCGATGCGGTGCATATCTTCGCGCGTACCCGACAAGATAACGCGCAAAGCCCGGACTTGGTTCGTGCCGATCTTGCGGGTCAGCCCGGCGGTGTCGAGGCGGTGCTGGATCGCCTGCGTCCGATCCTTTATCCCATCGGGATAAGCGATCAGAAACTTATCGAGATGCTTGCGGGAAGGGTCGGCATTTACCGGGTCGATACTCCGCTCGATATGAGGGGTTAGCCCGGCGTCATTCCCCTCGCCTTTGTCTATATGTAATACTACAAAGCCCATGACTATACGATTTATGATTAGTTTTTGGGGCGGCTGCGAACGCGGCCGCCGGGGTGTCCAGAGGGGTTTACCCCTCGGCTTATTGGGGCATTTTCAGCGTCACGAAGTGATGCGGCTCGGGAAATGCCCTAATAAGCTATGGCTTTTGTGAAAAGCCGGGGGAGAGGCCGAAGCTAATTCGGCATTAGGTCTGTACCGGGGCCGGGGATCTTCCAGATTACAATCGGACTTAACGCCTGCCCGATGATCCATTGACGGAACAGATTAGCACCCGGCGCCCAGATACGGAAAGCCAGCGCGGTTATCATTTCCAGATTGTATAGTTCGGTACAACTGCCGTCGTTGTGGCGTAGGCGGTGACATACCTCGCTTTCAAAGAGGACGCCGCCTTTTAGGATGGATGTGATGTTGCTACTAACTTTCGCTACATAGCAGTTGAACAGGTATGCGATCTGGGGCTTGCTCATCCAGACCGTGCCGTTGGCGGGTGTGACTACAACTTGCCCGCCGATAATGGATATGCATCCTCTTTTCATAACGAGGCAGTTTTATGGGTGGGGGCGATGGTATCGACCGATGGGCGTGCGATCGCTAAACTTTTCGATAGAGATAGCGGCTGTGGCTTATTGGCGAACTTGCCATTGACGATAGCCATATCCCGCATAATGCTCTTGTCGAGGACACGGGCATAGTGGCGGGTCATCTTAGTATCGGAGTGGCCGAGCATCTTGGCTACGTTCTCGATGGACACACCATTAGCCAGCGCGACCGATGTGGCGAACGAGTGCCTGCCAGTATGAGTCGTTAAATGCTTTTTAATACCGCATATATCAGCCAACTCGGCGAGGTAGGCGTTCATCTTCTGGTTGCAGAGGGCGGGAAGCAATACGCCTTTGGAAAGGCAGGCGGGGTGGTCTTTGTAGCGGTCGAGTATTTCCTTTGCCGGGTCGAGCAAAGGAATATTACACATATTCTTGGTTTTCTGCCGCTTCTTCCTGATCCAGAGTGCTTCATTGTTGTCCCTGACGATGTGTTCTTCCTTCAAACCCTTCATATCCGCAAATGAAAGTCCTGTAAAACAGCAAAATATGAAAGCATCCCGCACCTGTGCCAACCGCTCTATCTCTATCCGCTTGTCGATAATCGTCTTTATCTCGTGGTCTTCCAGGAAATCCCGGTCTACTTCTTCCAGTTTGAAGCGGATATTGACAAAAGGGTCTTTCGTAATATGCCCGTTAGCGAGGGCGATGCGGATTATCTTGCCGAAGTTTTTTAGATATTTCACGGCAGAGTTATGGCAGCACTTACGTTCAGCTTTCAGATAAAATTCATAGTCCGTGATGAATTTATGGTCTACGTCCGCGACCGGGATGTCTTTTAGTTTGTAGGCGTAGTCGAGGAAAGCCGCCGTGTGCTTGTAAGAGGTTTCATATCGCTCTACCGTGCCGGGGGCCATGCCATTGCCCGCCAGCTTATGGCATTTTTCGTTATGTTCACGGAATAGGGCTAACAGCATAATGATGGGCTTTTCGTTGCGGCCGAGGTACTTATCGACCACTTTCTGAGCCGAAATAGGCTCGCGGTCGAGTTCCATCTCGCGGTAAATCTGCATCACCCGTAGGCGAATGGTGTCCAGTCGGGCATTCAGTTCATCGTCCTTGCGGGTGTCACCTACCACCTTGCCCGCCACGGCATTCCATTTTTTTGGGTTCACTTTGAGGTTCACGGACGTTTCAGCCCGAAAACCATTGACCGTAACGCGAAGCATCACAGGCACTTCACCATTTTTGGCGATCCTCGTTTTCTTGATGTAAAACAAGATTTTGAACGTAACTCGTTCCATACTTTTTGACATTTAAAGATTAAGACAAAAGTATGAATCGCTGGCGACAAGTGTACTACGCAAAATACAGTAAATCAGAGAATAAGGCGCGGGACACAATAAATTCGGTGACATTTTTAGCACTCTGGAAAGTGTCACCGATTTTGGCCGTTTTTGCTGCCCTAAACCGCTGTTTTTTGCTACCCGCCCAAAAACAAAAATCGCCGAGACGTCTTGAATCTCAGCGATTTTCTCAATATTGCTATGTTACCTGGCGGAGAGAGAGGGATTCGAACCCCCGGAACCTCGCAGTTCAACGGTTTTCAAGACCGCCGCAATCGACCACTCTGCCATCTCTCCGGGTGCAAAAGTATAATCTTAATTCCGTTTTTGCAAGGGTTTGTCGGGGGCTTACGTATAACTTACTTGTAATTAATAGAAATCATATTTAAAAAATTTAATAATACATGTATTATCGGTTTCTTATTTTATTTATTACATTTGTATTTACCATGTGTTTATCAACTATTGAAAATCGTCTGATTTAGTTGATAAATTAGGATGGATCAACCAGGAAACCGTCTAACCTAAAAATTTCCGGACACTATGAATAAAGCTCAACTTGTCGACCGGATCGCCGAAGTGTCGGGTGTAACGAAGGTAAATGCGAAAAAAAGCATTGACGCGCTGACCATGATAGCTGCGGAAACCCTGCAAAAAGGCGAAAAAATAACACTTATTGGCCTTGGCACATTCAGCGTATCGGTGACTAAGGAACGCACTGGCCGTAATCCGCGGAATGGCGCGCCGATCAGGATAGCGCCCAAAAGGGTAGTTAAATTCAAAGCGGGAAGTGAACTTTCGGGAGTGATAAAATAACCGTTTAAGCCGCCGTTAAATTATTTAAGATGTTGTCCGGCATTCGTCCGGGCCGTGGCATATGTGTTGGTTTGCCTGATTTCATGAAGCGGAGGGTTTGATTGTTTGTATGCATATAATCTAATAGGCTTAAGTGCGTTAATCTGACGCACGATATGCGTGGCGTAGTTGTCGTAAGGCCTGCCGCTTTTCCGCGCCACGTTTTTGACTCCGCTATTTTTCAGACTGATCCGAATGCGTATTTTTTATACCAAGCTTGTGCCGGGGGGTCTGTTTTCCGTAAATAGCCTTCAAATTGCCCTAAAAACCGTTTAGCGATACGCATAAAATGATTTGGCGTGGAAATTTGGCTGGATTCCAAGACCGATCCCCTTTTTTCGTACAGATACCTTAAATAAAGGAGTATCGCTGTTTGGAAAATAAAAAATACTTCGTAACTTTGATCCTGTATTCGCCCATTTCTGTTCCTGTTTGTATTGGGAAGGCCTTCGTCGGCGGGCTTTGTACCGTTGGGAGGTGTTGTGTGGAGATTCAGATAACCCAAAATGAAAATAACTCAAAACGAACTAATTAACTTTAACAACACCATGAAAAAACTTTTTCTGATCCTTTCAGTTGCAGGCTTTCTCAGCCTGGGTACTGTGAATGTTTACGCCCAAGACCAGGATGCCGCCGCCACCGAGCAGGTTGCCCAGGACGAAGCGGCAACTGTCAATCCTGAGACCGATGTCGAAGGTAAACCCATGCACCAGGTGCTGAAACAGAAATTCCTCGAGGGAGGCGCAGGCTGGATGGCTCCTATCCTTCTGTGTCTTATTCTCGGTCTGGCTATTGTTATCGAGCGTATCATCTACCTGAACCTTTCTACCGTAAATACAAAGAAACTTATCGCCAAGGTTGAGGCTGCCATCAGCGAAGGCGGTATCGAGGCTGCCAAAGAGGTATGCCGCAACACTTCCGGCCCGGTTGCCAGCATTTTCTACCAGGGTTTGAGCCGTTTCAGCGAAGGTATAGACGTGGTTGAGAAGACCGTCGTATCCTACGGTTCGGTGCAAATGGGCCAAATGGGTATGGGTCTTACCTGGATATCGCTTTTCATTGCCCTTGCGCCCATGTTGGGCTTCATGGGTACGGTTGTGGGTATGGTTGACGCCTTCGACGCCATCCAGGCTGCGGGCGATATCTCCCCGGCCCTCGTTGCCGGCGGTATCAAAGTGGCCCTTTTGACCACCCTGCTGGGTCTTATCGCCGCCGTGATCCTTCAGCTGTTCTACAACTATATCGTTTCGAAGATCGACTCGCTGACCGTTGCCATGGAAGACAGCTCGATCACCCTGATCGATATCCTCACCAAGTTCAATAACAAGAAGTAATCTTAGAATATGCAGAAGTTTCTTGCCATATTAAGGTATACTCTGCTGGCTGTTTCGGCATTGCTCGTACTCGGGTGGGTGTTGTTCATGCCGTCGGAGAGTGTGGATTCGATGCTTTACTGGTGCTACGCGCTGCTGTTTGCGGCCATAGCCCTGATCATCATTCTGCCGTTGGTCAATATGATTAAAAATCCCAAGGGCGCAGTGCGCTCCATGGTCGGGCTGGTTATAGTTGTCGTGCTGAGTGCGGTTTTCTATGCCATGGGCAGCGATACTCCGGTGCCTAACTCGGGAGGCGGAGTATTTGATGATCCCTTGACGCTTAAAATAAGCGATATGGGCCTTTATTTGACTTATGTCGCCATGGCGGCTACGATAATTGTCGCCGTCGGCGGTGAAATAAGGAACTCCTTCAAGTAAGAGAGACCAATAACACGCGAAAACATGCAAAGGAAAACACCGGAAGTCAATGCGGGTTCGATGGCGGATATCGCCTTCCTGCTTCTGATATTCTTCCTGGTAGCCACCACAATGAATGTCGACTCGGGTATACAGCGGATACTTCCCCCTATGCCCGAAGACGAACAGAAGGAGCAACCTATGGACATTAAGCAACGCAACGTCCTGCTCGTTTATGTTTCGAAATTCGACAACATAATGGTTGGCGGCCAGAGGATGGATATATCGGAGCTTAAGGATAAAGCGAAAAATTTCGTCCTCAATCCGGCTAACGACGAGAGCCTGCCCGAAAAAGAGGTGGTGGACATTGAGAATTTTGGAAAATATCCCGTCAGCAAGGGCGTGATATCCCTCCAGAATGACCGGGGTACCAGCTACGACCTCTATATAAGAGTGCAGAACGAACTTACCAGAGCGTTCAACGAGATCCGCGACGAAGTATCGGCTGCGAAATTCAACGGACGGAAGTTCTACGATCTTCCCGAGAAGGAGCGTATAGCAGTCCAAAAGGCTGTGCCGCTGAAGATATCGGAAGCCGAACCGCGTAATATAGAAGGAGGGAAATAGCTATGGCAGTAATGAGAAAAAAGGGAGATAAAGAAACTCCCGCCATATCGACGGCATCACTGCCCGACGTTATCTTCATGATACTGTTCTTCTTCATGGTATCTACCACCATGCGCGAACAGGATATGCTTGTGCGTTTCACCCTGCCTACTGCGAGCGAAGTGCAAAAACTGGAGAAGAAATCGCTGGTGAGCTACATCTACATTGGCCCCCCGGTTCCATCGATGCAGGGCCGTTTCGGTACGGCTCCGCGTATCCAGCTTAACGACAGTTATCGCCAGCCACGCGACATCCTGGAATTCGTAGCCTCCGAGCGCGATAAACTCAGCGAGTCCGACCGCGCGTCGATGACCATCTCCTTGAAGGCCGATAATCAGATCCGTATGGGTATGATCACCGATATCAAGCAGGAGCTGAGAAGGGCCCAAGCCCTTAAGATAAGCTACACCGCCATGAAAGGCCGCGCCCAATAGCAGGCTTTAGTGATGAAATATCCGAAGCAGTGCCGCCCATTCCGGCGGCACTGCTTTTTTATGGCCGGCGTGAACTGCGGACCGGTCTCAATTATATGATGCGCGATACGCACGGTGTCGTTACCGTAAGACGCAGCGTTTTCTCGCGTCACGTATATTAACGCCAATCTGTTTTTCGGACCGATCCTCTTTTTCATCTCAAATCCTCCGGACTTTAGTCCGCATCCGGTTGAAATCCGGACGACAAGCAAAGCCGACGAACGAAGTGGGGGCAAATCCGATGGTATTTTTGTTTGGCTTTGCCGGGCGGGGAGGAGGAAAAAGGGTGCATGCCGGTTAAGCCTTGACGCACGCTATGCGCAGCCAACATATAATTGAAACAGATCCGGATATATAACAGAGCCAGACCTTGGTTATCGGGACTGAAAAATAAGCGAGGCACGGAAATTTTCCGTGCCTCGCTTATTTTTATCATGAAGGGGAGGGTATTACTCCTCTTTCTTCTCGAAGTTCATATTAGCCATTCTTATATAGCTGTCGTAGCGCCATTTGGCGTTGGCTTCCGCCGCGGTGAAAAGTTCGGTCGCTTCGGTGGGGAAGGATTTTTTGAGCGACGTGTAACGCACCTCGTTGTTGATGAAATCCTGGAATTTGGTCCAATCGGGTTCTTTGGAATCCATCGTGAAAGGATTCTTGCCCTGGTCTATCAGCGTGGGGTTGTAGCGCCACATCTGCCAGTAGCCGCATTCAACCGCTTTTTTCTCGGTTATTTGCGACATGCCCATGCCTCCCTTGATGCCGTGGTTTATACAGGGGGCGTAAGCTATGATGAGCGACGGCCCGTCGTATGCCTCGGCCTCCTTGATGGCCTGGAAGTACTGGTTGTGGTTGGCTCCCATAGCAACCTGGGCTACGTAGACGTAACCGTAGGTCATTGCTATGGCGCCTAAGTCTTTCTTGCGTATACGCTTGCCTGCCGTGGCGAATTTGGCCACTGCGCCCACGGGGGTGGCTTTAGACGACTGGCCGCCGGTGTTGGAGTACACCTCGGTGTCCATTACGAGTATGTTGACGTTCTCTCCCGAGGCGATTACGTGGTCGAGGCCGCCGAAACCTATGTCGTATGCCCAGCCGTCGCCGCCGAAGATCCATGTGGAGCGCTTGGGCAGATATTGCTTCATCGCGAGGATATCCTTGCATGTGCCGCAGCCGCACGTCTCCATCATCGGAACGAGCCTGTCGGTAACTTCGGCGCATTTGGCGCTGTCGTTACGACCGTCTATCCACTCCTGCATGGCGGCTTTCAGCTCGGGCGAGCATTTCTGGCAGTTGGCGATGGCGTCGGCCATCTTGGCGGCCAGACCGTCGCGCAGCTTCTCCGCGCCTATGTTTATACCCAGGCCGAATTCGGCGTTGTCCTCGAAGAGCGAGTTGGCCCATGCCGGTCCGCAACCCTGCTTGTTCTTGCAGTAGGGCGTGGAGGGGGCGGAGCCGCCGTAGATCGACGAGCAGCCCGTGGCGTTTGCTACGACCATGCGGTCGCCGAAGAGTTGGGTGATGGCCTTGATGTAAGGCGTCTCGCCGCAGCCTGCGCAAGCTCCCGAAAATTCGAATAGGGGTTGTGAGAACTGACTGTTCTTTACCGTCTTGGTCTTGTCCACAACGGTGTCTTTGTAGCCTACCTTGTGATGCATGTATTCCCAGCGTCCTATCTCGGCCTGTTGGGCTTCGAGCGGTTTCATCTCCAGCGCTTTGGTGGGCGACGGGCAGATGTTGGCGCAGTTGCCGCAACCAGTACAGTCGAGGGCGCTCACCTGTATGCGGAAATTGTATTCCTTGGTAGCTCCGGCTCCTTTGATCGTCACCGTGCCTTCGGGAGCTGCGGCTGCCTCGGCGTCGGTGAGCAGGAAGGGGCGGATGGCTGCGTGGGGGCAGACGTAGGCGCACTGGTTGCACTGGATACAGTTGGCGCTCTGCCATTGGGGGATGTTGACGGCTATGCCGCGCTTCTCCCATGCCGACGTGCCGTTGTCCCACGTGCCGTCTTCGCGGCCGGTGAAGGCGCTCACGGGCAGGCTGTCGCCTTCAAGGCCGTTGATCACCTCCACGATGTCGGTGATGAATGCGGGAGCGTCTTTCTTCGCGGCGGCCTTGACCTCCATTTTGGCCCATTCGGCCGGAACGTCGACTTTGGTTACCGCACCGCCTTTGTCTACGGCGGCATAGTTCATTTTTACGATGTCCTCGCCTTTGTTGCCGTAGGATTTGAGTATGAATTTCTTCATCTCCTCGACGGCCTTGTCGTAGGGTATCACGTTGGCCACCTTAAAGAAGGCGCTCTGCATGATTGTGTTGGTACGGTTGCCCAACCCTATCTCGGCGGCCAGCGCCGTGGCGTTGATTATATAGAAGTTGATCTTATGCTCGGCGAGGTATTTCTTCATGTCGTCGGGCAGGTGCTTTTTGGTCTCTTCGGCGTCCCATATGCTGTTGAGCAGGAACGTTCCGCCGTCCTTGAGTCCCTTCAGCAGATCGTATTTACCGAGGTACGACGGTACGTGGCAGGCCACGAAATCGGGCGTGTTGACCAGGTAGGGCGAGCGGATAGGTTTGTCGCCGAAACGCAGGTGCGATGAGGTGTAACCGCCCGATTTTTTCGAGTCGTATGAGAAATAGGCCTGGCAGTATTTATCCGTCGTTTCGCCTATGATCTTGATGGAGTTTTTGTTGGCTCCCACCGTGCCGTCGGCGCCGAGTCCTATGAAACGGGCTTCGAAAGTGCCTGCCGGTGCGAGGCTGATCTCTTTGCCCACCGGCAGCGAGAGGAACGTCACGTCGTCCACGATACCCACCGTGAAGTGGTCTTTCGGCTCGTTCATCTTCAGGTTGTCGAACACGGCCACTATTTGCGCCGGAGTGGTGTCTTTGGACGATAGTCCGTAACGCCCGGCCACCACTACGGGAGCGCCGGCCTTGCCGTAGAACAGCTCCTTGACGTCCATGAAGAGGGGGTCGCCGTTGGCTCCCGGCTCCTTGGTGCGGTCGAGTACGCAGATGCGCTTGGCCGAGGCGGGGACTGCCTGGAAGAAATATTTGGCCGAGAAGGGGCGGTAGAGGTGTACCGACACGAGTCCCACTTTCTCGCCTTTTGCCATGAGGTGGTCTATGGTCTCCTTGATGGTTTCGGTTACCGAACCCATGGCGATCACCACATTCTCCGCATCGGGAGCGCCGTAATAGGTGAAGGGTTTGTATTCGCGGCCGGTGACCTTGCCTATCTGGCTCATGGCTTCGGCCACCAGGTCGGGGATGGCGTTATAGAATTTGTTGGACGCTTCGCGGCTCTGGAAGTAGATGTCGGGGTTTTGGGCCGTGCCTCGCGTCTCAGGACTCTGCGGATTCAGGGCGCGGGCGCGGAAGGCGGCCAGGGCCTCTTTGTCGAGCAGGGGGGCCAGGTCGGCCTCTTCCAACAACTCTATCTTCTGTATCTCGTGCGATGTGCGGAAGCCGTCGAAAAAGTGCAGGAACGGGATGCGCGACTTGAGCGACACGAGGTGCGCCACTCCGGCCAGATCCATTACCTCCTGCACGCTTCCCGTAGCCAGCATGGCGAAGCCCGTCTGGCGGGTTGCCATAACGTCCTGATGGTCGCCGAAGATCGAGAGGGCCTGTGCGGCCAGAGCGCGCGCCGAGACGTGCATAACGCCCGGGAGCAGTTCGCCCGCGATCTTGTACATGTTGGGGATCATCAGCAACAGTCCCTGCGAAGCGGTGAAGGTGGTGGAAAGCGCGCCGGACTGCAGCGAACCGTGCAGAGCGCCCGCAGCGCCCGCTTCGGATTGCATCTCCACGACGCGTACCGTCTCGCCGAAGATGTTCTTACGGCCTTTGGCGGCCCACTCGTCGGCATACTCGGCCATCGTCGAAGAGGGTGTGATGGGGTATATGGCGGCCACCTCGCTGAACATGTAGGCTATGTGCGCCGCGGCGTAGTTCCCGTCACAGGTAATGAATTTTTTCTTTGCCATCGTTAGAATTTATATTTGTTGTTGTAATTTCAAGTCGGTATACGGCCGATGCAAAGATAGCCGATTTTTATTAAAATTCGACGCACGCTCACTATAAATAGCGGCGCAGGATACAAAACATGTGGAATTTGACTATTTTTGCGGCAATTCAATCGGATTCCTGGGCAAAAGTGAAATATTTAGGCCGCCTGATACTTTACGCGATGATATTTTTCGCCACACTCTCGGTGAGTTACGTGGCGCTTTTGGCGTTCGTACCCGTTACCGTCACCCCTTTGAAGATAGTCAAACTTTTCGAGAATTCCCCGCGCGAGCCTTTTCGCGTACGTTCGCAGTGGGTACGCATGGGCAATATCAGCTCGGCGATGGTGAAAGCGGTGGTGGCCACCGAAGACAATTTTTTTCCCGTACACAACGGATTCGACTGGAAGGCCATCGAGAAAGCCCTTGAAGGCAATCGCCGGGGCCGTCGCCTGCGCGGCGGAAGCGGCATAAGCCAGCAGACGGCCAAAAACGTCTTCTGTTACCCCTCGCGTACGTGGACGCGCAAAGGTTTCGAAACCTACTATACTTTCCTGATAGAGGCTCTGTGGAGCAAGCGCCGCATAATGGAGGTTTACCTCAATGTCATAGAGACGGGACCCAACGTCTACGGCGTGGAGGCCCCCGCCAAACTTTATTATAAGAAAAAGGCCCGCGACCTTAACGTCTACGAAGCCTCCATGATAGCCACCGTGCTGCCCAATCCCATAAGGATGCGCCTTGCAGCTCCGTCGTCATATATGGTGGGGCGGGCGGCCAACGTCCGCAGCGTCATGCGCAAACTGCCCGCGGTGGATTTCGACGACGTATCGGAATACGAGAAACTGTACGAAAAATATCTTGCCGAATAGCCGACGCCGCGCATGGCCTCGGGGAACACGCTTTAGTATGGATTTAGCTCCTAAAAGCGGGGTAACGATGCCAAAGTGGCGGCCAGATGGCTTTCAAGATCGTGGACGGAAAAATTCAAACGGATCCCCGTATTGCCCCGGAGTAGATGAGCCTCACTGTTTTGCCGCTGCTCAGGCGCACGTCCGCCTTCATGAGTATCGACGTATCGGCCGATCGTCCAACCTCCATGAATCCTGCGGCGATCCTGTCCGCTGCCCGGCCCGGAGGCGTGTAGCCGCCGGTGATGGTCATGTCGGACTCATCTCCCTCGATGTCGAATTCGTAGCGCCCGGTGGCGAGGATGCGGGTTTCGGGATCGGCCGTCCGGGCCGTTATTTCCAGGATGGAACCGTCCTTGAGACTTAGCGTCAGTACTATCGAATTTGTCTGGCCCTGTCCGGCCTCATGGTAAGACTGTTCGGCCGAAGCCACGTCTCCAGTGCCGTACTCCACTATAGGGACGCCACCGCCGTTTTTGCCGCACGAGAGCAACGTAATGCATGCGAACAGCGCCACCAATATTTTATCGATCGATCCCATACCGTGATAACGCCGCCGGGCGGGCGCTTATTGCCGGCTTTAACCGTAAATTTCTTTTTTGGCCGCCTTCAGCGTGTTTTGCATCAGCGAGATGATGGTCATGGGGCCTACGCCTCCCGGGACTGGCGTAATGTAGCTGCACAGCGGGGCCACCTCGTCGTATTTGACGTCGCCCAGCAGTTTCCATCCGCTTTTGGTTTTGTCGCTTGCCACGCGGGTTATGCCCACGTCTATGACCACCGCGCCCGGTTTTATCATGTCGGCCGTGACGAACTCGGCCATGCCCAGCGCCGCTATGACTATGTCGGCCGAGGCCACTATGTCCCGCAGGTTGCGGGTACGGCTGTGGCATATGGTTACGGTGCAGTCCCACCCCTTCTGCGATAGCAGGTTGGCTATGGGGCGGCCCACTATGTTGCTGCGGCCTATCACGGCGCAGTGTTTGCCCGCGGTCTCTATGTTGTAGAATCTGAGCAGGGCGAGTATGCCGTCCGGAGTGGCCGAGATGTAAGCCGGAAGTCCCGAACACATACGTCCCACGTTTATGGGATGGAAGCCGTCCACGTCTTTCTCGGGGGCGATCGCCTCTATCACTTTCTGCTCGGAGATATGCTTGGGAAGGGGCAGTTGCACTATGAAGCCGTCCACGCCGGGATCGGCGTTCAGGCGGGCTATATGTTCCAGCAGCTCACGCTCCGAGGTCTGCTCGGGCAGGCGCAGAACCGTGGACCGGAAACCCACCTCGCCGCAGCACTTCTCCTTGTGGCCTACATAGGTCTGGCTGGCGCCGTCTTCACCCACGAGGATCGCCACAAGGTGCGGCGCCCTTCCTCCGGCGGCGACCATGGCCTCTACCTGGCCCGCTATTTGGCGGCGTAATGCGGCCGCAACCTCTTTCCCGTCTATAATAGTCATATCCGTATGTTTTATCTGCGCCTCATCGCAGGCACGCCGCCTTTGGCCACCATGCCCATCATCTTGCGCATATCCTCGAACTGCTTGAGCAGTTTATTCACCTCGGCTGGCGTTACGCCGCTGCCTTTGGCAATGCGGTTCTTGCGCGAACCGTTTATCTGCGACGGGTTGGCCCTCTCGTATGGGGTCATGGAGTGTATTATAGCCTCGGTCTGTTTGAATACGTCGTCGCTTATGTCTATGTTTTTAAGTGCTTTGCCTACGCCGGGGATCATCGAGGCCAGATCTTTGAAATTGCCCATCTTTTTGATCTGTGCTATCTGCGTCATGAAATCGTTGAAGTCGAACTGATCCTTCACCAGTTTTTTCTTCAGGCGGCGGGCCTCCTCCTCGTCGTATTGCTCCTGGGCCCTCTCTACGAGCGACACCACGTCGCCCATGCCCAGTATGCGGTCGGCCATGCGTTCGGGATGGAATACCTGCAGGGCATCCATCTTCTCTCCCATGCTCATGAATTTTATGGGCTTGTCCACCACCGAGCGGATGGAGATAGCCGCCCCGCCGCGTGTGTCGCCGTCGAGCTTTGTCAGCACGACGCCGTCGAAATCGAGCCTCTGGTTAAATTCGCGGGCGGTGTTTACCGCGTCCTGGCCGGTCATCGAGTCCACCACAAAGAGTATCTCCGACGGTTTGACAGCCTTTTTGATCGCCTCTATCTCGCGCATCATGGCCTCGTCCACGGCAAGGCGTCCTGCCGTATCGACTATAACCGTATTTAGTCCTTTCGACCGCGCATACTTCACCGCGTTTTCTGCTATCTGCACCGGGTTGTTGTTACCCTCTTCGGTGTAGACCTCCACGCCTACCTGTTCGCCGAGTATCTTCAGCTGTTCGATGGCCGCCGGACGGTAGACGTCGCCGGCGACAAGCAACACGCCGCGCCCGCGCTTGGATTTGATGGTCGAAGCCAGCTTGCCCGAAAAGGTGGTTTTGCCCGACCCCTGCAAACCGGCTATAAGCACGACGGCCGGATTGCCGTCCAGCTTTATGTCCGTAGCCGTGCCGCCCATGAGCGCCGCCAGTTCGTCGCGCACGATTTTGGTCATCATCTGGCCGGGCTTGACGGCCTTCAGAACGTCGGCGCCGAGGGCTTTTTGCTTGACGTCGTCGGTAAATGTCTTAGCCACCTTATAGTTGACGTCGGCATCTATGAGCGCCCTGCGTATCTCTTTGAGCGTTTCGGCGACGTTGATCTCGGTGATGCGGCCCTCGCCCTTAAGTATCTTGAACGACCGCTCAAGCTTATCCGTTAAATTTTCAAACATTTCCCGTGGATTTTCGGCAAAGATAATATCTATACTCCTCTCATGGAAGAGGCAACCGGATAACTTTTATCAAAAACGGCATTTTTCTTATCCGGACTCAGGCATGCACCCATAAAAGAAGGGCGCATTGCCGGTTGCTGACCGGTGCAATGCGCCCTTCGTCTTTCAGGAACAGCCTCTCTATCCGAGGAATCCGAGGAGTACGCCCGCCGCTACGGCGCTTCCTATCACCCCGGCCACGTTGGGACCCATGGCGTGCATGAGCAGGTAGTTGTTCTTGTCGTACTTTATGCCTATGTCCTGCGATACCCGGGCGGCCAATGGTACGGCCGACACTCCGGCGTTGCCTATCAGCGGATTTATCTTTCCGTCTTTGGGCAGGAATAGATTCATCAGCTTGACGAATCCCACGCCCGAGGCCGTGGCCACGAAGAACGAGCATGCGCCTATGAAGAACACGCCAACGGATTTCGGCGTAAGGAACGTGGTGGCTTGGGTGGAGGCTCCCACCGTCAGTCCTATCAGTATGGTCACTATGTCTATCATGGGACCGCTGGCCGTAGTGGCAAGGCGTTTGACCACCTGGCTCTCCTTAAGCAGGTTGCCCAGAAACAGCATGCCCAGAAGCGGCAGGGCGGCCGGGACGAGGAACGCCGTGAAGAGTAACCCGATTATAGGGAAGAGAATCTTTTCGGTCTGCGACACGGGACGCATGGTCTTCATTTTTATCAGCCTTTCTTTCTGGGTGGTGAGCAGCCTCATCACCGGAGGTTGGATCACAGGCACGAGGGCCATGTAGGAGTAGGCCGATATGGCTACGGCTCCCATGAGGTCGGGCGAGAGTTTGCTCGACAGGAAGATGGCCGTGGGGCCGTCGGCTCCGCCGATGATGCCTATCGAGGCGGCCTCGGCGGCGGTGAATCCCAACGCCAGAGCGCCCATGTAGGCGGCGAAGATGCCGAATTGCGCCGAAGCGCCCACCAGCATCAGCTTGGGGTTGGAGATTAGCGAGGTGAAGTCTGTCATGGCTCCTATGCCGAGGAATATCAGCGGCGGGTAGATGCCGCGCGACACCCCGAAATAGAGGTAGTTGAGTACCGATCCGTCTTCATAGACGCCTATTTCGAAGCCGGGGAAGAAGGGTATGTTGCCCACTATTATGCCGAACCCTATGGGTACCAGCAACATCGGTTCGAATCCTTTGGCTATGGCCAGGTATATGAACAGCATCCCGAAGAGGATCATCGCAACGTGTCCCCACGTGATGTTGGCAAAGCCGGTGAATTCTACGAACTTCAGCAGGTTCTCGCCCAGGAATGAGCCGAATCCCCCGCCGGATAACAATGCCGCCACCATAGCTATTCGATAGTTAGAAGCACGTCGCCCTCGAGTACCGAGTCGCCTTTACGTACGTTTATGGTTTTGACCACTCCGTCGCGGTCGGAGTCGATGTTGTTTTCCATATTCATGGCTTCCAGCACCAGCAGGCGCTGGCCTACCTTTACGCTTTGGCCCGATTCCACCATCATGTTGAGGATGACGCCGGGAAGAGGGCTTTTCACCGAGTTGCTTGTGGAAGCGCCGGGACTGGCCGTCCGCGCTACGGCGGGGTGGGCGTCGGTGGGAACCACGGCGGGGGTTGCCGGCGTGGCCTTGGGCGCTTTCACCTGGGCCGTGCCTTCCAGTTCGACTGTATAGGGTACGTCGTTTACCGTAACTTCGGCCTGGGTGTCCTCGAGGCTGTTTATCGTTACGGAATAGTCGTTGCCGTTGATTTTGAACTTATAAACTTTCATCTCTTACTTTTTTTGCTGGGTGAAACGGGTCTTGCCGGGGCGTGGTTCCTTTCCGGCATCTGGCGCAGGCCGTAAAGTTTTGAACTCCATGGGGAGTAGGCCCTGGTTACTTTGTTGATGGTGAGTACGGTGGCCTGCTTGTCGTGCAATTCGCTCTGGAACTGGTGCAGGGCCATGGCTATGGCGGCTATCTCCGCCTCGCCGCTGAAACTGCGGGCGGCGGGCGATACCAGCTCGCCCTCTTTGGTGGCGTAGCGCATCTTGCGCGCGGCTATGCCGCTCATAAGCTTGCCCAGAAGGGCGAATAACAGGTAAAGGATAAGCAGTGCGGTGAAAACCACACACATGGCTGTAATGGCCATCAGGTAGCCGTGCGGATCCCTCTGGCGGAACAGCTCGTGTTGCGGGATGGGATCGGACATCTCGTTGGTGGCCAGCGGAGTAGTGCGCGACAACTTGCCGAAGGCAAGCTCGTCTCGGCCCGTGGTTTCGTTATGCACTGTCTCGTAACCCATCGACACGTCCGGTTGCTGGTCGGCCACGTCGTAGGTCACCTGGCTTATGGGCGTACCCTGGCTGCTGGCGTCGGTGAGGGCTATGTATCCCGTCCTGTCGAGCGTGAAGTTGGTGTGGAAAGTGCCTTTGGTAGCCGTGCCTTCGCAAAAGAAGACCAGGTAGCCCTGCGGCTCTATCACCGTGCGGGAGTCGTGCGGAGGGATGCGATAGGTCATTTCCGGGTTGCGCTTGCCGGTAGGGTCTATCGAGAGGTAGCACCCGGCCACATCCACCTTGGAGTGTCCGGTGTTGTACAGCTCCACCCAGCCGACGCGGTTGCCGTAGTCGTCCTCGAGGTTGGTCTGGTTGAAGACCATGAATTCGTTTATCCTTATATCCTTAATCCCCTGGGCGAATATTGCGCCCGGGCAGAGCAGGGAGAGGATAACGGCCGTTAAAAACTTTCTCATGGCGCTACAATGGAATGTTGGTGTGTTTCTTGGCCGGGTTCGACAGCTTTTTGGTGGCCAGCGACTGCAGGGCGCGGATTATGCGGAAGCGCGTGTTGCGCGGCTCTATCACGTCGTCCACGTAGCCGAATTTGGCCGCCACATAGGGATTGGCGAACTTTTCGCGGTATTCATTCTCCTTTTCGGCTATGAACGCAGCCTTCTTCTCTGGATCCTCTATTGCGGCTATCTCTTTCGAAGACAGGACTTCGGTGGCCCCCTGCGGTCCCATGACGGCGATCTCGCCCGTAGGCCACGAATAGTTGATGTCTCCGCGCAGGTGCTTGGAACTCATCACGCAGTACGCCCCGCCGTAAGCCTTGCGCAGGATGACGGTCACTTTTGGAACCGTGGCCTCTCCGTAGGCGAACAGCAGTTTGGCGCCGTGGATGATTATGCCGCCGTATTCCTGGGCTGTCCCGGGAAGGAATCCCGGTACGTCCACCAGCGTCACGATGGGGATGTTGAAGGCGTCGCAGAAGCGCACGAAACGCGCGGCCTTGCGTGAGGCGTTTATGTCCAGCACGCCGGCCAGATATTTGGGCTGGTTGGCTATGATGCCTACGCTCTGGCCGTTGAAACGGGCGAAGCCCGTTACGATATTGGGGGCGAAGAGCGCCTGCGATTCGAGGAATTCGCCTTTGTCGACTATGGCGCGGATCACGTCAAGCACGTCGTAGGGCTTGTTGGGATTGTCGGGAACGATCTCGTTCAGGGCGTCCTCCAGGCGGTCGATGTCGTCGGTGCAGACAGCCATCGGCGCGTCTTCCATGTTATTCTGAGGCAGGTAGCTTATCAGCTTGCGTAGCGTGGCTATGCCCTCCTGCTCGGTGTCGGCCACAAAGTGAGCCACGCCGCTCTTGGCCGCGTGTATGGAGGCCCCTCCGAGCTGCTCTTGTGTAACCTCCTCTCCCGTAACGGTTTTTACTACTTTGGGCCCGGTGACGAACATGTAGCTCGATCCTCGGCTCATGAGGATGAAGTCCGTTAGGGCGGGCGAGTAGACAGCGCCGCCGGCGCAGGGGCCGAAGATGGCCGATATTTGCGGGATGACGCCCGAAGCCATGATGTTGCGCTGGAATATCTCGGTGTAGCCGCTCAGGGAGTTGACCCCCTCCTGGATACGCGCGCCGCCCGAATCGTTGATACCGATCAGCGGGGCGCCGTTCTTCATGGCCATATCCATCACCTTGCATATCTTGGCTGCGAAAGTTTCCGAAAGCGAACCGCCGAAGACGGTGAAGTCCTGGGAGAAGACATAGACCAGGCGTCCGTCGATGGTGCCGTAACCCGTCACCACGCCGTCGCCGAAGTAGCGCTCCTTCTCCATGCCGAAGTCGGTGCAGCGGTGCGTGACGAACATATCGAACTCCTCGAAGGAGTCCTCGTCGAGCAGCATCTCTATGCGTTCGCGGGCCGTGTATTTGCCCTTGGCGTGCTGCGAGTCGATGCGCTTCTGGCCGCCGCCGAGGCTGGCCGCTTCACGCAACTTTATGAGTTCCTGTATTTTTTGCGCGTTGGTGCTCATGGCTATTTCTTGTTTTTATCTTCGCACAGTTCGGTAAGCACGCCGCCGGTGAATTTCGGGTGCATGAAAGCTATCGAGAGGCCCTCTGCGCCCTGGCGCGGAGCTTTGTCTATCAGTTGCACACCCGCGGCCTCGGCGTCGGCCAGCGCTCCCTCTATATTGTCCACCGCAAAGGCCATGTGGTGTATGCCGGGACCTTTCTTCTCGATGAATTTGGCTATGGTACTCTCCTCGGAGGTGGGTTCCAGAAGCTCTATCTTGGTTTGTCCAACCATGAAGAAGGCCGTTTTTACCTTTTGGTCGGCAACCTCCTCGACGTTGTAACACTTCAGGCCCAGGACTTTTTCCCAGTAGGGAATGGCATCGGCTATCGAAGCGACAGCAATGCCGATGTGTTCGATGTGGTTTACTTTCATTGTGGTTGTTTTTTATGGTTTTTTATGATTTTTTCGCAATTTCCAGGGCTTCCGACGCCAATTCTACAAAGGTAGGAGATATATTTTTAATTCTTAAGAAATTTTCAAAATATTTTTTCACTCCGCTCCGGTTGCGGTCGCGCGGGCGGTTTTGCGGAAAAGTCCGGGATCCGCCCCTGTTTTCCTGCAAAATTATTTAATGCGCGTCTCCGAATGATTTTGAAGGGTATTTTAAACGGATTCTTACTATATTTGCGGATAAATCGGAAGGCCATGAAAAAGTTTGTGCTTTTGCTCTGTTTCATCCTGCCCGCCGGGCTGTCCCTGGCCCAGAATCTTACCGTGGGAAGGAAAGCCCCGGAGCTGAAGATCGCCGCATGGGCCGGAGAGACTCCGCGCCTGGCGGGAATACCGTGCCTTATAGAATTCGCATTGACGGCAGGCAACCGCGCAGCCGCGCTCGACCGCCTCGCTTCTCAATATGCCGGCCGGATGAACGTCGTGGTGGTGTTTCGCGACAAAGCCCCCGAGGACGCCGAGTCGCATCTGTTCTTCGCCGGCGTAGACGACGCGGGCAAGAGTTTCGCCGCCTGTCGCGTCCAGTATGTGCCGTTCACCGTACTCGTCGACTCTTCCTGGAAAGTGGTGTGGTTTGGCAATCCCTCTTCTCTTGCTATGGAAGAGATAGATAACCTATTGAAACAGTGACGGTAAAAATAGACCATTACGAGGACCTCCACCGCATGGAGTGCGACAGCGCCCTGATAGTCAACCAGGGCGTGGAGCAGCCGCCGGCGGTTAATCCCTCCTACCGCCGCGTCCGCCGCCGCGACTTCTCCGTGCAACAATATGTGGATGGCGTCCTTGCCGGCGACCGCACGATCCTTTCCCAGGCCATAACGCTGGTGGAGAGCCATAATCCGGCGCATTACGCCAGCGCGCAAGAGATAATCGAAGGATGCCTGCCTCACTCGGGCCGCTCGTCGCGCATAGGAATAACCGGTGTGCCGGGGGCGGGCAAATCTACTTTCATAGAGGCTGCCGGCGGGCTGATAACCGCCGGAGGGCATCGCCTGGCCGTCCTTGCCATAGACCCGAGCTCGCAGCGCAGCGGAGGGTCCATCCTGGGCGACAAGACGCGCATGGAGAGCCTGACGGCCAATCCCGACGCCTTCATCCGCCCTTCGCCTTCGGCGGGGTCGCTGGGGGGCGTTGCGCGCAAAACGCGCGAGAGCATAATTCTTTGCGAGGCCGCGGGCTTCGACATGATATTCGTCGAGACGGTGGGGGTGGGGCAGTCCGAGACGGCCGTACACTCCATGGTGGACATATTCATGCTGTTGCAGATATCGGGCGCGGGCGATGAGTTGCAGGGAATAAAACGAGGCATAATGGAGATGGCCGACCTGATAGCCATAACAAAAGCCGACGGCGAGAATATCCACCGTGCCGGCCTTGCCAAAGCGCAGATAGCCAATGCTCTGATGCTTTTTCCGATGTCCGGGTCGGGCCACAGGCCGCAGGTGTTGACTTGCTCGTCCGCCACGGGAGAGGGAATACCCGGAGTATGGCAGGCGATAACCGAATTCCTGGATTTCACCCGCGCCAACGGATTCTTCGAGTCCAACCGCCGCCGCCAGAATAAATATTGGATGTACGGCTCTATAGAACAGAGGATTACTGAGGATTTCTACTCCGATCCCCGCGTGGCGGCCGTCCTTGGGTCCTACGAGGAAAAGGTGCTGGATGGAAGGACAAGCTCTTTCGCTGCCGCACACGAGTTGCTCGACATTTACTTGAAAAGCAGGTAACTCCCGCCGCCGCCGTCCTGCCCGAATACATCGAAGCCATAGAATTGTCCTGCCCGGCGGCTATCGGGAAATAGCCCCGCAGCGCCGATTGTCGGACGAATGTCGCACCAATGTCATGCCCCGTTTTGGCGACAGTTTAAATTACCAGTATCTTTGTAATATACAGCGTGTGTTTCTTATCCCGAAGCTCACGTAAATATAACTCATGTCCCGATTTACGCAGCCGCATATTCCTTTCGTTGGCCGGGTTTTCGCCTGTGCCGCGGCAACGTGCCTGTTCTTTCTGCCGCCTTTGCCGCTCTGCGCGGGTCGTGAGGGACTCGTCGAGGCGGACTCGGTTGCCTCGACGGGAGACAAGGCATTCAGACATTGGGTTTTAGACCGTTTCTCGGACTACTATGCGCGGGGAGTGGACGAGAAACTATACCTCCAACTCGACAAGCCTTATTACTGCGCCGGCGACACCATATGGTTCAAAGGTTATCTTGTCAACGCGGTAAGCCATATTCCCAAGCCGCTCTCCAATTACATCTACGTTGAGCTGACAGGTCCGGCCGACACGCTCGTTTGTCGTTACAAGATCAAAGTCGACGAGTACGGATTCCATAACTGCATAGCGCTGGATGCGCGCATGACGCCCGGCTACTACTCCCTGAGGGCATATTCGCGGTGGATGCTCAACGGCGGTCCGGGGCATTTCTTTACGAAGGCGTTACGCATAGTCAACCCCCTGGACGATCGTTTCCAGGCCGACGCATCATATGAGAAGCTCGACGACGGCACGGTGAGAGCCGTGCTGTCGTTCTCTTCCGATGCCGGTCCGCTGAAAGGCAGGGCCGTACGGTGCGACATATCGTCAGCAGGACAGCTATTCCACAGCAGGGGCAGGACGGACGCCGACGGAAAGGCGGGCGTCGTCTTCACGCCCGCGGCCGGAGGCAGTACGCTGACGGTCGAGGTGGATATAAACGGCCAGGTGACGCGGCGGGCGATTATCCGCCTGCCGGACTATACCGACGATTACGACCTGCAGTTCTTTCCCGAGGGAGGTTCGCTGCTTGCAGGACGGCTTCAGCGAGTGGCTTTCAAGGCAGTAGGCGCCGCAGGCCTGTCGGTGGAGGTGGCCGGAGGCATATTCAACGGCGGTGGCGAGCAGGTGGCCGACATAGCCACTTCGCATAACGGCATGGGCGTGACGGCCATGGCGGCGCTGCCGGGAGAGCGATATTATGCCGTGGTACGTTCGGCGGGCGGGTTGGAAAAGCGTTTCGACCTGCCCGGAAGCGTCGACGCCGGCTACGCCCTCACGGCTATCCCTATGAGGGAATCGATAATATACGACGTCCTGCATGCCGGCGGTGCGCCCTCCGGGGGCCTGGCGTTAGTGGTGCATTGCCATGGCCGCGTGGTGGCCGTGGAGGATTGCCGGGCCGGACAGCCGGGCATAATACACACTTCCGGCTTGCCTGAAGGCGTTGCGCATATAGTCCTGGTAGACAAGGAACTTATGCAGCCGCTTTCGCAAAGGCTCGTCTACGTGCGCGGCGGCGCAAAAGACGCAGTGGATGTGGAGATAACGGCGGACAAACCCTCTTACGGCAAACGTGAAAAAGCCTGCCTTACGATCGGGCTGCACGGGGCCGATACCGTCCGCGGCGGCGTCTTTGCCGTGTCTGTGACCGATATGGGAAGCGTCCGTCCCGATTCCGCGGCAGCCGACATACGCAGTTACCTGCTGCTTGAGTCCGACCTTAAAGGCTATATCGAAGATCCGGGCGGATATTTCGCCGACGATTCGCCCGCCACGGCTGCCAAAATGGATATACTGCTCATGACGCAGGGCTGGACGCGTTTCGACATATCGGATATCCTGGCCGGCCGTCTTGCCGGCTACGCCTGCGAACACGAGTCGTCGCAGTCCATCGGCGGCAGGGTCACGGGCTTGTCGGGCAAGGCGGCCGCAGGCGCTTCCCTGACGGTGATGGCGCCCCGCATCCGATATATGGATAAACATTTCCTTGCTCCTACGGGCAGGTTCATTCTCGACGGACTGTCGTTTCCGGACAGCACCGTGTTCATGCTGCAGGCCTCGGGCCGAACCGGCCTTTCACGCACCCTGTCGATAGAGGTGGACTCGGAGTCCTTCCCTCAGCCCTCCGCGGCTCTGCCTCCTTTGTGGCCGGGGAAACCGGAAGCCGCGATCCCCGAACTGTTCAGGACGCGCTCCAGGATAAGGCTCGGGCTGGAGGACGGCGTAAGGGTGGTTAACTTTGAAGATATAACCGTGGCCGCGCCAAAAAAGAGCGACGAAGTGACGATCATGGGCGGCCAGGCGCATCCGGCGCGGATAGTGACGGCCGCCGATATAGATAGGCAATATGCCGCAATGACGGTCAAAGAGATGCTTTACCAGATATGGCCGCGCAGCAGATCCGTCTCATTATATCTTATGGGCTTATATCTCGACGATATGATGATCATGCCAGACGTGTCCACCGAAGGCCTCGATCCGGAGGAGGAAGACATGGAAGATCAACTGAAAGAGCGCAGTATACTTGGCCGGACGCCTGTCGAATGGGTGGAGTCGCTGTATGTGATGGCCGGCCTGGAGGCGCTGACCTTCCTTCCTCATCCCGACACCGTACACGATCCGAAAGAGATGCTGGCCGTATTCATAAATATGAAACGGACAGACGGCAGTTTCAGGGTAGACATGCCCTCCAGGGCCATCGTCGCCCCGCTCGGCTTTAAAAAACCCGTGCAATTCTATCAGCCTCGCTACGACGCGCCCCTGGCCGGCGGGCAGCCCGACGTACGCGCCACGCTGTTGTGGGATCCACGCCTCAAGCCCGACGGCAACGGAGAGATGGGCGCATCGTTCTTCACTTCGGACAGCGAAGAGGGATATTACGTGCAGTTAGAGGGGATCACCGGCTCGGGCAAGGTCTGCCGCGCCGCCCTCGTCGTAAACGGCAGGTAGAAAAGGGGATCAATTTCAATTATATGTTGGCTGCGCATATCGCGCATCATCTTTCACTTATCCTTCTCGTTTCAAATCCTCACGGACTTCAGTCCGCTCCGGTTTGAAACTCAAACGATAAGCAAAACCTGACGCACGCTATGCGCAGCGTCGTTTTCCTGCGCCGCGCATCTTGACGCCAACCTGTTTTTCAGGTTGGTTCTAAAAAAGGGATCGGCCCGAAAATGAACCGCACCCCAAAAGTCGTATGCTTTTAGGGTGCGGCTTACGTATCCCGGCCGGGACCTGTCGTCTCCTGGCGGCCGATTCGCTTTACGGCCGTTCGTCAAACGGTCATTATCTCTTTTTCCTTCAGCTCCAGCAACTCTTCGAGTTTTTTGCTGAATTTCTCTATCAGTTTCTGTGATGCCTCCTCGCCGTCTTTGGCCACATCTTCCGGCATACCGTCCTTTTCTGCTTTCTTGAATGTCTCTATGGCGTCGCGGCGGGCGTTGCGCAGGCTCACGCGAGCCGTTTCGGCGTCGGCGTGTATCTGCTTTACGAGTTGCTTGCGGCGCTCCTCGGTAAGGGCGGGGATGGTGAGGCGTATCTGCTCGCCGTTATTGGAGGGGGTAAGGCCGAGGTTGCCGTTTATTATGGCCTTCTCTATGACGGGTATCATGCCTTTCTCCCAGGGCTGTATCAACACCGTCTTGGCGTCGGGTACCGTTACGCTGGCAACCTGGGGAATACCCATCTGGCTTCCATAATATTCAACCATCACCCCGTTCAGGACGTTGGGGCTGGCCTTGCCTGCGCGCACGGCGGCCAGGGCGTCGGCCAGGTGGTCGATGGCCTTTTGCATCCTTTCTGACGCGGCGTCGAGAATGGTCTTGGATTCGATCATAACTATTTCTTTTTTAGTAATTCGTCAATTTTATCCGTCAGCGCGGAAAATTCTCCCTCTTCGTACCCGATGGAGATGAAGGCTATCTTGCCCTGGCGGTCTACCAGGAAGTTGCGCGGTATGCTGTTCTCGGCGAAGAGTCCGAATATTTTGCCGTCGGGATCGAGTCCCGCGTTGAACGTGTAGCCCTCTTTGGCGAGGAACTTCTCCACTACGTCCCTCTTTTCCCCCCTCGATATGGCCAGCAGCACGAAATCTTTACCGGCGAAACGCTCTGCTATCTCTTTCGGGACGCGCTTCAGTTCGGAGCGGCACGGCGGACACCAGGTAGCCCAGAAATTCACCAGCACCACCTGTCCTTTCAGCGAGGCCATGTCTACGGTTGCTCCGTTGACAGTTTCCACTTTGAATTGAGGAACGGCCTGTCCCTGTTTTACTTTCGTGCCGTCGCCCAGGTTGAGCGCCTGCGCGTTGATGCCTGCGGCCATCATCACGGCGCAGACCAGCGCCATAAGTTTTTTCATGGTTTCTAATCGTTTAAGACGGTTGTACCTATATTTTCGCCGGCCACAACCTTCTCGAGGTTGCCCTCGGTGTCCATGTCGAAAACCACCAGCGGCAGGCGGTTTTCGCGGCAGAGGGTGAAGGCCGTCATGTCCATCACCTTAAGGCCGCGGCGGAATATTTCGTCGTAAGTTATCGTTTCGAAGCGGGTTGCCGAACGGTCTTTTTCCGGGTCGGCGGTGTAGATACCGTCCACGCGCGTTCCCTTGAACATTACGTCGGCCTCTATCTCTATTCCGCGCAGCGCCGAGGCTGTGTCGGTGGTGAAGTAGGGGTTGGAGGTGCCTCCGCCTATGATAACCACGTATCCCGCCGAGAGATACTCGAGCGCCCGGGCCTTGTTGTAGAACTCGCCTATGGGTTCCATGCACACCGACGTAAGCACCTTGGCCTTTACGCCCGCCGCCTCAAGCGCCGACTGCAGGGCGAGCGAGTTGATAATGGTGGCCAGCATACCCATCTGGTCGCCTTTTACGCGGTCGAATCCGCGCTCTATGCCTTTAAGGCCGCGGAAAATGTTGCCGCCGCCGATGACTATGCCTACCTGCACTCCCTGCGCCGCCACCGCCCTGATCTGGCGGGCGTACGATTCGAGCCTCTCCTCGGAGATGCCGTTGCCTGTGCCTGCGGCCAGCGATTCGCCGCTGAGTTTAAGTAATATACGCTTGTATTTCATTTATTTGGCATTTGTTTTTACCGTTTTGTTGTCCATCAGTTGCAGCAACTCGTCGAGTTTGGGCGTGAGAATTATCTCCGTGCGGCGGTTTTTGGCCCTCGCCTCGGCGGTTTTGGCCGGATTCACCGGCAGCGACTCGCCTCTTCCTGCGGCCGTTATGCGCTCCGGCCTTATGTTTTTGTTCTCCAGCAGCAGGCGCGTTACGGTTGTGGCGCGCTTTGCGCTCAGGTCGAGATTGTCGAGCAGTTGCCCCGAGGCCCGGTATGGTACGTCGTCCGTGTGTCCTTCGACCACCACGTTTATGTCTGGATTCTGGGCCAGTACGGTTCCCAGGTCGCGTACCGCCCGCGCGCCTTCGGGATCTATGTCGAAACTTCCCGAACGGAAAAGTAATTTGTCCTCCATGGAGACATACACTTTGCCCCCTTTCTGAGTAACGGTCAGCCCTTTGCCTTCGAATCCGAGCAGGGCGTCGGCCACTTTGCGGCGGATGGCGTCGAGAGCCTCTTCGCGCGCTTTGAGAGCCTGTTCCAACTCGGCCACGCGGCGTTCGCGGGCGTTAAGTTCGGATTGCGAAGCCTCCAGCTGACGGAGCATGCGGGCGGCCTCGGCCGAGCCGTCGGCCAGCAGGCGCTCGTAGCGGACGGCGAGCTGGTCGTATTTATATTGCAGGCCCGCCTGCGAGGCGAACAGGCGCGCCGTGTCACGCAGCAGAGCGTCGCGCTCGGCGGTAAGTCTGCCGATGCGGGCGCTCATATCGCGGTTGGAGGCCTGTGCCGCCGACAAATCGCTTTGGGCGCGCAACGCCTCCGCCTTCATCGAGTTGAACGTCCGGGTGGAGACGCACGAGACCGCCGCGATGCATAACGCCGGTATAAATATCGCCTTTCTCATCTGTCGCTTGCATTTAACGATACGAAGATAAGAATTTTTCGCCAAAAGCGCTGCAACGTATGGCTTTTTAGATGTATATTTGTAATCTGTATGACAAAGCGAAACTATTTAAGCGAGATAAACTCGCCGGACGACCTCAAGGAACTCACCGTAAAACAGCTCGGCGAGTATTGCGGCCAGTTGCGCGAGTTCATTATCCGCGAACTTGCCTCGAACCCAGGTCACCTGGCTTCGTCGCTGGGCGTGGTGGAGCTTACCGTGGCCCTTCATTATGTCTTCGACACCCCTTGGGATAAACTCGTATGGGACGTCGGCCACCAGGCCTATGCCCACAAAATAATAACCGGCCGGCGCGACCTCTTTCCCTCGAATCGCAAACACGGCGGCATAAGCGGTTTCCCGAAGATGAGCGAGAGTCCCTACGACGCTTTCGGCGGCGGCCACTCGTCGGTGTCCATCTCGGCGGCCCTGGGCATGGCCGAGGCCTCCGCGTTGAAGGGCGAGAAGAGGGAGGTGGTGGCCATCCTGGGCGACGGGGCGCTCACCGGAGGTTTGGCCTTCGAGGGCCTGAACAACGCCGGGGCGGGCAATACCGACCTTCTGGTTATCCTGAACGACAACCATATGTCCATCGACCAAAACGTGGGGGCGATGAAGGAATACCTGTTGAGGATGACCACGTCAAAAAGATATAACCGCCTGAAGATGCAGGCATGGACGGCCCTGGCCGACACGCCGCGCCTGAGGAAACTGATAAAGAAGACCAGCGACGCCCTCAAACAGGGCTTCCTGCAGCAAAGCAATCTTTTCGAGAGCCTCAATTTCCGTTATTTCGGTCCTGTGGACGGACACGACATAAGGTTGTTGGCAAAGACGTTGGAGGCGCTCAAGACCATTCCCGGACCCAAACTGCTGCACGTGCTGACGGTAAAGGGCAAGGGATACGCCCCGGCAGAGCAGAACCAGCCCGTATGGCACGCTCCGGGGCTGTTCAACCCCGATACGGGCGAGCGCATATCCGCCGAGGAGGACGGTTGCCCGCCCAAATTCCAGGACGTATTCGGCCACACGCTCCTCGAACTGGCCCGCGCCGACGACCGCATAGTTGGCGTGACGCCGGCCATGCCCACGGGCTGCTCGCTGAATATCATGATGGAGCAGATGCCCTGGCGCTGTTTCGACGTTGGGATAGCCGAGGGCCATGCCGTAACGTTCTCGGCCGGTATGGCCAGCGCCGGGCTTGTGCCTTTTTGCAACATCTACTCCTCTTTCATGCAGCGCGCCTACGACAACGTCATCCACGACGTGGCGCTGCAAAACCTGCCGGTGGTCTTCTGCCTCGACCGCGCCGGGCTTGTGGGCGAGGACGGCCCCACCCATCACGGGGCTTACGACGTGGCTTATTTCCGCTGCATACCAAATATGGTCGTAGCCTCGCCCATGGACGAGGCCGAGCTGCGCGACATGATGTACACCGCCTCGCGGGCGGGCCTTCCGTTCGTCATACGCTATCCGCGCGGACGCGGCTCCATGCCCGACTGGCGTCGTCCCATGCAAAAGCAGGAGATAGGTCGGGCGCGCATGCTGCGCGAAGGACGTGACGTGGCGGTGCTGACCCTGGGGCCTGTGGGCGTGGCCGCCGCCAAAGCCGTGGAACAGGCCGCCGCCGAAGGCGTAGTGGCGTGCCACGTGGATATGCGTTACGCCAAACCGCTCGACACGGATATGCTCGATACGATAGGCCGTGGTTTCGCCAGGGTGATAACCGTGGAGGACGGAGCGGTGAGCGGTGGCATGGGAAGCGCCGTACTCGAATATTTCGCCGCCAAAGGTTACACTCCCGAAGTGGAGGCGCTGGGTATCCCCGACCGCTTCATAGAACACGGCGCTCCGGCCCAGCAACACGCCGTCTGCGGCTACGACAGGCATGGCATCCACCGGGCCATAATGGCCGGGAGCCGTAAGAAGTAGCGAATCGGTCTCAATTATGTGTCGGCTGCGCATATCGCGCATCATCTTTCACTTATCCTTCTCATTTCAAATCCTCACGGACATCAGTCCGCTCCGGTTTGAAACTCAAACGATAAGCGAAACCTGACGCACGCTATGCGCAGCGTCGTTACCGAAAGGGGTTGCGTTTTCTTGCGCCTCACATCATCTTTCACTTATCCTTCTCGTTTCCAATCCTCACGGACATCAGTCCGCTCCGGTTTGAAACTCAAACGATAAGCGAAACCTGACGCACGCTATGCGCGGCGCAAGAAAGCGCCGTGCATCGGTCTACGGACAAAAGCCGGGGCGGGAAGATCTTCCCGCCCCGGCTTTCGTTCCATTAAGGCCGTTACTTGCCGACCAACGTCATCTCCCTGACGAGGTGTCCGGCTCCGGCGTACTTGTCGATTATGAAAAGCACGTAGCGGATATCCACGCTTATGGTGCGTTGCAGGGCCGGTTCGAAAGCTATGTCGCCGCTCATGGCCTCCCAGTTGCCGTCGAATGCCAGACCTATCAGCTCGCCCTTGCCGTTCATCACCGGGCTGCCGGAGTTGCCGCCTGTTATGTCGTTGTTGGACAGGAAGCATACGGGTACGTCGCCGTTGTGGGCGTAGGGGCCGAAATCTTTTTTGGCATACAGATCCTTGAGCTTTTCGGGTACGGTGAACTCATAGGCGTTGGCGGGGTCTTCCTTGGCTATTACGCCCGAGAGTGTGGTGTAATAATCGTATATCACGCCGTCGGCGGGACGGTAGGGCAGCACCTGGCCGTATGTCATGCGCATGGTGAAGTTGGCGTCGGGGTAGAATTTGCGCGAAGGCTGCATCTCCATCAGGCCGGCTATGAAAAGGCGGTGTCCGCGGTAGTAGTCGGTTGCGCTGGCGGCTATCTGCGGTATACGGCCGTTATAGGCGTCCAGCACCGAGCGGGCGAAGGCCATGCCCGGGTCTTTCTCGAGTTTCTCACGCGAGGGCGACGCCAGGAAAGCCTCGTATTTCTCCTGTGAGGCGAGGATGGAGTTGTCGTAGATATAATCGACATAGGCGTCGGAGTTGCCGCCGAATTTACTGTCGATGACGCCTACGAACGAGGGCAGCGCCTCTTTGGGCAGCGAGTCTATCACTATCCGCACCATGCGGCGGGCTATCTTGCGGTCCGTCGAAGGGCTGTAGTCCTTGTAGAGGTCGTCGGCCGATTGTTTCATCTTGTCGAGCGTCTTGGCGTCTATATTTACCGAGTCGGCCCTGAGTAGCGCCCTGGCGTCGAAGCCTTGCGATATGATCTCCACTCCGCGCAGGAGCGCCTCGCTGAGGTATTGGTTTATTTTGGCCGGCCCGGCTTTCTCAGTGACCGATTTCTCGATCAGCGGCAGGGCGTCGCCGTATTTGGCCTTTTTATCGGGGTTGGCGGCGAGCCATTTGCCGAATTCGGCTTCGATCGCCTCTTTCTGGCCTTTGACGTTGAGCTTGGTTATGCCGCGGCTCATGCCTATGGAGTTCTTCCAGTAGTTGGACGAGGAGGCGTATTTGGACGAATACTGTATGCGGACCTTGTCGCTGGCCAGCATGTCCTCCATCATAAGCTTCTGGCGTTCTCCGCGGATGAATATACGCACGGGGTTGTCGGTGGATAGCATATAGTCTATCTCCCACGAGGTCATATAGCGCTGGGTACTGCCCGGGAAGCCGATGATCATGGCGAAATCGTCTTCCTTCACGCCTTTGGTGGATATTTTGAGGTGGGAGGTGGATTTGTAAGGCACGTTGTCGGGCGAGTATGCCGCCGGCTTGCCGTCTTTGTCGGAATAGACGCGGAAGACCGAGAAGTCGCCCGTGTGTCGCGGCCACATCCAGTTGTCGGTGTCGCCGCCGAATTTACCTACCGACGAGGGGGGCGTCCCCACCATGCGCACGTCGCGGTATACCTCCATTACGAACATGAAGAACTGGTTGCCGCCGAACATGTCGCGTACCATGACCCTCTGCGAGCGGGTGGTGTCGGCCACGCCTTTGGTCGCCTCTTTCACCAGCGCGTCTATCTTTGCGGAGCGCTCCGTTTCGGTCATCTTGTCGTTCAGTTGCGGGATTATCTTGTCCGTCACGTCTATTATCTTGCGGATGAAAGTCACCGTAAGGCCCGGAGTGGGAATCTCTTCGGCGCGTGTCATCGCCCAGAATCCGTCCTTCAGGTAGTCGTGTTCCACGCTGCTGTGTTGCTGTATGGCGCCGTAGCCGCAGTGGTGGTTGGTGAGAAGCAGACCCTCGGACGATACTATCTCGCCCGTGCAGCCGTTGCCGAAGATCACTACGGCGTCTTTGATGGCGTTATTGTTGATGTTGCTGATATCCTCGGCCGAAAGTTTAAAGCCTTCGGCTTTCATATCTTTGAGGTTGAGTTGTTTGATGAATGGCAAAAGCCACATTCCCTCGTCGGCGCGAAGTGCGGGGGCAAGGATGAGCGCCAGGATGGCGGACAGAAGGATTTTTTTCATAAAAGATGGTTTTTGGAGCCTCAAAGATAATTATTTTAGGGACGGTTTAGATATAAGTCCATAATTTCCGATGAAATTTATACGTTTCTTAAAGTCCGTCCCGGAGGCGTGAAGCGCCTCCGGGACGGACTTTAAGATATGGACCGCTTCCGGTTATTTCGTCTGGAGGACGGCTTTGATCTCGTAAATGGCTTGTGTGGCGTCGGCCTCTACCATAACTTCGTCGTACTCATCCTTGTTGCGCGGCACGAGCCTCAGGTGCGGGCTTCCCGGTTCGCGTCTCACGACGCGTATGCCGCTGAAGGCCGGATTTAATATAAGGTAGGTGTTGCCCGGATGGAGCGCCTCGAGCGAGCCTCGGCGGATGAAGACTATGGATCCCTGCGGTATCTCCGGCTCCATTGCGTCGGACATGCACATGGCGGCCAGGTCGCATCCGGTGAGGAACGGTATCGAGAGCATGGCGGACGGGGTGAAACTTTCGCGAGAGAGCATCAGCCTGACTACCTCTATCTTGTAGAACGGTATGTTGCCCACTATGTCGCCGTCCTTGCAGATGAACATGTTGCCGCTTCCGGTCAGCAGCCACGATTTGCTGACGGTGGTGTATTTGGATGTGATCAATTCGGCCAGTTCCTTGCTTATGCCGTGGTTGCCGCGTTTGATCTGGTAGAGGTTCTCCGCCCTCTTCAACCCGATGCTCCCGGCGAAGGCGTTGACCGACAATCCTGTCCAGATCACTATTTTTTCTATTCTTTGCCAGCTGTTTAGCACGCTCCTGGTATCTGTTTGCCGCGTATAACGGTGTTATGCGCGGGATTGTAAGTGAAAATAACGCTCTCCGTTTGCATTAGAGTATAAAAAGCCCCATCTTTGCACAAATTTGCACCCCGGTCCCGTAGTTTAATGGATAAAATGGAGGATTCCGGTTCCTTTGATATGGGTTCGATTCCCGTCGGGACTACTGCAGAGGCTGTCTCAACACAACGAGGCAGCCTCTCTTTTTGATTCCGATAAACAAAATTAACCATAATACGGCAATCCGCCAACTATCTTTCCGTTTCAGGGTTAGAAAAAATTCTTTTTACCCGGTTTTATCAGGAAATCTTTCAGGTAAAACGGCTCGAAATAGGCCGTGTCCTCGAACCGTCCCTCGCGCAGCGCGGCCACGGCGGGGGCTATCAATCCCCTGGCCGACGGCGTGACGCCTATGACCGACACGTTGCCGCCGGGCGATCCCGCCTCCAGCGCCTCTGCGCATTTGGCCGCCCCGTCGCCGAATATCAGCATCCTTCCCCGCGAACGGAAAGCGGCGAAGCTATTCCCGTCCACCACCTCGGCCTGCACGTCCGACAGCGGGTTGAGCGATGCGTCGAAAACCTGCGCGTACACCTCCATGCGCCGTGCGTCTATCATGGGGCAGAGAGTGCAGGATTCGAAATCGGGTATATCGCCGAATCCGCCCGCCATCCTCTCCTCCACGGCCACCCTGGCCAGAGATTCGAGCGAACCCACGCCAATAAGCGGAACTCCCGTCCCGTAACAGATGCCTTTGGCCATCGAGACGCCTATCCTCAGCCCGGTGTACGAGCCGGGACCCGAGCTTACCGCCACCGCCGAGAGATCCGAGGCCGAAACCCCGGCCTGGCGCAGCGCGCTGTCGACGCACACCCCGAGCAGGCGCGAGTGGTCGCGTCCGCCGCTTCCGGCCTCCGAAACGGGACGTCCGTCGCGGGCCAGGACCACGGAGCAGGTGTCCGTAGAGGTTTCTATGCATAAAATCAGATTCATGGAGGCGTGATATGAGGATTTAACCGCTACAAATTTAAAGTTTTCCCTGAAATCTGTCTAAGGATAGGATTAAATTATGTATATTTAATTTCCGGCGATTGTTATATTTCCATGCTTCGCACGTATTAAAGTAAACTCCGGCACGGAAAAGAAGATATGACCACAGGCGAGTTCGATAAAAAAGTAGTTGCGTTGCGGGGCAGGGTTTTCCGCTTCGCCCTCCGTCTGGTTGCCGATTGCGAGCAGGCGGGCGACGTCGCGCAGGACGTCATGGAGGGTATGTGGTTGCGCCGCGGATCCCTTTCTGCGGAGAAAAATATAGACGCGCTGGTTATGCGGGCCGCCCGCAATCGCTGCTACGACATACTGCGCCACCGCAAGGTGGTGGATCGTAGCCATGCGCAGATAGCGCTGCATGCGTCTCCGGCCGGGTATGAGGAGAGCGGCGTGGAGCGTCGTGAACTGATGGAGGCTATCCGCGAAGCGATAGGCGCGTTACCCGGGAAGCAGCGCTCGGCTATCCATCTGAGGGATGTGGAAGGTTATGAATTCGAAGAGATAGCGGAGATAATGGATTGCAGCGTGGCCTCGGTTAGGATGTGTCTCGCCAGGGCGCGCCGGGCGGTAAGGGAAAAATTAATCAAATACGTGCAGTCATGAAGACGGAAACCGAAATAAAAGCGTTGCTCGAAAAATATTTCGACGGCCTGACCTCGTTGGACGAAGAGAGCGAACTGCGCGGTTTTTTCGCCGCGCAACCACGCCCGCCCGGCCCCGGCCTGGAATTGCCTGCGGCTATGTTCGACTATTTCGGCCGCCAGGCGCAGGTCATGCCGCCGGCGGTCCGGCGAGTCCGGCGCGCGCCGCGCAAATGGCTTATTGCCGCCGCGGCGGTCGCCGCCCTGGCCGTGGTCGTCCCGTTAGCGCTTCCCTCCGAAAGGGAAAAGTCGCAGGCGGTGGCGTGCATAGACGGCAGGCGGACTACCGACCGCGACGAGATACTCGCCGAATACGACCGCATAATGCATCGCCGGATATTGTCCGAGGCCGGTCAGGCGATAGGTAAACTCAACGGAGTGTCGAAGGCAGGCAAGCCCCTGGCAAAACTGTCGGCGATAAATAAAAATACTATAAAAACCACTGAACCATGAAAAAATTATTGTTAATGTTGCTTCTGGCGACACCGGCGCTCGCAGTTGCGCAGACGCAAAACATCACCTCGCTCTATAAATCATACTCCGACCGCAAAGGGGTGACCACCATTATGATGGGGCCTGAGATGCTCGGCTCGTCGCTGCGCGCTGGCAAGCCTTTGGAGAGTTCCATGTTCATCATATCGGCCGAGCGCTCGCTCTCTTTCGGCGCGGACGACCTCAGGAAACTCAGGGAGCAGGCGGCGAAGATGGTCTCCGCCCCGGGCTATAAGGTCATTATGGACGTCAAGGACGATGACGAGATTGTAAGGATATACGCCAGGGACGGCGCATCAAAAGACGAATTGCGCGACGTGACGATAATAATCTCCGAGGCGGACGAAGTGACCGTTATAGGCATCAGCGGCAAGATCCCCGCCGATATGGTGGGACGCCTCTCCTCGGTGGCAGACCAGGACGATTAGGCCTGCCGCGTATCGGGACGGCCCGCTTTAGGATCCGTCTGAGAAGCCGTTTAAAACAGCTTTCAAATAACTTCTATAAGAAATTTAGACCGATTCCGATTTATTTGCCGACAGCCCCGGGAACGGGGCTGTTTTTCGTTTTAATTGGTTATCTTTGCGGTTTCGAAAAGTTGATAAATGAAGAGGATAATAGGTATAGGCAACGCCCTGACGGATGTGCTGGTCAACATCCAGTCGGAAAAGGTGCTGTCCGACTTCGGGCTTCCCAAAGGCAGCATGTCGCTCGTCGACGCTTCGCTGCAGCGCAAAATATCGGAAAACACGGCCGACCTGCCCCACACCCTGTCGCTCGGCGGCTCGGCTTCGAACACCATAAGGGCTATGGCCAAGCTGGGCGTAGAGGTGGGTTTCATCGGCAAAGTGGGCCTGGACAACACCGGACTTTTCTTTGAGAAGGCTCTGCAAAACCTCAATATAGCCCCGTGCATCTTTCGCGGGACCCAGCACTCCGGAAGGTGCGTGTCGCTCGTATCGTCCGACGGAGAGCGGACCATGGCCACCTACCTTGGGGCGGCGATGGAACTTTCGGCCGGCGAGATAACCCACAATATATTCGACGGTTACGACTGCCTTTACATCGAAGGATATCTCGTGCAGGACCGGAATCTGATAATGAAGGCCGTAAAGACGGCCAAGGAGTGCGGGCTGCAGGTGGCCATCGATCTGGCGAGTTTCAACATAGTGGAGGAGAACCGCGATTTCCTGCTCGAAGTGGTGGAGAAATACGTAGACATACTCTTCGCCAACGAGCAGGAAGCCGAAACGTTCACCCGCCACTCCGACCCGGTGAAGGCCCTCGAGGCCATAGCCGCCAACTGTCGCCTGACGGTGGTGAAGATAGGTACCAGGGGGGCGTATATCAAGCACGAGGGCCAGGAGATGATACACGTAGGTATAATGGCCGCCGCGCAAAGGGTCGATACCACCGGGGCCGGCGATTTCTACGCCGCCGGGTTCCTCGCCGGATTGAGCCAGGGCCTGTCCCTGCGCCAGTGCGGGACGATCGGAGCGATAACCGCGGGCAAAGTCATAGAGGTGATAGGCACCACTTTCGGGGAGGAGACCTGGGAGGATATATATCGCCTCGTTGAGAAAGTTAAAACAGAAAAATACCTGTTCTGAGTCCCGTTGGCTCGCCAGAGGCCGGAAGGACGGGAGCCGTCGTCCCGTCGTGCATTTTCGTGGAGCGCCTGACGGGTTTTCGTACCGATAAACGGGAAAAAGATTTAACTTTGCGCAAAACGGATACTCAAAGCGCGCCTTGATCCCTTATTCCCGTATTTCCGGATAACCTCGATAAAAAACTTAAAGCGACCCCTGATTTTTACCGGTGCAAACGTTGTCTTCCATCTACGAATCTCTCGTTGAGAGCTATTCCCTGGCGGGACTCCTGCTGGTCGTCGCCGTGGCGGCACTGCTGGCCGTGCAGCTTTACTATTATCTGGGGGTCTACGCCCGCATACCCGGCTACCGCAACATCCGTGACGGGGGAGCGGCCATGCCGCATCCGTCGGTGTCGGTTGTTGTTGTTGTGAGGGACGAGATGGCCTATGTGACGGAAACGCTGCCTCTGATCCTTGCCCAGCAATACGACGATTTCGAGGTTGTTGTGGTTGATATGAGTTCGCAGTCCGAGGTTACGGACGCCCTGGCGGTACTTGCGGCGCATAACCCGCGCCTTAGGGTGTCGCGTCTTATACAGCAGGAGAAGCGTTTCCCTATAACCAACAAGATGGCGGTGAACGTAGGTATAAAAGCCGCCGCATATTCCAATATAGTGTTTACTACCACCGAGGCGTCACCATCTTCGCCCATGTGGCTGTCGTTGATGGCCAAAGGATTCATCCGCGGACAGGTGGTGGTGGGTTATTGCGGCATAGCGCGCGCCCCGGGTTTCGCCAACAGGATGATACGTGCAGGCAGGCTCAACACTTCGATGCGCTACCTGGGAGCCGCCATCAAAGGCATGCCTTACCGCGGGACGCAACACAATATAGGCTACTCGTCGGAGCTGTATTTCGGCGCCAAAGGTTTCGACCACCTGAGCCTCGACGCCGGTGAGGACGATCTTTTCATCCAGCGCATAGCCACTCCGGCCAACACCAGCGTGGTGATGAACCCCAAGGCCACCATGCGCCAGCAGGTGTGGGGGAACGCGGCCGACTGGTTCCGCCGCGAGATGAAAGCGCGCAGCGCGTGGCGATACTATCCCTTGGCCGTACGTAATTATATAGAGTGGGAGACGTGGAGCCGAGTCCTCCTGACGGCCTCGTGCATAACCGTGGCCGCATGCATGCCGCCGGAGATGGCCGTGGGCGCCGGAACCGTCCTGTTGCTGCGTTTTGCTTTGGTGCAATTCCAGGTGTGGCGCATATGCCGCCGCCTTGGCGAAAAGGGGATTGCCGGCACATACCTTATTTACGACATATTCTCGCCGCTCTATGCGTTGATGCTGTGGGGGGCCGAGGCCCTGCCGTTCAAACAGCGCCGTAAATGGAAATAGAGGACTACATAGTAGCCACCAGCCAGGATCTGGCGGCCAGGGCGCAGGAGGGCGATTCGATGGCTTTCGAGCATCTCTTCGGCCGTTACCGCCATGCGATAAAGAAATTCTATATGCTACGCACCGGCGGCAACCAACAGGATGCCGACGATCTGCTCCAGGAGACTTTCATCAAAGTCTACCTTAATCTTGGGCGTTACGACGCGTCGTACACCTTCGGACAGTGGATATACGCCATCGCCCGCAACACTTTCGTGGATTATGTCCGCAAACGACGCGGCGACGTACCCATGGTAGATATACCTCCTGCCGGTGCGGCGGGCATGCCCGCCGCGGCAGGCCCCACGCCCGAGGAGAGTTTCATCCGCTCGCAGCAGCAGGCGCAACTCGACCATCACCTCGGGCGCATGACGCCGCGCTACCGCCGCCTCATAGAGCTTCGCTTCTTCCGCGAATACTCCTACGAGGAGATCAGCGCCGAGTTGGGCCTGCCCATGGGGACGGTCAAAACCCAGATACACCGCGCCCGCGAACAACTTTACAAATTCATAACGGACGACGCCTTTTGACCATGCGACAGACAGAAAAATATTTCCCCGGCCTGAGCGACCGCCAGAAAGAGCAGTTGGCCATGTTGGGGCCGTTGTACGCCCAGTGGAACGCCCGTATCAACGTCATATCGCGTAAGGATATGGACAATTTCTACGAACGCCACGTCCTGCACAGCCTGGCCATAGCCCGCGTTTGCGATTTCAGGACGGGCGCTCGCGTACTCGACGCCGGATGCGGCGGAGGGTTCCCCGGCATACCGCTGGCCATACTCTTCCCTGAGGCGCATTTCACCCTTGCCGACTCCATAGCCAAGAAGATAAAGGTCGTGCAGGCCGTCTCCGACGCCCTGGGGTTGCATAACGTCACCCCTGTCGCCGCTCGCGCCGAGAGCCTGTCGGGGCCGTTCGATATAGTGGTCAGCCGCGCCGTGACCCGCATGAAGGAGTTCGCCGGGTGGGTCTGGGACAAGATCCCCGCCGCCCCCGGGAACGGGATATACTACTTGAAGGGAGGAGACCTGGAGGAGGAGATGAAAGAGGCGGCTAAAAGATATTCCGTCAGCCCTATCAGCCTGTGGTTCGACGAGGAATTTTTCGAAACCAAGAGCGTGGTGCATCTCCCGAAGGAGTGATCCGCCCGAATTTTATCATGTAAATGGGCCTGACCACAAATATTTTTTGCAAAAAAGAAAATTCATTCTACCTTTGCAATCCGCAATACACTGCAGAGAATAATATATAAAAACATAAAGCAATGAGCAAAAGGACTTTCCAGCCCTCGCAACGCAAGAGGCGCAACAAACACGGTTTCCGCGAAAGGATGGCAACGGCCAATGGCCGCAAAGTTTTGGCAGCCCGCCGCGCAAAAGGTCGTAAAAAACTGACCGTTTCCGACGAAGCCAGGGCGAAATAACCCGGCGCGACGATGAATATCGAGGGCCTGTCTCATGTGGGACAGGCCCTTTGATTTGTCCTGTTTCGATTGGATCGGTCTCAATTGTATGCTGGCTGCGCATATCGCGCATCATCTTTCACTTATCCTTTTCGTTTCAAATCCTCACGGACATCAGTCCGCTCCGGTTTGAAACTCCAACGATAAGCGAAACCTGACGCACGCTATGCACAGCGTCGTTGCCGTAGGGCGCGGCGCTTTCCCTCGCCGCGCATCATCTTTCTTTTATCCTTTCATCTCAAATCCTCACGGACATCAGTCCGCTCCGGTTTGAAACTCAAACGATAAGCGAAACCTGACGCACGCTATGCGCAGCGTCGTTACCGTAGGGCGTTTTCTTGTGCCGCGCATCATCTTTCACTTATCCTTCTCATTTCAAATCCTCACGGACCTCAGTCCGCTCCGGTTTAAAACTCAAACGATAAGCGAAACCTGACGCATGCTATGCGCAGCGTCGTTGTCGTAGGGCGTTTTCTTGTGCCGCGCATCATCTTTCACTTATCCTTTTCGTTTCAAATCCTCACGGACCTCAGTCCGCTCCGGTTTGAAACTCGAACGATAAGCGAAACCTGACGCACGCTATGCGCAGCGTCGTTGCCGTAGGGCGCGGCGCTTTCTTGCGCTGCACACCTTAACGTCAATCGATCCGTTAGTCTGCTCCGGCCTGAGCGAAACGAAATCCCCGCAGGAAAGCCTGCGGGGATTTGCGTTTTCTGAATATTTACCTGTCCGGGCGCGGCGTTTCCACTTTCCCGCCCGAGGGTCGTTATTCGTCCTTGTCTGTGTCGGCGTAGGACTTCAGGAGTTTATCCTGCACGTCTGCCGGTACCTGCTCGTAGGAGGCGAATTTCATTGAATAGGTGGCCCTTCCGTTGGTCAGCGAGCTGAGCGTGGTGGAGTATCGGTAAAGCTCGGCCAGGGGTACCCGGGCGGTGAGTTTATCGAATCCTTTTTCGGAGGTCATGCCTTCTATCATGGCCCGGCGGTTTTGCAGGTCGCTCATCACGTCGCCCATTTTGTCCGACGGTACAAGCACCTCCACCGAGTAGATCGGCTCCATGATCTTGGGCGCCGCCTTTTTGAAGGCCTCCTTAAAGGCGTTGCGTCCGGCCAGTTTGAAGGAGATCTCATTCGAATCCACCGGGTGCATCTTGCCGTCGTAGACCACCACGCGTATGTCGCGGGCGTAGGAGCCGGTAAGCGGGCCTTCGTCCATCTTTTCCATTACGCCTTTCAGTATGGCAGGCAGGAAACGGGCGTCGATGGCCCCGCCCACGATGGAGCTGTAGAACTCCAGCACTCCGCCCCACTCAAGGTTGACGACCTCTTTACCCTTTACGTTTACGGGTATCTCCTTGCCGTCTATCTTGTATTTCGTCGGATCGGGGATGCCCTCGTACCACGGTTCTATGACCAGGTGTACCTCGCCGAATTGGCCTGCGCCGCCCGACTGTTTTTTGTGGCGGTAGTCGGCTGCGGCTACCTTGGTTATGGTCTCGCGGTAGGGTATGCGCGGCGCGTAATACTCTATCTCTATCTTGTAGATATTGTTAAGTTGCCACTTGAGTATGTTGAGGTGGTGTTCGCCCTGGCCCTGCACTATTATCTGCTTAAGTTCCTTGGAGTATTCCACCAGTATGGTCGGATCTTCGTATTTGGCTTTGTTGAGGGCCTCTCCCAGCTTCTCGTCGTCGGCCGCCTTGACGGCTTTTATTGCGCAGCGGTAGCGCGGATCGGGGAAGGCTATCGGTTCTATCTGCACGGGGGCGGACGGAGCGCATAGCGTGTCGTTGGTGCGCGTGCCTTTGAGCTTTACGGTGCAGCCTATGTCGCCGGCGAGCATTTCCGTAACCTTGACCCGGTTTTTACCTGCCACGGCGAATAGCTGCGACACTTTTTCGCGGTTGCCGGTGCGGACGTTGACCAACTCCATACCCTCGGCTATCTTGCCGCGGATGACGCGGAAATAGCTGATCTCGCCGAGGTGTTGCTCTACGGCGCTCTTGAAGACGAACACAGCCGCCGGGCCGTTGCTGTCGGCCTCCACTTCGCCGCCTTCGACGGTCTTGAAGTTGGGGGCTTTGATGGGGCCGGGGGCCACGTTTATGATGAATTCCATGAGGCGTTTGACGCCTATGTCGCGTTTGCCGGAAGCGCAGAAGATGGGCATCAGGTCGCGCTTGGCCAGGCCCAGTTTCAGGCCGGCGCGCATTTCGTCCTGCGTCAGAGAGCCTTTCTCGAAATAGAGTTCCATCAGCTTCTCGTCGTTCTCGGCGGCGGTCTCAACGAGGGTGTTGTTGAGTTCTTTGGCCTTCTCCATTTCTTCGGCGGGGATTTCGAACTCCTCGCGAATGCCGGTGTCGCCCTTGAACTTATACATCTTCATCATCAGCACGTCGATGAAGCAGTTGAAGTCGGGACCGGGATTTACCGGATACTGCACTATCACCGGTTTAAGCTGTACGGCGTTGCGGATGGAATCAATGCAGCTGTCCCAGTTGGCTTTGTCGGAATCGAGCATGTTAACCACTCCTATTACGGGCTTCTCGTACTTGCGGGCGTAACGGGCCTGTATCTCGCTGCCCACCTCGAAGCCGTTTTGCGCGTTGAAGAGCATAACCCCCACGTCGGCCACCTTAAAGGCGGAGAAGAGGCCCCCGCAGAAGTCGTCCGACCCCGGGGTGTCGATGATGTTGAGCTTTGCGCCCATGAACTCCGTGAAGAGGATGGTGGGGAAGATGGAACGTTTGTAGAGGTGTTCCAGGTCGGTGTTGTCCGAGAGGGTGTTTTCGGCCTCTATGCTACCCCTGCGGTCTATGACCTTTCCCTCGTAGGCCATAGCTTCAGCAAGGGTAGTTTTACCCGATCCGGGCGCTCCGATCAGAACGACGTTCTTGATTTCGCTGGTTTGGTAAGTTTTCATTGGACAATATTTTGAAGTTTCAGGTTTCAAGGGTGAAAAAGTCTATAAATGTATAAAAAAATAATAATAAAGCCTATTTTTGTTAGTGAAATAATTTTATCTCGATTCCCATGGGAATATTTAAGCGCATGCTGTCTCTGCTGGCGTTCTTGCCGGCCGCCGCGGCCGTATGGTCGTGCGGCGAAGGCCCCGATCCGGGAGGTCCCGGGCCTATGTCCAATATCGATATCCGTCGCGAGGCTTTCGAGTTGCTCGACGAGAAGTTCGAGGCGGGGGTGTCGCTCGACAATTTCGCCGTGCGGACTGAAGAGATAAGTATTGGTTTCGGCGACGGCAGCTATCTTTTCCTTCCGACCGGCGAATTTGAGACATTCACCTGCCGGCCCGACAAGTGGCCTGGCGTAGCGCCCAACCTGACTGGAGAATGGGTTGCCGGCGACATAAACACCGGCGTTACGCTCGATACGGAGGAGTGCCTTGTGGCGCTCGTGTATGACGGCGAGGGTCTTTACGCCCATTGCTCGTCGGGGCGCATACTCTTCTTCCATGCTGGTCCGCCGCGCCGGATAGGCTGTTTCCGTTTCGAGGCCGCCCTGAATCCCTGGCTGGGTAAAGATATGGTTTGCCATGTAGAAGGCTCTGCCGTCACCGCCGTGATGCCCGGGGGCGTCCCCGTCGCCTCGCTCAAGGCTACCGTCGCCTGCCGCGGCCGCCATCTCTCGCTGGAGGGTGTCCCCCATGTCAACGGAGCCGCATCGGCGGATTATTCGATGCCCCTGACTATGGATTTTATCGGGTTCGACGAGACGCCGCAACAGATAGCCGTCGATATAATGGCGGACCACAGCATACCTATAATAAGGATAACGACCGAGAACGGCGCGCAGATAACATCCAAGGAAGATTATATAAAAGCCGCGATAACCGTCGAGGATCGGGAGGGGATTTTCGGCCAGACGGACGTGACCGGGCCGCTCGTTACGGAAATACGGGGGCGGGGCAACACTACGTGGGAGATGCCTAAAAAGCCCTATAAGATCAAACTCGACAAGAAAGCCGCGCTGCTGGGCATGTCCACCGACAAGGAGTGGGCGCTGCTGGCCGGCTATTCCGACAAGTCGCTTATGCGCAACTATGTGGCCTTTGAGCTGTCGCGCATGGCTGGAATGCCCTGGACGCCGCTCGTCCGGCCTGTGGAGCTATACCTTAACGGCCGCTACGACGGCGCCTACCTGCTCACGGAGCAAGTAAAAGTGTCGCCCGAAAGGGTGAATGTATCCATTGTCGGCGGCGGCGACAACGCCGGGGAGGCGCTCACCGGTGGATATTTCCTGGAGATGGACACCCGCTACGACGGCGACGCGTGGTTCGATACTTCGAGGGGCTACGCCATGGTATTCAAGGAACCGAAGACGCCGACCCAGGCGCAACTTGCCTACGTAAAGGGATATTTCGACGATTTCGAGGCGGCGCTCTACGGGGCCGGCTTCAAGGATCCCGCCAACGGTTACGCCAAATATGTCGACGTACCCTCGTTCGTGGCCAACTACCTGGTGCAGGAACTCGCCAAGAATATCGACGGCAACCTGCGCCTGAGTACGTTCATATCCAAAAGTCGTTCGGGCAAGCTGACTATGAGCAATGTATGGGATTTCGACATAGCCCTGGGCAATGCCAACTACTTCTACGAGAACGGTCCCTATTCCAACGGCCCGACGGAGTTCTATATCAAGAATTTCAGGTGGTACAGGCGCATGTTCGAAGATCCGGCGTTCGTGGCCGAGGTGAAGAGGGAGTGGAGCGCGCTATATGCCGGTATGGATGATCTGTTGGCCCGGATAGACCTATACTACCGTCAAACGGCTCCGGCTGCGGGACGCAATTTCGAAAGGTGGAACATTCTGGGTAGATGGGTGTGGCCTAACGTCGAGGTCAAAGGGTCGTACAAGGCCGAGGTGGAATACCTGAAATGGTTCCTTACGGAGCGGGCGAAATGGCTCGACGGTCAGATAAAAAATCTTAATTCCTGACAGTCCTCGAATAATGTGAGTTTCAGGCCAGTCTGAAAACATGTTGGGGTTAAGGCGCGCGTTGCAAGGAAGCGTTGTGTGTTGCGATAACGATGCTGCGCGATATGCGCGGTCGCCATATAATTGAGATCGACCTTTTTTAATAAACCGGGTATGAATATGAAGCGGGGCTGCCGAAATTTCGGCAGCCCCGCTTTTATGCTTAAAGGCAGTTTCGCAGTCGGTCTGAAAAACATGCTGGCGGCCAGATGCGCGTCGCAAGAACAAAAAAGCGCTGCGTGTTACGATAACGACGCTATGCGACGCGGCCAGCATATAATTGATGCCGATCCCTGTTTCTCAGAACGGAAGGTCGTCGGGATCTTCCACCGGGGTTTCCGGTTGTTGGGCGGACGGCATTGCCGCCGCGGCCGCATAGGCCGGGGCCGGAGTGGCTGCGGGAGCCTGCCATTGCCCTTGTTGCGTACCCTGCTCGGGACGGCGTCCGAGCAATTTGAGGTCGTCTGCCACTATCTCTACGGCGTAGCGTTTGGCGCCAGTCTGGTCTTCCCACTCCCTCGACCTGAGGCGTCCCTCTATGTACAGCTGGCTGCCTTTTTTCACGAAGCGGTCTACGAAATCGGCCGTCGAGCGCCAGGCTATTATGGTGTGCCATTCGGTGTGTTCCTTACTCTCCTGGGTTTGGCGGTTGTATATCTTTTCGGTGGTGGCCAGCCTCAGCCGCACCATCTTAACGCCTCCCTCGAGGGTGCGTACCTCGGGGTCCATGCCCACGTTTCCGATAAGGATTACTTTGTTGATCATCTTCGATAGGTTCTTGGGTTAAAGTGATTTTATCATTTCAGTAAATAATCTCGTCATTTTCTTGCCTGCCTTGGCTCCTTCCACCTGCACCTCTTCGTGGGTGGATTTAAGCCCTTCGAGACCCATGTTGGTGATCACCGATACGCCGAACACGGGGATGCCCATATGGCGGGCGGCTATCACTTCCGGGGTGGTGGACATACCAACCGTGTCGCCGCCTATGGCGCGGAAGTAGCCGTACTCTTTCTGCGTCTCGAAGGTTGGTCCCGTGCCGCCCACGTAGCAGCCTTTGCGGAGCGCTATGCCCTCGGCGGCGGCCACCTTCTCGGCAAGCGCTATAAGGACGGGGGAATAGGCGTCGCTCATATCGGGGAAACGAGGGCCTAATTCCTCTATATTTTTCCCTATTAGAGGATTGGGTATCAAATTTATGTGGTCCGTTATCAGCATCAGATCGCCTGTGCGGAACGCCGGGTTTACCCCGCCGCTGGCGTTGGAGACGAAGAGCCACTTTACGCCGAGGAATTTCATTACGCGGACGGGAAATATGACCTGCTGCGTGGAGTAGCCTTCGTAATAGTGGAAACGTCCCTGCATGGCGACCACGCGGCGGTTGCCCACGGTGCCGAATATGAGCCTGCCGCGGTGTCCCTCTACCGTCGAGACGGGGAAGCCGGGGATGTCGCCGTATTCTATCGTGGCTTTAACGTCGATACTGTCCGCAAAACCCCCCAGGCCCGTGCCGAGGATCACGCCCACTTCGGGTTCGAAGCCCGCCTTATTGAGAATGAAGGAGGCTGTACTTTTGATTTGATCTAACATAATGGTAGATTTTATGTATGAAATCCCGCTCGGAATCCTCAAGGAACTCTATTCTTACCGGGATGAAAAACAGTTTGCGTTGTATTTCCGCCGGGATCTTCTTGCGGTTGGTGAGTTTGACGGCGTCTTTTTCCGTGGTCAGGATCACCGCCTGGGGGTGTTTGCGCAACATTTGCGCCATCCTCTCCAGATCCGCCATCCGGTAGGGGTGGTGGTCGGCAAAGAGTAGCGTGTCCACTATTTGGAATTTGGAGCGTATCGACTCGAGCAGCGATGCGGGCGAACCCACGCCGGCCATCACTATCACCTGGCTGCCGGTGAGTACGGTTTGCGTGGCGCAGTCGGGGAACAGCGGGACGACCCTGCCGTTGCGCATCTGGGAGAAGTAGAGGCCCTGGTATGGGAATAGACCGAGGGATTTGCGTACTATGCGCATCTCCAGTGGGTTTATGTCGTCGGGGCATTTGGTCACCACCACGAAGTTGGCGCGGTGGAGCTGTGAGGGCAGGTCGCGCAACGACCCGAGCGGCAGCAGGTGGTCGCGGTAGACGGGGCGCGAATAGTCCATCAGCACGATGTTGGCCCACGCCTCCACCTGGCGGTGCTGGAAGGCGTCGTCGAGGATTATAAGGTTGACCTCCGGATGGAGCCTGCGTATGTGTACTATGCCTTCGGCGCGTTTTTCGCATACGGCAACCAGCGTGTCGGGGAATTTCAGCTTTATCTGTTTGGGTTCGTCGCCGGAGTCCATGAAAGGGGTGTCGACGGTAACTTCCAGGAAACCCTTGGTGCGGCGTTTGTAGCCGCGGGAGAGCAGAGCCACATTGTAATATTGCGACAGGTGTTCTATGAGCAGCTCGCACATGGGAGTCTTCCCCGTGCCGCCAACGGTGAGGTTGCCTACGGACACAACGGGTATATCGAACTCACGGGAAGACATTATCCCCTGATCGAAAAGTTTGTTGCGGATATAAACCCCCAGGCCGTAAAGCAACGACAGGGGCCATAACAGGACTTTGATAGACATTAATAATCCATAAGGCTCGCCCTGCGGGAATTCCGCATAGGCACTGCCGACCTTTCAAATTTACCAATAAAAATATTCAATCCCTAATTTCCCAGGTAATTATATACGATTTGGAAACAAAATGCTTCTCCTGGCCCTTTCAGGGCAGTTCTTATTTATGATTTTTAAAGTCCGGACAGGTTTATTTCACGAAATAACCCACCGGATGGTTGAGTATGGCCGCTTTGTTATCGCCCAGCTTTAACGCTTCTTTCAGCGCGGCCTGGTCCTGCGTGGCGCGCGGCACTGTGGCCAGGCGGGCGGAGGCGCAGAAGATCGATATGTTCTGCGAGACTATTCCTGCGTCCACCGGCGCGAGCTTGAAGTCGGTCGGGCCGATCAGAACAAGGCATACGGGGGCCTCCTTCAAGGGGCGGGCGTCTACTTCGCTTACTGGATCGAGCCGGTTTTCTTTAGCGTTGTAAAGGTAACATCCGCGCGCCGTGCAGACGTACACCTCTATCTCCTGGCGGTTCATTGCCGACGGCGCGGTGCGTTTGCCCGATTCGGGACGGTTTATGCCGTTGGCGGTCCACAGCAGGTCGGACAGGTCGGCTATCGAAAGTTCGCGCGTGTCGAATTTGCGCGTCGACTGCCTGTCCTGCAGCGCTTTCATTACCGTACCCTGGCGGTTCAGGTCGGGTTTGTTCAGTTTAATCGGTTCGAGGGCGAATAGGTTCTGGGACACGCAAAGCAGGGCGGCCAGAAGCGATAACGGGCGGAATGGCGTCGTTTTCATGGCATTTCTTTATTGGCGTTCAATACAAATATAAGGTTTTTTGAGATACGGTGGATCATTTATCCGTAAAATACCTAACTTTGTCTCTAAACCCCGAAAATACGTTTATGAAAAACATTATAATAATAATTATGGCTATTCTATCAACCGCCTGCGCAATGTTTTCATGTTCCGGCGGCAGCAAGAAACCCGCGGACGATTTCGTTTGGATAGCGGACCGTTTCGACGATATAAAAGTGTTGAGGTATAAAGTTCCCGGATTCGAAGATATGTCTTTGCAGGACAAGCAGCTGATCTATTACCTGAACGAGGCCGCGCTCTCGGGCCGCGATATTATCTTCGACCAGAATTTCCGCTACAACCTTCCCATACGCCGTACTCTGGAGTCGATATACGAACACTACCAGGGCGACAGGACGAATCCCGAGTGGCTGGCCTTCGAAAAATACCTGAAGAAGGTGTGGTTCGCCAACGGCATACACCACCACTATTCGGGCGACAAATTCGTTCCCGGGTTCTCGGCCGACTATTTCGACCACCTGATCGCCTCCATTCCGGCCGAGATGATATCCGTGGATGGTTTCGGCACCGTTAAAAGGCTGCTGGCCACTATAAAGCCCGCCATCTTCGACCGTAACCTTTATGCTAAAAGGCTCGACCAGCGCGACGGCATCGACATGCTCGCGCGCTCGGCCATGAATTACTACGAGGGAGTGACGCAGGCCGAGGCCGAGAATTTTTACGCCCGCATGGCCGTCCCGGGCGATTCCACCCCTGTATCCTATGGCCTTAACAGCAAATTGGTCAAGGAGAACGGCCGCCTTACGGAGAGAGTGTGGCGCGTGGGCGGAATGTATTCGCCCGCCATCGAGAAGATAATATTCTGGCTCGAGAAGGCTCTTCCACTCGCCGAACCCATGCAGCAGCAGAGCCTGCGCAGCCTGATATCTTACTACCGCTCTGGCGACCTTAAGGAATTCGACAACTTCAATATATTGTGGTTGAAAGATACCGTCTCGCATATCGACTTCGTCAACGGATTCACCGAAAACTACGGCGATCCGCTCGGTTACAAAGCCTCATGGGAGTCCATAGTGAATTTCAAAGACCCGGAGGCCACCAAGCGCACCGACGCCATAAGCGCCGAGGCCCAATGGTTCGAGGATCACAGTCCCATCGACCAGGAATACAAAAAAACGTCGGTCAAAGGCGTGTCGGCCAAGGTGATAAACGTAACTATACTCGGCGGCGACTGCTATCCGTCCACGCCGATAGGCATAAACCTGCCAAACGCCGACTGGATACGCCGCGACCACGGGTCCAAATCGGTCACCATACAGAATATCACCGACGCTTACGACGAGGCGGCCCGCGGCAGCGGCCTGCTCGACGAATTCATGCTGCGCTCCGAAGACCGCGACCGCATACGCCAATGGGGAGGCCTGGCCGGCGCTTTACACACCGATTTGCACGAGTGCCTGGGACACGGCTCGGGCCAGCTCGCCCCGGGAGTCAAGGGCGACGAGCTGAAAAACTACGGCTCGACGATAGAGGAGGCCCGCGCCGACCTCTTCGCCCTCTATTACATAGCCGATCCTAAGCTGGTGAAGATGGGGATAGTCCCGTCGGGGGAACTCTATAAGGCCGAGTACGCCTCATACATAATGAACGGGTTGATGACCCAGCTCGTAAGGATAGAGCCGGGGAAGAGCGTAGAGGAGTCGCACATGCGCAACCGCAAACTGATAGCCGAATGGTGCTACGAGCGGGGAAAGGAGAACGGGACGATAGAGATAGTGACCAAAGACGACAAAAACTACGTGGTTGTGAACGACTACGAGGCCCTGCGCGATCTTTTCGGCCAGATGTTGCGCGAGATACAGAGGATAAAGAGCCGTGGCGATTTCGAAGCGGGCAAAGCCCTGGTGGAGAACTACGGCGTGAAGGTGGATCCCAAGTGGCACGCCGAGATACTCGACCGCTACGCCCGGCTGAAGCAGGAGCCTTACTCCGGATTTATAAATCCGTATTACAAGCCCGTGATGGAGAACGGCAAGATAATAGACATAATAATAGAGTATCCCACAGACTACCCCGCCCAGATGATGTGGTATTCGAAGAACTATTCTTTCCTGCCGTCGGTTAATTGACGCCTGCCGGTGGGGAAAAACCTGAGGAGTGGGGGGGGGGACAAAGACAACCCACACCCCACGGGTCAGGCCCGCCACCCCGGAAAAAAGAAAACAAGCCACCACCACACACACCAAAGAACGAAAAAGGGGGGT
>JAVBOW010000024.1:0-10371 GCA_031550125.1 Rikenellaceae bacterium
TATGCACAGCGTCGCTGTCGTAAGTCGCGGCGCTTTCTTTCGAAGCATATCTGAACGCCAACCTGTTTTTCGGACTGATCCTATACTCCTTCCTTCCTTCCTTCCTTCCTTCCTTCCTTCCTTCCTTCCTTCCTTCCTTCCTTCCTTCCTTCCTTCCTTCCTTCCTTCCTTTAAAATAAAACAAATGCCGTCGCCGAAATTTTTCAAAAAATATCCCGCGGATTTGGTTTATGAAATAAACTAATTTATATTTGCATCATGTTTAATCAATAAACTTTTAAAAATGAATACGACATTCACGGAAAAGGAGAGTATCGAGTTGATAACCGAAATGATAGCGCGCACCTGCAACAACGTTCGCCGCGGAGCCGCCGCATCGATGATCTATTACGGCTATGCTGTCGCGCTTGTATCGCTGGCCAATTTCGCCCTGCTTTACCTGCTGTACGATCCGGTCGATTCCTTCAAGGTATGGTGGCTTATGCTGCCCGTAACTGCGGCGGGCTTTATCATACAGGCCCGCATCGACCGCTCTGCATTGGCGTTGACGCAGATAGATCGTATAGTTAGCGCCGTGTGGCGCGGCTTTTTCATATCCACGGTAACGTTGCTCGCCATTCTTTTCGCTATGGCCGCAGTACTCGATCTGCCCGTTTTCATGCTGCTTACAACCCCGGGCATCATGCTTCTGATGGGGGCGGCGCAATATGCCACGGGCCGCGCCTGCCGTTTTGCGCCGTTCGTGGCCGGGGCTTGGGTTTTCTGGATCGGGGCATTGCTGGCCGTCGCCTGCGCCCTGATGCATTACGGCCCGGGGCAATTCCTCGTTTTAGCCGTGTGTATGGCGGCGGGATTCGTCGCTCCCGGACATATGCTGAACCGTAAGGCTTCGGGTAATGTTTAGGGAACTCGACCCCATACTGCATTCCCAGCTGCGCCTTGCGGTGGTGTCGCTGCTTATGGGAGTGGAGCAGGCCGATTTCACCTACCTGCGCCTCCACGCGGACGCCACGGCCGGAAACCTGAGCGTGCAGATAGATAAACTTTCCTCTGTGGGATATATATCGGTGGAGAAGACCTTCAACGGGAAGATGCCGCGAACAGTCTGCCGCATAACCCCTAAAGGCAGGAAAGCCTTCGAGGATTACGTGGAGTCGATAAAGACCTATATATCGAAATGACAGTGATCACGGGCCGGCCGGCCCGTGATCACCGTTTTATCGCAGCCGCGAGGGCGATCCTCGGTCAGGCCATGTTACGGAACAGACGCATGGCGCAGAAATCGGGGCCGCACATGGCGCAGTGGTCTTTGCCCGTTTCGGCCATCATGGCGTGATGCAGGCGCGATGCCCGCTGCGGATCGTACGAGAGGTTGAACTGGTCCGCCCAGCGGAAGTCATAGCGCGCATCGGACATGGCTTTGTCGTGCGCCGCGGCCGCCGGATGGCCTTTGGCAAGGTCGGCGGCGTGGGCGGCTATCTTGAAGGTTACCACCCCTTCGCGCACGTCGTCGCGGTCTGGCAGGGCGAGGTGTTCCTTGGTGGTTACGTAGCACAGCATGGCCGTACCCAGAGAGCCTATCATGGCCCCGCCTATGGCCGCCGTTATATGGTCGTAACCCGCTCCCACGTCGCACACCAGCGGGCCGAGGGTGTAAAACGGCGCGCCATGGCAGTGTTTTAGCTGCAAATCCATATTTTCGGCTATTTTGTCCATCGGCACATGCCCCGGCCCCTCTATTATTACCTGCACGCCGTGTTCCCACGCCTGCAGGGTAAGCTCGCCGAGCGCTTCCAGCTCGCCGAATTGCGCCCTGTCGTTGGCGTCGGCCGTCGAACCGGGACGCAGGCCGTCGCCCAGCGACACGGCCGCGTCGTATCGGGCCAGTATATCGCAAATTTCCCCGAAATGCGTGTAGAGGAAGTTCTCGCAACCGTTGATTTCCATCCAGCGGGCCATGATAGATCCCCCGCGCGAGACTATACCGGTTGTACGGCCCTTGGCGAAGGGGATATGCCGGCGCAGAAGTCCCGCGTGGATGGTGAAGTAGTCCACTCCCTGCTCAGCCTGCTCCACGAGGGTGTCGCGGTATAATTCCCATGTCAACTTCTCTATCTTTCCTCCTGCCTTTTCGAGTGCCTGATACATAGGCACGGTACCCAGCGGGGTGGGGGTATTGCGCAGTATGGCCTCGCGTATGGCGTGTATGCCTTCGCCGGTGGAGAGGTCCATAACGGTGTCGGCGCCCCAACGTACTGCCCAGAGCGCCTTTTCCACCTCCTCGTCGAGTGATGAGCCTAATTTGGAGTTGCCTATGTTTGCGTTGACCTTTACGAGGTAGTCGCGTCCGATTATCATCGGTTCGGCCTCGGGATGGTTGCGGTTGCACGGTATGACGGCGCGTCCCGCGGCGACGTCGGCGCGTACTTTTTCCGCCGTCACCTCCTTCCCGGTCGGCATGCCCACGCTCTCGCGTATGGCGACATATTCCATCTCGGGAGTTACTATACCCTGGCGCGCATACCACATCTGGGTGTGGAATTCACTTTCGCGCCATCCTGTGCGCAGACGCGGAAGGCCCGCGGCTATGTCGTGCGCGTAACCTGCGTCGGTATAGGCCCCGGTGGTGTCGTAGAGCTTTACGCTCGCGCCGTTGCTAAGGGCCACCTCGCGCATACCCACGCGAATAGGGTGCAATGCTCCGTCCACATATGTTTTAGTGGATTTGAAAGCTTGAAAATCAAAAAGTTTATTATCCATTTACCACTGTTTTTAACAGGGGCGCAGATAATAAACCCTTTGAATACTCCCGCCTCGGAATTGCCCGCCACGGTTCAAAGGGTATGATCTCAGCTGGGTTGAAAAACCCGGCACCCCTGTGCTTTATGTTGTTTCCTGACTTAAATTACAGATCTTTGGACAGATCCTGTGTGTTTCAAATCGAAGCGGGCGCAAACCCGCGGAGAAATGAATAGGTAGGTTTGGCGCGAATCGCGCGACAAACATTATTTTTTCGGCTTCGGGGCCAGAATAATGTTCATCCTCTTTCCCTCCAGCTTAGGCATCGACTCCACTTTGGCCAACTCTTCCAGATCGGTGGCAAACCTGAGCAGGAGAATCTCGCCCTGCTCTTTGAAAACTATCGACCGTCCGCGGAAAAAGACGTAAGCCTTGACTTTCGACCCCTCCTTGAGGAAATTTTCGGCGTGCTTGAGCTTGAAGTTGTAGTCGTGGTCGTCCGTTTGCGGGCCGAAACGTATCTCCTTTACCACCACCTTTACGGCGTTGGCTTTCATCTCTTTGGCCTTCTTCTTCTGCTGGTAGAGGAATTTCTGGTAGTCGGTTATGCGGCACACGGGCGGGTCGGCCTTGGGGGATATCTCGACCAGGTCGAGTTCCATCTCGTCGGCCAGCTTGATAGCTTCGCGTACGGGCATAACCGCCGGCGTTTCGATGTTTTCGCCTACCACGCGCACCATCGGAGCCGTTATCTGGCTGTTGATACGGTGGGGATTTTCTTTTTCGGGACGGCGTCCCCTGTTGAAGTCGGGACTCGGTTTTGGTCTTGGTTTAGGTGCGTTTATAGCTTTGTCCTCCTACTTTAGTTAAACTTTTTATTGTTTTGCAGTCTCCTGTCTTACTTTTTCGGTTACCAATTCGATGAATTTGACCGTTTCCATGCTGCCTTTGTCGCCCTCACCCTGCACGCGCAGCGATACGAGGTTCTCGGCCTGCTCTTTCTCTCCCACTATCAGCAGGTAGGGGATACGCTTGAGTTCGTTGTCGCGGATCTTGCGGCCTATCTTCTCGTTGCGGTCGTCCACCTGGGTGCGAATATCGTGATTATTCAGCAAATTTGAAATACTTTCGGCGTAATCGTTGAATTTTTCGCTTATGGGCAAAACCACCGCTTGCTCGGGCGAGAGCCAGAGCGGGAATTTACCGCCCGTATGTTCCAGCAATACTGCGACAAAGCGTTCCATAGATCCGAACGGGGCGCGGTGTATCATCACCGGGCGGTGCTGCAGGTCGTCCGAGCCGGTGTAGGTAAGGTCGAAACGCTCCGGTAGGTTGTAGTCTACCTGAATGGTACCCAACTGCCATTTACGGCCCAGGGCGTCTTTGACCATAAAATCGAGCTTGGGGCCGTAGAAAGCGGCCTCGCCCAATTCCACCGTGGTGGTAAGCCCTTTCTCCGCCGATGCCTCGATGATGGCCCTTTCTGCTTTTTCCCAGTTTTCGTCCGAGCCTATGTATTTTTCCTTGTTATTGGGGTCACGCAATGATATTTGTGCAGTAAATTCTTTGAAATCCAATGTTTTAAAGATATACAACACTATGTCTATCACCTTTATGAATTCCTCTTTTATCTGGTCGGGGCGGCAGAAGAGGTGGGCGTCGTCCTGCGTGAATCCCCTTACCCGCGTCAGACCGTGCAGTTCGCCGCTCATCTCATAGCGGTAGACGGTGCCGAATTCGGCCAGGCGCAGTGGTAAATCCCTGTACGAACGCGGCTTGCTGCGATATATCTCGCAGTGGTGCGGGCAGTTCATAGGCTTGAGCAGATACTCCTCGCCCTCCTCGGGGGTGTGTATGGGCTGGAAGGAATCCTTGCCGTATTTGGCGTAGTGGCCCGACGTTACGTAAAGCTCCTTGTTGCCTATATGCGGGGTGATCACCTGCAGGTAACCGTGCGATTTCTGCACGTTGCGCAGGAAATTCTCCAGGCGTTCCCTCAAAGCCGCTCCTTTGGGAAGCCACAGGGGCAGGCCCTGTCCCACGCGCTGAGAGAAACAGAACAGCTCAAGCTCGCGCCCGAGCTTGCGGTGGTCGCGTTTTTTGGCCTCTTCCATCATCACCAGATACTCGTCCAGCATGCTCTTCTTTGGGAACGTTATGCCGTAAATGCGCGTGAGCATCTTGTTCTTCTCGTTGCCGCGCCAGTAAGCTCCGGCCACCGAGGTGAGTTTTATGGCTTTTATGTAGCTGGTGTTGGGGAGGTGCGGCCCGCGGCACAGGTCGGTGAACGTGCCGTTGGTGTAGAAGCTTATCGTGCCGTCTTCCAGGCCCTCGATAAGTTCGGTCTTATATTGGTCGCCTTTGGAAGCGTAAGTCTTCATCGCCTCGTCCTTGCTCACCTCGCGGCGCACGACGGGTTCTTTGTTGGAGGCCAGCTCCAGCATCTTTTTCTCTATGCGCTCCAGATCGCCCTCGGTGATGGTCTCGGGAGAGTCCACATCGTAGTAGAAGCCGCTCTCTATGGCGGGGCCTATACCGAATTTGATGCCGGGGTATAGCGCTTCGAGCGCTTCGGCCATAAGGTGCGACGAGGTGTGCCAGAAAGTGTGCTTGCCCTCGGCGTCGTCCCATTTGTGGAGTTTGAGCGTGGCGTCCTCGCCTATGGGGCGCGTGAGGTCTTGCACGGCGCCGTTTACGGTGGCGGAAAGGACTTCCTGCGCCAGGCGGGGCGATATGCCCTCGGCGATCTGCATCGGGGTGATCCCCTTTTCATACTCGCGGACGCTTCCGTCCGGGAAAGTGATCTTAATCATTACTTTATATTATCGTTTTTAGCTTTTTTCGCCAACTCAATGATGCTCGCAGGAAAGCCTTCCACGAACATCGTGTAATACTTTTCCCCCAACCTTTTCAGTTCCTGCCGATATGCCGAATCCAACTCCTCTTTGAGCGAGGCGGTGCGGCTTATGAATTCCAGAAATTCGGACGAGGGCGAAAACGCCACCGTGGTCGAACCCGGTATGCCCCGGAAATCCTCCCGGGCGACATTTCTGAACCCCTGCTTTCCGGCTAACGTTTCAAAAATCCTGCCCGTCGAGGAGTTATACGCCTTAATATAATAAAGCGTGTCGTTCACGATGCCTCCGTGCCGCAGAAAAACCCCGTGCATATAGGCCATCATCTGATCGTCCGTGGTGAACGAGTTGGCGTTGAGCTTATAAGCCGGGATGGTGTCCCGCTTGTCAGACAGTATCTCATTGAACTCGGTACTGCCCGCCGGGATGATCCGCAGGTTCTCCCGATACCATATCGTGTCGCCACCGGCCATTACCTTCGGTTTCTTGGCCTGCGGCCTGATGGCGGTCGGATTGATGGCGTAATAGACTTTATCGACCGCCCCGTAGGCTTTTTGTGAGTAAAGGTTACATATGCCCCGCATAGTATCCATCGTCGTCGAACCGGGGCCATAGCGCCCATCTATCAATCCAACCACATATTTGGCCAGCGCTTTTTCGTAATCCGAGTAATAGTCGATCTGGAATTTCTCAGGGTCGATATACTGCCCGCGGCCCATATAATCCCTCAGAGTACCTACGATAAAATAGTCCTCCGCGGCCTGCGCACGGCCGCTGCCGCAGGCGAGTGCGGTACAGAGGAGCGTCAAAACCAGTGAAAGATATTTTTTCATCGAGGGTCCGAAAAATCTATTCTTCGTTCTGGATAAGGTCTTTAACCGAAACGTCGGCCCCCTTCTCGCGCTCGTAGCGGCGCAGCGGGTTGGCCGTCATTTCGGCGTAGCGGGCGCGGCTGCGGAATATGTCGAGCGCCATGTATATGGCCTGGCGCATGGAACTCTCGTCTGCCACGCCGTGGCCTGCTATGTCGTAGGCCACCCCGTGGTCGGGACTGGTGCGTACTACGCTCAACGCTCCCGTCACGTTAACCCCGTCGGGCGAAAGGGCTTTGAAGGGCGCCAACCCCTGGTCGTGGTACATGGCCAGGATGCCGTCGTAGTTGCGGTAGCCGCCCGAGGCGAACAGTCCGTCGGCGGCTACTGGTCCGAAGGCCAGTATCTTTCGGCCGAGCGCCTCTTCTATCGCGGGTTTTATTATCTCTTTCTCTTCAGTGCCGAGCATGCCGCCGTCGCCAGCATGCGGATTGAGGGCCATGACCGCTATCCGCGGCTCGACGATAGAAAAATCGCTTATAAGCGATTTGCGCAACTGGCCCAGGCGTTCCACCACTTTCTCTTTCGTGATATTGCCGCTTACTTTAGATACGGGCAGGTGTATCGTGACCAGCCCCACGCGCATAAGCTCGCTGGCCATGATCATTATGGGCTGGCCTCCGAATTCGGCCCCGAGGAACTCGGTGTGGCCGGTATAGGGAAAGTCGGGACTCTGCACGTTCTCCTTGTTTATGGGAGCCGTCACCAGCACGTCGGCCAGGCCTGCCTTTATATCTTCCACCGCGCGGCGCAGGGCGGCTACGGCGGCCATGCCTGCCTCGGCGGTTTGCTGTCCCGGCTCTATTTTCAGGTTGTCGTCGACGCAGTTTATCAGGTTCACCTTTCCGCGCCTGGCTTCGCGGGCCGATCCTATAATATTGAAATTGAAATTCTCGCCGCCGCGCACCGCCTTCCTGTATTCGGCAAAGGCCTTGGACGATCCGTATATTATGGGGGTGCATAACTCCGACATGCGGCTGTCCGAAAGTGCTTTTATTATCACTTCGCAACCTATGCCGTTCACGTCGCCGTTGGTTATTGCGACCCTTATTTTATTTTCGCTCATATCCTGGCAAAAAAGTTTATCATACAAAGATATGGATTTTCCTCCAAAAATATGCCCTCTATCCTCTTTTTCGGGGATTTTCTACTGAGCCGCCCTGTCGGGCCTCGGCTCCCTGGGGTATCTTACTCCGATTTTTACGTTGTTGTATCGCTCCATTGTCTCGCGATGCCTTTCGTCAGTGTATTTATCGGCGATATATTCCCTGAAAGTCATCCATTTGCCGTCGCCTTTGCGTATCAGCGTCAAATCGTAGCGCGGGTATTTGTCCGACAGCGCCAGGATGGGCCAGCGTTGCGATTTGGCGGCCGGCGTCTGGTCTATATCCTGTATGCGGGGCAACCACTCGAAACCTACGTACAACCCGTCGAAGGGCATCGTCAACTTAAGGTCGGAAATGTCCACCCTCAACTTGTGTTTGTTCGAAATGATGTTCTTACCCACCTTTACCGGCTCTACGGCTACGGTCCGCCTCAGGTAGTCGTCGCCCGGCAATCCGTCAGGGCCTATGAGCGTTATTTTCAGACGCACCAGATAGGGGAAATCCTTCGCTTTTATATCAGCGGCCTGTATCTCGGCCTCTACGGCCTCTATCACTTTGCCGGTCATGTCCTGCTCCACAACCTTGACGACCACCGTGGTCCAGGCCAGGAACCCGTAAAAGCCGCTGGATTCGAGCGAACTGCGTACGAGCGGGTATTTGTCGGGATGCAGCGGCGCAACCCACTCGCCCTGCAGCGGAACCGGAGGCTGGGCCTGCAACGTAACCATTCCGTCCGGGGACGTTTGCCCGGCGGCAATACGCAACGGCGCGTAACCCGGCGCTGCGAAGATAATCGTGTCGTCCCTGCCGGTCGTCCCGAGCGATATATTTCCCGAAATATCGCCCGCCACACCCGAATTACCGGACGGTATATACGCCGAAGCGTAAGGCACCCTCTCTCCTTCGCGATTGACCACCGTAAATTTCATCACGGTTTGCGCTCCGGCCTGCAACCCTGCAGCCAGGAGCGACACAGCTAAAAACAGTCTCTTCATCGTACGTATTTTTGATACGCTTCAAAAGTACGAAAAAAAATGATCTTTTTGCATGCGGCCACATGGCGGATTGACGCAATTCCCGTTAATTACACGACGCCTGCCGGCCCGGTATCGGCTACCCTTGCGGCCCTCCGTCAGAAGTTGTATTGTATCATGGCCTGCAAGCGGTTGGCCTGGCTCGATTGGTCGTTCATATTGCGGCGTGAGCCGTGGAGGTACTCCATCCCCACCGTACACGACGAGCCTATGTTCATGAATATGTTCGAGAAGAAATACTGCGCGCGATGGTAAGTGTCGTCGTGGGCGTGGTAATCGGGTTTGAATACCTCCACGTGCGAGTATCCGGCGCAGATGAATATCTGGCTGGTGAGCGAGTATTGCAGCGCCCCGAACCATCCTCCCATGGGAAACAGTTCCATGCGCGAATCGTAACGCGGATCGGGGACGATATCCAGACCGCGGTCGGCTATGTCCTGTATGTAACGCGCTATCCCGTGTCCGTATACCGATTGCATATATAGCGAGAATTTATGCTGCATTTTGAAAGCCCCGCTAAGTTGTATTCCCCAGCCGGCCATGCTGTGCGCCCGGTCGGTCTGGCTGTCGTAATACCTCAATTCGCGTATAACGGACGAGAAGCGCAGATGGCTCTTACCGTCGACGTTTTTTTGAGTCCATTCGTACTGCACATAGGCGGGTATGTCGGGGAGGCGCTGGTTCATGCTCTGCATGCGGTCGGTGGTGGTAATGCTGGCCGATGGCGACTCTGCCGATACGGCCGCGCTCCATCCTTTCTTGAAAACATGCGTGTAACGCACTATGTTGTTAAAATTGAATGTGTAAGAGTTGGGGCCTTCGGCGTCTACGGTGGTGGGCGCTGCGCCGAGGTCGCAGAATGTGGTGACGCTGCGCCCGAACAGCAGGTCGCCGAATTGGATGTAGGCGTACCGCAGCCGCATGGCGTTGTTGTCGTTCCTGAAGTCGGTCTCGATGTATGATACCACCTGCCCGAGGGTTTGGGAATTGGCTATGGCTTTGAAGAACAGCCTCGAGGCCGTGGCGTCCATGTTGAAATGCTGCCTGGTGCTTTCGTTTCCCGGCACCGGTATGTCGTATGTTATGAAGTCGCGGTTGTCGATGCCGCCCATAAAGTCGTAAGACGTACGGAAACTGACGAATCCGCCTATGCCCAGCAGGAATTTGCGTTCGCGCCCGGTTATGATGAAACGAGGCAGGCCCGACTGTTGGAAACCCTCTATCCGCGTCTGGTAGTAGTGGTCTATGGCGGCGCGTACCACCGTCGAATCGACCACGCCTTTCACCTCGTGTCCCGTTATGATCACCTCCGGCGCTCCGGCCGCCGCCGGGGCGTTGTCCGCCGGCGCAGGCGCGGTGGCGAGCGAATCGGGACTGACGGTATGAGCGGGCAGGGCGGGGGCGTCGCCGGATTGCTGCCGCTGGGATTTTTCCTGCCCGGGGGCGGTCTTTACCGTCGCCGGCTTCTGCTGCGCCAACGCGATCGCTGTCGCATATGGCGGGAACAGCAATAGAGTCAGGATTAAGGCTTTTTTCATGCGGGAGTGATATTCCGAGGATATCACAGCACGTTATGTGCCATACAACCGTATGGCGAAAAGAAATTTAAGGTCGGCCAGACCACGACCCCCTGTAAGTTTGTCGTGGAAACTCAAGCGACTCCCCCGATGCTGCGAGGGGGGGGGCGCGGTAAGGACGGACCCACACACCCACAAGGGGTTAAACCCCCCCCAAAAAAACCAGCGAGAGAACCACCACCAAAAAA
>JAVBOW010000019.1:0-150944 GCA_031550125.1 Rikenellaceae bacterium
GCATGGCTGCCTCCCGTTATTTGCGGCGATCCTTCGTATTTTACGGATCAAAATAATACCTTTGCACAAAATTCAGTAAATGATAGCAGCAGGAAGTTACTACACGCTCACAGTATCACGCATATCGCCGCACGGGCTGTACCTCTCCGACGGAGAGGGGAACGAAGTGCTGCTGCCCAACCGCTATGTCTCGCTGCAGGACAAAGTGGACGACACGAAAGAGGTGTTCGTCTACCACGATTCCGAGGAGCGCCTGGTGGCGACGACCCTGCGACCGCTGGCCGCAGTAGGACAGACGGCATTCCTCGAGGTGGTGGATAAAACCATACACGGCGTATTCCTCAACTGGGGCGAGATACCCAAAGACCTATTCGTACCCAACCGCAACCAGCAGGCCCCCATGGAAGCCGGACGCAAATATATAGTGTACCTCTACCGCGACGACATAACCGGCAGGGTGGTAGGTACGGCCAAGCTCAAAAAGTTCATCGCCAACGACAACATAACGGTATCCCCCGGCGACAAAGTAAGCATCCTTGTGGCGGCCAGGCTGGAGACGGGCTACCGTGCGATAGTTAACGACACGCACTGGGGTATGGTATACCACAATCAGATATTCAGGCCGATAAGGGTGGGCGACAGGACGGAGGCATATGTAAGGAGCGTCACTGACGACGGACGGATAGACCTGAGCCTGCAGGGACAGGGTTACGACGAGGTGAAGGCCCAGGCCGCACGCCTTATGCAGCTGCTGGAGCAACACGGGGGCGCACTGCCGCTCGGCGACAGATCCGACCCCGAGGAGGTGGTTGCCGTAACCCAGATGAGCAAAAAAACATTCAAACGCGCCCTCGGCTACCTGCTCAAACAGGGGCTGGCGGAGGTTACAGAGGAGGGATTCCGCAAACGATGAAAAAGAAGTTGCAAAGTGCCGAGAGGGTATCGCAGGTTGACGTCTCGGACAACTATGTTTTCCAGCGCTCGTTGCTGGCCTACCGGCAGGCAGCGGAAACGGTGTCCGGCGCGGTACTTGAGATAGGCACGGGAAGCGGCTACGGAGTATCAATCATCTCGCCGAGGGTTAAGAGTTTCCTTACGATAGACAAATTCGAGCCTGCGGTGGACTTCCACAACTACGACAACGTGGAATTCCACCAGATGACTGCGCCGCCGTTGACGGGCATCGACTCCTCGTCGATGGACTACGTCATCTGCTTCCAGGTTATAGAGCATATAAAGGACGATTACGGCTTAGTCTCCGAAGTATACCGCGTGTTGCGTCCCGGCGGCAGGTTTATAGTCACCACCCCAAACAAAAAGATGTCCATAACCCGCAACCCATGGCACATAAGGGAGTACGCGGCCGACGAATTGCAAAGCATGCTCGCCAGCCTGTTCTCGAAAGTGACGGCGGAAGGGGTGTTCGGCGACGAAAAGGTGATGGCCTACTACGAGAAGAACCGGGAGTCGGTGGGGGTGATAAAGAAATTGGACGTATTCGACCTGGAACACCGCATGCCCAGGCAATTGCTGCAGATTCCATACGACATACTCAACCGCATGAACCGCCGCCGGCTGCTGGTGGACAACCGCACGCTCACCTCGTCCATAACCGCCGCCGACTACCATATCGGCCCCGTGGCGGACGACTGCTTCGACCTTTACTTCACGGCTACGAAATAGAAGACCTGACGCGCCCTGTGTACGGCGGCGCAGGAAAGCGCCCCTAAGTTCTGCTTAGGGGCGCTTTCGTCGTCCTGGACGATGCGTGCCATGTACTGCGCCGTTATCGTAAGGCGCAGCGCCGTCTTGCGCCGCACATCTTAACGCCGGCCTGTCTTTCAGGCCGATCCGCTATTCGTATTCTCCCGATTTCAGCATAGCCACCTCGCGCGGGGTAAGGAACCTCCATGCACCCCGTTTGAGTTTTTGTTTAGTCAGGCCGGCGAAATAGACGCGGTCGAGTTTCTGGACATGATAGCCCAACGATTCGAAAATGCGCCTGACGATACGGTTGCGGCCCGAGTGTATCTCTATGCCTATCTCCTTTTTGCCCTCTCCCACGTATTCTATGGCGTCGGGGGTTATGGGGCCGTCGTCAAGGTCTATACCCGAGGCTACCTTTTCCATATCGGCTTTGGTAAGAGGCCTTTCGAGCGTCACCTGGTAGACCTTCTTCTTATTGTGGGAGGGGTGGGTCAGGCGCTTGGTCAGATCGCCGTCGTTGGTTATCAGCAACACCCCCATACTGCCTTTATCGAGCCTGCCCACCGGGTAAACCCGTTCGTTGACCGAATTCTTCACAAGGTCGATAACGGTCTTGTCGGCGTGCGGATCCTCGATGGAGGTGACGAAACCCTTGGGTTTGTTCATAACTATATAAACCTTGTGTTCGCCGTGTATCACCTGCTCGTTGAAGCGTACCTCGTCGGACGGGGATACTTTGTATCCCATCTCCGTCACAGGCTGACCGTTAACCTTTATCACACCGGCGGCTATAAGATCGTCCGCCTCGCGGCGCGAGCATATGCCCGACATGGCCACGAAACGGTTCAGACGCACGGGTTTATCTATGGATACTGAAGTGAAACGCGGGTAATTGTCCTTACCCCAAGCAGGTTTACCCGGGCGGCGTGGCGACTCCTTGGAATAAGAGCGGGGCGCTTCCTTGGAATAGGGACGCGGCGTGCTTTCGCGCCTGTCGCCGGAATGCTCCTTGCGGGGCGTCCATGGCTTACCCTGACGGCGCTCGTCGTCCGAAGGGCGGCCCTGGCGTGGTTTACCCTGCGCGTTACGGTAATCGCCCCTCTCGTCCGGGCGCTGCGGTTTAGGAGCGCCGTAAGGGCGGCGGTCGCCATCGCGCGAAGGACGTTGCTCCCTGCCGTACTGCCCATCTTTCTTATATTGCGGACGCGGAGAGTCGTCGCGGCGTTTCTGCTCGAAAAGCGGACGGTTGTCGTTGTCGAAATTGGGGTTGTATGAGCGTCGTTGCTGACGGTCGTCCTGCCCTGCGCGGCCGTAAGGCTCTTTGGCGGGGCGGCCTGATTGGTGGGACGCCGGACGCGGCGGGCGTTCCTCGCCGAAAGGCTGTCCATGATGCTCCGGATGCTCGCCGGCCTCGCGCGGCTTGCGCTCAACCCTCTCTACCGAGACGGTGCGGCGGCGGCGTTTGTCCTTGGCGAATTGTTGGTAACCGTCCTCGTTTGCAAAGCCCGAATCCTCCCGATTGGGGCCTTCCTTTTTGTCTTTGAAGTACATTCCGTTATATTTTCCTGCACAAAGTTAAGCAAAATTATACACAATATGCCTTTTACGACAGAATACAATAGTAATGCCGCGATCGCGGCCGCGTTAATTTTCATTCAAAATAGCTTTTTCGGTTCGAATCCACGGCTTTTTTGCATATCTTTGTAATGATTTAACACTCCCAACCCTGTCTCTCTATGAAATACGATTTCGACGACATTGTGCCGCGCGAAGGCACCGGATGTATAAAATACGACACCCGCCGCGAAGTCTTCGGACGCGGCGACGTAATCCCCCTGTGGGTGGCCGACATGGATTTCCGCGTACTGCCATGCGTCGAGAAGGCTCTGCGCCGCAGAATGGAGTGTCCGACCTACGGCTACGGCATCCGCGAGGAGGGCTTTTACAACTCCACGGCCGGATGGGTGAAGCGGCGCGGCGGATGGAACATAGACAACGGATGGATAGATTTCACGCCAGGCGTGGTCCCGGGATTCGCCATGGCCATAAGGGCGCTGAGCGAGCCGGGGGATAAGGTTGTGATCCAGCCGCCGGTGTACCATCCATTCGCACACACCATAAAGGCCAACGACCGCCAACTCGTCAACAACCCGCTCATCCTCGCTTCGTCGGGACGTTACGAAATGGATTTCGACGATCTCGACCGCAAACTCGCCGGAGCTAAATTGTTGCTGTTCTGCAACCCGCACAACCCATCGGGCAGAGTATTCACCCGCGAGGAACTCACCCGGGTGGGCGAACTGTGCTGCAAGCACGACGTAAACATCATATCCGACGAGATACACTGCGATATGGTCCACAAACCTAACAAACACATCCATATAGCGTCGATAGACGAGCGTTTCGCCGCGCGATGCGTAACGCTCATAGCCCCCAGCAAGACATTCAACCTGGCGGGGCTGTCGACGGCCGTAGCCATAACGCCTTCGGACACCCTGCGCCGCAAACTTAGGGCCGAGATGGACGCCCTGCACATAGGACAGGGCAACGTCTTCGGCACGGTGGCCCTGCAGGCGGCCTATGACGAGGGCGAGGAGTGGCTCGAGCAACTGACGGAATACATAGGCGGCAACATGGCGCTGGTGGACGGTTTCATGCGCGAGCATCTGCCGCAGATCAAAACGCGTCCCAGCGAGGGTACCTACATCATGTGGCTCGATATGCGCAACCTGGGGATGGAGCAGAAAGAACTTAACGACTTCCTGATAAACAAAGCCGGGGTTGGCCTTAACGACGGGGAGATGTTCGGGGTCGAGGGCCGAGGCTTCATGCGGATAAACCTGGCCACTTCGCGCGCGGTGATACTCAAGGCCCTGGAGCAGATACGCGAGGCGATAGCGCAAAGCGGCAGGTAAAGGCGCATATCTTTAAACGGATATTAACCGTCCCGCTTTCATTTTTCAAACATAGGGGTTGTAAATTGCCTGTAAGTTTCAGGCCAGTCCTAAGAAAACCACGCCCCCAAAAACGTAAGGCGTCCCGGATCCGGGACGCCTTCTTCATGCCGTATTTCCGGCGGAGAGGGAAGCCGCTAAACCACGCCCTGCTCCACCATGCTCTTGGCGACCTTCATGAAGCCCGCTATGTTGGCTCCTTTCATGTAATTGACATAACCGCCTTCGGCTCCGTACTCTACGCAGGCGTTGTGGATGGACGACATTATTTGCTTCAGGCGAGCGTCCACCTCTTCGGCCTGCCAGCTCATCTTCATCGAATTCTGGCTCATCTCGAGGCCCGAGGTAGCCACGCCGCCGGCGTTGACCGCCTTTCCTGGGCCGTACATCAGTTTATTATGGATGAAAGCCTCTATCGCCTCGGGCGTACATCCCATGTTGGATACCTCGGCTACAACCTTCGCGCCGTTGGCTATGAGCCTGGCTGCGTCGTCGCCGTTAAGCTCGTTCTGGATGGCGCAGGGCATGGCTATATCCACTTTCACCTCCCATGGCTTGCGGCCGGCATGGAAGGTCGATCCCGGAAATTTGGCGGCGTAGGGAGCCACCACGTCGTTGTTCGACGCGCGCAACTCGAGCATATAGTCTATCTTTTCGGCATTCAGGCCGGCGGGATCGTGAATATAGCCGTCAGGACCCGATATGGTTACCACTTTGGCCCCCAGCTCGGTAGCTTTTAAAGCCGCCCCCCAGGCCACGTTGCCGAAGCCCGACACGGATACCGTCTTGCCTTCGAGCCTGTCGCCGGCCGTCTCGAGCATCTGGCGCACGAAATATACCGCGCCGAAACCCGTAGCTTCGGGGCGAATGAGCGAACCTCCGTAAGTCAGACCCTTACCGGTAAGCACACCCGTGTTTTCAAGGGCCAGCTTGCGGTACATTCCGTAGAGGTACCCTATCTCACGGGCGCCAACGCCTATATCGCCTGCAGGGACGTCGGTCTCGGGACCTATGTGACGCCACAGTTCTGTCATGAACGCCTGGCAGAAACGCATAACCTCGCGGTCGGATTTACCTTTGGGGTTGAAGTCCGACCCTCCTTTGGCTCCGCCCATGGGCAGCGTGGTGAGGGCGTTTTTGAAGGTCTGCTCGAAACCGAGGAATTTCAACGTACTGAGAGTCACGCTGGGGTGAAACCTCAGGCCGCCCTTATAAGGGCCGATGGCGTTGTTGAATTGCACGCGGTAGCCTATATTGACCTGCACCTCGCCGCGGTCGTCCATCCAGGACACCTTGAAAGTGAAGATACGGTCGGGTTCCACCATGCGCTCGGCGATTTTATTCGCCTCGAAGGCGGGATAACGGTTATAGGTCTCCTCCACGGTCACGAGGACTTCGCGTACGGCCTGGAGATATTCGCTCTCGCCGGGGTGCTTGCGCTCCAACTCGGCCATCAGTTGATTGACATTCATGCCTCTTTTGAATTTAGGTTTGTAACCGTAAAGATAATGATTCTTGTTGGATTTTTAAAAAAATCTTCAAAATATGTATAATTTGCAATTACCCGGGCTTTCTAAACCAAAAACCGCGGCTCAAGCCGCCGCATACGCCTCCGCAGCGCGAGTTGACGCCCAAATGCCACATCAATGTCGCGCCCCGGTTTTGGCCATTGATCGAAATTACTTCTATTTTTGTATGGTAAGACCCGATTAACCGACGTCGTGAATCCATCGCGCCCTGAAACCGCATAAAACCTCCAAACATCCATTTATATGAGATCAGGCATAATTCTCACCGCAATAATTCTGTGCGCGATATCGCACGCCGGATCCTCGGCCAGGCAGCCGAAAGAGCGGCCCGGGACGTCTAAACCGGCCCCGCCGGCGCAGGAGCTGCTTACCGGCACGCCGGAGGGGTCGCTCCAGCGCGGAGTCCTGGAGCGTTTTACGGAACTGTATAAACTCGGGATGGACGAGAAGCTGTATATCCAGACAGACAAGCCATATTACAGCGCGGGCGATACCATATGGTTCAAAGGCTATCTGGCCAACGCCGTTAGCGGCATTCCCGAAACCGGCTCCAACTACATTTACGTGGAACTTTGGAACAGGGCCGATTCGCTCATAACGCGCGCCAAGGTCAAATCCGACGACTCGGGATTCCATAACGCGCTTAGGATCGACACCCAGATACCCCCGGGCGAGTATGTGCTGCGCGGCTACACGCGCTGGATGCAGAACGGCCCCGCGGAGCTGTTCTTCAACCGCCCCGTAACGATAGTAAACCCGCTGAACAGCCGTTTTTTTACCGATATATCCTACCGCCAGGACGGCGGCGGGCGTTTTTTCGCCGACGTCGTAATGCGCGACGGCGCGACGCCGCTCTCTTCGGCCAACGTCAAACTGACCATCGAGACAAACGGCAAGCGCTCTTCGGCGCGGGTGCGGACGGACGCGGACGGCAAAGTATCCGTGCCTTTCATCCCGTCGGCGGGCGAGAGTACGCTCACCATAGACGCCAACACCGCGGAGACAACCACGCGCGCGGCCACCGTCCGCATTCCCGACTTCACCACAGGCTACGACGTGCAGTTCATGCCGGAGGGAGGGGCGTTGCTCGAAGGGATTAAACAACGCGTGGCGTTCAAAGCCATAGGTATAAACGGACTTTCCACCGGAATAAAAGGCGGCGTGTACGACTCGCAGGGCAACCGAGTGGCAGAGATACAGACCTCTCACGACGGCATGGGATCGTTCGAAATAACGGCCTTGGCCGATGAGAGATATTACGCAAAGGTAGTCTCGGACGCCGGGATAGAGAAACGGTTCGGCCTGCCCGACGCACATGACTCCGGTTACGCCCTGGCCGTGCAACGGTCCGGCAGCAGGATGGCGGTGAGAGCCTTCGCCGCTCCGCAGACCCCGGAGGGAGAGACGGCCATAGTGATCCACTCGCGGGGACGCCTGTTGATAGTGGACGACTACCGTCCGGGGACTGTAAAGATGCTCTCGATGGATAACCTGCCCGCGGGCATAGCCCACATAGTACTGATAGACAAGAAGACGCTTGCGCCTCTATCCCAAAGGCTCGTGTTTATCCCCGGAGGCAGGGCCGCCGCCGCCGTCGCTCCCGGAAAACCCGTCTACGACGCAAGGGAGCGCGCCGAAGTGCGTTTTACTCTTACGGGAACGGACGGCAAACCCGTGACAGCCGGGCAGTTCGCCGTATCGGTGACGGACAGGGACGCCGTGGCGCGCGACTCGCTCGGCGAAGCCATAGACAACTACATGCTGCTGACGTCAGACATAAAAGGCCATATAGAGAATCCTGGAAGATACTTTACGGGTGCGCCGGGGAGTGCCGCCGCAAGACTCGACCTTCTGATGTTAACCCAGGGCTGGAGCCGTTTCGACGTGGCGGAGGTGCTGGCCGGACGGCTGGCCGAATATAAAGTGCCGCACGAAGAGTCGCAATCCATAAGCGGCAGGGTCACCGGGTTTTTCGGCAACGACGCCAAACGCGCCTCGCTCTCGCTCTTCTCCCCCAACCTCAAGCTGATCGACAGCAGTCCCCTGGACGGCAAATCGGATTTCCGCATTACGGGTCTCGACTTCCCCGACAGCACGTCGTTCGTCGTCCAAGCCATGTTCAAAGGCAAGCCCAGCAGGGCTGTGTCGCTGTGGATGACTCCCGATTCGTTCCCGCAGCCATCATTCAGGCTCCATCCCATAAGGCCGGGGGCGATGCAGAGGGATAACGTCAAAACACTGGCCTCGTTCGCGGAGCAGGCAAGGAAATACTATTACCATAAAACAGGCGTAAACCAATTCACCTTCTCGGATGTGATAGTGAAGGCAAAAAAGACGGTAAAACTCGAATTTTGGGGAGAAGAGATAACCTTCGAACCGGACAGGACCATAACGGGTGCGGACCTGAAAGCCAAAGAGGAATCGTACGGATTATCCATGCCGCTCAGGGACATGCTCATAGAGATGTATCCGTCCACCGGAGCCGCTCCCAAGGTCTTCTCCGTCACATTCATCAACACGCCTTTCGACAACTATAACGAGACCATCAACTTCCTGGAGGGAAGGATATACCTCGATGAGGTCAAATCAGTCGACATCCTTCGCGACGCACAGGCAGGAATACCATCGACCACGCTCATGGTGCTTCCCGACCTGGGGAGAGAACCGCTTTACGACACCTACAGCCTGGGAGCCTCGCTGCTTCCCGCGTACGACGACAGTAAAATGGCCGAAGTGATATTCGTAGTGATCACGTTCAAGGACGGACGCAGCAGCCGCACGCCGCTGCCATCCATAGAGATAGTGGAACCGCTGGGTTTCAAGAAACCCGAGCATTTCTACCAGCCCCGTTACGACGTGGCCGAAGTGAAGGGAGGCGATATGCCCGACGTACGCACCACCCTGCTTTGGGACCCCACGCTCAAACCCGACAAAGACGGCAACGTGTCGGTATGGTTCTACACGGCCGACCTGCCGTCGTCGTACGAGATCGTCCTCGAGGGTATAACCGCCCGGGGCGAGCCTTGCCGCGCAGTAGGGTACATACAAAACCGAAAGCCTTAGGGCCGGACTTTACATCACGCTCCCAACGCCAGCCTGTTTTTCGGTCTGAGCTTTTACGACCAAAAATGAGGCGCACCGTTCAGGTGCGCCTCATCCGGTGGTAAAGAATGTTTACTTATCGCCCAGGGCCTTGAATTTCCATTCTCCGTTTTCTTTGATGAATGAGGAGGTTTCGGTGTCTTTCGTGCCGTCGCCGTAGGTGGTTTCCAGGACTATATCGGCGTTCAGCCCGTCCGGAGAGATCGTTTCGCTCAGTATGGCTATCTCTTTGACGCCGCCCTTCTGGTCATATTCTGTTTTTATCTTTTCGGCGAAGGTGGAAACGTATTGCTCCATCTCCTTCTTTTGCTCGGCGGCGGCCTCCTTTTCGCCCACGGCCATGTTGTCGAACCAATATTTGACGGCCTTTTCGTATTCGCCCTTAGTGAGATAGCCGTTCATCTCTTTTGCCATTTTCATAGGGGCGCTGTCGGAGGATTTCGAACCGGAACATGAGCCAAGCACAAGCGCGGCGGCCAGGGCGAGGGTTGCTAAGATTGCTGTCTTTTTCATAATCGTTTGTTTTTAGGGAACGGTTTATCAATGGTTTGAACTCTCAATTTTCCGATGCGCAACGGTATTGCATATGTCGGAGGGGAATATATATGTTCCCGCATAGACGGGAAAGTTGCGTATCGTGCTGCGCCGACCTGCGGTTATGTCCACGCCCGACTGCATATAGGCCTTCCACAGCAGCTCGGTGCAGTACATTCTTACGGTGTCCTCCAGGTCGTAGTCGTGGTCGAACTCCACCTCGTCGAGGTATTTCCGCCTTGCATAGCCGGCGGCCGTGGCCGCCGCCCCGGGCGACATTATCCTGAAAATCCTCGCCTTGCACGCCTTTTTCCGGGAGAGGAATTCCTCCGGTCGCTCCATGCGGATCCTCTCAGGCTGGCCGGGGACGCCCTCGCCCGGGACTGCGTGGACTATCATCACCCCCGAATCGGTCGCCACGGCTATACCCGCATGACTGAACATTCCCGCGCTGTCGGCCATAAGTACGGCGCGCGATTTGGGCGAGCGGCCGCGGCGCAGGACGATGTCTCCATCCCGCAGGCGGCATGCAACGCCGTCGGCGGGGTCTGCCGGAGAGCATCCGCACAGGACGGCCGCGATTGCCGGAACAAGCATTTTCAGCATAAGGTGCATCCTTTGACAAATATAGCGAATATTTTCCGGAAATAAAAGCGGCCCCCATATGAATGGAGGCCGCCCATTAAAAATCGGCAAGGCGTCAGTTGTTGCAACCGCAGTCGCAATCGCCATCGTCGCCGCAATCGCAACCGTCGTTGCAGTCGCAGCCGCAACCGCAGCCTCCGGCCATCTGTCCGGCCATGAGATCCTCCGGCGTGGCTTCGCGCACGCCTACAACCTCGCCCGAAAAATCGAGGTCGCAGCCTGCCATCGGATGGTTGAAATCCATGGTGACGGAGTCGCCGGTTACGGCTTTCACCGTACCTATCATGCGGTTGCCCTGGTTGTCGCTCATGGGTAACTGGTTGCCTATATCGAGAAGGCCGTCTTCTATGGCTCCGTCTATCATAAAGACGCTTTTGGGCAGTTCCACCACCGCGTCGGGAACTACCTCGCCGTAAGCCTCCGCGGCGGGAAGGACGAAAGCGAATTTATCGCCAGCCTTGAGTCCTTTAAGGTTGGATTCGAAACTCGGCAACAGGAAGCCCATGCCGAAAACGAATTCAAGGGGGGCGGCGGCGGTTACTGTTTCCACCACATTGCCTCCGCTTTTGAGGGTATAGCTGATGGATACGAATGTTTTTTCTGCAATTTTCATTTTTTATATATTTGGTTTTAAAATTTTTGCGCTTCGTCCGGCCCCGGCTCGGAGTAGCGGGGGTCTTTGGCGCGGATATAGACGTCGCCGCCGGGCAACACCCTGACGTCGAGCGGCACTATCGTAACGCCCTGGGGGTTTATCGTGCGGGCCGTACCGCTAAGATCGCGCGAGCGGATATCGTCGTCGTCCACCGGCGGCACGTCGGCGTTATAGAACGCCGTACACCACCAATTGCCCTCCCTGTCGCGGAAAGGCGTGCCGTGACCCAAAAAACGGCCGGCGAAGCGCCTCGGGCCGAAAGGGCCGAAAGGACTGTCCGCCACGCAGTAATACAGGTTGTACGACCCGTCGCGCATACGGTCGGTAGACCATCCCGTACCCATAAGCACGTATTTGCCGCCTATTCGAAGCATAAGCGTACCCTCGTGGCCTATCTGGCGGTCCGCCGGATCGATGCGCGCGGGCTGGCCGTCGAAACCCTTGAAGCCGGGCTTTATCTTGGCTATCAATCCGTTACCCCAGGTCATATACCATATGCCGTCGTTGTCGCAAAAGAGCGACGGATCGTGTTTCATATTGAAAGCGCGCGGAGACGGCAGATTCCACGGCCGGGCAGGTTCGCCGCCGGCGCTCAGGGCGAGGTTGCTAACCGTCGAAGGGCAATGCACCAGCACCCAGCGCTCGCCCGTCCAGTGCAGTTCGGGCGCCCACATGGCCTCGCGCAGGTTCTCCTGGCGGGGGTTGTACTGCCAGGCGTCTCTCTCGAGGACGTAGGGTTCGCCGAGATACTCCCAGGACGCGAGGTCGGCGCTGCGCCACAGGCGCACGGCATGGCCTATCTTGCCGCCCTTGGGTTGGCCGGGGCCGTTGAAGAGTTTGGTGTATTCCGCCGGATCGCCCGGATCGAGCGTCGTACCCGTAAGGTAATAGAAACCGTCGGGGCCGGACACGATGTATGGATCGCGTATCCAGCCGTCCTTTATGTGGACGGCGCGGGCGTGTTCCTTCACGGCTTTCACTATCTGCTCCCCGGGTTCGGCCGCGCGCAGGGCGGCGGCGCAAAGCAGGAGCAACGGCAACATTATCTTCCTCATGGCTGTCACTCCTCAAAGCCGGCGCAGGTGCATACCAGGTTGCGATCGCCGTAGCCGGCGTCTATCCTGCTGACGAAGGGGAAGAATTTACACTCCCCCACCCACTCCAGCGGGAAAGCGGCCTGGCGGCGCGTGTAAGGATGCCGCCATTCGTCGGAGGTTGTCTCTACAGACGTGTGCGGCGCGTTCTTGAGCAGGTTGTCGCCCGCCTTCACGCGTTCGTCGCCGGAGGCGGCTATGTCTTCGCATTCGCGGCGGATGTTTATCATCGCCTCGATGAAACGGTCCATCTCGGCCTTGGGTTCGCTCTCCGTAGGCTCCACCATGAAAGTGTCGTGTACCGGGAATGAGAGCGTGGGGGCGTGGAAACCGTAGTCCATCAGACGGCGGGCCACGTCGGCGCACTCTACGCCGTAGGCCTGGCGGAAATCCTGCAGGTCGAGGATCATCTCGTGGCCCACGCGACCAGTCTCGCCCGAGTAGAAGGTGCGGTAGTGCGGAGCCAGCGCCGCCGACATGTAGTTGGCGTTGAGGATGGCCGTCTCGGTGGCTTTGCGCAGGCCTTTGCCGCCCAGCATCTTGATATAGGCGTAGGTTATTGGCAACAGCATGGCGCTGCCCCAGGGCGATGAGGCCACTGCGGTTATCCCGTCGGCCCCGCCCGTCTCAACGACGGCGTGCGACGGCAGGAACGGCGCGAGATGCTCCGCAACGCAGACGGGACCCACGCCCGGGCCGCCGCCCCCGTGGGGCATGCCGAAAGTCTTGTGCAGGTTGAGGTGGCAAACGTCGGCCCCGATATAACCGGGGTTGGTCAGGCCCACCTGGGCGTTCATGTTGGCGCCGTCCATGTAGACCTGGCCCCCCGCATCGTGTACGATGTCTATCATCTCGCGTATGCGGCTTTCGAAAACGCCGTGGGTGGAGGGGTAAGTGACCATAAGACAGCTCAGCTCGCCGCTGTACTGCTGCGCTTTGGAACGCAGGTCGTCCACATCGATATTACCTTTCCCGTCGCAAGCCACCGCCACTATCTTCATGCCGGCCATGGCAGCCGAGGCGGGGTTGGTGCCGTGGGCCGACTGCGGGATGAGGGCAACGTTGCGGTAGCCCTGCGAGCGCGAGAGGTGCCAGGCGCGGATGACCATCAACCCTGCGTACTCGCCCGCCGCACCCGAATTGGGCTGCAGCGACGTGGCTGCGAAGCCGGTTATAACGGCGAGGTCTCTTTCCAGCGCGGCGATCATCTCCATATACCCTTCCGCCTGATCGGCCGGGGCGAAGGGGTGCATGTTGCCGAAAGCGGCCATACCAAGCGGCGCCATGCTTGCGGCGGAATTGAGTTTCATGGTACACGACCCCAGGGATATCATACTGTCGACCAGCGATATGTCGCGATGCTCAAGACGTTTGACGTAACGCATAAGGCCGGTTTCACAACGGTATTTACCGAACACAGCCTCGGTAAGGATGGGGGTTTTGCGCAACAGGCTGACGGCCGGCAACAACCCATCCTCCACCTTCACCGCTTTGGGCGCTTTCTTTCCCGCGGCGGCGGCGAATATTTCGGCCACGGCGAGAAGGTCGGCCTCCGAGGTGAGTTCGTCGAAGCTCATGCGGACGCGGCCGGCCGAAGGATAGAAGAAATTGACGTTGCGGGCGAGGGCCTCCGCGCGCACTTTGGCTGCGTCGGCCTCAACCTCCAGCGTGTCGAAGAAAGTGTGCTGCAAAGGTTCGTAGCCCAACGCCGCGAGCGCACGGGCGGCGGCGGCGGCATGGGAGTGTATGTGCGACGCTATGCGCCGAAGCCCCTCGGAGCCGTGGTAGACGGCGAACATGCCGGCCATGGAGGCCATAAGGGCCTGCGAGGTGCAGATGTTGGAGGTGGCCTTCTCCCGTTTGATGTGTTGCTCGCGCGTTTGCAGGGCCATGCGCAGGGCCTTATTGCCCATACGGTCCACCGAAACGCCTATTATGCGCCCCGGCATGGAGCGCTTATACTCTTCGCGGGTGGCCATATATGCCGCCGAAGGACCGCCGAAACCCATGGGTATGCCCATGCGCTGGGTGGAGCCTACAGCTATGTCGGCGTCCCACTCGGCCGGCGAGCGCAGCACGGCCAGTGCGATCGGGTCCGCCACCACTGCGACCTTGACGCCGAAAGAGTGTGCGGCGGCAGTGAAGCCCTCGTAATCGCACAGCGCCCCGTCGGCGGCGGGATATTGCAGCACGGCTCCGAATTCCGTCCCGTTAAACCGGTAGGTCTCGAAACTGTCGCTCACTATGTCTATGCCGTAAGGCTCGGCGCGGGTTATGAGTACGTCGAGGGTTTGCGGAAATATGTTCTCGTCCACGAAAAGCGTGTTGCAACCTTTCGCCACGGCCTCGCGGCCGCGCAGGTTATACATCATAAGCATGGCCTCGGCCGCGGCAGTAGCCTCGTCCAGGAGCGAGCAGTTGGCTACGGGCAGGCCGGTGAGGGATATCACCGCGGTCTGGAAATTCAGGAGGGCCTCAAGGCGTCCCTGCGATATCTCGGCCTGGTAGGGGGTGTAGGAGGTGTACCACGACGGATTTTCGAAAATATTGCGGAATATGGCGGCCGGCGTGGACGAAGGGTAGTAACCCATGCCGATGAACGACCTGAAGAGCTTGTTCTTCGCTCCCAGGGCCTGGATATGGGCGGCGAATTCGTGTTCGCTCATCCCTTCAGCGGGAAGCGCCAGCGGGCGGGGCAGCCTTATATCGTCGGGAATGACCTGCGAGATCAGTTCGTCGACCGTAGCCACGCCTATGGCGCGGCACATCTCGGCGGCGTTGGCCTCGGTTACGCCAATGTGCCTGCCAATGAATTTATCGTATGCCATGTGTTTTTATTTTGTGCAAAGCTACAAATTTAACCGGGGTAAACAGCGGGAGGGGGCCAGATAGTTATAGAATCCTTTTAAATTTTCTTGTCGAAGTTATTTGGGCATCCGTCCAAATTTCCCGGAGAAATTATTTTTCGCATATCGTCAGCAGGTTTTTGCGGAAAATTTTGAAGGCGTAGCGATTCCCGCTTAACGATAACGAGGGTTAAACGGAGGCAAAAGAGCCTCAAAGAACGAGAGCTGGAAATTGTGACGGATTCCGGACATTGGTATCGAAAAATGCCGCCCCGGCCAAAACGGGCCGGGGACGGCGGGGTAGCAGTTACGGGAGAATATCTCTGTCAGGCCTGTCTGGCCGCCATGGAGGGGCGGGACGTTATCTCAATTCCGTCCGGGCCGCCGGTTATTTCTATCGTGTCGCCCGGAGATGCCTGGCCGCTTATTATCATCTGCGCCAGGGGTTCCTCTATGTGTACGAGTATGGCGCGCTTCAGGGAACGGACGCCGTAGCGCGGTTCGTAACCTGTTTCCACGAGACGGTCTATCGCTTCCGGCGACAAGTAGACGCTGTAGCCGAGGGCCTCCACGCGCGAGGTAAAATCCCGGGCTTCGTTCCCTGCTATGGAGCGTATGGTTTCGTCGGATAATGTATTAAATATTACAATATCGTCTATCCTGTTTATGAACTCGGGGGCGAACGCCGACTCGAGCGCGCGGCGATAGTGTCCGTCGCGGACCACCTCTTCGCGGCAGCCGTCGTGCGAGGTGGCGAACCCCACGGCGCGGCCGCGCCGGGCCGCGGCCATCGAACCCACGTTGGACGTCATGATTATGACGGTGTTGCGAAAATCCACCCGGCGACCCATGCCGTCGGTGAGCTGCCCGTCGTCGAATATCTGCAACATGACGTTGAACACGTCGGGATGGGCCTTCTCTATCTCGTCGAACAGCACCACCGAATAGGGGTGGCGGCGGACGCTCTCGGAGAGCTGCCCGCCCTCGCCGTAGCCTACGTACCCGGGAGGCGAGCCTATCAGGCGGCTGACGTTATGTTTCTCGGAATATTCGCTCATGTCTATCCTTATCAGGGCGTCGGGACGGTCGAACAGAGCAAGCGACAGTTCTTTGGCCAGCAACGTCTTGCCCACGCCAGTAGGGCCGACGAACATAAACACGCCTATGGGCTTGGAGGCGTCCTTAAGCCCCGCGCGGGAACGCTGGATGGATTTAGCCGTCTTCATCACCGCCTCGCGCTGCCCCACCACCTTCCTTTCGAGGCTGGCGGCCATATCGCGCAGCCTCCGGCGCTCGTCCGACGACACCTTTTCCACCGGGATGCCGGTCATGGAGGTGATCACGCGCTCGATGCTCCCCGCAGTCACTACCGCGGGATTTTCGGCCGCGTTGCGCTCCCACTCCGCCCTGCTTTCGGCAAAACGGCTGCGCAGGGCGGCCTCTTTGATGCGCGCCTCGGCGGCGGCGGGATAATCCTGGCATCGTACGGCCTCCACCCTCTCGGCGGCGGCGGCCCGGCAAGCCTCTTCGAGACAGGCCATCTCCGCAGGTTCCCGAGTATCCTCCAGGCGGGCGCAGGCTCCGGCCTCGTCGAGGGCGTCTATGGCCTTGTCGGGGAAAAAACGGTCGGCGACGTAGCGGTCGGTCAGCTCCACGCAGGCCCGGATAGCCTCGTCGGTGTAGCGCACCTTGTGGTGGCGCTCGTAATAGCCTTTTATATTTTGCAGAATCTCCATCGTTTGCGCCGGGGTGGACGGCTCCACCATAACCTTCTGGAAACGGCGTTCGAGGGCGGCGTCGCGCTCTATGCTCTCACGGTATTCGTCCAGAGTGGTGGCCCCTATGCATTGTATGCGGCCGCGCGCGAGGGCCGGCTTGAGTATGTTGGCCACATCGAGGCTGCCCTGGGTGCTTCCGGCCCCTATTATCGTGTGTATCTCGTCAATGAACAGTATCACGTCGCTGCGCGAGGCCAGCTCGTCGAGCATGGCCTTTATCTTCTCTTCGAACTGGCCGCGGTATTTGGTCCCGGCCACAAGCGAAGCCACGTCGAGCGAAAAGACGGTGCGGCCGCGCAGCGCGTGCGGCACGTCGCCACCGGCTATGCGGAGCGCAAGGCCCTCGACTATGGCGCTCTTGCCCACGCCGGCCTCGCCTATCAGCACCGGATTGTTCTTTTTGCGGCGGCAAAGCACCTGGATAACCCTGGATATCTCATCCTGGCGGCCTACGACGCTGTCTATCTCGCCTTCGGCGGCGGCGCGAGTAAGGTCGGCCCCCAGTTTGTCGAGCAGCGGCGAATCGGGGCGGCCCTGGACGTCGGCGGAGCGCCACAGACGTATCCCGTCAGATTCGCCGTCGGCCTCGCCGTAACCGTAGTCGCCATATTGCGAACGGGTTTCTCCGTCTGCCGCGCCGGACACCTCCGACTGTATCCCGGATTGTCCGATGCGTTTAAGTTCGGCGTAATAGTCCTCCTCGGCTGGAAGGTCGGCCACATATCCGCGCGCTATATCCTCCGGAAATTTATACATGGCCATCTGCCCGGCCGCGTGCGACTCGGGGTCGCTAAGCAGAGCCAGCAGGAAGTGTCCCGTATTTGCCGTACTTGCGCCGCCGGGCGAGGTACGCAGAGCCGCGGGACAATATTTTTCGATGTAGCAGGCCACGGCCTCGCCGGACGGCAGGCATTCGCCCGCGTCGGCAAGCCAATCTTCCATATGGCGCATAATGCGCCATATATCGCTTTGACCAAGCGTCTTATGCATTATGTAAGAGGCATGGTTCTCGCCGTCGCGCATAAGTTCCAAAGCCAACGCGTCGGCAAAGTGTGCTGTTTGAGTCCCCTCTGCAGGCCGGGCGGCGGGGCGTCCGGCTATTTCCGATAATTTATTAGATAATCTTACTGGCATATTTTGCGATCCTTTCGGTATAGGAACGCAAAAAGCGGCGCAGATATTTTACCGCCCTAACGAAGCGGCCACTCGCCCACCTCCAGATCGGATATATCCGCACCGCTTATCGTCAGCCTGACGGCCGTGCGGACACGGTGGAAGCCGGATATGCCGGCCGCACCCGGATTTATATGGAGCAGGCCGTTCTTTTTGTCGTATCCCACCCTCAGTATATGGGAATGGCCCGTCACCACTATTCGGGGCCGAAGATCGCCTATCCTGGCCGACAACTCGCTGTCGTAGCGGCCCGGATAGCCGCCTATATGCGTCATCAGCACGGAGACCTCCTCGCAAAGGAACGAGGCGAAACGGGGCCACGCCACCCGCGTGACGCCCCCGTCGATATTGCCGTAGACGGCCCTGAGCGGACGGAAGCGGGCTATGGCGTCCGACAACTCCATGCCGCCTATGTCGCCGGCGTGCCATATCTCGTCCACGCCGTCCAGAAAACTTCGCAACGGAGCGTCGAACGTGCCGTGGGTGTCGGAAATTATGCCTATTTTTTTCATGTCTGCCAAAGGTACGGAATTTTCATATCTTTGCAATTGATATGAAAAGTCACATCCCGTTGGCCGAAAGGCTCAGGCCGCTTACCCTGGACGATTACATCGGCCAGGAGCATCTCGTAGGTCCCGGAGGCGTCTTCCGCCGCTTCCTGGAATCGGGCAACGTGCCGTCGTTCATCCTGTGGGGGCCTCCGGGAGTAGGAAAGACCACACTGGCCAAGCTGGTGTCGACGGCCCTCGACAGACCGTTCCACACCCTGTCGGCCATAAACTCGGGCGTAAAGGATGTGCGAGACGTGATAGATCAGGCGCGCAAGCAGCGTTTCTTCAACGCCGCGCCGCCCTTCCTGTTCAAAGACGAGATCCACCGCTTCAATAAATCGCAGCAGGATTCGCTGCTGGGCGCCGTAGAGCAGGGCGTGGTGACGCTCATAGGCGCTACCACCGAGAATCCGTCGTTCGAGGTCATCTCGCCGCTTTTGTCGCGCTGCCAGGTCTACATACTCAAAGCTCTCGAAGAGAGGGATCTCGAGACGCTGCTATTCCGCGCACTGGAAAAGGACTCGTGGCTGCGCGAGCGCGACATCAAAGTGGAGCAGACGGCCGCCATATTCCGCTTCTCCGGCGGCGACGCGCGCAAGCTGCTGAATATCCTGGACATCATAACCGGCGCAGCGGACGGCCCGGTGGTAATAAACGACCTGACGGTAACCGAGTGCCTCCAGCAGAACATAGCCCTATACGACAAAGGCGGCGAACAGCACTACGACGTAATATCGGCGTTCATAAAGTCGGTGCGGGGAAGCGACCACAACGCGGCCATATACTACCTGGCCCGCATGCTGGCCGGGGGCGAAGACCCTAAATTCATAGCCCGCCGCCTGGTAATACTGGCCGCCGAGGACATAGGACTGGCCAACCCGAACTGCCTGCTGATAGCGAACGCATGTTTCGACACCGTCCACAAGATAGGGATGCCGGAGGCGCGCATCCCGCTGGCCGAAGCAACCATATACCTGGCCGCCAGTCCGAAAAGCAACTCGGCCTACATGGCCATAAACGAGGCCATGCGCCTGGTGGAGAACGACACCACAAATCGCCCCGTGCCGTTGCACATACGCAACGCGCCCACCAAACTGATGAAAAACATCGGATACGGGGCGGACTACAAATACGCACACGATTACGACGGCAACTTCGCCGAGCAGGAATTCATGCCCGAGGGCCTCGAAAAGACAAAGTTCTACAAGCCGGGGCAAAACCAGGCGGAGCAGACAATGGCGCAAAGGATAGCGACGCTCTGGAAAGGGAAATACTGAGAAGCCGTCAGCGGTATCTTTTCTCCGCCTCCATCTGGGCCCTGGATTTACTCTTGTTGACTATCCACACCCCGCCGAAAACCAGGGCGGCGGCAAGGGCCTTCTGCCAACTGAAAGTATCGCTTCCCATAACTACGGCTATTACGGAGGCAATGAGCGGCTGCACATAGTTATACATGCTTACCACGGTAGGTCTCAGCAACTTTTGCCCCACAGGGACGAGCATATAGGAGAAGAACGTGGCGAAAAGCACCACGAACGCTATTTCCATCATCACAGGATAGGGCATGGCAGCGTAGTCTATGGCGGCTATGCTTTCGTACCCCAACGGGGTGCAGCATAGCGCGGCGAAGAGAAACATCCATTTCATGACCGTAACCGGAGAGTAACGGGATATCAGTGGTTTGAAAAGGGTAAGGTAGACGGCGAAAGAAGTGGCGCTCAGCAGGCACAGCATATCGCCTTGCAGGTGTCCGGCATGTCCTGCCGCAAGGTGGGCGCTTCCGAGGATGAGCAGGATGGCCCCTGCGGCTCCGGTGGCCACGCCCAGCCCCTTGAGCCACGTTATCGGTTCGCGCAGGAAGAGGGCGGCAAGGAGCATGGTAAGTATCGGCCCCACCGTAGTTATGATACCCGCATTCACGGGCGAGGTCATCGAAAGGCCGGCGATAAACGACGCCTGGTTTATCTGTATGCCGAAAAGCGACGCGAAAAAGAGTTTGAGGATGTCTATCCGCGCCACCCTTTCGCGCGGCTGGGTCATGGACATGGCCCAGAACAGCACGGCGCCGCCGCACATGCGCATAAGGGTAAGGTCGAAATGGGTTATGAACCCGGACGACAGCGCGTCTTTGGCTATCGGCATGTTAAGGCCGAAAACCACGTAAGCCATCGCAAGCGCTATATGCCCTTTATATCTCTCATTCATCGTTTATCGATCCGTGTTGCGCCAAGGATACGCATATGGCGGGCCATAAGGTACGCGGCCTCACTATCGCCACCCCGAACGCCGGCCTGTTTTCCTGGCCAGTCCATAAATTATGCCACTTCACAAAACTATCGCCCAGGCAACATGCCTCCCGGTAGCCGTTTGAAGATTTCCCGGCCGATCCGTTTATGCGGCCCATAAGACAAAGGTATGGTAATTTCATTAACTTTGCTCTATCATGAGGAGAGTTAAAAATATTCCCGCCCTGACGGGAGGCACGCCGCTCGCGGAGTTGCCGGCGTGGAGCCGCCACATGGGACTCGCACGGGCCGTAACGGCCAAACTGGAGAAGAACAATCCCGGAGGCAGCGTCAAGGATCGCATAGCCGTAGCGATGGTAGACGACGCCGAAGCCAGCGGCGCGCTGGCGCGCGGAGGAGTGATCGTAGAGCCTACGAGCGGCAATACGGGCATAGGTCTGGCGATGGTGGCGGCCTCGCGCGGCTACCGCCTCATACTTACCATGCCCGAGACGATGAGCGTAGAGCGACGCCGGCTATTGGCGGCCCTGGGCGCGCAGATCGTACTGACGTCGGGCGCGGAGGGGATGAAAGGAGCCATGACGCGCGCCTCGGAGATAGCCGCGTCGATACCCGGGGCGTGGATACCGGGGCAATTCGACAATCCCGCCAACCCGCTGGCGCACTACCGCTCCACCGGCGTGGAGATATGGGCCGACAGCGGAGGCAAAGTGGACATACTGGTTGCGGGAGTAGGCACCGGAGGCACCGTAAGCGGCGTAGGGCGCAGGCTGAAAGAGTACGATCCCGCCGTACAGGTGGTGGCCGTAGAGCCTGCCGAATCGCCCGTGCTGTCGGGCGGAAAATCGGGTCCCAACCGCATACAAGGCATAGGCGCAGGCTTTATACCAGGGAATTACGACGCTTCGGTGGTAGACCGCGTAATGGGCGTATCGTTCGACGAGGCGTGCCGGGCCATGCGCTCGGTGGCGTTGACGGAAGGCCTGCTGGCGGGCATATCGTCCGGGGCGGCGCTCCATGCCGCAGCGCAACTGGCCCGCGAGGAGGGCAACCGTGACAAAATGATAGTGGCGATACTCCCCGATTCGGGCGAACGTTATCTTTCGGCCGACATCTATTGAAGGTAAGTTTATTGAAAGCCGCCCTGGCGACAGTCGCGCTATTTTCCGGCGACGGCGGTTCCATCGAGGCGTTTGACCACTATCTTCGATGTGGGGCTTGCGTCCGCGTCCACTTTGCCCCTGCAGGTGAATTCGCCCACGGAGACGCCGTTTATATCCGCCTGCAGCGACGAGCATGCCAGCTCCCGGCACAACGCTTTGCTCGTCCCCGAGCAATTCACCCTGAGCCGGGCGGCGCAGTTGCCGGAAAGTTCGGCGTTGCTCACCCCGGCGAGTTTCAGGTCGAGCGAGGCGCACATGACATGGCTCCTGGCCGACGAAACGCCGCCCACCTCAATGGACACATCGTCCGACGCGGTTAAATTGGCTATAAATTTGCTCGTCCCGTACACTTCGACATCGAACGAAGCGGCCGAAAAGTCGCCCTTCAGTTTGCTTGAACCATAGACCCCGAGTTTAAGGTTGTCCGCACCGCCGCCGAAAGGCGCGGACGTGGAGACGCCGCAAACCCCGGAAACGTCCAGCGAACGCAACGACGGGACGCTTACGAAAACCCTTATACGCGCATCCTTATCGAAATTTACGCCATCCTCCAGGCTTATAGAAAGTTTAGTTCCCGACCAGACCACGTGGACCAGCGGCTGGACGTCCTTATATGTCTCCACCTTCACTGCCGTCTCCCCCTGGGCCAGGACAAGCTCCATCACTCCGTTTACGGAGAGCCTGTCGAAACGGCCAGCCACGTATGTCCTGACGGTAATCGGGCCGGAAGGGCTTATCGTCCGGGAGCTTGCGAGCAGAGGGAGCAGCATGGTAAAAATAGCGAGAAGGCGTGTTTTCATATGCAGTTTTTAAATTTGGGTTATGCAAAATTAAAAAAAGATGCGGAACGCCGTATGGCGCGCCGCATCTTTTTTCCGAAAACAGGCCTACAGCTGGTCTTCTACGTTCCAGACGAACGCCCTCAACCCCTGCTTGGAGAGCTGGCGATCAACTTCGCGCAGCGACTCCATCAGGGCCGGCACCTTATCGTCATCCATGATGGCCATAACGGACGAATTCATAGAGGGCCAGGTGTGGTTGCCGTAGTGCGGCTCGCCGGTGGATGTTCCGCGCCCCTGGGTCAGTTCCCATTTGGTGAAGCCGCGTACGTTGCGCTTGTCGAGGACGTCCTGGACGCGGTCGGTGAGCGCTTGGTTGTATGATATGAATACTGCTTTCATGGTTCTCTATTGGTTGCCGTAGGTTTGTGCGAATTCCCTGCGTTTCTTTTTCAGTTCGTTGCCTCCGAAATAGGAGTAGATGACCGGAATGACTATCAGCGTCAGCACCAGGGAGAAGGTCAATCCGCCTATGATGGCTATACCCATCGGCTGCCATATCTCCGAGCCTTCGCCTATGCCCAGCGCCATGGGCATCATGCCCAGGATGGTGGTAAGCGAGGTCATAAGCACGGGACGCAGACGCGACTTGCCCGAGTCGATCACGGCCTGATTGACAGATTGTCCGCGTTCGCGCAGCAGGTTGGTGAAGTCCACCATCACGATACCGTTCTTAACCACTATACCCACAAGCATGATGGCTCCGATAAAGGCTATCAGCGACAGCGGCGTACCGGTTATCCAAAGCGCCAGGAAAACCCCGGTGAAGGCGAAAGGAATGGTGAACATGATGATGAAAGGCATCTTGAGCGATTCGAACTGCGTGGCCATGACTATATAGACAAGCATGATGATGAGTACCAGAAGCACCAGGATATCGCTGAAGGAATCCTGCTGGTCTTCCACCGTACCGCCCAGTATGACATATGTGCCTTCCGGCGGATGCACCTCGGAGAGTACGGCCCTCACGTCGTCGGCCGCAACACCAAGTGGCACGCCCTCGCCGAGCGAAGCGAGTACCGACACCACCCTCTGGCGGTTTTCACGCTGTATGGTGGGCGGAGCGTACTCCTCGGTTATGGTAGCCACATCCCTCAGGCGGATGGCCTGGCCGCGGCTGTTGTAAATAAGGATGTCCTCGAGGTTGTCGAGCGAGGTACGGAACTCCTCGGCATAGCGCACCTTGATGTCGTACTCGTCGCCGTCCTCACGGAAACGGGTGGCGATAAGGCCGTTGATGCGGTTGCGCACATAAGTGGCGGCGGTAGAGGAGTTCAACCCGTAGAAAGCCAGACGGTCGCGGTCGAATTTTATATTGAATTCGGAGCGCATATCGTCGCGGCTGAGGTGTACGTCGCGTATGGAGGAGAGCTTTTTCATCCGCGCCATGATATCAGTGGCCACATCGTTGGCCTGGTTCATATCGTAGCCGAACACCTTCACGTCGATACTGCTGCCGCTGCCCATACCTCCGCCCTGCTGGCCCGGAGTGACGGTAAATTCCTTTACCTCGGGCATGGCGGCCAGGTCTTTGCGCAGAAGGTCGCTTATCAGGAATATGCTGCGCGTACGATCCTTGAGGTCCACCAGCCGCATGCGGTAATTGATGACCTGGCTGCCCGACTCCTGCATGGCCGCCCAGGTGTTGTTGCCCGACGCCGCCCCGGCGCTGGCCGACAGCAGGCGTACCTCGGGATACTTATCGTTTATGACCTTGTCTATACGGCGGGCTATGGCGGAGGTGTATTCGACGGAAAGATTCCTGTCGAGCTTCACTATAGCCGTTATCATGCCGTCGTCCGAAGCGGGGAAGAAATCCACAGGCACAACCTTCAGCAGACCGCAACTGGCCAGGAAGATGAGCGTCACCGTCGTGACCACCTTGCCGCGGTTACGCAACGCCCATTTGAGCAGATTGGAGTAACCCTCGTCGAGCTTTTCGAGGAAACGGTCTATGGGCTTGAATATAACGCCGAGACCGCTATAGGTATGACCCACGCTCCTGTTTCGGAGCATCAGCGCCGAAAGCATCGGGGTGAGGGTTATGGCGGCTATGGTGGAAACCACCACTACAAGCGACACTATCCAGCCAAGCTCTTTGAACATAATGCCTGCCATACCCGAGAGCATGGTCAGCGGCAGGAACACCGCCACGACGGTGAGGGTGGTGGCGATAACGGCCAGCCATACCTCGTTGGTGGCGTACACGGCCGCCTCCTTGGGCGACGAGCCGCGCTCTATGTGCGTGGTGATATTCTCAAGCACCACTATGGCGTCGTCCACCACCATGCCTATGGCTATGGAGAGCGACGATAGCGATATGATGTTGAGCGTGGAGCCGGTCACATAGAGGTAGATGAAAGACACCACCAGCGAAACCGGGATAGTGAGGCAGATTATGAATGTGGCGCGCCACCGGCCAAGGAAGAAAAGCACGACCAGAATGACGAAGACGAAAGCCAGCATAACGGTTTCGCTGAGCGAGTTGATGCTGTCCTCTATATATTCCGAAGTGTCGAAGATGACGTCTATCTTTATATCGTCCGGAAGTGTGGCTTTGATCTTCTCCACCTCGGCCAGTACGGTCTTGGCTATCTTCACCGAGTTTGCGCCCGACTGTTTCTGTATCATCACCGCGACGCCCCTGTTGCCGTTGACGCGCTGCTCCTGCGTGAATTTCTCCAGGGTGTCCTTTATCACGGCTACGTCCCCGAGCAATATGTCGCGGCCGGCGGAGCTGGCCACAACTATGTCCATCAGCTCGCGGCTGTCGCGGAATTCGAGGTCGGCCTTGACGTTATAGACGTGGTTGCCTATGTCGAGCGACCCTCCGGGAACGTTGATGTTCTCGGCGGCGATTATGCCTCCCAACTGCTCAACGGTAAGGCCGTAGGCCTCCAGGCGGCGGGGATCGACGTTGACCTGTATCTCACGCACGGGAGCGCCTATGAGGCTGGCCGCGCCCACGCCGTCGATACGGTTGAAGACGTTCACCATCTTTTCGTCGAGGATCTTGTAGAGAGCCTCGTAGCTCTCTTCGGCCTGCACGCTGAACATAAGCACCGGCATCATCGACGAGGAGAATTTGAAGATGGTGGGTGCGTCGACGTCGTCGGGCAGGAGCGACTGCACGCGTCCCATAACGTCGCGTACGTCGTTGGTGGCCTCGGTGAGGTCCGACCCCCACTCGAACTCGAGGGTGATCATCGAAATGTTGTCCGACGACTTGGAGGTAACCTTCTTCAGGTTGCTGACCGTATTGAGGTTATCCTCCAGTATGCGCGTGACGTTGGTTTCTATGTCCTCGGCGTTGGCTCCCTGGTAGACCGTAATGACGCTCACGGCGGGAAACTCGATGTCGGGGTACATGTCCACCGCCAGGTTTCTGAGCGAGAAAAGCCCGAAGACTATGACCCCTATGAAGATAAGGATCGTGGAGATGGGCTTTCTGACCGCGGTTTCGTATATTCTCATCGTTTATTCTCTATTATCGGATTGTTACTCTACGACATTCACTTTGGTGCGGTCGGAAAGCCTCGAAGCGCCCGAAATCACGACCTGTTCGCCTGCGCCGAGGCCCGAAAGCACCTCCACGCGGTCTTCCGCCTGACGGCCCAGGCGGACTGTGCGGCGGTGCGCCAAGCCCTGCTCGACCACGTAGACATAGCGCTCGGCGGTGCCGGTCTGTTTCTGCACGGCAAGATCGGAGAGCATAACCCCGTCGCGGTGGCCCATGGTGAGCGTAGCGCGGCAGAACATGCCCGGACGGAGGGTATAGCCCGAGTTGGGGATGGAGACCTCCACGGTAAAGGTGCGTGTGGCGATATTTATCGAAGGATAGACCAGCGACACTTTGCCGTTGAAACTCCTGTCGGGGAAGAGGTCTACCTTTATATCCACGGGCAAGCCCCTCTTAACCAACGGGAAGTACTGCTCCGAAACGTTCATTTTGACCTTCAGCGGGTTGATCTGCATGACCGTGAGTATGCTGGCCGCCCCCGACGCGTTGGGGGACATCGAGTAGAGGTCGCCCGCATCGAAATAGCGGCCCGTCACGACGCCGTCGATGGGGCTGCGCAGCTCGATATTGTCCTTCAGGTTGGCAACCTGGGTACGCAACACCTTAAGCTGCGACTCCATCTGGTCCATTTGCTGGCGCGACGTGCCACCGGCCTCGAAAAGCGCTTTGGTGCGTTCGTAGTCGGTCTCGAGCGTGGATAGCTGCACGGCCGCCTGTATGTAGTTCGAAGGATCCATCTCCACCAGCAACTGTCCCTTATGGACGTTGGCTCCCACGTCGGCCAGTATCTTGTTTATACGCACCGGTTGGTTGGGGCCTATGTTGTTGACTATATTGGCCTCTATATTGCCTGTGAACTCGGCCGTCTGGTCGATGGACTCCAGACGGGTTGTCAGCACTTTGACATCCACGGCTTTCAGAGAATCGGCGGCATCGGCCGCATTGCCGGTTTTGGCGCCGCAGCCCGTCATGAGGTACGCCGCGAGGGCCGTCAGACCCGTGATAATCGTTCTTTTCATCTTTTATCTATTCTTTTTGTTTTCCTATTCTTTGCCCAATATCTTCCGGTAGTCGGCCTGGGCCGAAAGAAGATCGTAAATGGCCTGCGTATGGTTGAGCTGCGACTGGGTGAGCTGCAATTCGGCCGCGTTGAGTTCGAGGATGGTCCCCGCTCCGGCCTTGTAGCGCACAGAGGCTATATCGTAGGCTTTACCCGCCTGTCCGACGGTCATCGAGGTGGCGGCCATGCGCTCGCGGGCCGTAGCCACGTTATTGGCCGACGTGGCGGCCTGCACCTCTATCTGCTTTTCGGCGTAATCGCGCTGGGTCTGCAATTGTTTAATGCTGTTCCTCAGTTGCTTCTCACGATTGGTTTTGGTGAAGCCGGCAAATATGGGAATAGACATGCCGACGCTGAGCGAAACGGGATGCTGCCACTCGAAATCCTTGGACCCGTTATCACCGGAAGGAGGCGCGGGCGGGAAAAACGACCATGAGCCGGCCTGCGTCCACTGACCATAGGGCTGGCCTATGTACGAGCCGTCGGACTGCCATCCCATGCCGCCCATGGACGAGAGGTCGAAGGCGATGGGATCGTGGCCCCGCAGGCTGCCGGAAAGCGTCGCGCCCAGGGTGGGCATGCGCTGGGTACGCAGCACCCCGAGCTGGCGTTGCATGACGCCCTGCTGGATATCGAGCGAACGCAGGTCGGAGTTGCCCGACAGGTCTATACCGTAGAGGGGGACCTCGCTGCTATCTGTGTTCAGCTCGTCCAGCGAACCTTTGAGCGTAATGGTGCGGTCTACCGGCATGCCCATGAGCATCATAAGGTACATTTTCGACACCAGCAGGCCTTTCTCCGCCTGTATGATGGCAGGTTCGAGGTTGCTCAACTGCACCTGGGCGGTAAGAAGGTCGTACTCCGAGGTGAGACCGTTGGCGAAGCCCACCTTGAGCTGCTCAACAGTCTGCCGGACGTTATCGCGGCTGGCTTTCAACACGGCTATCTCGCGCTCTATGCGCAGGACATTATAAAATGCTTTCCTCACCTCGCAGCTCATGGTGATGCGCGAACCGCGGGCCGCCTCCAGCGCGGCTTTCATCTGCTCGGCGTTGAGCTTTAGCGACTGATAGACGCCGGGAGCGAAAAGAGGCAGGGTGAGTTCAGCCCCGAAATTTACCGTATGGGTGGGGTCGAAGGACAATCCGTCCGTTATGGTGTTCTTGACGATGGCGTTCTGGTAGGCCGCCGTGGCCGAAAGCTGTGGCAGCAGGTTGCCCCAAGTCTCCTTGCGGACATAGTCCTGACGTTCAACCTCCATGTCGGCCACTTTGATAGTGGGGTTGTCGCTGAGGGCTATCTCGAGCGCTTGCCCGAGATCTATCTCCACCGGCGCGGCAGGCCCGGCGGCGCGGCCCGCGGCAACCGCGAACAACGCGGCGGCCATCGATAAAATTACGTTCCTTTTCATCTTTATGATCTTTCCTTCAAATATTTATCTATCATTCTCACGCCTTTTTGGGTGGCGATGCCCCTTATGAAAAATATAACCGCGTAACGCACGGTGTCCTTGAGCGAAGCGGCCGCCGAGAGCGACGTAGAAAGCGACATGCGGTTGAAAACCGCCTGCATCAGGTCTACGAAAAGCATCACGGCCATATCCACATCCAACTGGGGGACTACGACTCCCTGCGATATGCCTTTATGTATCTGGTCGCGCATATCGCGGGTACCCGCCTCGAAATTCTCTTCCACTATACGCCTGTGTACCTTGGGATAAAACCTTTTAAGGCTGTCCATCAGGGTGAAAGACTTCTGTATATCGTCCTCTTTGGTGGAGAAGATAATGAACAGTTCGTCTATTATGTTGCCCGCCGACGCCTTGCGCTCGCATATGGTTTTGGCCCTCTTGTCCGAATAATGCCTCACGCAGGCCTCTATCAAAGCCTCTTTGTCGCCGAAAATCTCGTAGATGGTACGCTTGGATATGCCGAGCTGCGCGGCTATGTCATCCATGCGCACGCTTTTAAGGCCGTACGTGGTGAACATTACGGTGGAATAATCTATTATACGCTCTTTAACCGATATCATTTCCCGATTTGGCTTGGTCTCGAGGCGCAAAGGTAAATCGGAAAACTTAAAAAACAAAAAAAGTTTTCAAATTCTTTTGGAAATTATTCCAAGGATAAAAAATTACACCGATCTGCCGGGAAATCTTCGGAAAAAAAACAGAATTCAGGCGGAAGGCGTAACCGAAAAAGGCGCCGCCCCTTCCTGCAGGAAGCGGCGGCGCCTTTTCATATTTCCGGTAATATGCCGCAGCTAAACGTACGGCCTGACTACGCCCTGTTGGATTGCTTATCCAGGGCCTCGTAAACCGAATGTTGCGAAATAAATTCCGGGACAAGCTCTTTCATAAGTCTGACCATAGCGAAATGGTCGCAACACGACAAGGTGGCCTGCATCTCCTGGATGGCGCGTTCCACCTGATCCACGGGATATTCGCGTACCTTGGCCCGGTTTATACGGCCGTGCAGGGTCGGCAACACCTCTTCCTTGTCGTTGAGTACCTCCTCATAGAGCTTTTCGCCGGGACGGAGGCCGGTAAACTTGATCTCTATATCCTTGCCCACCTCGAAACCGGACAGACGAATCATATTGCGGGCCATGTCCACTATCTTTACGCTCTTGCCCATGTCGAAGACGAATATTTCGCCGCCCTGTCCCAGCGTGCCGGCCTGCAACACCAGCTGGCAAGCCTCGGGAATGGTCATGAAGAAACGGGTTACGTCGGGGTGGGTGACTGTTACGGGACCGCCCTCCTCGATCTGGCGGGCAAAACGGGGAATGACCGAGCCGTTGGAACCCAATACGTTGCCAAAACGGGTGGTGATGAAAGCCGTATCCGACCTGCCAACCTGCGACTGTATGTATATCTCTGCGATACGTTTGGTACAACCCATGACATTGGTGGGGTTGACGGCCTTGTCGGTGGAGACCATGACGAATTTCTCGCTTTTATGCCGTATGGCCGCGTCGGCCACGTTCTTGGTTCCGAAGATATTTGTCTTTACCCCCTCCATAGGCAACTTCTCCATCATGGGGACATGCTTGTAGGCCGCCGCATGGTAAACCACCGACGGTTTATGACGCCTGAATACGTCGTCCACGTAGTCCACGTCGCGGATACTGCATAACTCCGTGACGAAATCGGTGAATCCCAGGCGTTCGGCCAGCTCCAACTCCAATTCATACATGGGGCTTTCCGCAATGTCCAGCAGGACGACCCTGGCGGGAGAAAAACGGGTGAGCTGGCGCACGATCTCGCTGCCGATGGAACCTGCCGCGCCGGTGACAAGGATGGTCTTGCCTTTCAACTCGCGGCTTATGTTCGCAGTGTCTAAGTCTATCGGATCGCGCTGGAGAAGATCCTCCACCTTGACGTCGCGCATCTGCGTGACGGACATCTCGCCGCTTATCAACTTCTCGAGATTCGGTATCTCCTTAACGCTCGCACCATGCTCTATGCAACTCTCTATGAGTTCCTTGCGCTTTTCTGCCGACAGCATCTTCTGGGCGAGGATAAGAGTATCTATCCGGTATTTCTTTATAACATGGGCCAGATCGAGCGGGTGATATATTTTTATCCCCGAAAGATACTTGCCCGCGCTGATATTATCCGACTCTATAAACGCCTTAACGTCATAGCGGACGTTACGGGCGTTGCTCAGTATATGTCGCACCATCAGCAGGTATTCGTTGCTGCCGTAAATGGCAACTTTGCGGGTGTCCCCATCCCGGAGGAAATGACGCGCGAAAAGCATCTTGAACACCAGGCGGCTGAAAATCATAAGGCACAGCAGAATACTGAACTCCACCCATATGAGTACGGAAACCATAAGCCCCGTGTGGCCCAGCAATATAGCGATCAGCATGCCCGTAAGGAAAAGGGCGTCGCCTACAAGCAGCACGTAAAATATACGGAAAACATCCTGCGAGCCGGTGTACCGGACCACCCCGGAATAAGTTTTAAAGAAATAAAAGCTGGCGAGCCTGACGACAAACATCGATGAGCCGACAAGCAAAACCGGCCTCCATCCCAGCTCGGGATAGAAATTCAATACGAGCAAACCTGCAATAAGAACAGCTATAAGACTGAATCCTGCATCGATGATAAACACCATCCACCGGGGGGCGCACACCCTGCCTCTGAAATACGACAGGCGCGAGATAAGATTCTGCAACGTTTTGACCATATATTCAAAATATGATTTGACAAAGGTAATATAAAATTTAGTTATGTATCCTGAGTTGCAACTTAATTAGTGTAATTTTCGCTACATGGCGACCTCTCGACGACTTTTCGGGAACATCATCGCTATTTTCACTAACCCAAAACAGCTAATAGGGGAGTTATTTTTGCTTTAACGGCAATTATTTATATCTTTGCAGCCTGATCCCGTTTTATTTAACCCAGGGGATTGAATCGCAAATGGGAATATTCGGCAAGATCAAGCCTGTACGGAAAATAGGCCTCTCCACCGACATTCATTGCCATGCCATGCCAGGCATCGACGATGGCGCGGAAAACATGGGCGATGCCGTGACCGTATTAAAAGCCATGAGTGATGCCGGAATAACCAAAATCTTTTTGAGTCCGCATTACGACGCCTTGCGCACAGACATGAGGCAAATTATAGAAGCTGGACTTTCCGGTCTCCGCAACCGCGCCGCAGAGGAAAATATAGACATCGAACTTGAAGCGCATGCCGAATATTACATCAATTCCGATTTCGACGCCCTCCTGAAAAGCGGAGAGAAATTGCTTTGCCTGCCTCAGGGCTATATCCTTGTGGAGGCATCCTTGTATCAGGAAAATATGGTTCTGCAACAAACAATATTCGATTTGCAGGAGGCAGGATACAAACCTATACTTGCGCATCCCGAGCGTTACACATATTACAACATGGAAGCGCTGACCCGGTTAAAACACTCCGGATGTTGTTTTCAGGTGAATTTACTATCATTGGTGGGAAATTACGGCAATGCGGTCAAGCATAGAGCGGAAACTATGCTGAAAGGCGGCATGGCCGATTTCCTGGGCAGCGATATACACCGTCCGTCCCAAACAGCTGTTCTTTCGCATCCCGATCTGCTCCGGATCATAGAGAAGATAACCGTAAAAAACAATATATTTGACTGAAATAATTAACCCTGACAATGAATAAACATTTATTTTACATAACATTCGCTATTGTCGCTTCTATATTGTGCGTCTCATGCGGATCGAGCAGAAAAACAGTATATTTCCAGGGGATAGACTCGGCGGACATGAGCGCCGGAGCCTCTCGAAACGAAATGACCATCAAATCCGGGGACAACCTTTATATATCAGTGACCTCTACCCGCCCTGAAGCGGTGGAGATGTTCAACAAGATAGGCGCTGCCTTCCCCGCCACCTTAAGTTCTGCCACCCTTCCATTGATAGGATACATAGTCGATGCGGAAGGAAACATAAATTTCACAGGCATAGGGACGATCCACGTGGGAGGATTGACTAAGTTGCAGGCCGAAAACCTCATACGGGAGAAACTCAGCATATATGTCAGCGATGCGACAGTTGGCATACGCTTCCTTAATTTCAAGATTACGGTACTCGGCGAAGTCGTCCGTCCCGGCACGTACCCCATTCAGGACGAAAGGATCACCCTGCCCGAAGCCCTGGGCCTGGCCGGCGATATGACCATTTACGGAATACGTAACAACGTTTTGATTTGCCGTGAAAAGAATGGAAAAAAAGAGTTCCACAGAGTGGATATGACATCGTCGGATGTATTCAAATCGGACTTTTATTACCTGCAACAGAACGACATAGTTTACGTGCAGCCCAACAGAGCCCGCACAGGAGTATCTACTTATAACCAAAACCTGCCGCTGGGCGTTTCGGCCCTTTCGCTGCTGCTGACCATATTTGCATTGTTCTATAAATAAGCCACGGCCGTTTGTTTAATAAAGGAAATTCACAGAAATGAGCAACTACGAAGTTAATCTGGAAAATCTCGGAGAGGAAAAGAAGCTCTGGGAAACCATACAATACTACTCCAGCTACTGGAAGTGGATCGTTTTCGGCGTACTGATATGTCTGGGCGGAGCCTTTGCCTATTTACGCTATACCGCGCCCAAATACAAAGTATCCGCAAAGATACTTATAAAGGACGACCGCAAAGGGCAGTCGGCTGTCAACCTTGATGTTTTCAAAGACCTGGGCATAATGAATTCCAATGCCAACCTGGACAACGAACTCGAGATACTTAAATCAAGAACGCTGATGCTAAAGGTGGTCGACAGCCTTAACCTAAACATCAGATATTATACGAACGGCCATATCTCCAGCAAACGCATACATCCCAACGACAGCCCCGTGAATATCGAAGTGGATGACCCCACGGCGCACAAAGGGATACTTACTGTCTCTTTTGAGAAAGGATTATTCCATATAGCGGATAGTGAAAGTGGATTTTCGGCGCAATTGAATCCCGGCCAGGATACGTACTCGCCGTGGGGAACCATGCGTCTCTATACCAACGAAGTCAAGGAGGCCACATATCCTATGACTATATATATCGGCCCGATAGAGTTGCCTTCGCCTTCAATAACCGCCATCAACAACAAAACTTCCAGCGTAGTTGAAATTTCCATTGTATCGGAAGTGCCAAGCCTGAGTGAAGATATTATAAACACCATCATATATTTCTATAACTCGAAATCCATAGATGACAAACGCTGGGTAACCAATCAGACCCTGGATTTCATCGAAAGGAGGTTGCAGGTAATTTCCAGGCAACTGGACGCTGCCGAAGCCGATGTGGAGAATTACAAAAAACGCAACAAACTGACCGACCTGCAAGCTGAAGCGGGTATTTATCTCTCCTCAGGCAGCGAGTACAGCAAAAAAATTGTAGAAATAGAGATACAGAGGGAAATACTCTCTTCATTAAGTACATACCTGTCGGAGGATAAAAACTCGCACAACGCCATCCCGTCCAATTTGGGTATCAACAGCGATCCATCGCTGTTGGCGCTCTTGACCAAATACAACGAAATGCAGCTCCAACGTCGAGGAATGATCGCCTCGGGCATGACTGCAGGCAACCCGATGATTGCAGAACTCGATAATCAGGCGACACTGCTCAGAGGAGACATCCTCTCCGGAATCCGCAACTCGGCGCGTACATACGAAACCACCCTCAAAAACCTGCATAAACAAGAAGATGCTTTCCTTGCGAAAAGGAGTAATTTGTCGACCCAGGAGAGGGAGTATCGGGGATATTACCGCCAAAGAGAACTCGCAGAGCAGATATATCTCTACCTTTTGCAGAAACGGGAGGAATCGTCCATAACCCTTTCGATGGTGGTACCCAACGGCATGGTGATCGACGAGGCATATACCAACATGACTCCTGTATCGCCCAAACGCAACATAATACTACTTGTCGCACTGATCTTGGGCATAGTTCTGCCGATAATGATAGTTTACCTGATCGATCTGCTTAATAACAAAATACGCACACGGGACGACCTTAAGGAACTGACCAAAGCCCCCATACTCGGGGAAGTTCCTGAAAGCGAACAGAAAGACGCATATATAGTTATACGTGAAGGAGACCGCTCCGGACTCGTGGAGATGTACAGGCAATTATCGACCAACCTGACATTCATGTTACAGGGAGAGAGGAAAGTCGCCCTGGTAACTTCGTCGGTTGGATCGGAAGGAAAAAGCTCATTCTCCATAAACATGGCGTTAACCCTGGCTACGGAAGGCAATAAAGTGCTTTTGGTCGACCTGGACATACGCAACTCGAAAATGAGGGAGTCCCTCTCCGCCTCCAATGCAAAAGGTATGTCTTCATACCTCTCCGATCCCAAAGTGAAAGAATCCGATGTAATATTCACATCGGCGCAGCACAAAAATCTCGACGTAGCTTTGTCCGGAATCTTCCCGCCCAACCCGATTGAGTTGCTGCGGGGCGAAAGGCTCGATGAATTCTTTGCCCATGCGCGAAACGCCTATGATTATATTATAATCGACACCCCGCCAATACTATTCGTTGCCGACGCCCTGATAATAACCAGAGTGAGCGATGCCTGCATGTACATAACCCGCTCGGGCGTAACCCTGAAGAACAACCTTAAAGTGGCGGAAGAACTTTACCGTGACGAAAAGCTGAAAAATATGAGCTACGTAATCAAAGGGGTAACTTTCGGTAAAAGGTATGGCCATGGATACGGATATGGCTACGGATACGGTTACGGATACGGTTACGGACATAACAAAAATAAAAATGGACTTACCTCTCAGATCAAAAAGATGTTCTCGGGTAAATAAATCCTGAACGTTATACATAATACACTTATATTAATTTAGTTCGTTCAACTCATGCAACAATTTAAAGTGCTAATAACTGGAGGAGCCGGTTTTATAGGGTCCAATCTGTGCGAAACATTGTTAGGGGCCGGATACAAAGTTATATGCCTGGATAATTTCGCCACTGGTTACCGGCATAACATCGAGCCGTTTTTCTCCAATCCAGACTTCTCTTTTATCGAAGGAGATATTCGCGACTTGGATACCTGCAGGAAAGCAACAGAAGGAGTTGACTATGTATTGCACGAGGCGGCTCTGGGTTCTGTGCCACGATCCATCAAAGATCCTGTCACCTCCAACGAGGTAAATGTAAGCGGGTTTTTGAATATGCTCATAGCGGCAAGGGACGCAGGGGTTAAACGGTTTATATATGCCGCAAGTTCATCGACTTACGGCGACAGCAAATCGTTACCCAAAGTGGAAGACGTTATAGGAAAGCCTTTGTCTCCATATGCTATCACCAAATATGTGAATGAGCTTTATGCAGACGTCTTTTCGAGAACCTACGGCATGGAGTGTATCGGACTCCGGTATTTTAATGTCTTCGGAAGAAGGCAGGATCCGAACGGGGCATACGCCGCCGTTATTCCGCTATTCGTAAAGAAGTTTATCAGTCACGAATCTCCTGTTATCAACGGCGACGGTGAATATTCACGGGATTTCACATATGTGGACAATGTGGTGCAGATGAATATGCTGGCTATGGCTTCCGACAATAAAGAAGCGGTCAACCAGGTATATAACACGGCTTTCGGAGAAAGAACCACGCTTAACCAACTGATCGGTTACCTTAAGGAATTCTTGAGTGAATACGATCCCGAGATTGCGAAGGTAGACGTGTTGCACGGACCTAACCGTACAGGCGACATTCCCCATTCGCTGGCCAGTATAGACAAAGCCCGGTCGCTTCTGGGATATGCCCCGAAATATTCAATGAGGGACGGCCTGAAAGAAGCCGTAAAATGGTACTGGAACAATTTGAAATAATAAAACCTACTATATGAACCATAAAATCGCAGTTGTTGGCCTGGGTTATGTCGGTTTGCCTTTGGCAAGGCTTTTTTCGACAAAATTTAGAACGGTCGGTTTCGACATAAACAAAGCGCGCGTCACCGAGTTGATGGCAGGAGAGGATTCCACATTGGAAGTCTCGAATGAATTACTGAAAGAGGCTATAGAAAAACATGGCTTTATTTGCTCGTGCGACATCAACGACATTAAGGACTGTAATATTTACGTGGTTACAGTCCCTACTCCAGTAGATAAATACAATCGCCCCGACCTTACCCCTCTGGTCAAGGCAAGCGAAACGGTGGGCAAGGTCATCAAGAAAGGAGACATCGTAATCTACGAATCCACAGTATATCCCGGCGCTACGGAAGAGGATTGCATACCCGTGGTTGAGCGGGTGTCGGGCCTGAAATTCAACGTGGACTTTTTCGCCGGATATTCGCCCGAGCGCATTAACCCCGGAGACAAAGAACATACCGTAGAGAAAATAAAGAAAGTAACCTCCGGGTCCACTCCCGAAATAGGCAAGGTGGTTAATGATATTTACTCTTCGGTAATAATTGCCGGCACACACCTCGCCCCGACGATCAAAGTGGCCGAAGCGGCAAAAGTTATCGAAAATTCCCAGAGGGATATCAATATCGCCTTCGTCAATGAGTTGGCTAAAATATTCAATCTGATGGGTATCGACACGCACGCCGTATTGGAGGCCGCAGGTACAAAATGGAACTTCCTCAAGTTCCAGCCCGGTCTTGTAGGCGGACACTGCATCGGAGTAGACCCATTCTATTTGGCACAAAAAGCTCAGGAATACGGATATCATCCCGAGATCATTCTTGCAGGACGCAGGATGAACGATTCGATGGGCGAGTATATCGCCTCGCAGGTCATTAAATGCATGATCAGGAAGGGGCAAGTGATCAAAGGGGCCAAAGTTTTGGTTCTCGGCATCACGTTCAAGGAGAACTGCCCCGATGTCCGTAACACTAAAGTAGTTGACGTGGTAACTGCATTGAAGGGATACGATGTCGATGTTACTATTTATGATCCCTGGGCCTCCGCAGCAGAAGTTAAACACGAGTATGGATTGGAGATAGTAACGGAGCTGCCTACTAACCAAAAGTTTGATGCCATTGTGATGGCCGTTGCCCATAATGAATTCAAAAAAATTGATCTCGCTAACTTGAAATCAGAAATAGGCGTGATCTACGATGTAAAAAACATGGTAGACAAGAAATATACCGATGGTAAATTATAAACCTACAGACACACAGTAAAGCGAGTTTTATTTCCCGATAAAGAGCATATATTACTACTTAAAGAGAAAGAATGATGCATATAGGTCACAAACATTCAGCAGAAGGTATTTAAAATAGAAAAAGTCTTCTCATTATTATTGCATCGCGCAAATCGAGTTGTTCTATTGGCTATATCTATCGAACCATTGAGGAAATTTGGCGAATGTTTTATCAGCAAGCTAAGCGATAACATTTACCCTTAAGTTAATGCAGGAAAATACTAAAATATACTCGACCTTAAAAACCGGAGTTATTTGGACAACACTGAATAGGGTTATGGTTGTTTTGATGCAATTTCTTGCAATGATTATATTGGCAAGGTTGCTAACGCCTGATGATTTTGCCATAATGGGTGTTGTCCTATTTTTTGTATCTATATCAGCCGTCCTATTAGATTCAGGCATGGGGGGATCGTTAGTACGCAAAAAGGACGTTAAGGATATCGATTATTCTACCCTATTCATATTCAACGCAAGTCTTGGCATAATAATTTATATTATTCTTCTACTAACGGCTAATATTATCGCCGATTTTTACAAAATGCGCGAATTGGCACAGATCATTAATATTATAGGGATATCAATTGTAATCTCGGCATTAGGCAAAATTCAGAATATTATCCTCATTAGAGAGTTTAAGTTTAAGGAACTATCCATTATTTCAACTGTATCAAATTTAATCGCCCTTATATTTGCTATTGTGTTAGCGACAAGGGGATTTGGCGTTTGGGCTTTAGTTATGCAAAATTTGACTCAAAGTATCCTTGTCGTTGGATTGCAGTTCACTTATAACAGATATATTCCAAAAATAAAATTCAGCCTTACATCTTTGAAAGAACAATGGGATTTCGGGGTACACCTATTATTATCACAATCTATATATACGATATATCAAAACATATTTTCATTGATTTTTCCCAAAATATCTACGCTTCATTTCTCCGGACTATATGTACAAGCGAATAAAATCCAACAGATCCCGTCCAATATAAGTTCATCTGTAATTCAGACTGTAGCGTTCCCTATTCTTGCAAAAATTGACGACCCGGCACATTTCAAATCTATAAATCGTAGATTTATACGACAGACTTATCTGGTTGTATTTACTATTTTATGTGCAATGGCAATATTTTCAAGACCTCTAATTACTATAATTCTGGGAACAACTTGGATTGACGCAGCCCCCATCTTGTCAATCCTTGCTATTAGCGGGTTAGGTTATATTATAATGTTCATGATTAGAAATACGTTCAAATCAATGGGCGTTACACGCATGATATTAAGATTGGAAATAATAAAAGTATTGACTGGATTGATATTTATCGCATGTGTATTTAAAGCCGGTGATTACATGATTTTGCTGGGTATAGTATTGGCCTCATTTGTTGCAACTGCAATATCTATATTCTTATTATCTAAGAAAAGTAACTATTCGCAAAAAGAACAATATTACGACATATTCAGGTCATTACAGCCCGCTGTTATTCCAATGATAATTATTATCCCTCTAATTTTATATTGGTCTATTAGTACATATATTTCCATCTTATGTGTATTACCCCTATATACCATCATGGTTTTTGTAACTGGCGTTCTCCTAAAGAATCAAGAGACATTGTTTATTGCCAGCAAAATTAGATGTAAAATGCAACGCGTTTTACATCATAATTTTTTTGTTAAATGAAGCTGAATATTACTATATTCCTTATTTCCATCGGGCTATTCTTTGCCGCACCCAAAGAATATTCATGGAATTTTTGCATTCTAAATACCATTCTATTTTTTATCGCCACATCAATATCCATCATTAAAATAAAAAAAAACACGGCTGCTCTTCTTTTCAATATCCTGTTTTTATTTTCATATTTTTTGACTGCATTTGCTTATCCTACATTTATACATCCTTTTAATATCAATTATTTCACATTTTTTTTCGACTATAGCTATATAAATAAAGGAACCGCATTAGCTTTAGTTGGCATATGCGCATATTTATTGGGCCTGGTTAGATATTATGGCAAGGAAGAATGTATATTACAAGGCATTGAAGGCAAAGGGCCTAATCTGTATTCAAACCAGCATACAGGCATATATCAATTTATTACGGTTGCCCTTTTAGCCGTACTTATATTGCTTCTCAAAAGAGATTCAAATGCAGGATTGCTTTCGATATTTAAATCGGCAACAATAGTAACAGTTGGATTAATAATCTTTAAAAATCCTATATCCAGAATTTCTCAAACAAAATTAACGTTCTCATATATCATATTCTTTTCTATACTCGCCATTTTTGCTTTAATGTTCTTAACTATTGGAGACAGAGGTCCATTTATATTTATTGCCACAATTCTGTTGACGCTTTTTGTTATCAGATTAAAGCCGACGCAAATGATTGCACTTGCATTACCTGTTGTTGCCGTTGGTTTTTTTTTAATGTTCATTATACAGCAAACGAGAAATGAAAATACCATAACAACCTCGTCCGACATTATCGCCAAATCAAACGAAATACGAACTAAAAATGACGACTATTGGAGATATGGTTTTGACTTAATCAATAGTTCAAGAGATATTTATTTAGGGCTTGAATATATCGACATGTATGATTATCAATATGGTTCTTCATACAAAAGTATTGCACTATCAGTGATCCCATATCTTCCCAGTTTAATCGGAGCCACAGATGTCATTAGCGGGTCGTCCATGATAACCAAATTCCACAGAGATCGTTACGCGCCACAATCCGACGGCGGGATGGGGACACAAATGGCGATAGACATATATATGAACTTAGGTATTGGCGGCGTAATCGTTATAATGTATTTATTTGGCATGTATTTGGGGTATTGTTCTCTGAAATGGTTTAACAATATCTATGCATTAACGGGCATCCTGTTTCTCATTAGTACTGCAATATACATTACTCGCTCAAATATATTTTTGGATTTGAGAACATTGGCATGGGCGTTATTAGCAATTTATATTAACTCTGCGATAAACGCAAAGCCAAAGTACAGATTTAGATCATTAACCTGACCATACATAATTAAATCAACCTCGCAGATTGCCCATACTGAACTTAGTCCGAGCATGAAAATACTTGTAATTAACAATAGCGCAATAGTCGAGAAAGAGGATGGAGGGTTATATATCCATAACTCCTGTGCATCGTTTTTGGAGGAGTTGGCTTCATTAAACGAGGTATTATTTTTTCAACACAAAATAAAGCCGGAAACAATTGACCAGTTTAAAGACTATTGTATCAATGGACGGAACTTCAAGGTTAAAGCTTTGCGAAGAGGAAAGTTTAAAACGTTGGCATATATTCAGGCTTATCTGCATGGCATATATCTAATTGCAAAATACGACGCCCTTTACTTATTTTATCCCAACAGTTTTAAGTTTCTAGGATTTTTTGCAAAGTTATTTGGTAAGAAATTGGGGCTGTACCTCAGAGGGCAGAATGGTATAGAATCCTCCGTTTCACAAAAACTTTACCGCAAAGCAGATATTGTACTTACCGTATCGCCCGGCTTCACTGAAATAGTCAAAGAATTAGGAGGCAATGCCGATACTATTAGGCCGATGATCACTATCTCCGAAACAGATATCGTAACCGACAGAGAGTATAAACCAAAAGACGAGTACAGGGTTATATTCCTTGGTAGAATTGAATTCGACAAAGGATTACGTGAATTGATTCAGGCCGTGAGATTGCTCAAAGATCATGGCATTAAAAACTTTAACCTTGATATAGTTGGAGATGGCAGCCATATGGCATATTTAAAACAGTTGTGTTCAAACCTGGATGTGGACAATATGGTAACATTCTGGGGCAATCAATCAAGTAAAGAGAAAATTAAACGCTTTTTTATCCAGGCAGACATATTCATACTTCCGACATATCATGAAGGATTTCCCCGGACTTTATATGAAGCCATGGCTTTCGGTACACCTATAATCACAACTTTTGTAGGAGGTATACCGTATATCATGAGGAATAAAGAGAATTGTTTAGAAATTCAACCTAAAAGCGTTGAATCAATATATAAGGTTTTGCGTTCGGTCATGGAAGATTATGGACAAGTGGGACCTATTGCATGTAATGCATCACAAACTTTATCAAACTACTTTAACACCCATTCTTTGTCTCATGCCGCTCAACTCACGCAACATCTAAACAAGGCCAACTAATTATGCGATAACCTATTATTTACGACAATAAAAATACCACTGAAAAAATTGTTATAACTAATGTTAAATTCGTAAACGATATAACATGAATGACGAACCTAAAGTTAGCGTTATAATTCCTTTCTATACAGGAGTTCTATGGCTTAAGGAGGCTGTACAAAGCGTTCTTGACCAAACATACAAAAATTTCGAGATTTTTGTTGTTAACGATGGTTCGAAAGAAGATATGTCCGGATTTATCAAAGAATACGGGGATAAAATAAACTACATATATCAAGCAAACTCAGGCCCCGGCCTTGCAAGGAACAAGGCAATAGAAAAGGCAACAGGGAAATACATTGCATTCCTGGATTCGGACGACCTATGGAAACCGGAAAAAACGAAGCTCCAAATAGAATTAATGGAACGTACCAGCGCAATGTGGTCCCATACAAATGTTGAGAACTTTTTCGACGGCACAAACAAATCTGTAAAAATTTCCAAAACAAAATACAAAGGAGATATATCAAAAATATCTTCCATAAGTTTACCTATTGCGACGCCAGCCCTAATAATCAGAAAAGATTGTTTTGATAATAACCCAAATATACGTTTTGCAGTTAATATGCGCTATGGGCAAGATTCTTTTCTTTACAGGCAACTGTCATATTTATACCCCATAGAAAATCTGAACGAATACGTTACGTTGGTACGAAAAAGAGGAGGGGAAAAAGGGGTTGCCGCCGGCTCGCGGGCCAGAGTGCAATTAAAAGCTAATCGGCAGACGTTCGAATATATAAAAGCTAACCAGACGCAACGCCCGCCTCTTATATGGATAAGCCGTCTGTCTTATCGTTATTACTATTATTGCGACAAGTTTATTTCTTCAATGGAAGGAGTTGAGGGCATCAAGGGAAACCGATATGAGTGGCTAAGCAGAGTTTTATACGCCCCAATGTATTTTCTTGGGAGGATATACCTGCAATACTTTTTCTTATCGAGACACTAGCAAAAAAGGTATCGACAAATGGATAAATGTTACAAATAATAACCAATAATATGTTTGAAGGGAAAGTATTGTTGATCACCGGAGGTACCGGTTCATTCGGAAATGCCGTACTTAAGCGTTTTCTGGATACGAATATCAAAGAGATTCGCATTTTCAGCCGAGATGAGAAAAAGCAGGATGATATGCGCCATGCACTGAATAATTCCAAAGTCAAATTTTATATTGGCAATGTCAGGGACAAGCGTAGCGTCGACAATGCAATGCGAGGGGTGGACTATATCTTTCATGCGGCCGCCCTCAAACAAGTGCCGTCCTGCGAGTTTTTTCCCATCGAAGCAGTAAATACCAATGTATTGGGGACCCAAAACGTATTGGATTCGGCCGTGGAATTCGGCGTAAAAAATGTAGTTGTGCTATCCACTGACAAAGCCGCATATCCCATAAACGCCATGGGTATCAGCAAAGCCATGATGGAAAAAGTGGCGATAGCAAAAGCAAGGTCGCTCGGCGACGAGACCGCTACCACAATCTGCTGCACTCGTTACGGCAATGTGATGGCAAGCCGGGGATCGGTCATCCCTTTATTCATAGATCAAATGACTGCAGGTAAAGACCTGACTCTCACGGATCCAAACATGACTCGATTCATGATGACACTCGACGACGCCGTAGATCTTGTATTATATGCATTTGAACATGGCAAAAACGGCGATCTGTTCGTACAAAAAGCCCCCGCCGCTACCATCGAAGTATTGGCCAAAGCAATTGTAGAACTCTACCAGACTCAATCCAAAATACGTATTATTGGTACACGCCACGGAGAGAAATTATATGAAACCCTGGTAACTCGTGAAGAAATGGCCAAAGCAGAGGATATGGGTGGGTATTATCGTATTCCGGCAGACAACCGTGATCTCAATTACGACAAATATTTTGTTGACGGACAGGAAAAGGTATCTCATATTGATGACTACCATTCGCACAATACTGTCAGGCTGGATGTTGAAGGGATGAAAAAGCTGTTATTGAAACTAGATATTGTAACCCAAACCATTCCACGATGAAGGTGCTTGTTACGGGAGCCAAGGGCTTTGTAGGTAAAAACCTGATTGCAGAATTAGGTAATCGCGGGTATAGCGACATAATCGAGTATGATATAGACAGTGATCCAGCATTACTGGATAGTTACACACAGGATTGCGGGTTTGTATTCCACCTGGCAGGAGTTAACAGGCCAGAAAATCCTGAAGAGTTTATGGCAGGTAATTTCGGTTTTACCTCAACACTACTCGACTCGCTTGAAAAGAACAGAAATAATGCTCCTGTATTAATCACATCATCAATACAGGCCGCATTGGACAATCCGTATGGGCAAAGTAAAAAAGCTGGCGAGGAACTCCTGTTCGCATACAGCGAACGTACCGGTACGCCTGTGTACGTCTATCGACTGCCCAATGTATTCGGCAAATGGTGCCGCCCTAATTACAATAGTGCAGTCGCCACATTCTGCAACAATATCGCCTCGGGATTACCAATCCAAATTAACAATCCGGAAGCGGAAATGACGTTGGTCTATATAGATGACGTGGTGAATTGTTTTATTACCGACCTTATATCGGCAGATCGTACCAGCGCACGTAGCGGACAATATTGCCAAGTAGACACTATCCATAAGATAAAACTCGGCGAAATAGCATCGCTACTTTACGGTTTTCACGAAAGCCGTAATAATTTGTATATATCCGATATGGGAGACGCATTCACAAAAAAATTATATTCAACATATCTCAGTTACTTGCCTATAAAGGAATTCAATTACCCTCTTAAGATGAATATCGACCAACGCGGTTCGTTTACTGAATTCCTCAAATTACCGGGTAGGGGCCAAGTCTCTGTAAACATTTCTAAACCGCATATAACCAAAGGCAACCACTGGCACCATACTAAAAATGAAAAATTCCTTGTGGTAAGCGGCCATGGGGTAATACGTTTCCGCAAAATAGATTCGAAAGAAATCATTGAATATCCCGTATCCGGAGAAAAGTTGGAAGTAATTGACATTCCTGTGGGATATACTCATAACATAGAAAACCTAGGAGACACTGACATGGTTACGATAATGTGGGTCAATGAGTTTTTTGACAAAGAGCATCCCGACACATTTTTTATGGAAGTTTGATACATTAATATTGATACAAGTGAAAAAGCTTAAAGTATTGACCGTCGTAGGTACCCGCCCGGAGATAATTCGCCTTGCATGTGTTTTGCAAAAATTAGATGCTTCTCCCGCAATCGAACATATTTTGGTTCATACCGGCCAAAATTACGACTATGAACTCAATGAAGTATTTTTCGAAGATTTAGGGCTGCGAAAGCCTGATTACTTTCTCAATGCAGCCGGGGGAAATGCAACTTCGACTGCGGGTCAGATTCTGATAAATATCGATCCCGTATTGGAAGAAGTTAGACCTGATGCATTCCTTGTATTAGGCGATACCAATTCGTGTTTGTGTGCTATTGCTGCCAAAAAACGCCACATTCCTATTTTCCACATGGAGGCTGGCAACAGATGCTTCGACCAACGAGTCCCCGAAGAATCTAATCGTAAAATAGTAGATCATATAAGCGACATAAACCTTACATATAGCGATATCGCCCGCCAATATCTACTTACCGAAGGACTTCGCCCTGAGCGGGTTATAAAAACGGGTAGCCCCATGTACGAAGTGTTGCATCGGTATCTCCCAAAAGTACACAAATCAACTATTTTATCCGATCTGAAGCTGGAAAATGGGAAATTTTTCGTAGTTTCGGCACACAGGGAGGAAAATATAGCATCAGAAAAAAATTTCTACAACCTTGTTGAAATTCTCAACTCGGTAGCATCACAATACGATTATCCAGTGATTGTTTCCGCTCATCCCAGAACACGTAAAATGATAGAAGCCCGAAAAATAACCTTTCACAAAAACGTACGGCTTATGAAGCCGATGGGATTGAGCGATTATCTTGCGTTACAAATTAATTCTTTTGCAGTACTGTCGGACAGCGGTACGATTAGCGAAGAGTCATCTATACTGAATTTCCGCGCCCTGAATATCAGGGAAGCTCACGAACGGCCGGAAGCAATGGAAGAAGCGTCAGTTATGATGGTTGGGCTGAATCCAGAACGGGTACTCCAGGGGTTGGTACAATTACAAGACCAACAAATAGGCACACAACGTAATTTCCGCCCCGTGGAAGACTATTCTATGCCTAACGTTTCAGACAAAGTAGTTAGAATCATTATATCTTATACGGATTATATCAATCGAGTTGTTTGGAGTGTTTAAACATATGAATATCCTTTTTTCATTACTTGAACTAAGCCAGGAAGGCCAAGGTTCGAATATGTACTCTGACCTTGCAGAAGTATTCAGCAAGCATGGACACCAAGTCACTATAGTTGCTCCGGCCGTAGAAGATCAGAAAACGGGATTGTACATTGAACGCGGCATGAGGGTACTGAGGGTTCGAGCCTTGGATTCCCGCATAGCCAAAAACCAGATAATCAAAGGAGTAATATGGACTGCATTGCCCTTTTTATATAAAAAAGCATATCTGAAGTATCTTAAAAATGACCCATTTGATATTATTTTCATGCCTACGCCTCCCATTACATTTATAAATTTCGCTGTTTATGTAAAGAGAAAAACTGGTGCGAAACTATATGTAATTTTAAGAGACATACATCCCGAGAGTATGCAAAGCGTTGGTGTATATGGTAATGCCATTATATATAAATTTCTTAAGGCAAATGCGCAGAAGGCATATCGTATTGCTGATTATATAGGATGTATGTCTCCGGGGAATATCGAATTCGTCAAGAAAATTGCATCGGATACAAATCATGAGAACATCGTTCTATTACCTAACTGGATAAACTTGGAAGAATTCGCCAACCCCAATATGGAAATCCGCAAAAAATATGGTTTAGACGGTAAAACAGTGGCTGTATTTGGAGGAACTATAGGTATATCACAGGCAGTTTGGAATATTATATGGTTAGCAGAACACTTCAAAAATGTAACCTTTCTGATAGTGGGGAAAGGCGTGGAAAAGGAGAAAATGGAGTTATCTGCAAAAGAAAAAGCTCTGGACAATATGTTATTCTTAAATTATATTCCTCGTAACGAGTACACCGCGCTATTAGGTTCGGCCGATATCGGTTTAATATCTTTACATGAAAGATACAAAGTTCCTACATGTCCATCGAAAATAATAGGATATATGTCACAGAGAATTCCAGTATTCGCAATGATCAATGAAGGCAATGATTATGGCAGATATTACATAGATAAACCCAATTGCGGTTTATGGGTAAATAGCACGGACAAAAAATTAACATTTGATAAATTCAGTAAAATAGTATCCGACAAACAATTAAGACAAGCAATGGGCGATAATGGGTACAATTACTATTTAAAAAATCTCACAACCGAGCATGCATACGAAACAATAATAAAGCAAACTAAATTAGCATGACGTCTGAATTTAAAAAAGTGACTTCCCGGCATATTCCCAAATTTAAATATGCCAAAGATATTTTCTGGGCATTCATCACACTCAGAATCTTCGCTTATATAATCGAGTTTTTTGTTTACTATACAGTAAATCATGTTGTGGGCAAAAGTAAAGCGGAAATTGGGAAAGGGAGCAAAATACATACCACCGTAATTTTGCGTCAGGCAAAAAATATAGTCATTGGCAAAGGTTGTTTAATAAACCATAATACTGTTTTACAGGCAGGCAAAGAAAATGCCAAAATTATAATCGGCGATTATGTCCATACAGGAACTAACGTAATGATTATTGCTTTCAACCATGCTTTCGACACGAGGAATATACCCATTATAAAACAAGATTATTACGACGCCACAGTCAAAATAGAAGATGATGTTTGGATTGGAGGGGGAGCTGTCATTCTGGCTGGAGTAACCGTTGGTAAAGGTTCTATTATTGCGGCAGGAGCAGTGGTAAATAAAGATGTGCCACCGTATGCCATTGTAGGCGGAGTACCTGCTAGAGTATTAAAATTCAGAAACGATGGCTGATAGAATATTGCTTCTTTCAATCGACGGAACACAGACACTTCCTATTGCCAAATCTCTTTACAGGAGGGGCGATGAATTGTGGGGATTCTATAGTGAGAAGAATTCGTATGGAGCTCGCACAAAGTATATTAAAAATAAGATTCAAAACCCCGCAATTTCAAATGAAGAGGAATTCGTTGATTTTCTTGTTGCTTTCTTACAGAAACATGATATCGATGCGATAATTCCGCTTAGCGATCAAAGTGCAAAGATATTAAGCAAATATAAATGCCGACTTTTGTCATTGTCCAGTTATATTATGCCCGATATCGATATTTTTATGCGTGGATACGATAAGAATAACCTGATGGCATTATGCCGCGATCATAACTTTCCACATCCACATACCATCGATATAGCCACAGAGCATGACAAAATAAATGATTTTCCTTTCCCTGCCTTAATAAAACCCAATATCACAACCGGGGCGCGAGGCATGACGAGAGTTAACTCCGCAGAAGAATTCGCATTACATTATCCATCAATAAAACGACAATACGGTGATTGTCACTTACAAGAATTCATAGAACCAGGAGGAGGGCAAATCGAAATTCAACTTTTGGTTGACGAAAATTCAGATATAATATATTCATCCGTTATTTACAAATACCGTTTCTATCCGGTCAACGGAGGTTCTAGTTGTTGCAATACAACTATTCGGGAAAATAATTTAGTGACAATGTGTGGCGCAATTCTCAAGGAATTGAAATGGGTTGGCTTTGCAGATTTCGATTTGATCGAAGATATGAAGGATGGCATTGTAAAAGTGATGGAAATTAATCCTCGTGTCCCTGCCTGCGTTAAATCGGCAGTCGTGTCGGGAATTGACTACGGTCCGATAATAGTGGATAGCTACCTAGGAAGGGAATATAAAAACTATGAATATTCTCCGGGAGTGATATTACGCCATTTTGGATTTGAGGTATTGTGGTTTATAAATAGTAAATATCGTTGGCGAACCAAGCCATCGTGGTTTAGATTTTTTGGCAAAAGGCTTTACTATCAGGATTTCGACATATTAGATCCTATGCCTTTTATATTTGGGACCTTGGGCAATATAAAAAAACAGTTCTCGAGTGAATTTCGCAAATCCAAAGCAGGAGTCAGATAATTGTATGCGAATATGAAAATATTGACCTTTGACATAGAGGAATGGATGTTTTATGTGCATCGTTTCATGGGCGATGTTGCTTCTGCGGACAGGTTGCTTGGTCGGTTGCTCGACATGCTCGATGAGCGCGGTTTGCGCGCAACTTTCTTTTGCCTGGGGATTATTGCACGGGAATTCCCCGAGGTCATCAGACGCATAGAGGAGCGTGGGCATGAAATAGGCTGTCATTCCGACAAGCATAACTGGCTGTTGGAGTTCTCACGCCCTGAACTCATGGAGGATACCCGGCGGGCCATAGATTCCCTGGAGCAGGTCACAGGCAAGAAGATCAAGTATTACCGCGCGCCGGCGTTCTCGATAGGGGAAAAGAACGTATGGGCCATCGAAGTGCTTGCCAATTGCGGAATAGAAGTAGATTGTTCTATCTTTCCGGCAACGCGCGATTTCGGTGGATTCGCCTCGTTCTCGCAAGACACTCCCACGGTGATAGAGTATAACGGATCGTCGTTGAAAGAGTTGCCGATAGGTATAACGTCTGTTTTCGGATATAAGCTGGCATATTCGGGCGGCGGTTATTTCCGCCTGTTGCCTTACGGTTTCATACGCAAGACCATGAACTCACGCAAATACGACATGGTATATATGCACATAAGCGATTTCGATGCCGAGCGGCCGCGGAAACTCAATATGAGGTATTTCAAAAATTACTACGGGCTGAAAGGTACGATGGGAAAGATGGAAAAGATGGTCGCCGACTTCGATTTTCTGAGCGTGGGTCAGGCGCACGATCAGATCGACTGGGATAAATGCAACCGTATTATTCTGTAAAGCTCATGTATAAGGGATTTTTCAAGCGCTTTTTCGATTTCGCTATTGCCCTTACGGGGCTTATTGTTCTGTCGCCGGTATTTTTAATTGTCGCGACTTTGCTGGCCGTGGCCAACGGCGGGAAGGTTTTCTTTACTCAGGAAAGACCCGGCAGGAACGAAAGGATATTCCGGGTGGTCAAGTTCAAATCCATGAACGACAAACGCGACATGAGCGGCAACCTGCTGCCCGACAAGGACAGGCTGACCGCGGTGGGCAGTTTCATAAGAAAGACTTCCCTGGACGAGATACCGCAGCTGATCAATGTACTGAAAGGCGACATGAGCCTCGTGGGGCCGCGTCCGCTTTTGGTGGAATACCTGCCGCTGTACGACAGCCGGCAGCGCAGGCGTCACGAAGTGCGGCCGGGTATCACCGGATGGGCGCAGGTAAACGGCAGGAATGCAATCGAATGGAAGCAGAAGTTCGAGTACGACGTATGGTATGTAGATCACCTCTCGTTCGCCCTGGATGTTAAGATCCTGTTTGCGACGGTTCTCAAAACGGTAAAATCGGAAGGGATAACTTCCGCCACATCGGTAAGCATGGAGAAATTCACCGGCAACTAACGATCTGACTTATGTTTTTATACGGAGCAAGCGGACACGCCAAGGTAATATGCGAGATTCTGGAGGAATGCGGGATAACGATCGAAGGCATATACGACGACAATAGCTCATTGACGCAATTCGGCAAATTCCCTTTCCTGGGGGTTCGGTCCAAAACGGACAAAAGCCAGCGATTCATTATCTCGATAGGCAACAATTCCGTCCGAAGGAAGATAGCGCGCACACTCGACGCGCAATGGGGAACCGCCATAAGCCAACGGGCCAACGTGTCGACTTCGGCAATCATCGACGAAGGCAGCGTAGTTATGCAGGGTGCGAGCATAAACGCCGACGCTCGCATAGGCAAGCATGTGATAATAAACACCAACAGCAGCATCGACCACGATTGCACGATAGGCGATTTCGCCCACGTATCTCCTAACGCGGCCCTGGCCGGAAACGTTAGCGTAGGCGAAGGCTCCCATATAGGTATAGGCGCCTGCGTGATCCAGGGGGTGAAAGTGGGCAAATGGGCGACGGTAGGCGCCGGGACAGTCGTAATAAAGGACGTTCCCGACTACGCCGTTGTGGTGGGCAACCCCGGCAAAACCATTAAGTACAACACAAATTTGAAATAATACGATCGGCCTCAGGCAGGATCATAATCCGGTTTATATGAATAAAAGAATTTGGCTTTCGCTGGCCCATATGGGCGGCCGCGAGCAGGAGTTTATACGCGAGGCTTTCGACACTAACTGGGTGGTGCCGCTGGGGCCGAACGTCAACGGGTTCGAGGCGGACCTCAAGGCGTTCCTCGGCGCGGGGAAACCTGTGGTAGCCCTCAGCGCCGGCACTGCGGCCATACATCTGGCCTTGGTGCAACTGGGCGTAGGCCACGGCGACGAAGTCATATGCCAGTCGTTCACTTTCGCCGCTTCGGCCAATCCCATCGTCTACCTGGGCGCCACGCCCGTATTCGTTGACAGCGAAGCTCAGACATGGAACATGTCGCCGGAATTGCTGGAAAAGGCCATCAAAGGGCGGATAGCCGAAACGGGCAAAAAACCAAAGGCTATAATACCCGTACACCTCTACGGTATGCCCGCCAAGATGGACTGCATAATGGAGATCGCCGGACGCTACGATATACCTGTGGTAGAGGATGCCGCCGAGGCGCTCGGATCGGTCTACAAAGGCCGTATGTGCGGCTCTTTCGGGCGGTTCGGCATACTCAGTTTCAACGGCAATAAGATGATCACCACCTCGGGCGGAGGCGCGTTGGTCTGCCCGTCTGACGACGAGGCGGCAAAAACGATGTTCTACGCCACCCAGGCCCGCGACAACGCCCCGCACTACCAGCACTCGCACATAGGTTACAACTACCGTATGAGCAACATATGCGCCGGCATAGGGCGCGGGCAGATGTTCGTCCTCGGCGAGCATATCGCGCGCCGCCGGGCCATACACGCGCTGTACACTTCACTCCTCAAAGGCATCCCGGGAGTTACGGTGATGCAGAATCCGGACGGGGATTTCGATTCGAATTTCTGGCTCACATGCATACTCGTAGACCCAGCCGTTGCAGGCAAAACGCGCGAGGATATACGCCTTGCCATGGACGCGGCCGACATAGAAACGCGCCCGTTGTGGAAACCAATGCACCTGCAGCCTGTGTTCGCCAACGCCCCGGCCTACACGGACGGCGTCAGCGAGAGGCTGTTCGACAACGGTCTTTGCCTGCCGTCGGGATCGTCGCTCACAGACGCCGACATAGAGCGGGTGGCGGAGATAATAAGCGCTGTCTGCGCAGGCTGATATAGAAATTGTTTCAATAAGGCCCCGCCTTGAGCCAGTAGGCTCAAGGCGGGGCCTTATTGAAACGATTTTCAGGACCTGACGCACGCTATGCGCAACGCCGCTATCGTAAGACGCAGCGTTTCCTTGCGCCGCGCATCTTAACGCTAACCGGCCAGACATTTGACAGATGGCTGGCTTTAAAACATCCTTGCAGGCCATTAGAAGATAACTCCACCCCTAAGCTGAGTGTATTTCGAATATGAAAATATATGATTTTTAAAATATATTTATACGATTTCCAAATATTCCTTCATCGCCTGTATGGTATATTTGTATCCGATTCGCCCAATCCGCGCCTTTCATAGGGGAGGCGGAGCGAGCGGACCAGACCATCATACAAACCAGATATAACGAGCCGGCCAATGCTGTATTATTTCGCCCTGCTGCTCCCGAGCCTCACCGGATTCTTTTGGACGGTAAGCCTGATCATACGGTACAGGCAGAATTTCCGCACTCAGAATATCTTCATCGCCGGCGGCGCAGCCATATCCATAAGCACATTTATCTGGGCGCTATATTTCGCCGGGGTGGCCGACCACTCGATGTTCTATAAGCTGGAGACGCTGGAAGCGTTCACGACGCTGTTGCTGCCTGCTATATTATACATGTGTTTCAGGACGCTGACCAACGAAACGCCCTTCAGCAAGACGGCTTTCCTGTGGCTGACGCCCGCCGTGGTCATAGGGGCGACGATGACGGCCATCTACGTGGCTATGGGCGAAACCCGGGCCGTACATTACGTTATGTCCGTAATGGAAAGCGGAGGCGGGCCGGTCCGGCCGGGCGACCTCGAATTCGCCATGTTTATCGTCAGCGGTCCGGTTTATTCGCTTGCCGTAATAGGCGAACTGGCCATAGTGCTTATATACGCCACGCTGCGCCTGATAAAATATCGTCACAGGCTGAGCGAATTCTTCTCCAATATGGAGGATAAATCGATGGAAAACGGATGGGCGCTGCTGGTTGGATGCTATCTTATGGTCGTGCTGTCGCTCTCATCGTACAAAGGGCGGTTCCACTACAACGAACAGTCGCCGTTGCTTGCCGCGCTTATGGTATGCTGGGCCGTACTGATATACTTCATGGGATATAACGTCTACAGGCTACGTTTCACGGCAAGCACACTGGCCTCGGAGCTGGAGATGGCCGACACCGAGAGCGACGAAACGCCCGCCGACGAACCTTCGACGCACCCCGGCGAACCGGAGACGGGCGAAGCAGGCGCCCGGTACGCGGACATGATACCGGCTTTCGAGGGACTCATGCAAAAGGAGCGCATATTCCTGCAGGCGGACCTGCGCCTGGTGACGCTGGCGCGCATGATGCAAACAAACCGGACTTATGTCTCCCGGATGATAAACGAGCATTACGGATGTTCGTTCTCCAGCCTTATCAACAGCCAGCGCATAGCATGGGCGCAGGAACTTATGCGCGGCGAACCGGGGTTGACGGTGGAGCAAGTGGCCGAGCGTTCGGGGTTTTCCAACGTGTCGTACTTCAGCAGCACGTTCCGTCAACATGCCGGCATTACATGCCGGGAGTGGCAGAAACAGAACAGATCGAAGTAACGCGAGCCGCCTCCTTATAACGGTATTTTATCTATGCGGGCCTGATGGCGGCCGCCTTCGAATTGAGTTTCCAGGAAAGCGTCGACGATGGCCACCGCCTCGAGGTTTTCAAGGAATCGGGCCGGCAACGAACAGACGTTCGCATCGTTGTGGCGGCGGGCCAACTGAGCTGTCTCCACGTTCCAGCACAGCGCTCCGCGCACCGAGCGGTGTTTGTTGACGGCCATATTGATGCCATTGCCGCTGCCGCAGATAGCTATGCCGCGCGGAACCTCGCCCGAATCGATGGCCGCGCCCAGCAGGTGGGCGTAATCGGGATAATCGCAACTCTCCTCGCTGTGGCAACCGAAATCAAATACGTCGTAACCCTGGCTGTCGAGGTAACCCACCAAAAATTCCTTCAGTTGGTATCCGGCGTGGTCGGACGCTATGCCTATTTTTTTCATTTCTCCCTATTTTTCATCAAAGATAACTAAATTTACGCGAGAATAGTGCAACAAATACGCCACATAATGCATCTTTACAACAAAGTAGCGACGGCAGCAACGGACAACAACACATAGGGCGTGACCGAGGAACAGATAATAGACGGATGCCGAAAAGGAGAGTCCCCGGCGCGCGAAGAGCTTTACAGGCGCTACGGCGGTGTCATGTACGCCATTTGCCGCCGTTATGCCGCAGACGCCGATATGGCCGGGGATATGTTCCACGACGGGTTCGTGAAGGTATTCACCAAGATAGGCGATTTTCGCGGCGAAGGTTCTTTCGAGGGATGGTGCAGGCGCGTGTTCGTCACCACGGCCCTGGGCCACCTGCGCAGGGAGGGGCGTTCGCAACGCAGCCAGCCTGCCGAGCAGATGGCGGGACTGTCGTCGGGCGAAGCCTCGGCCCTGGAACGCATACAGGCCGAAGACTTGCAGGCGTGCATCGCCGAGCTGCCCGACGGTTACCGTACGATCCTCAACCTCTACGCCGTGGAGGGCTATTCGCACCACGAAGTGGCAGAGATGCTGGGGATCAGCGAAAACACCTCGCGATCGCAATATTCGCGGGCGAGGGTAAAACTTCTTTCGATGCTCCGAGAAAGGGATATATTATGAGGGACGAACTCGATAAAATACTGCAGGACAAGTTGCACGGCCTGTCTGCCGCACCTCCGCCGCAAGCGTGGGAGCGCATAGGCCGTACGCTTGAGAGAGAGAACAAAGTCCCGCCGCCACTCTCCAAACCGCGTAATGCGCCGGCCAGGATAGCCGTGTGGACGGCCGTGGCCGCATTGCTTGCGGTGGCGTTGGTCGTCTCCGACGGTTATCTGAACCGGGAGTCGCTGCAAATAAACCCGATACCGCTGGCCGTAACAGAGACGGCCCGGCCTGCAGAAATTACGGCGTCGCAGGAAGCGCGCGGCGCGGAAATCAGCTCCGCTGGCAGGAAAAAGCCCCAGGCCAGCAACACAGGCAATGAGGCAAAGGTGATAGCGATATGCTGGGAAGCGGTTGCGGACAAGGTCGTGCAACAGACGGCGCATTCGTCCGGGGAAAAGCCGTCTTCTGACATTCCGGGGCAGGCCCAGCCCGCCTACAAAACGAACGATCGCGCCCCGGTCGACACCACGGCTTCCGTCACCTCACAGGCGCGCCTTATGTCGTTCAATCCGTTCCGTTCGGCACGCAACCTCGGCTACGTACGCCGCAGGCTCACCGGATCGCTCTACGCAGCCAACTTCGGCGGCCAGGGCGGCGACAGCCGCACAACCGTGCCGGCCCGATACTCGGCCAGCCGTACCGGAGAGCAATCGTCCCTGGGCGTCAACGCCTATGTGGTGACTTCGGCAACGCACCGCCTGCCGCTCTCGGCCGGACTGGACGTGGCCTTCGACATAGGCAAAAGGCTGAATATAGAAACAGGGCTGACCTACACCTACCTGTGCTCGGACTATGAAATCGACATATCGTCTTCCGTAAGGAATGTGACCCAGGAGCTGAATTACATAGGTATCCCCGTGGCCATAACCTATACCTTCTGGAATCCGGGGCCGTTGGAAATTTACGTCAGGGGAGGCGCGATGATCGAAAAAGGGATATACGGAGTACGAAAGACGGACTTCCCCGGCTCCGAAAGGAACAAAAACGAAACTATCCGCCTCAACGGCATGCAGCCGTCGGTGATGGCCGCCATAGGCACGGAGATAAAATTCGGGAAACGCATAGGGCTTTACATCGAACCCGGAGTAAGCTACTATCCGCACAACGACAGCCAGCCCGAGAGCTACCGCACGGTGAATCCCCTGGGAGTAAACCTAAGGGCGGGTCTCAGGTTCAACCTGCGCAAATAAGGATCGAGACCTCCCCTACTCCGGCCTCTTACCGAAATTACGCTTTATCCAGCGCGGGAACACTATCGCGCCTATGGCCAGGTAAGGGTAATAGGTGATACCGCGCCACATCACGGCTATCATCATAGCGGCGCCGGCCTGCAGGGCTGGAGCCACGGTTATCAGGTCGCTGCAATAACTTGTGAATATATATTCGGCAAACCCGCTCCCTCCCGGAGTGGGCATAACCAGCATGATTATCCACATCACAAGTTGCCGGGCAAAAAGGAGGAAATGGTCGGAGACAGGGAAGAACGCCATGATCAACGCATTGGCGACCAGATAGCGCGAACTCCAGGACAGGAAAGTGGACGCTCCGGCCTTGCCCCAAAAGCCCCATCCGCAACGGCGTATCTGTTTCGACGATATTATTATCTCCGTGCCGGCGTGCGCCGCGGCGTAATACCAGCGCCTCAGTGGGCGCATGCGGAATACTTTTATTATCAGCCATTTCAATCCGCGCGGATTAACAAACAGCCCGTAAGAGAGGATTATCACCCACGCCAGCTTGACCGTATATCCCACCATGGCGAACGTAACGAGCGATGTGGACAGCACCCCGGCCGCCCCGCCGCCCACGTCGAAAAGGTTCCCGAAACCGGCCAGCAAAGCTATGAGCGGGAACATCACCACAAAATACAGCTCGTCCAAAAACGAGGTGAGCATGACTATCGCCGAGCTTCGACCGACGCCTATGCCCTCCTTATGCACATAGAGTATGGCCACGCTCGTCCCGCCCACGGCCGAAGGCGTGACGGCCGAGGTGAATTCCCAAAGCATTATCACACGGAAAGCCTGCCGCCAGCTAAGGTCGTTACCGCTAAGCACCCTTATACGAATTATATAGCCCAAGTCGCGACCGAACATGAAAAGCATAGCCACCGCAAGCCACACGACCGTCTTCCAGCCGAAAACCATCCCCGCGAACACGTCCGGGTTGAAATCCCTCCATACGAGCCACGCCACCACGCCAAGCCCGATTATCACCGGGTAGATGGCGCGTGAAACGCGTATCTTCCTTAAAGGATCCTTGATTGCCTCCTGCTGCACTGCCGACAGAATGTCTGATTTCTCAAAGATAACACTTTTTAACGGAATAGGGCGGTTTGGATAATAATAATAAATCCGCTAATAGAAATAAAAATCCCCCGCCGAATATGGGCGGGGGTGGTTTTTATGGAGTGGATACTCTTGTTTATCAAATGAGGTATTTTATTGTTACATGCTGGAAATTATCTTGTTCCATTCCGTTTTATGTTCAAACTTTAAAGCAGAATCTTCTTCTAATAAATTTACATATTTATCAATAAATTCCGATGTGTCGGATAAGAGTCTCAAATAATATCTCAATGAATTTATTAATCCATTTGCAATCACATGGCAACCGTGGATATTTTTGATTCTTTCGACCTCTTTTTCTATCGAATCTTTTTCTGTTTCATCAATATTAGCTGTCGATAGCAAATAGTATCTTTTGACCTGAGTTGTACTAAATTTCTCGTAGGCATCTTTAACTAATTGAATCGTTATCGGGATTCCATGTTTTACTTCTACCGCCTCGAATGCTTTTCCTTTATCATCCACTATGTCAACATCGCCAATTCTCCCACTTCTGGTGTCTGCCGAGGTATGACTTTCCATTGGCAGTAATGTCTTTCCTTCAAATCTTTTTACCTCATTTATTAGACATTGATAGGAAGCATATAAAGCAAGAACAGGTAATCTTGCGGCACCCTCAGAGGAATATTTTGCATTGAAATGTCTTATCAGTATGTTAATTATAGTATTGATCGGGAGATTTGTCGGCTTAGCCAAATCAATCTGCCGTGAGTTACGCTGAATAATTAACCCTTGAAGTATAAAACTTAAAACAGCCTCTAAATTTTGCCCTTTCTGAATATAGTCAATAGTATGTAAAAACGCATTTTTTAATGAGTTAGGCGTTATGGCACCAGAATAATTATCATCATAAGGAACTTTTTGCTCTAATGAACGAGTAAGCCACCCGCTCTCTGCCATAGCAGGGAATTTTACCTCTTTTAAAAATGGAGTTATATATTTAGAATCAAAAGTTCTACCTGAGTATCCCCCAGAAATGCTTGTCTGATGCTTTCTAATATCTTGTTCTTGATGGAGAATCTTATAAACTAAACTTGTCAGAATCACAGCCAAAACCCCTTTGGAGGACTCAGATTTTTTTAATATTTCCCGTAATGACTCTACAATTGAACCCGTTAATACCGTTTTGATTTCATTGTCTGAACCAACGATTCTCATTGATTCGATATAGTTTTGTTGAAGAAATTTTGCAGGTTCCATATTTTTATAACAATTGCTTCTTTATCTGTAATGCAACAGCATCAATCATGGGAATAGCAACTGAATTGCCAATTTGTTTATATAATTCTCCTTTATTCTCAATAAAATTGAAAGTCTCTGGAAATCCCATAATTCTGTAGCACTCTTCTATTGTAAGTTTTCGTACTGTGCCATCATTCAATACCCAAAATCTCCCAGACGATTCTTGAGACGGAAGAGCAGGATGTACTCCTTCTGTAGAGTATATTCGATTAGGCTGTTTATGTACTCGCGATAAATGTTCTGTTCCCGGCCTAACTCCTGCTTTTCTGATCGTTTTATTTCTATAGCCTGCGAAAATCAATCCAGATTTTTGTTTCTTGGGATTTTCAAGCAGTGTATATGGTTCATTCAGATATTCAAAATCGCCATTTTCATCAAGAAAGTCCTTAAGAATTGTCGGAGATTGTTTCTTTATTTTAGAAAAATCAAATTCCTTCTTTTTGTGTCCTATTATAATTATTCTCTCTCTATTTTGAGGAACCCCATAATCGGATGCATTCAATACTTTTGTTGACACAATATAACCTAATTCCTCCAAATGCTGGATAATTGTCTTTAGTGTACGTCCTTTATCATGGTACAACAAATGTTTGACATTCTCAAGGAAAACAATTTTCGGTTCTCGCTTTTCAATAATCTCAAAAACATGATATATTAGTGTCCCCCTTGTATCCTCAAAGCCTTTCATTTTGCCTGAAATGCTAAAAGGTTGACAAGGGAATCCTGCACACAGAATATCATGTTTAGGTACTATATCTATATTTAATTTAGTAATGTCCCCAAATGGAATCTCTCCAAAATTTGATTCGTACGCCATTTGAGCGTAACTATTGAATTCAGAAGAAAAAACACATTTCCCATTTAGTTTTTGGAGAGCTATTCTAAAACCGCCAATTCCAGCAAATAAATCAATAAAAGTAAATTCGTGTTTCAAGGGGCTTGGAAATGGGATATCCCATTCTATTGGCAATATAGCATCAACAGATTTATCTTTTGTTATATTAAGATTACTATTGACCTCATAAAACGTTTTTTCTGCGGGAGCTTTATATATATGGGCGATACCATTGCTATGATTTTGAAGATAATGTGTAAGATACGCAAACATCTCCACATCAACAGAACGATTAGGCACAAAAATTTTTTGCCGTAATTCGGAATATTTCATGAGCTATCTCAAGGTCATTTAAGTATACAAAGGTATTAAATTTATCTATATTGCCTATGTGTAAATGGCCCTCGTTACTTAGAAAACAAAGCCAATAAATCGACATTGCTATTATTCCCGAGCAGGACAATAACTTGGTTAATATACTATAAGTTAAGGATGTTTCGTGATGTTCTTTGCAAAATCCCAATGTTCTGGGTTTACGGCAAGGTCAATGCTCTGGTATTTGCGCTTTCCGTTCATCGTTATGCGCATTACGGACACAAATCAGCATACTAAGCTTAAGAATTGGAGAAGTCGAAAAACCACTACTTTTGACCTGCAAAACATACTAAAACGGGTCCATATAGCCGTTTAGCAGCGATATGATTCCGTAGCTCAGTTGGATAGAGCAGCAGCCTTCCAAGCTGCGGGTCGAGCGTTCGAACGGCCTGCCGCATATTTGTAAGCAACTGCAATTCAACAGTACATTCTTGCGATTCATTCATTTCTTACCTATTGCCGAACACCAACGGATTTTCGTTAATTTTAATTATTAAAAGCAGGTAAGCATGGCAACAAAATCGAGTATCAGGAAAGGCGGCGGCAAATTGCCGTCAGGGGCAAGCCCTTTTCCTTCCAGAGAGGTCTCGAACATTATCTTAACCTCTTCGAACAGTTTTGCGACAGTATTCGCCTCCTTATCTGCGCTTGATTCGGTCTTTGAAACTCAAACGAGAAATTTTAACCGGCCTCTAAAATTACTGCTCTTCCAGTGAGATAATACCTTTTCTGAGCGACCAGAGTACTATTTGCAATACGGTTTTAACCCCGAGTTTTTCCTTTATCCGCTCCTTGTGCGACTCTACGGTAGTGACGCCTATGCCCAGACTCGCGGCTATCTCCTTGGCGGAGCGACTCCGCGCCAGGAGGCGTATTATCTCCGTCTCGCGCGAGGTGAGTCCAATGCCGGGCTTTGCCGCCGACCGGAAGTAGGCCCGCCCATCCGCGTCCGGGAGGTAGCGCTCCTCGCGCATAACTACCTCGCACCCGAGTTTGTCGCACACGAGGCAAACCAACTCGTCCGGATCGACGTCCCCGCCAAAGAGCGTTATCACTACCACGGGTTTTTGTTTCATTTTCCCGGTCGTCATTTTTAATGTACAAACGTACAGAATAACAGGCATAAATTTAAGGGTGAAATTTCCTCCATTTATTCCCTATTTTTCACCCTTTGGACAGGTGTACGCCATAACGGGTAATTTTCGTACCTTTGGCTTCATATGGTAATATTGCGGAAATTACTTGCTGCGGCGTTGCTGCTCTCTGCCGCAGCCCCCGGCGCCGGGATGGCGCAGCACGCCCGCAGGGACGCCTACACCCGGTTCGTCAACCTCTCCGCGCGCGACGGCCTGGCCGCCGGCCCGGTGTACGACATGCTCATGGACCGTTACGGGGCGATGTGGTTCGCCGGGCCGGGCGGACTGACCCGCTATGACGGCAGCCGGTTCACCATTTACCGCGCCGGGGACGGCAGCGCCATGCCCGGGGGAAACGTCACGGCGTTAGCCGAGGATGCGGCGGGTGGCCTGTGGGTGGGTACTGACGGCGGCCTGGCCCGTTTCGACCGCCCTTCGGGCCTCTTCGAGCGATTCACTCCGCGTCCCGGGAAAGAGGACGCCCCGATACTGGCCCTGCATGGCGACGGCAGGGGGTTCATATGGGTGGAAACCCCGGGCGGCTGCCTCGACAGGCTCGATATCGCCACAGGCATGTGGTCGCACGCCTCGCATACGCCCGCATCGACCGAGGGAGACTGCCGCTACCACTTCATAACGGGCGATTCGCGGGGCAATATATGGATAGGCGGACACAATCAGGCCCTGGTAATGGTGTCCGGAGGCAGAATCGGGGAACTGCGCGAACCGCTTATAATGTCCGGCGACACGGAAAAACGCAAATACGACATACGGTGCGTGGTCGAAACGCGCCGAGGCGAAATAGTGGTCGGCAACAAGTCGGACAACTTGCTCCGGTACGACACCGTAAGCTGCACGTTGCGGTGGACGGGTCGGACGGGTACCGACATCACCTGCGCGGTACGCGACGACGGCGGCCGCCTGTGGTTCGGAGGCTGCGGCGGGCTGGAAATAATGGACGACGCGAGTTCCGGCGCCATCTCTATACGGCACGACCCGGCCGACCCTGCGTCGCTGGCCTCGGATATGGTGTACCGCCTCTACCGCGATCCCTGCGGACGCATATGGATAGGCACCGACCGCGGAGTGAGTATATGGTCGGAGACGCTGAACGCCGTGCGCCATTACCGGCGCATACAGGGCATGGCTGACGGCATGTCATCCGATGACGTGACCGCCCTTATGCAGGATCGCGACGGCCTGTTATGGATAGGGACCGCAGCCAACGGAACGGACACACTCTTCCTTGCCGGCGAACGATTCGGCAACGTCAGCCTCACATTATTAAAGAATTATCCCGACCGGCACACCTTCGTCGCTCATCGCGAAACACTAAGACAATATGCCCGCCACGGCCTGATAAGGCGGGCGGACGGGCAGATGGCGGGCGATGCGGCTTTCGAAAGTTACGAGGCTTTCCGCAGCGCGGGTCTGCGCTTTACCGACGTGGGCGAAAACCGCGTTTCGGCGCTCTGTCAGGACAGCAGGGGCGGGATATACATCGGTCTGTGGTCTTTTGCCGGATTCAACGTCTACGACAAGCGCACGGGTGCTTTCTCGCGCCACGCACTGTGGGGTTGCCCGCCGGGCGACGACTACCCGAGGTTATTGGGCGGCAATCCCTTCGGATCGAACTGGTATACCGATTTTTTGGAGGACGGCGGCGGCAACTTCTGGTGTGCCACGTGGGAAGGCGTAGGCCTGAACCTGTTCGACCGCGACAAAGGCGAGTTCTCCTCCATGCACTACATGCCGGGCGACCGGCCGGGAACGCAATGCCGCCGGGTGACCCTCGACCCCCTCCGGGGACGGGTGCTGGCTGCAGGAAAGGACTATTACGGTTACTGTGACCCCGTCGCGGGGGATTGGATGAGGTACGCGGGGAGCATTCCGGACGGTTTCCCGTGCAAGGATATATTCGAGAGGTACTACAGCCATTGTAAGGCGGCGGTACGCGATGACCTGCCTGTGGTTTTCCGCTGTTCGGATTTCGTCCTGCAGCGCGACACGGCCTGGCTCAACGCGGAAGGCGGCGTTGTGCGGCACGTCATCGCCGGCGACGCGTTCACGGAATTTCCCTGCGCCGGGACGAGCGGGCAACTCCGCATCGCGGCGGGCGGTCCCGGGCGGCTCTGGCTGGCAGACGATCGGGGCGACGTCTTTCGCATGGACGCGCAAAGCGGACGCCTTGCCCTCTTCACCTCCTTGAAGGAATGGGTCACCGCGCTGTACGAAGACGGCCAGGGGGTTTTGTGGGCCGGAACAGGCGGCGGTCTGAGGCGTTTAGACGCCGCCTCCGGGAAACCGGCCCCGGGGATACGGGGGATGGAGAACCTCTCCGGGATATCGTGCGTCGTGGGTTCCGCCGAAGCGGTATATGTAGCCCACAGGAGGGGAATAGCCGTGGCCAGCGGCGGCAAGCGTACAGGGTCTTACGATTTCGGGGAGGCACCTGGCACACTTCCGGGTACGCTGGTGCGTGACATCCATCCAGGCCGCGACGGCACCGTATGGGCCTGTACCGACTCCGGGCTGGCCCGCATCGCGGCCGACGGCATACGGGTCTACGGCCACGATCCCGCCGACGGACGTTCACTGCCCGACAACGACGTCACGTCGGCGTGCGAAGACGGCCGTGGCGGGTTGTGGGCGGCGACACCCGCGGGAATATGGAAGCTCGACATCGCAAAAGGAGAATTCACCGAAATGGGCGACCCCGACGGCCACACGCTCGCTTCAAGGCTCGTGCTATGCCTCGCCGAAGACAGTCTGGGACGTATATGGGTGGGTACGGACGGTGGCGGGGTCAGTATCCTTGACCGCGCCTCGGGACACATATCGCACCTTTCGCGCCGAGCCGTGAGCGGGGTGCGCATCGCAGGCGACCGCATCGCCGCCCTGGAGGCCTGCGGCGGGGCGGTGTGGATCGCCTCGGAAGGGGGCCTCGACCGTTACGACCTGCGCACCGGAGCCATACGCCATATCGGCGTCCTCGACGCCGCGGGCGTAACCCGTATGGCGGCCGACCATGCGGGCAGCATCTGGGCGGGAGGCCGGAACAGCATCGGCTGCGTGTCCGGCCACGGCGAAATACTCATCCCTCCATCGCCCATGCCCGGGCTGCCCGATATGCAATTCGACAAGGCGGCCTGCCTTCTGGCGGACGGAAGGGTGGCCTTTGGCGGTTACGGCGGATTTTGCGTTTTCGACCCTGCAACCCTGCTGGCCGCCGAAGCGGGAGGAAAGATTGCCTTTTCCGGCCTGATGGTCAACGGCGCGCCGTACCGTTTCGATCCGGGCTGCGGGACGGTGGCGCTGCGCCACTCGGAGAACTCGTTCACGGTGGATTTCGGCGGGGCGGGCTACGAATTCGGCGGGGCGATACGTTACCGATACAAACTCGAAGGCTTTGATAATGAATGGAACGAGGCTGCAAGGTCCGCGCCGTCGGCACGGTACACCAACCTGCCGCCGGGCCGCTACACCCTGCGCGTGGAGGCGTCCGACGCCCTGGGACGACAGGGTGCGGCCTCGGGAGAGTTGATCGTGCGCGTGGCGACCCCGTGGTACAGGCAATGGTGGTTCTTTATGATTCTCGCCGTCGCCGCGGGAGGGGGTATAGCCGCCGTCGTGCGATTCCGCGAGGGCAAATTGCGACGCGACAAGGCCCGCCTGGAGACGCTGGTGGGACTGCGTACGGCGGAGCTGAGCGACGCCAACGGCAGGCTGCGCGAATCGGAAGCCGAACTCAGGGCGATGAACGACTCGAAAAACCGTTTCTTCGGCATCATATCGCACGACCTGCGCAACCCGCTCAGGGCTCTCGACCTGACCGCGGGCCAGCTCGACGAGCAGTACGACGCCCTGCCCGACGGGCGCAGGCACGAAATAGTTAGGACAATCCGCCAAACCGCCGGCCGGACCGGGGCGCTGCTCGACAGCCTGCTGCTGTGGACGGTGTCCCAGATGGGAATGATAAAGCCGAATATGAAACCCGCGGAGTTGCGCGCGGCGGTCGACGCCGCCGTCGAGCCGCTGCGGCTTTCGGCATCGGGGAAAGGGGTGGATATACGCGTGGACATCCCGTGCGGGATGTCCGCCCGCGCCGACGCCAACCTGCTGCAAATCGCGCTGCGCAATCTGGCGGCCAACGCGGTACACTATTCACATCCCGGCGGCGCGGTGGAAATATCGGCGCTCTGTACGGGCGGGACGGTGGAAATATCGGTCACCGACCATGGCGCTGGCATCCCGCTGGAACACCTCGGCAGCCTCTTCACCCCCGGCGCCAAACGCCAGACGCGCGGCACGGCCGGCGAGCAGGGGGCGGGCCTGGGGTTGATAATAGTGAGGGAATTCATACATTTGCAGGGCGGTCAGGTACGCGCCGAAAGCGCTCCAGGCAAAGGCAGCACTTTCATCATAACGCTTCAAACAGATGAAAACGACCTCTATACTCATTGTTGACGACTCGCAAATCCACCTCGAAGGACTCAAACTGGTGCTGGGCCGCCGGGACGATATGCGCGTGACGGGCCAGGCCACATGCATCCGCGAGGCGATGGCCTGCCTGGAGGCCTCCATACCCGATGTGGCGCTGCTGGACATAAGCCTCGAAACGCAAGACGACGGGCTGGAGCTGGCCCGCGAGGTACGGCGCATGTATCCGCAGACCAGGGTGGTCGTGCTGACCCACCACAAGAGCGCCCGCTGTCTGGTGGCCGCCCTGCAGGCCGGGGCCTCGGCCTATCTGCCCAAAGACACCGACCCGGACGAACTGTTGTACGCCGTAGCCGCCGTACTTCAGGGCAAGGGCGTATATCTGGGCGACACGATCCCGATGGAAAACCTCATGGAAGCCTTTGGCTCACAGCGCAACATCGAGCGAGGCAAGCCCTGCGACCTGACGGAAAGGGAAGTGACCGTAGTGCGCCTGATGGCGAAAGGACATACGGCGAAAGAGATGGCCGCCGCAATGGAGATAGAGACGAACACCATAGAGTCGCACAAGGAACGGATAAAGGAAAAACTGGGCGTCAACACGGCACTCCAGATAGTGATCGCCGCCCTCAGGCGCGGGATCATAAGCCTCGAAGAATAAGGTCATAGCGGTAACTTTACAGGGTGAAAACGGTGAGTTTTCACCCTTATTTTTTTGCGAAATACCTTATATTTTTGTATAAATTAAATCAAATACCATGAGGTGTACTGTATTTTTGTCGATGCTTCTGTTATCGGGTTTGGCCGCATTGACCGGTTGCGGTGGAGACGAGGGAGAAAGTAGCAATGACGGCGGGCGCAACGGCATGACTTATGACGGCTCGACGGTCAGCCTGGATCGGGTAAATTATGAAGTAGTGTCGGAAGGTTCGAGCAGATATTTGCATACCATTACGCTTTCCAATTCTTCTACCGGAGAATTTTTTTCATTCTCGATGCCTTTCTCTTCGGCCGAAAGGGTTCCTAAGGGGACCTATGTTGTCGACAGCTATGGCGACGGCGACGGGATTGTGGCAGCCACGGATATTTTCGGATATGACGAATTGGCGGATGGCTCGGCAATAGAGATAGGCGCCATATCGACGACCGGCATTAAGATCACCGTTTCCTACTCAACCGCCCAGACAGTTGGAGGAAAACAGCTGAAGTTATCGTATGAAGGCCCCTATTCTTTTGAATCCGACGACGATCCCGACCCGGACAAAACGATAGACATATCGACTGCCGCCGATTTGGTCAAGCTCTCTGCCGACTGCAAAAAAAATAACGGCTACGCGGATTATATCATCAACCTGACAAGGGACATAGACCTTGGCGGAGTTGATTGGACGCCGATAGGCACCGGAGAAGACTTTAATAATTTCTATGGGGTATTCCGCGGCAATAACCACACGATTTCCGGACTGTCGGTCGAAAACCCCGAAGGTTCCTCTGCCGCAGCGGGCCTTTTCGGGTATTGCGTGAACGCGACGATAGAAAATCTAACCGTAAATGGAAGCGTGAAAGGGAATTATGTGACAGGGGGTATTTGCGGCTCGGCATTTTGGAGTACGATAACGAATTGTGTGAATTATGTTACGGTTACAGGCATAGATGCCGTCGGAGGCATATGCGGCGGTATTTCGGATAATCGATCTGTCATTTCGGGCTGCACGAATAACGGGATCATAACCGGGAACAATGATATCGGAGGCATTGTAGGCAAAAGTGGTGGCGACTTTGCGATAAAAAATTGCGTAAATAACGGAGTGATAGCCGGCAACGGTTGGACTGGCGGCATATGTGGCTATGCCGCGGGGTTGGTAAAAGATTGCGTGAATAATGCCGACATATCTGGGACATATGCCACAGGAGGGATTTGCGGAGCTTCAAGTAGCAGTGCATATACATTTGAATTCGAAAGGTTGACCGTTTCCGGCTGTACCAACAATGGAGATATAACCGGAGAAATCGATGTTGGTGGTATCAGCGGGCAACATCAATCTTACCTGATTACGAACTGCACCAATACCGGAACCGTCACCGGCAGCAAGCAAGTTATAGGCGGCATCGCCGGGTATCTGGATTATGGAAGGATTTATAACAGCGTTAATTCCGGAGCGGTTTACGGATGTCTGATCGTGGGCGGGATAGCCGGCGAACTTAACAGGCATTGCGTGATAAACGGCTGTACCAACCGGGGATATGTGGTGGCACAGGACACTGAGGCTCTCTACGCCGGAGGGATCGTCGGCGAATCGGATAGGTCGATGATAGTGGGGTGTATCAGCGAAGGCAATGTTTATGCAACGACCGCGCATAATATCTTCTACGGAAGAGTTGGCGGAATAGCCGGAGATGTGTGGGATACGTTTATCTCGGCTTGTTATACGGGCGGCATCTCTGTGACGGCCCCGGTGCCGCAAGTGAAGGTAGGGTTGATTTGCGGATTATTTCAGGTAAGTTCATCGGGCGTTATCGAGACCTGCTACACGGCAGGCTCCGGCCCCGCCACCGGAGGCGCGTTATCGGGCGACGTGAGGCAATTTTCGCCCACGGCATGGCCGCAAACGGCGGACAAAGGTTGGGGCGCGGCTCCATCCGGATGGGACCAGACGTATTGGGGTGATTGGGTTTGCCCGTGGACAGACATGGGGTCTTATTCCACTTATCGTCCGAAGTTGTGAAATACATTAGCACAAATCTCTCGAATAGCAATATTAAAACCATAACCATATGAAAAAAATCTTAACCACACCGATCTTCATATTCGCGCTGCTGCTGTGCGGATGCGCCCCGACCGACGACCAGAGGGGAAGCAACCGGGCTATCGATTGGCCGCGGCAGTGCAACGCCATCACTTTCGACATCAATTCGCCAAACACCGTCGAGGTGGAATTCACCGCCGACCAGGAGTGGAAGGCGGTGGTGTACAAAGAGGGCGGCCAGCCGGGCGAAGGCCCGGAGCTGCCTTTGAAAGTCTTCCCGGAAAGCGGGCCGGCGGGCCGTAACACCATCCGGATCGAATACAACTCCGCGCAACGCCTGCCCGGGACGAGCATCGTGATACACCTGGCGATGCTCCGCCGCATCGAAGGAGAATGGCAAACGGACAAGCCCGAGGTGGAGGTACCAGTGACGATAGTGCAGCGCAAAAGGGTACACACCATAACCTACAATTATTCTGACGAATGGGGTGTCGAAGAACCCGAAACCTACACTCTCGTCTACGACGACGCCAAAGGTGGCATCCTCACTAAACTCGCGGGCGGCGATTACGACATAGACTTCGACTACTCGACCACCGCGCTTTCCGTAAAATGGAGGGAAGACCACGACATACCGGGCAATTACAACGCGTCGGACTGCCAGGGCGAACTCTCCGTCGGACGGCTTACCGAGATGTTCGAGATTTACACCGAGGCCGTCGCCGACGGAGGCACGCTCACGGAAAACAATGCCTACACATATTCTTACGGCCCCATTACAGGGCGGCTGCTCAGCGCGACGGTCGATAACTCGTGGATATGGAACGATCCCGACAATCCGGCATGGGGAGGTTTCGAAACAAGTTTCGATTTCATCTGGGAATCGTCGTGCCTGCAAAAGATAGAGACCTTGGAACAGATCTACGACGGCCGGGACTATCCCATAACGTTCCATTACACCAACGCCTGCCCCAACAACCTCAATATCGACCTCTGGCCTTTCATCGTGCCATTCAGCCGCTTCCAGGTCCTGCCCATGGTCGCGGGATACATGGGCGAGAGGAGCGCCTACCTGCCGTCGGGATACACCGATCCCAAAAGTACGATGACGGTGACCTGCACCAAAGACGGGCAGGGTTACCCGACCCGGATAGTATGCCGCCAGACGGCCACTACCGAAGGGTGGTGGACGGAAACCCGATACGACATAACCTACGAGGATTGACGCGCAAGGCAATCCCCAGCCAGATTTCAACCTTAAATTGAATAAATATGAAAAAACTTTTCCCCATCAGCCTTTTTTCCGCCATCCTCCCGCTTTTTGGCCTGATGTTGTGCGGCTGTTCCGGCGACGAGGGCGGCAACGCAAAAAAACCGGGTATAGATTTCCTCGATACGGAATACAGCAATGTCTCCGCCGGCTATTACTCCGTACCGAAAACCTTGTTTTATGACAACGGCGACGAGCAAGACATCTATCTTTGGAGTTATATGTTGCAGGCATCCAACTCGTCGAAAGGTATCGCGATCGACATAGAGGGATGCCCCACCCCGACCGCCTCGCCCAACGGGACATACAGGTTATACGACCCATCAGCGGAGTTTATCGATTTCAGGGATGGGGAATACTTCAACACATGCATCGCCGTAATGGCTGCCGGGACGCTCTCCGGTGCCGAAACCTATGTTTTTACCGGCGGCACGCTTACCATAAGCCGCAACGGCGACGAATGGACGCTGAGCATCCAAAACGGAGTAGTCCGGCCATCTGACACAGAGGGCGAGAATCAAAACATCTCGTTTACCTACACAGGAAAAATGATAACAACACCTTTTTAAAATCGGCGATCATGAAAAACATTTTACACGCAACATTGTTGATAGTCCCGTTGCTGCTGTGCGGTTGCGGCAAAGAGAACGGGGGTACCGATTCCTGGATCGACTTCGGGGGCCAGAAGACATTCCAGTTCTCAGTCGCGCAGGTAATACACACCGGCGACAGCCAATCGGCATACCACGGCTGGGGATTCATATTCGTCGCCGTCCAGGGAGGTAACTCGCTGTCGGTGGCATTAAACGGATACCTCACCGAAACCAGCAACCCCAACGGAAGCTACCGCATCACGGCCGACGCAAACGACATCGCCGAGAGCCCGGTAGGCACCACGTGCGGTCCCGCCAGCATGATCACGCAAGGTATGATGGTCTACAAACTTACCGGCGGGACGCTTACCGTAAACAGAAGCGGAGATATATGGAATATAAGCGTAACCAACGGCGTGGCAGTGCCACAGAACGGCGGCGACCCGATAACCGTGTCGCATTCATACAAAGGCAAGCTGACTCTCGCACCCGGCAACGACCCAATTTAACCAAAAGTCCTGTACTTATGAAAAGAGCTATTTACTCCATCTTATGCATCCTGCTGGCCACTGCAGCGGCCAAAGCGCAAACCGTTTACGACGGCGATATGCTCGCCGATGCAGGCAAATTACGATTCGTCGCGAGACTCGACGGCGGCGTTTACATCCAGGCCTTGTCGCACGGCGGCGAGTCGGAAAATTCCTCCGGGCCCACCTTCGGCGGCGGGATCGAGGCGAATTACCACTTCCCCGAGCGCCCCAACTTATACGCCGGCGCGGGCCTCGGGCTGCGCCACACCGCGACGAGCGACGAAACGGCTGGCGCAGAGTCCTCCTCCAAACTGACGCAGGCGTATTTCGATGTGTGTTTCGGCGCACTGAATCCCACCTTCAAACACTTTGGGATAGGTTCCGGCCTGCGCTTATGTTTCCCGCTGTCGTTAAAGGCCGAAGGGGACAACATCGCGGGAGAGATAGATCTGACGAAAAACTGTAACCCGGTGCAGGTAGGGGTGTTGATCGACCCATATTTCCAATTCGGCAACTTTAAGATAGGACTCGACATGGCGCTGATGCTATCCAACCTATACAAAAGCGAAGGCGTCTACTCCGATACCGCCACCCCATCGGCCAGCATAACGCTTTTCGCCGCTTACCGCTTCTGATCCGGCCTCGACTTCCCGGAAAAACAGCGCGGAATCGTCATTCCGAGAAACCGAATCAAGAGCAGATAAGGAGGTGACTACTGTAGCAAAGCCGTTCGAGGAGGCAAAACCTGTGCAGACACAATAAATCAATTTATTTACTGCATCTTACCCTATGTAAAACGCATAAGAGAGCGCAATAATTGGCAGAATCGCAAAAAACAGTTACTTTTGCTCTCCGAAAGCCGCCGGATCGTGTCCTCACAGCACTCTGGCGCACATAGGGTTCCGTAGCTCAGTTGGATAGAGCAGCAGCCTTCTAAGCTGCGGGTCGGGCGTTCGAACCGCCCCGGAATCACTTTTTACGGCAGCCCTGTTACAGGGCTGTCTTTTTTATATAATCGCGGCAGTACGCCTGCAAACCGGTAAAGAAGGGATGGAAAACCTCCCGCAGCTCCTCTTCGTGCGAAACCAGATAGGCGACGGCTTCGCCGGCGTGTATATCCATCCTGCCGTAGCGCGACATTATATCGAGCGATTCGCCTATACCTTCCACCGTGGCGTATTTGCTCAGGCGGTCGGTAAGGATGAAATGCCACATGAAACGTTTGATGCGTACGGGCAGGTAACGGCGATGGAGGATCATGGAAAGGTAGAAGCGCCATGCCAGGCGACGAAGGCCCGACGGCGAAAACTCACGGAAACGGGAAGCGAGAAGATAGTCGAAATATATATCCAGAAGCGCCCCCGAATAACGCCCGAAGTAAGGTTTGAGCGCCCTCACCGCCTCCTTCACCGCGGGATGACCGTCGGTATAGGCGTCTATAGCCCTGTGCAGAAGTATCCCCCGCTCTATTGCGGCAGGATAGTTACGGTGGTCTCCGCCTTTCACGGCATCGCCGATGAAGTTGCCGACCTGTATACCGCTGTCGGCTCCGGAGAGGAGTATGTGAGCCAGGTAATTCACGCAGGGAAAGGCAAAAAGGACGGACGCCGGGCGATCGAGGTTAAAGAGTGCCGGCCGTCTTCCTGCATTTTATATTCCCGCAGAAAAGTATCCAGGCTGCGCTGCCGGCCCCGGCAAGCAACACAAAGCCGATAAGCAGTATCGCCTTGCTCGGGCTGGACGGCCTGAGGGGAACCGACGCAGGTTGTATTATGGCATAGACAGGAGTTATTTCCTGCACCTTGGCTTTAGCCAGCTGAAGTTGCTGGGCCACCTGCGTATAGACGCCGTAGGCGAGGTTCATATCGTTTTGCAGGCGCAGTTGCTGGGTGCGGGCCACCTGCAGGGTGAGATTCTGGTTGGCGTCGGTAAAGGCGGCGTATTTCCGGAGGGCGTCGTAATAGGCGGATTGCGCCTCCCTGTACAGCGACTCGGCGTAATCGAGATCCTGACGGGCCTTATTGGTGCGGTAGTCCGTAATATGACCCTGAAGCCTGCGCGTGACGGTGTCGGCCAGCACGGCGGAAACGACCGGATCCTGCATGGTGACCGATATTTCGACTATACGGGTGGTTTTATCGGCGTAGACGTATATCCTGCGGCGTAAAGCGTTCATTATGTCCGATTCCCGGCGCGTAAGCCTGAAGGCGTCCACCGGCTTGTCGGCGGACTCATCCTCATCCTCGCCTTTGACAAGCGACACAGCCCACCCCAGCAACTTGAAAGGCGCTGAGATGACGGCGTTCCACCATGGCGAGCGCTGGTGTTCCGACATATAATCGGACAAAGAAGTTTGCAGTTCTCCGTTACGGGCCGCTATCTCCATGGGAAACAGGCCGGTTACAAATGGGGTGGAATTGACTATCTCGGGATAGAGCGAAGGCGACAGGGCGTCCGACCCCGCGGCGTTCCCGAGGTTCAAGCCCGCCATCGAGGCCAGGGCCGTCATCCCGTCGGTACTCCGTCCGGACATCTCGGGCGTAAGCAAAACCGTAGTGGTATACTCTTTGGGGATGCTGAAAGCCGCAATGACGCCGGCGACGGCGGCTATGCCGCAAGCCCTGAAAACCAGTTTCCGGCCCGCCCACACTTTATCTACCATACCCGCCAGATCTATCTCCCTGCCCGACGCAGGTTTTTTGGCGTCGTCGTTAGTTTCGCACATAATCCGCGTTATTTAAACATGTTGGTCAATGCGAGGACCACCGTAGCCAGCGACGCCACATTGGTACTCAACCCGAGGATCTCGGCCGTGGACATCTTGCTCTTCACCTCCTTGCTCGGCACCACAATTTCGCACCCAGGCTCTATCAGTCTCGTTTTCATCGACTTGGACTTAGTGACGGTGCCGTTCATATACACCACGTAAACCTTGCTCCGCTTAGCCTGCGTGGCGTATCCCCCCGCCTGATTGATATAATGCGATATCCTTTCCCCTTTTTTGTACAGCACGGTATTGGGATACATCACCGAACCGTTCACCGTAACCGTGCTTACGTATGCCGGCACTATCAGCATATCGCCCTCTTTGAGTACCAGATCGTCGTCCGACCCTGGATGCTTCATGGCCTGCTCGAGGTCTATTCCCACCGAATAGACGTTGGACAAATCGAGCGACGCCAGCGAGACGGAATCCTTTCCGCCCAAATTGGTGAGTTTAACCACATCGTCCCTGCGGCGAACCTCCTCGTCGGTCATCCTGCGGATAAGTCTCGCCCCGCGCGCATAAGCGTCGGGCGTTATGCCTCCCGCCTTGGTTATCAATTCGCTCAGGCGCTCGTTTTTCTTCGACATGGAATATTCGCCGCCGAAAAGCACCTCGCCCAGGACGTTCACGTTCTGCTGCGTATGGTAGCCCGGACTGCGGCGGATGTAAACTTCGTCGAAAGGCTCCAGACGGAAAGCCGTGTCGCCTTTTATGACAAGCCCGTCACTCAGTTCGAAAGAGAACGTCTGCCCAACGCGGCTCGAGTAGGACGTATTGGCCGCATCCTTTATGCGGCGCGACACGTCTACCTTGGCCGTGGACGCCGACTCGAGCAGGCCGCCGGCCAGAACCACCAGATCCTCGATGGTCATATTGGCGGCGAAACGGAAAGCTCCCGGATGGGCCACATGACCGTGGATGGTGAGTGTCTCCGGCTCTTTAAGATCCTGTATGCCCGGAATATAAAGCACGTCGTTGCGTTGTAGGGGTTGGTCGGCCACACTGCCGTCCATTATACCTCGCAGGTTTACCGGGATCATCTCCAGCGACAGGTCGTCATGCTCGCGCTGCAGTTGCGCCCTGTCAAGAAAAGCGTCTCCGCGCAACCCTTCGGCCTTGTTTATAAGGGTCTTGACGGTATTGGCGTCTCCGCCGAGCTGATACATTCCCTCGCGGTAGACCGCCCCGCGCACCTCAACCATATTTTCATACCGGTCGAGTACGGCTCCCACGGTAAGCGCATCCTCGTCCATAAGCCCGAACGCGGCGAAATCGGCCTCATCCACGTTAAGTATCTGCTTTTCACGACCGCTCAGGCGGATAACGCGTATCGTCTTGCTGTAGGCGTCGCCAGTGAAACCGCCCGCATAGTCGAGCAATGTGGCCAGGGTTTCGCCCTGGGCCATTTCGTAATACATGGGGCGCTTGACCTTGCCTCCTATCTTTACGAGGCTCTCGTAGGGGGGGACGAGGATCACGTCGCCCTCCATGAGGCGTACGTCGTCGCCGGCGGCTCCCTTGAGGATATAGTCGTACACATCCACGTCGGCCACCTTTTTGCCGCCGCGGACGACCTTTATGCCGCGCAGCGAACCTATGTCGTTAACGCCGCCGGCCCGGTAAAGGGCGTGAAACACCGACGAGAACGAAGAGAGGGTGTATGTTCCGGGAACAGTCACCTCGCCCATGATGCTGATCTGGATGGAGCGTATCTGCCCAAGGGTGAGCTTTATCTGCGACGTGTGGCCCGATATGCCCGAATATATCCGGCTGAATTCCCTCTGCAGGTGGCTGTTGGCCTCCTTAACCGTCATGCCGTTGAAATAAACCGGACCTATGCCCGCCACGTTGATGCTGCCCTCGGGCGATATCGTTTGCCTTATGGTGTTTTCCGATGCGCCCCAGACGTCAATTATCACCTCGTCGCCGGGGCCGAGCTTGTAATTCAGCGGAGTGGCCAGGTTGCTGTTGGGTTCGAAAGTCAGATTTTTCGTGGTAAAGATATTGCGTCCGAACACTTGTTTGTAGCTTTTCGGCGAGGCTTTCCTTATCGAATCCTGCATACGGCCGGCCTCCTGCGCGGACAGGTTAACGCCCGTGATCTCCTCCATGGGCGCCAGGCGCATTCTGTTCTGCTCGGGCGCGGCTGAGGGGCTGGATTCCTCGTACTTCGCCCTGATACGTTCCATCTGATCCATCGTCACCCCGCGCTTTAGCAGCTCGGCGGCCATTTGCGTCTGGGATAGTCCGGTCTTATGCCCCTCCTGCAGGTATTTAAGCACCTGACTGTCGCTCATTTGCGCAAATGCTCCAAACGACAGCGCCAGGCCGAGGGCAAGAAGTGTGATAAATTTATGCATATCGCTACTTGGATTTTATTTCCGGTAATTTTAAACGGCTTCAAGGTACGAAGTTAATACAATTTCCCTGAATAGCACAACCGGACGGCATATCAGGGCCAATATTGCCCGATAATGTCCTTCAGGTACCGGCAATCGCCCTGCGGGTTATTCTCCCCGACCATTATGAAAGGTATTCCCGCATTCCCCGCAAACTCCATATCGGACAGGCTGTCGCCTACCATGACCGACCGCGAGAGGTCGATATCCGGAAAGTCGTCCAGAGCCTGCAGGGCCATTCCCGCGTTGGGTTTGCGGCACGGGTCGGAATTGTCCACCGCCGTGCAGCAATATATTTTATCTATGCGCCCGCCGCCGGCTTCGACCTCCCGGAGCATACGCGCGTGGATGGCGTCAAGGTCGGCCATTGTCATCGTCCCTTTACCCACGCCCCGCTGGTTGGTGACGACTATTATGCGCCGGAAGAGGCCTTTCAGCACACTCAGGGCGTCTATAACCCCCGGAAGGAATTCGAACTCGTCCCACGACTTGACATAGTCGCCGAGACGGTGGCGGTTGATAACTCCGTCACGGTCTAAAAAGAGTGTGTCGCCGAAACGGCCCTGGTCGCTCCCGCTCATATGAACATCGTTGCGAAATCCCTCTCCGCCCGGGCGTAATCCTCCGGGACGCCTATGTCTATGAAATATCCGTCGTCTTCATAACCGTAGATACCGCGTCCGCAGGCATGCGGCTGCAGCACGTCGGTCTCGAATGAGAATTTCTCAGGCATGGCGTCCAGCCATGGTATTTCCGCATCGACAATATAGCAGCCGCCGTTTATGCGTCCTTCGGCGCAATATTGTTTCTCGAAAAACCCCGTTATATAACCATCGCCGTCGAGCGAAACGTTGCCGTAGCGGTCGAAATCCTTCATGGGTTTGAGCGCCATGCTCAGTTGCGCGCCGCCTTTGAGGTGCGCGGCCATGAAAGCGGACAGATCAGCGTTGAACAGCGTATCGCCGTTCAGGATCAGCGCATGCTCGCTCTCCACGCGATCAAGGGCCAGCTTTATGGCTCCTCCCGTGCCGAGCGGAGCCGGTTCCACCACGCTGTCTATCTCCATGCCGAAAGGGCTGTCGGCGGCCCACCGTTCCACAACCTCGTGCATATAGCCCAGCGAAAGCACAACGCGCCGTACGCCGTGACGGCTGAGATAGCCGAAAAGATAGTGCAGGAAAGGCTTGCCCGCCACGGGCGCCATGCATTTCGGCACGTCGCTCACCGCCGCGCGAAGCCTCGTGCCAAGCCCTCCGGCCAGTATCACGGCATCCATCGGCGTCATGGTTTCAGATGGCCGAAAAGTCCCTCCTCGACGATTGCGCATATGGCGTGTCCTATAAGTATGTGAGACTCCTGTATGCGCGGCGTGGCGTCTGACGGCACGCAGATGCATATGTCGCACATCCCTTTCATCGCGCCTCCGTCGCCTCCCGCCAATCCTATCGAAAATATCCCCTTCTCCCTGCATACTTCCAGGGCCTTGAGTATGTTGGTGGAATTTCCCGAGGTGGACATGCATATGAAAACGTCGCCTTTATCCCCCATGGATTGCAACTGGCGCGCAAAAACCACGTCGAAGCCGTAATCGTTGCCGATGGCGGTGAGGGCCGAGGTGTTGGTGGTCAGGGCTACGGAAGGGATGCCGGGACGGTCGAAACAGAATCGGCCAAGGAATTCCGCAGCGATATGCTGGGCGTCGGCGGCGCTGCCGCCGTTGCCTGCGAGCAACGTCTTGCGGCCTTTACGGTAAGCGACGACGACGGCCTCCGCCGCCGACGATATGGCTGATATCAGCGAAGGGTCGCGCAAAACGGACTCCTTTACGCTTATCGACTCCTCTATGTGACGCTTTATGGTTTGTATCGGATCCATAATATTTAATTTAACGCAAGTTATGCAAAAACCGGGCTGCTCGTTACAAGATCTTCCACCCGTGGCTGCCGCCTTCGCTGAACTGGAAGTCGAAGACGCGTCCCGCCTGCGCGTTGAGCGCCCTTACCACATGCATCCTGCGGGTGGGTTCCACCATGAATATGATAAAGCCGCCGCCGCCAGCGCCGGATACTTTGCCCGTTATGGCCCCGGCGGCCATAGCCACATCGAACACTTCGTCTATTTGGCTGTTGGTTATCGACCCGGCCATCTTCTTCTTGTTGTTCCACGACTCGCCCAGGATGTCGGCCAGGCGTTTTATATCGCCGGTAAGCAAAGCCTGCTTCATATCTATGGCGCTCTGCCTGACGCGGTGCATGGCCTCTATGGCCGTCGCGTTGCCCGAGGAGGTGTTCCTTGTCTGCTCGTCGATGATCTCCGCCGACGAACGCGACGCGCCGGTATAGTAAAGCACTATGTTCGCCTCCAACTCGTCCACGATCCATCGTTTGATCCTCAAAGGATTGACAACCACAGTATCGTTGGGATGGAATTCCATGAAATTGAAACCGCCGAAAGCCGCGGCGTATTGGTCCTGTTTGCCTCCGCTAAGCCCGAGTTCCTTGCGTTCAACCTCGTAGGCGAGCCGCGCCACGTCGTATTCGCCCAGAGGCAGGTTGTGCAGCTCGGCGAAAGCCTTGATGATGGCCACCACCATGGTCGAGGACGACCCCAGGCCGCTGCCCGGAGGGGCGTCGGCGTAGGTCGTTATACGGAAAGGACCCGGCTTTATCCCGAATTCGCGTACCAGCCTGTTGTAAACGCCTTTGTGCAGGTCGAGCTGGCCGGTTACGGGCAGCTCGGACGCCACGGCGTACGATAGGCTCTGCCCCAGGTCGGACGCCACTATCTCTATAGTTTCGCCGTCCGTCTGCTCTATGGTGCAATAGGCATAGAAATTTATGGTGGCGTTGAGTATAAGGCCTCCGTAGATATCGCTGTACGGGGAAACGTCGCTTCCCCCTCCTGCCAATCCCAGGCGCAACGGCGCCTTGCTGCGAACGATCATATAATAAATTTAAAGCCCTAACTATTTGCCGCTTCTGATGAACCTGTCGTATCCTGCGGCCACCTCGTCCACCGATCTGGGTACAGACCCGTCCATATACGCAAGGGCCGCCCGTTGTTTCCGGAGCAGAAGTTCGGCATCGTCCAGTACGGCCTCCAGCGGGCGTTCGCTTATATCGACCGTCGCTTCGGCCAGATCGGCGGTGGTGAACCGTCCGAAATTGGTGGCCACGACCGCGCCGTTGAGCATGGAGGCGAGCGCCGAACCGCGGCGCTCCGATATTCCGTCGGGATAGGGCAGGTAAGCCACCTTGGAGTCGTTGAGCAGCAGTGATATATCGCGATCGCTCAGATTCAGGCGTATCTCTATTCCCGCCTCGGCGCACATAGCCTTCACGGTCTCGAAATAATCTTCGAAGCCGTCGGGGATCATGCCGGCCAGCACCGCCTTGCGGCCGCCTTTCATCCGGGATACGTCGCTCACGAACTGTTCTATGCCCTTGACGGGAAATATAAGCCCGAAATTGACTACGTCCACCGTACGCTCAGCCGTCGGCTTGAGGTTTCCTGCAGACTCTATCTGTGAAAATATTTTGACGACAGCGGAGCGGCACGCGGCGAAAGGTATCCTTTTGACGGCATATTCACGCTCGTATACATTGGTAAATATAAGCCTGTTGGCCGAAACGAGTATCAGCACCTCGGCCAGATAGCCCTTCAGCGTCTTTTGCGACTGTTCGTGTATTATGGCTCCGAAACGCTTGCGCGTGAACCACGAGTAATATATACTAAGAAGGTGCGGCACCAGGCTGCGGCCATACCCCTGGGTGGGGTATTGCATCAGGATATATTTAGCGCCGGAGGCGTCTATGGCCCGGATATGCCTGCGCAGGCTGCCAAGGCTCCAGTCCCTGCTGTAGTACATATCCCAGCCCTGGGCCGTAGGCGTACCCATCAGAAGGTTAACGCCATAACCCACCCCGCACACATCGGGCGGGTAGGCTCCCGTAATCATTATAAAATCTTTCATCAGGCTTCAGATAGTCCGTTTGCAAGCGCCGCAAAAGTAATAGATTATGTCTTAATTTCCTAACCGAATCATCGCATGCGTCCCGGCGCTGCAAAAACGGCGGCGGCCGAGCAACGCCCGGCGTCTATCGCAGGCCGGCTCCGGCGGTGAACCGCCTGTTGAGCGCCTTCCGCCCGCCGTCGAACATCCAGCCCCACTTATTGAAATACTTAACGGCCGAAGTCATATGGTATTTGAGCAATTTGGAGCTGTTGTACGACCCTTTCCTGTAGTCGTGCCTTACGACGGCCCCAGGAAAGAAGGCGGTACGGGCCACGGCGTGCGTGCGGCGGCAAAGGTCCACGTCCTCCATATACATGAAAAACCGCTCGTCGAAACCGTCCAGGCGCTCCAGCGCCGAGGTGCGGAAAAACATGAAACATCCCGACAGCGAGGGAACGCCGAAATGCGTCCGGCCATAGTCCATGCCGCGCAGCTCGTACATATCGTTGCGCCTGTCCGCCCCCGGCAGAGGGGCGAGGAAACGGCGGAAGATAAGATCGGCCGGCGAGGGAAGCAGTTTGCAAAGGTATTGCGTCTCCCCTCCGGGGTATATGACCTTGGGCATCGCCAGGCCCACATCCGGATTGGCGTCCATAAAACCGGCCAACAGCTCCAGCGTCCCCGGCTCGAAACTTATGTCGGGATTCACAACGACATGGTAATCCGATCCAGCCGCCCGGGAGAGGCGTATGGCGATATTGTGTCCCGCGCCATAGCCCACGTTGCCGTGTCCGTGTATATATTCCACACGGGGCGACAACCCCGCGGAGAAATCGCGCAAATCGCCGTCGGGACCGTTATCAACCACGTAGATCCTGTCCGCGGCGCAGGCGTGGCAACAGCCAAGTACTGCGGCAAGCTCCTCGCGGCCGCTGTTATATATCACTATCGATGCCGTAATCATTGCATTCGTTTTAAAAGGTCGAGGAATTTATCGGTCTGAACGGCGGGATCGAAATCCCTGGTACGGGCTTCGGTATTGGCTTCAAGCTCCATGCGGCGCGAGAGGAAGCTCTCCATGGCCTCGGCGATACGGTCGGTATCGTATGGGTCCACCAGTATGCCCGCGTTTCCCACAACCTCAGGGATGGAGGAGACGTTGGAGGCGACGCACGCCTTGCCATGGTAGAAACCTTCCAGCGGAGGGATGCCGAAACCCTCATAATAACTCACGTACACCACACCCAGACACCGTTCGAAAATCTTGGCAAGGTTAGTGTCGTCCACGTAGCCCGTAAACGTCACGTCGCGCATAAGGCCGAGCCGGCGGGCCAGCTCGAATATCGATTCGTAATTCCACCCCTTGCCTCCCACCACGCACAGGCGGCAGCCGGGATGGCCGTCGGCGAATTTACGGAAGGCCTTGAGCAGGCCCTCTATATTCTTACCGGGCTGAAGCGTGGCCACGGTCAGGAAATAATCGCCAGCCATATCTATCTCCGTCCCGTCGGCGGCCTTGATCACCGGATCGGACGAAAGGGCGTCGCGCCTTATGGCCGGCTCTCCCTCAGGTATGAAATTATATATGACGCTTATCTTCGACGGATCCACGCCCAGGAAATTCTCAAGATCCTGCTTGCTGTTGCGCGACACGGTGACGATATGGTCGCACCGGCGGGCGACGGCCCTGGTGAGCGCCTTTAGGTACAACAGTTTGAGCCGTCCGTATTTTTTCGGGAAAACGAAGGGAAGCAGGTCGTGGATGGTCTGTATCTTATATGCCCGGCCGAAGAACGGCATGGAGATGGACGACGGGGAGAAAAGCGCGCCGGCCTTTTTCATATAGAGATAAAAAAGCGTCTGCTCGAAGAGCGTACGCGCGAAAGCCGACCGAAGCGAAGGCACGCGGACTATCTCCAGCGAGCAATTCTCCGGCAGGCGCAGATCCGGCACAGACAAGTGCTTCTGTATATAGACGACAATATGCAGACCCGACAGGTCGCTCCGGCCCATCTGCACGAACAGGCGGCGCATGAACACGAACGTACCCACGGCCCTCGTATCGTGAAACGAGATCAAGTTGAAAGCTATAGTCTTTTTTACGTCCGCAGCCATAGATCCGTTATCTGTTTAGTATGCGCTGCGAATATCTGTCGAATATCTCGCGGCGCTCGGCATAGGACTTCGCCCCCGTAAGCACGTTATCGTACCGGTAAAGGGGAAATTTAGTCAGCCCCACCATTTTAAAATTGAAATATAGCATCATGGCCGCTATAAGCACCATGCGGTTGACGCGCAGTTCCGATACGGCTATGATCGAAGGCCATAGTATCCAGTAGGCGCAGGCGAACAGAAGCCCCACCCTTATGCTGATGATGGAAAATTCGCTGAAAAAGAAGAACGATATGAAATAGCAGATGAAAAGGTTGATGAAAATGGCGTTACGCCTGCCCGCCCGCAGCAGTTGCGGATAGTAGAGGATAAGTAGCGCGGCCGACCCCAGGCGCTCGATCAGGCCTATGGATATGCCGTAGGAGTTGCCGAAAACCGGATTATCCAGATAAACCTCTATCATGAACCGGAGCTTTCCCCCGGCTATACCGGCGATAAACTTCATGACGGGCAGCAGGAATTCGATTCGCAGGAAGAACACCGCCGCGCCCACGGCGAATATGGCCATGGCCGCCGTGCGGGGCATGGCCCTGTGCAGGAAAAAGTAGAGCGGCAGGTACAGGGCGGAAGAGAGGTGGAACAGGCAGCCGGCGAGGTTGAGCAGAAAGAACGGCAGCGGACGCCGCTCCTCGACGTATCTTATCGAAACGAGGAAAAACATTATGCTCATGCAGTTCCTCAAGGTATCCACTTCCAACCCGAAACCTCCCATTGCAAAGAAAACGACGAAACCGAAAGCGTGGAATCCCTCGGGCGCATACCGCTTAAGGAAAAGGCTGAGCAGCCACACGTGTACCACCGAATTGACCAGCACGAAAACATGGTAGCCCAACGAGAGCTGCCTGAAAGCGGACATCAGCACGACAAAGCCCGGCTCGGTGCCGAAAGCCCCGGGGCGCAGTTTGAAAAGGCCCGGCGTATCGTGATACCACTGGTAATAGTTCGTCCAGTCCCAGCCTATAAAGCCGCGGAAACCGAAAAACAACACGTACACGGCGGCGCAGGCGGCCATCACCCGCGGCAGTACCGCCGGATTATCCCTGCCCCGCTGCTCCACGACCGCCAGCGCGAAATACGCCAGCAGCAGGATAAGGTAGGGGATGGAATATGTCGTGTCTATGAATTGCATCGGCCCTGTCGGCTAACTTTCATTTTCATACCGTCGCGATACGCCCTGCGGACTATGGCGCGCTGGGCGGCGGACATGGTAAAACTTTTGCGCAGCAGATAGTTGACGGCCCAGAAACCGTAAACGGCGCATCGACGCGCGAAAGAGAAATGCTTGCGCGCGAAATAAACAGCGTTGCGGTGGAAATAGTAGATCGTGAAATCGCCGCCCCATCCGCCGGTAGAAGTACTCTCCTTGTGCCACAGGCGCGAAGAGTGGATATAAACGAGTTTTTCGTCGCCGCGTACCGTAGCACGCCACACGAAATCGGTATCGTCGTAATAGACGAAATAAGACTCGTCCATCATACCCACGCGGCCGAAGACCGCCGCGTCGATCAGCATAAAGCAGGTGGGGGCATAGTCGGTGGCGCCCGAAACGTCACGCTGCCCCCTGTCCTCTTCGCGTAATCCCAGATGGGCCGTCACGCCGCGCATCATGTCCCACACGCCTCCGGCGGCCCATATCAACCCCGTGTCGTGGAAATAAATCTTTGGGACGGCCATAGACGCCCCGGCCGCCGTCATGCCCGCATAAAGGGCCTCTATGGTGGAAGGCTCCAGCACTACGTCGTTATTGGAAAGCAGCACGCAGCCGCAGCCATCCTCAAGGGCGCGTCGTATGCCCGTATTGTTGCCCCTGGCCACCCCCCCGTTGTCGGGTTCGGGGACGACCACCGTCCGGAAAGGCGCTTCGGCGGCCAGGGCGCGGGCCTTGGCCAGCGACCCGTCGGGCGACGCGTTGTCCACGACGTAAAGCGTGAACTCTTTATAGGTCTGGACGCCGAGGGTGGCGAAAAACTCGTCAAGCACCTTTTCGCTGTTGTACAGCACGGTGACTATTCCTATGTGCGGGCGGGTTGCGGACATGGCTGCGTTATTTGTAAAGGCCCCTGGCCTTCATCTCCTCTATGCTGCGGTCGTATCCGTCCTCCCGCACGGCCTGGCCCTCCACCCAACGGGCGAACGCGCCTATGCCGGCATCGAAGCTCCACTTCGGACGGAAACTGAGCAATTCCTCCGCCAGCGTTATGTCGGCGTAATTATGGCGTATATCGCCCACGCGGAAATTGCCGCTTACGTTAAGCTGCACGTCGACGCCGTAACGCGACACCAGCGTGCGGGCCACGGTAAGCACGTCGGTAGCCGCGCCCGTACCCACGTTGAAAGAGCGGCCTGCGGCCTGCTCCCTCTCCAGGCCGAGGATGGTGGCCTCCACCACGTCGTCTATGTAGACGAAGTCGCGGCTCTCCATGCCGTCCTCGAAGATATTTATCGGGTTGCCGTTCTTTATGCGGGTCGAGAATATCGACAGGATGCCCGTATAGGGATTCGAAAGGGACTGGCCCGGGCCATAGACGTTCTGATAGCGGAAAGCCACCGGCTCGATGCCTATTGAAGGACACACGCACATTACCAGCTGCTCCTGAACCTGTTTGGTGATGCCGTAGACCGACGTGGGATGGATGGCCGAATCCTCCGTGGTGCCGACAAGTTTAAGCGGATCCGCCACGCCGGGGCAATGGCACTCGAAATCGCCGCGGGCCATATCCTCCGCGCTGCGGCTGAGCGGATAGACGAAGCTCCCGTCGGGGGCCTGGTAGCGCCCCTCGCCGTAGATGGCCCTCGAAGAGGCCACGACCACCCGTTTGACGCCGTGTCCGCCGCCGGCAAGGATGTCGAGCATAAGGGACGTGCCGCCTATGTTGACGTCGGTATATCGCCCTATCTGGTACATAGACTGCCCCGTACCCGTCTCGGCGGCGAGGTGGACGACGGCCCACGCACCCTCCAGCGCCTCGGCCCAGTCGCCGCGCGAGGCCACGGAGCCTTTAATGAAACGCACCTTCCCGCGGATGGAGTTATAAAGCGGCGAATCCGCCTCGGGATCGCGACCATGGATCTGCTCCGAAAGGCTGTCCAGAACGGTTACGTCGTAGCCTTTGCCTATAAGTTTCAGCGCCAGGTTGGAGCCGATGAAGCCGGCCCCTCCTGTTATCAGGACTCTTTTTCCCATGTCCGTGTCGTAAAATTATATTTTCTTATGATTTTGGCCGGACACCCCGAAACTACGCAATAGTCGGGCAGATCGCGTACAACCACCGAATTGGCCCCAACGACGACATGTCGGCCGATGGTGACGCCGGGAAGGATGACGGCATTGTTGAATATCTTGCAATCGGGACCTATCCTCACCGGATCGACCTCTATCTTCTGCCTTTCCACAGGCGTGTCTATATCCTCGTAGGGATGGCGTATATCGGTTATGGACACGTTGGCCGCTATGGCCGTATTATCGCCTATCGCTACGCTACGCGCACAGGTAAGGTGGAGGTTTTGCTCTATCGAAACGCTGCTCCCCAGCGAAATGACGGGATCGAACGTCTCGCCGGCATAGCGTGTTATCCCCTCGATACGGCAATTCTTTCCCACCGACGCGCCGTCGCCGAGTTCTATATGGCGGGGCGTTATCTTCAGCGCCCGGGATATATAGCTCTTGCGGCCGGCCTTGCGGAGAAAGAAACGGTAACGGAGCGTGTAGTGCAACATGCCGCAATAATTGTAACGCAGTATTTTAACTATCAGTCTTTTCATATTTTGATCCTGCCTGTCAGGCTGTCGGCCAGTTGCGCCAGCAACTGGTTCCTGGCGACGAAAAACTGCGCCGAGAAATAGGCCGCCGACGCAAACGTCATAAAAACACACAAAAATACAACATTGTTTTCAATTACGCCATTACATACGAAGTATAGCGCCACTATAAGCGACGAGTACAGCAACGCGACGCCCGCCTGCCGCCACGACAGCCTTACGCGGGTGAATTTATACACGAACAGCAGGTTGAGCGCCATCTGTACGGCTTCGGCAGCCACGGAAGTCGCCGCCGCGCCAACAGCGCCAAGTACGGGAATAAGCAGCAGGTTGGCCGTCAGCGAAAAAACGGCCGTAATGATGAGCACCGTCAGAAATTTAATCTCAAAACCCATAGCCATCAACACGTTAAGTGAAAAAAACGAATTGATCATGGCCAGGAATACTTTGAAGGAGAGTATCTGCATGGGAAGTATGCTTCCCGAAAATTCCCCGCCCAGGAAGAAAGGCACGAAACGCGGCGAGACCAGGCATAAGCCGATAGCGGCCGGCACTATAAGCATCACCGTCAGATCGAATGCCTTTTGCAGAAGCTGATCGTTGGCCTTGTGGTCGTTCTTGTGGTAGTTGGCGGAAAGCCTCGGGATAAGTGCGGCGTTGATGGCTACGAAGGCCAGCACGATAAGCATGACTACCTTGTTGGCGGTGGTGAAATATCCTATCTCCTCATGGGTGGACAGAAAGCCGAGTATAATCACGTCGAGCATGCCGAATATACTCGCCGCAGCGTTAGAGCCGAGGATGATGAACATGGGTTTGAGGTGCCTCCTCACGCTCAGGCCCCCAAAAGACACGCGCAACCCGCGCCTGAGGGCGTATGTGAAGCTCCATATGTGCGGCCCGATAATGGCGATAGAGGAGATCAGGACGTAAGGAAGAATGTCGTCCCTGTGTTTGACGAAGATGAAAAGCGCGACCACCGACAATATCTTCGACACCAGGCCCTGTAAGGCGACGACGCGAAAATCCTCCGTCCCCTGGAAGTACCAGTAAATGGAAACGGGAGTGGCGTAGAGGTACATGCCGGCGACGGCGAACAGTTTCCAGTCGCGCCTCAACTCCTCTATGGCGAAGATGCTGGCCAAATAGATGGTCGTAAGCGCGAGCGTGCTTATCAGCGTTATGCGGAACAGCTCCGAGAATATCCTGGAACAAGCCGCCTGATCATGCCTGTGTTTGGCTATCTCCCTGACGCCATGTATGTTTATGCCTATGGCGGCAAATATTACGAAATAGCCCGCATAGGTTATGGTGAAATTGGCAAGCCCCACATTTGCCACCCCGAGTACCCGGGAGATATAAGGCACCGTGATGGCCGGTACGACCAGATTGAGCAGGCTGAGCGAGACGCTGTAGAATATATTCTTTCTTATAGTGTTCTGGCTCATGCGCCGGCCCTTTTATTTCATACAGGGGATGCGGCTCCTCATCCGGCTGCACCAAAAGTTGAATCCCGTCCAAAGCGCAACGTCCGCCGCCAGCACTACGTTTATATTGAAGAACCTTGCCATGCAAATATTCAGCGCGCTGAAACCTACCGCCGCCAGCACCAGGACGACCATCGTTTGCCTCGGCGAGAAACCAGCGTCGAGCAGCCTGTGGTGGATGTGGTTTCTGTCCGGAAGGAATGGGCTGCCGCCGTTGCGGATACGGACGACCACCACGCGGATAACGTCGAACGCCGGGACTATCATCGTTCCCAGGGCTATCACCGGAGCGCCATCCGACACGACCTCGACGCCTGAAGAGACCGAGCAGAACCTGACGGCAAGGAAGGATATGACATATCCCAGGGTAAGGCTGCCTGTATCGCCCATGAATATCTTACGGGCGCGGTTGGGATTGCCGAACACATTGTAATAGAAAAAAGGCACCAGTACGCCCACCGTGGCCATGGCCAAGGCGCTGTATACCCACAATCCGTGTCCGAGGAACATCACGGCAAAGGCCAGGAGCGAAATGCCGCTCAGGCCGGCGGCCAGGCCGTCCACGCCGTCTATAAGGTTTATGGCGTTGGTTATGAACACTACGGTGAAGACCGTAAGCAGAATGCCCATCCAGGGAGCGATTGCGTAAATCCCGAAAAGGCCGTGGAAATTATCGATCCACAGGCCCGACAAGGGAAAGAATCCGGCGCATACGGCCTGTACTATGAATTTCTGGCGGTAACGCACTCCCACGAGGTCGTCGGCGATACCTGTAAGGTAGATAAGCGTCATGCCGCAGATAAGCAGCAGGTATTCGGAAGGGAAAGCGCCTGCGCTGTAACCGTACATATTACTGATGGCCAGTACGCAGCAAAAAGTAAAGACTATGGCAGGAAAGAACGACACTCCGCCGAGCCGGGGAATGGAGCGATGGTGCAGTTTTCGCTCGTCAGGTTCGTCGAACAGTTTTTTCTTGGCGGATATCAGCAATATTCGCGGGATTATGATCGATGCCAGGCATAACGATATGAGGAATGTCAAGCCTACGAATATGTGGTATACGTACATTGCAACACGTTTTTAGTGTGGCCGCACGAATCCGGCGCGGCGCGGCCAAAAGGGAACACAAAACCTCCCTCGGCAAAATCGGGAAGCGCGCTTTCCGACTCGCAAATTTAGCGATTAAAACATTACGAACAACCAAAAAAGTTAAAATACTGACATATAACGACACAAAACACTGCAAGACGTTAACCGGAACGGCTTGTCTCGATTATGATCCGTTCAAATCTCCCGGCTTAACCCATTCAAACATTCCGCCCGATCCGCACGGCCGGTAAATTCGAGTATGGCCGAGGCCGTCTCATCAGGCTCCTCGATAAACCCCATGTGGCCCGAGCGTTCCAGCCACACCGCCCGGGCGCGGGGGTGGGACTTAAGCATGCTTTCGGCCGTTTCGGCAGATATATGGCCGTCGTGGCGGCCGAAGACGAACATAAGCGGCGTCCCGGGGTGGGCCTCGAGCGTATCGTTATTGTCGCGCCGGGTGGCCATACCCCTCAGCAGGGCGATAATGCCCGCATCCTCCTCGAGCATCACGTTCTCGGAAAGCTCCTCTATCGCGGCGGCCAGCCGGCGACGGTTCTCCGGAGCGAAGCCCGCCTCCGGGGCCGTCCTTGCGAGGAGTTCTTTTTTGCCGGCCTCCACAAGCGCTATCTCCCGGGCGCGGTTCTCCTGTTTTTCGGGAGAATCGGCATTGGGGGTGGAATGCAGCAGGATCAACCCTTTGACCGTAGACGGAAAGAGCCTGAGCAGTTCCAGAGCCACATACCCGCCCATGGAATGCCCGGCCACGTAACACTCCCCCACCCCTACGGCGTCGAGTGCCGCGCGGACCGTCCGGGCAAGGAACTCCATCGTATGTACGGGACCTTTCACCTCCGAGATACCGTGTCCGGGCAGATCTACAGCCACCGTACGCAGGCCGCGGAGCAGAGGGATGAACTCCTCCCATACCTCTATCGTCTCGAGATAACCGTGCAGAAGCACCAGCGCGGGATTCCCCTCCGCGTTGTCGCGCACCCTGAGCGCGCAACCGTCAGCCATTACGAATTTTTCCATGTTTTTACTTCGAGCCTGTTTTTCTGGCCGACCCCTAATTCTAAAATGAATAATGCGTTAATAATACGGCCGGCTTTTCGGCCGGCCGTCAAGTCGATGATATATGTCGTGCGGCGCGGCCTACTGCCCGTCGTCGAAATAGTCGAGTACCGACTCCCGCTTTCTGTAATCCATCTCTATATCGTCGTCCATTTCGTCCATCATCTGATGGCGTTCCTTTCCGCTTTTTTTGATCGGTTCGAGTTTGATCGCTTTTTTGAGAGTTTCTTCCGCATCGGACGAGCGGAATCCTTTCACTGGTTTCATCGCCTGGTAGAGATCGTAAGCTTTTAATAAATCCTGTTAGTATATGGTGGCTTGGGGTGCAATTTTAACTATTTTTTTTCAAATACAAACAGGGGCGGCATTTAAATTTTGGCTAAATGCTAAAAGCGACGCCAATAATGATTATTTTTGGCAAACGAATTACCGAAACAGGATGATCGCAGAGATTCTTTCGCACCGTTCAATACGCAAATACCGCCCCGACCCCATCCCGGCCGAAATAATGGATGAAGTACTCCTGGCCGGCACGAGGGCCTCCAACACCGGCAACATGCAACTTTACAGCATGGTGGTGACAACCATGCCCGCGATAAAGGAGGCGCTGCTGCCGCTGCATTTCGGCCAGCGCATGGTCGTGGAGGCGCCTGCGGTGATAACTTTCTGCGCCGACGTGCGCCGTTTCAGCCTGTGGTGCCGCCAACGCGGGGCTGAACCCGCCTACGACAATTTCCTGTGGTTCGTCAACGCCATGACCGACGCCGTGCTGGCTTCGCAAAACGTGGCCCTGCAGGCCGAAGCCCTCGGGTTGGGCGTCTGCTTCCTGGGAACGACGGTCTACATGGCCGATGAAATAGCCGAAACGCTGGAACTTCCCGAGGGGGTGATCCCCGTGACGACGCTCGTGGCCGGATATCCGGCCGATCCGCTTCCGCCGCTCACCGACCGTCTTCCGCCCGAGGCCGTGATCCACAGGGAAAAGTACGCCGACTACACCCCGCAGGCCATCGACGGCCTGTGGAAAGAGAGGGAGTCCTCGGAGCAAACCGCAGAGCTGCTGGAAGCCAACGGCCTGCCCAACCTTGCGCGCATATTCACCGAGCGGCGCTACAAAGCTCAGGACAACTTGACCTTCTCGCGTAAATATTTCGAGGCGCTCAAATCGAAAGGATTCTTCAACCAGTGACGCGATGAGGGGAGTACGTCTTATTTTTACAGCAACGGCCGTTCTGGCGCTGGCGTCGTGCAGCGTCCGCCGCCACATCCCCGAGGGGCAATATATGCTCCGCCGCAACGACGTGCATACCGACCGTAAAACGGCCAAAAACGAGCGCATAAAGGCCGAAGAGGTGGAAAACCTCATCCAGCAAAGCCCAAACAAACGTTTCCTGGGTACCAACCTCAACCTGTGGATATACTGCATGTCGAACCCGGCCAAAGACAACTGGCCCAACCGCTTCCTGCGTTCGCTCGGCACGGCGCCGGTGATCCTCGACCTCGGTTCGGCGCGCATATCGTCGCAATACATACGCAACTACGTACATTCGAGGGGTTACCGCGACGGTACGTCGTCATACAGCATCGACTCGGCGCGCCGGCGCGCCACGGCTAACTACTACATAGTGCAGAACGAGCCTTACCGCATAGGCAACATAACCTACGTATTCGAGGACAAGCTGCTCGAAAGCACCATCACGGAAAATATGAAGGCCTCGCTGCTGCACACCGGCGACCCGCTCGACAAGGCGGCCTTCGAAGCCGAGCGCCAACGCATCAAGGAGCTGCTTCAAGTCAAGGGTTACTATAATTTCACCACCGGCAACATAGGCTACGTAGGCGACTCCACCGGGAAGAACCGCATGGTGGACGTGGGGGTTGTGGTAAAGAAATTCATGTCGGGCTACAACGCCGACGGATCCCCGCACATGGAAAACAACCCCATCTACCGCATAGGCCGCATAAACGTCTTCCCCGACTACGACCCCATGAGGGCCGCCACCGACACCAGCTACCTCAACCACCTCGACTCCACCTACTACAAAGGACTCAACATAGTCTACGGGCAAAAACTGCGTATCCGCGAAAAGGTCCTGCACGGCAATATCCCACTCAGGCCCAACTATCTATACAACACCGCCGACGTGACCGCCACAAACCGCAACCTGATGAGGCTCGACTACTACAAAAGCGCCAGAGTCGTGTTCGCCGACGCGCCCGACTCCACGGGAAGCCGGGTGACATACGTGGGAGGCGGAGACGCCGAAGGCGAGCAGACCGACGAGCGCTACCTGATATGCAACATCTACTGCACTCCCGCACAGAGACAACGCTACAATATAGGCCTTGAAACCACCTTCACGTCGGACTACTACGGCTTGTCGGCCAACCTGGGCTACCGCAACCGCAGCCTCTTCCGGGGGGTGGAGACTTTCGACATAACGCTTACCGGCAGCTACGACTTCATGCGGGTGCAAGGGAAAAAAGCCTCGTTCGAATTCGGGGGGGCCACTTCCATCACCTTCCCGCGTTTCGTACTTCCGGCGCATATACCGGCGTTGGACCGCGTACGCAATCCCCGGTCGCGGGCCGAGCTGTCGATAAACGGCCAGCGCAGGCCCTATTACCACCGCGTACTGTCAAACGCGGCGTGGGGTTACAGCTGGAATGGCAACAGTTTCACCACCTTCACCATAAAACCCATAGACGTGGGTGCGGTAAAGGTGAACTACATAGACGACGCCTTCCTGGAAAGCCTGCAGAATCCGTACCTTAAAGACAGCTACCGCTCGCAACTCCTGGCGGGCATATCCGGATCGTGGGTCTATAACAACTCCATGTGGAACAAACGGGGAAACGCACTCTCCGTACGCCTCAACGCGGAGACCATGGGAAACCTGCTCAACGGGATATACAGCACGTTGGGAAAAGGCAAGGCCGACGCCGACGGAAGTTACGAAATTTTCGGCATGCCCTACGCCCAGTATGCACGCGCCGACCTTTCCATAACGGGAAACATCCCCTTCACCCACGGGGGTAAGGCCAGCATAGCCTACCGCTTCTATACAGGCGGGGGAATATCTTACGGCAACTCGAGCAACGTGGCCATGCCCTACGACCGCCTCTTCTACGCCGGCGGCAGCAACAGCATGCGCGGGTGGCCGGCGCGTACCATCGGTCCCGGCTCGCAGGCCGACCCCGCCCCGGACTCATACCCGAGCCAGGTGGGCAACGTGCGCCTGGAGGCAAACCTCGAAACGCGATTCCCCATATGGAGCATAGTCCGCGGAGCGGTGTTCTGCGACGTGGGCAACGTGTGGGCAGCCGGACACGGCGATTACGACGAAGCGGCCATGTTCCGTTTCGATAATTTCTACCGGCAACTGGGCTTTAGCGCCGGCGTAGGCCTGCGCTTCGACATATCGATGGCCATCCTGCGCGCCGACTGGGGCGTGAGGATACACGATCCCAACCTGCCCTCGGGCCGCAGATGGATACACTCGCCCGATTTATCCGACACGGCGCTGTGCATAGCCGTAGCCTACCCTTTTTAGGATATACAGATCTGCTTTCAGTAACGTCCGGAGTTAACGCCTTAACGAAGGAAACGATAGAACACGCCCAGCGGCAAGGCTTTGCCGGAGACGTCGGTAAGGTACAGCTCGCCGAACCGCTCGCCGGAGACGGAGCCGAAGACCTGATTGGCCAAACCTTTGGCCAGCAGCGGCGAGAATCCCATGGAATAGAGGTTCAGCACAATGAAGCCGTGCGGGGCGAGCAAGCCGGCGCACAGACGCATAAGCTCGGGCAGGCCCTCTTCCAATATCCATTTTTCGCCGTCGGGGCCACGTCCGTAGGCCGGCGGATCGAGGATTATGCCGTGGTATGCGTTTCCGCGGCGCTCTTCGCGGCGGACGAATTTCAGGGCGTCGTCGGTTATCCACCGTACCGCCTCGAGGCCGCTTTCGACGGCGTTCTCCCTGGCCCACGACACCACCTGCTTCACCGAATCGACATGCGTGACCTGCGCCCCGGCAGCCGCAGCGGCAAGGGTAGCGCCGCCGGTATAGGCGAAGAGGTTTAACACCTTGGGCGGCCCGTCCGTTCCCGCGGCAAGTGCGCGCACCGAATCGTAAATGAAATTCCAGTTCTCGGCCTGTTCCGGGAAAAGACCCACGTGCTTGAAGGACGTCAGCCCCATACGCATCCTGACGGCCATCTCCTTGTAGCGGTAGCCCACCCACCACTGCCCGGGCATGCCGGGAGCGAGATCCCAGCGCCCTTTGTCCCCGCCAGCACTATCGCGGCTGAAAGATGCTCCGGCAGAGAGCCACTCCGCCTCGGAGAGGCTCTTGTCCCATATGGCCTGCGGCTCGGGACGGCGGACGACATACGGGCCGAAACGCTCCAGTTTCTCGCGCCCGCCGCTGTCCAGCAGACGGTAATCGTCCCATTCGGGAGACATCATGCAAAGGCCTTTCATTGGCATATTATTTTCATTTCGCAGTTTTCGCAATCGAATTCCAGAGCGTAGCGGTGGCGTCCATGTTCTATGAACAGCGGCCCGGCAAGCGTATGCCGGCCACGCAGGCACTGGCCGGTCTCGCGCCTTATGCAATATGGCGTCGACATCACCTCGACGCCTTTCATGCCGGCGGCCAGATCCCATCCCGGGACCATATCCGTCGCGCCGTGGTCGAGGTGGAACTTTTCGGCAAGGGGGTTCGTTATGTTGGCATAGCCGCCGCCAAGGCCGGCAGGCATCTTCGCCGGCAGCTCCGCACGCGGCACGGACTCCGGGCGCGGCAAGGGAATGGCCAGCAGGGCCTCCGCGGCGCTGCGGCGCAGGGCGTTGAGTTGCGACAGGGGGACGAAAGGCACGCCGCCGGCCGCAGCCACATCCGCCCGCGTTATGGCAAGAGGCGTATCGCCGCTCCTGCACGTCTGGGTTTTTATGGTTTGTAGCATCTTCTCCGCATCGCGCGCCGGGTCGAAACCACCCTCGGCCCGCGCTTCGGCCCGGCGGCCGCAACCGTCGTCCAATACGAGCGTTATGGAGTCGGGGCCGACCTCTACGCGGGCCTGCGCCTCTATAACGCGGCGCGTGCGGCTGCGCGTGAGGTCGGCTTCGAAACTATGGTCGCGGTTGCGCAGTATCTCCGCTCCCGGCCTTATGCCGTCCATCACGTTGGGCGTTATGCGCCGGCCGTCCACGGCGTTCACGCCGGTTCCCGACGAGCCGTCGGCAAGGCATATGCCGTCGCCGGGCGACAGGTCGGAGTGGCGGTCGAGGAAAAAATCCCTACGGCCCGCCGAGACCACCCGGCCCATAACCTCGCCCGCGGCCTTCGGGGTGTCGAAAGAGGCCGCGCCGCGGCTGCGGCCGGAAAAATAATACGGGGTGAAACCTCGCGAAAAGCTTTTCGAGGGGTCGGGGACGAAATCGGGCCGCGAAACGCCCGCCGAGGCGCGCCGCATATCGCTCCCCATGGCGGCGTCCATGGCGGCGCGGTAAAAGGCCACCACGTTCTTCACGTAGAGGGCGTCCTTAAGGCGTCCCTCTATCTTAAAGGAGTCTATTCCCGCCGCAAGCATCGCGGGGATATGCCGCGAGAGGTTCAGGTCGCGCAGCGAGAGCAGGTGTTTGCCTTTTATGTGTACTTTACCCGCGCCGTCGATAAGGTCCCACGGCAGACGGCAGGGCTGCGAGCAGTCGCCGCGGTTGCCGCTGCGCGACCCCATGGAGCGGCTCATGTAACAGCGTCCGCTGCGGCAAACGCATATCGCGCCGTGGACGAAAGCCTCCAGGCCTACCGTAGTGGCGGCCCGGATCTCCTCCATCTGCCGCAGGGAGAGGCCGCGCTCGAGGATAACGCGGGAAAAGCCGCATCTCTCAAGGAAAGCCACGCGTTCAGGCGTGGAGTTCTGCGTCTGGGTGGAGGCGTGCAACTCGACGCCCTCCAGGCCCATGCGCAGATAGGCCATGTCCTGCACTATCAGCGCGTCGGCCCCCGCCGCTATCATGCGCACGGCCACATCGCGGGCCTCGTCCGTCTCGCCGGGAAAAAGAAGCGTATTGAGGGCCACGTAAACCCTCACGCCATAAGGACGGGCATAGTCCGCCATGCGGGCTATATCTTCGGCGGAGTTACAGGCCCCGGCGCGCGCGCCGAAAGCCGGGCCGCCCGCATAGATTGCGTCGGCGCCGAAATCCACCGCCGCCCGCGCCGCGTCGTAATCGCGGGCCGGGGCGAGAAGTTCCGTTATGCGTCCGGGTTTATGCATGGATGTCCGCAAGCCTTAACTATACGTTTGATGTTTTATCAAAAAAGAGGGGAGGAACCCGCCGCAAGATGCACAAAGCAGTTCCCTCCCCGCGTGCGGCGTTGCGCGACTATATTTTCTTTACGTCGTCGAACTCTATTTCCAGCCCTTTCTCGTAGGTCTTCATCGCGCGGCGGCTCATGCCCATGCTTGCGAAACCTCCGTCGTGGAAGAGGTTTTGCATAGTCACCTTGCGGGTGTAGTCCGAGAAGAGCGTAAGGACGTAATCGGCGCAATCGGCGGCGGTGGCGTTGCCCAGGGGCGACATGCGCTCCGAGAAATCCATCAGGTCGTCCAGGCCGAGTACGCCGCTGCCCGCCGTGGTGGGCGTGGGCGACTGCGAGACGGTGTTTATGCGTATCTTGCGTTCGCGGCCGTAGATATAGCCGAAGCTGCGGGCTATAGACTCAAGCAGGGCCTTGGCGTCCGCCATGTCGTTGTAGCCGTACAGGGTACGCTGGGCGTCTATGTAGCTCAGCGCCACTATCGACCCCCAGTCGTTCAGGGCGTCTTTCTTGCGGGCCACCTGTATGACCTTGTGGAACGAAATGGCCGATATGTCGAGCGTCTTGGCCAGGAAGTCGTAGTCCAGGTCGTCGTACTTGCGGCCCTTGCGGACGTTGGGCGACATGCCTATCGAGTGGAGGATGAAATCGAATTTACCGCCGAAATGTTTCATCGACTCGTCTATAAGGTTCTCCAGGTCGGCCACGCTGGTGGCGTCGGCAGCCACCACTATCGAGCCGGTTTTCTCGGCCAACTCGTTTATCGTACCCATGCGGATGGAGACTGCCGTGTTGGTAAGGACTATCTCGGCGCCCTCCTCGACGGCCCTTTCCGCCACCTTCCATGCTATCGATTGCTCGTTGAGCGCCCCGAAGATGAGGCCCTTTTTACCCTTTAACAGATTGTGCGACATATAATATTCTATTGGTTGCGCGACAAAGGTAGGCTTTTTTGCCGGAAATCCATCACAGGTCCACCATAAGAAGGCCGGCCACGGCTTTGCGGTAGTCGCGTTCGAGATCCACCAACGCCAGTTCCATCTCCATAAGCGAGCGCAGCTCGACGAAATAGTCCACAACCGAGATATATCCCGTTTCGAGCGCCTTGTTAAGCAACGCGGCCGTCTTTTCCGGCGACACCGCGCCGGCGCGCTCGTTATAGGACTCCAGCAGCAGCGCGGCCTTGGCGTGCATGCGGTTCAGTTCCACCGCAAGGCGCGATTCGTATCCCGCCGCCTCAACGCCCGCAGCCCGCTGCATGGCCTTAGCGGCCTGCACGGCGTGACGTCCCTCGAAAACAGGGATGGACACGCCCATCTTGACGCCGCTGAAAGTCTCGCCAAGGGCGTGTTCGCGACGGTAGCCAACCTCGAATTTGGGCAGCGACGAGCCGCGCGCCACGCCCACCCTGTCGCCGGCGACCTCTTCGGCCCTTCGCAGGCCGGCGAGCCTGGGATCGCCGGCGAGGTAACGAGCCTTGAGTTCCTCCAATACGGGCAGGGCGGGCAGGGGTCCAGGCGGAACGCCGGCAGGAATGTCTACAGGCAGGCCGCCGTTGAGCAGCTCGAGCGAAGACACCACCGACACCATCTCGATATCGTTATTTTTCAAAGCGTTACGCGCATTCATGGATTCTATTTCCGCTTTATTCACATCCAGCGCGCCGGCCTCGCCCGACTCCGCTTTGCGGGCGTATGCCGCGGCAAACCCGGCTGCCGCATCGGCGCTGCGGCGCAATATTGCATCCCGCTTTTTAAGGCACAGGTAGTCTATGTAGGCCATGTCCGCCTCGAGCAGCGTTTGTTGGCATGCCAACCCATACTCCTCGGAATATTGTCCGGCCAGGCTGCCCGCAAGCCTGCGGCGGCTGGCGTAGAGGGTGGGGAAATCGAAGCCCTGCACCACGTTCAACTCGCCCGTCTTGCCGAGGTCGGCGGGGCTTCCCCATAGATAGTCGTAACCAACGGTGGGATTGGGCAGGGTATTGCCCGTACGGGCCTCGAGGCTCCGCGCGCCAAGCAATTCGCGGCCCGCCTTCAGCGAGGGGTTATTCTCGCGTACCGAGGCGAGGAGCTTCTCGCGCACGGCGTCCTGCGACGAGGCGTGCGCGGCGCAGAGGCCCAGCAGTAATATAAGCGTTCGTTTCATTGTCTCTTGCGGTTTAGCATGAAATATATAACAGGCACTACGAAAGCGTTGAGCAGGGTGGACGAGATAAGCCCGCCGAGGATAACCTTGGCCATCGGACTCTGTATCTCGTTGCCCGACACCTCGCCGCCCAGCGCCAGGGGGATGAGGGCCAGCGCCGAGGTGAGCGAGGTCATCATGATGGGCGTAAGCCTGTCGAGCGACCCCGCAACCACACTCTCGCGCAACGGATAGCCCTCGGCCGTCAGGTGCTGGTAACGGCTGACGAGCAATATGCCGTTGCGGACGGCTATGCCCAAAAGCGAGATGAAGCCTATGATGGCCGGTATGCTCACTATGCCCGACCCCATACGTACGGCCGCCACGCCGCCCACAAGGGCGAATGGCAGGTTGAGCATAACCATACCCGCCAGCGGCAGGCTGCGGAATTCGCGGAACATGATAAGGAAGATCACCAGCACGGCCATAAGCGAGGCGGCCATAAGCCGGCGCGAGGCGGCCTGCTGGCTTTCGAACTGGCCGCCGTATTCGACGTAATATCCTTCGGGCAACGTAACCTTTTCGGATATGGCCTCTTTTATCGCCTCCACCGCTCCGCCAAGGTCGCCGTCGGTGACGTTGGCCGACACCACTATCTTGCGGCGCACGTTCTCGCGGCTTACGGAGTTGGGACCTGAAGTGGAAACGATATCGGCCACATAGCTCAGCGGCAGTTTCTCGTCGCCGGCGTCTATCAGCAGGTTGCCTATGCGTTCTATGGTGGACCGCTGCGCGTCGTCGACCATCACGGTAAGGTCGAACGAGCGTCCCGCGTCGTAGACCTGCGAGACGGCCGCCCCCGAAAGGGCCACCGACACGAAACGCGAAAACTCGGGCAGCGTTATGCCGTAGCGCGCCAGCATGCGGCGACGGGGGATTATCTGCAACTGCGGACGCTCCACCTGCTGCTCTACGTTCACGTCGGCCAGCGAGGCTATCGGGTCTATGGCCGCCTTTATGCGGTTGCCAAGCGCATACATCGCGCCGAGGTCTTCGCCGAAAAGTTTGATGGCTATATTGGCCTTGGTGCCGGACAGCATGGCGTCTATGCGGTGCGATATGGGCTGTCCTATCTCTATATTGACGCCCGTGAGTACTCCCAGGCGGCTTCGTACGTCGGCCAGGAACTCGTCGCGTGAGCGCCGGCCAAGCTCGAAAGGAGCCTCAAGCTCCGAGGAGTTCACCCCCAGGGCATGCTCGTCGAGTTCGGCGCGGCCCGTTTTACGGGCTACGGTCTTTATCTCGGGGACCTCAAGCAGCAGCTTTTCGACGGTACGGCCCATGGCGTCCGACTCCTCGAGCGACACGCCCGGCATCATCGAGACGTTGACCGTAAGCGACCCCTCGTTGAATGCGGGCAGGAAGCTGCGGCCAAGGGTGGCGAATATTATGGCCGCCATTACGAAAAGCCCGGCGGCCACGCCAAGCACCAACGCTTTGCGCCCGAGCGCCCATTCCAGGGCAGGGCGATAGACGCGCCTGAGCCATGCGGGCAGGAAAGGCTCTTTGCCGCACCTGTCCAGAACCTTGTCGCGGGCCAGGATACCGTTGCACATGACCGGAGTAAGCGTAACGGCCACGACCAGCGAGCAGAAAAGCGAAACGATGAACGCCACGCCAAGGGGTTTGAGCATGCGGCCTTCCATGCCGTCGAGGAAGAACAGCGGCACGAAGGCTATTATGGTGATAAAGGTGGCGCTGACGATCGAGGCGCGTATCTCGCGCGAGGCTTCGTAAACCACCGTGAGCGCGCCCTGCCTCTCGGGCGCGGGACGGGCATGGTTCTGCCTTAGGCGCTTGAAGACGTTCTCCACGTCGATTATGGCGTCGTCCACCAGCGAGCCTATGGCTATCGCCATGCCTCCGAGGCTCATGGTATTTATGGTTATGCCCATGAGCATGAGTATCGACACCGACATAAGCAGCGACAGGGGCAGGGCGACGAGCGAGATGAGCGTCACCCTGCCGTTCATAAGGAACAGCAGCAGAACTATCACCACGAACAGCGCCCCCTCCATCAACGACTTCTGTATATTGGATATGGAACTCTCTATAAAGCGCGACTGGCGGAAAATATCTGTCGAGACATGCGCCCCGGCCGGGATGGATTTCTGCAATTCGGCCACGGCCGCGTCGAGTTTCTCCGTCAACTCTATCGTTCCGGTGTGCGGCTGTTTGGTGACGGTGAGCAACACCGCCGGCCGGCCCTTTTCCGAAGCCACTCCCAGGCGCGGCGTACGGGCCCCTATCTCTATGCGGGCTATATCTTCGAGCGTAACCGGATAACCGCCTACGCTCTTCACCACCGCCTGGCCTATGCGATCCACGTCGGGCGTGGAGAGCATGCCCCTGACGATGTATTCGTTTCCGTACTGGTAGAGTACGCCGCCCGGCGCGTTGCGGGTGATGCCTTCGGTGGCGTCGAGTACCTCGCCCAGGGTTATCTTCCACTGGCTCATCTTCTGGGGCGAAAGCAGGATGCGGTACTCGCGGATGTCGCCGCCAAGCACGGCCACCTGTGCCACGCCGGGGACCGACAGCAGCCGCGGGCGCAGCGTCCAGTCGGCCAGAGTACGCAGCCCCTCCATGGAGACCGAATCGGACGTCAGGCTGACTATAAGGACCTCGCCCAGGATGGACGACTGAGGTCCGAGGACGGGAGTGCCGACGCCAGCCGGCAGAGCGCCTTCCATCGAGGAGAGCTTTTCGGAGACTATCTGTCGGGCGATGTATATATCGGTTTCCCAGTCGAATTCCACCCAAACGACAGAAAAGCCGTTGGTGGACGACGAGCGTACGCGCCTGACGCCGGTGGCTCCGTTGACCGCCGTCTCCACCGGAAATGTCACAAGTCTTTCGACCTCCTCGGCGGCCATGCCGCCGGCTTCGGTCATCACCACCACCGTGGGGGCGTTAAGGTCGGGGAATACGTCCACCTCCATACGGGAGGCGACCCATATGCCCGCGGCGGCCAGAAGGCCGCTCAGGACTACCACCAGCAGGCGGTTGTCCAATGCGAAGCGAATGATCCTGTTCAACATAACCTTCCGCTTTTAATGGCTGTGTCCGTGTGGGATAGCGCCCGAAGAGGCGGCCATGCGCACATGCACGGCCCCGCGCGTGACCACCCTCTCGCCTGGCTGCAGGCCCGAAAGGATGGCCACCCTTTCGCCGTCGTCCGCCCCCAGGCGCACCTCGCGGCGGCGGTAACCTTCCAGGTCAACCTGCACATAGACGTAAAAGACGCCCTGCTGCTCGGTTATAGCCGTCAGCGGCAGACTTACCACGCCGTCACGCCGGGCGCCCAGCAGGGATATCTCCACATAGGAACCCGCCACAAGTTGTCCCGGATTGTCGAATTCGAATATCACGGGGATCATATAGCCCGACTGCTCGGTGGCATGGCCTATCGACACCAGGCGGCCGTTCATATCGTCTATATTCAACGTCTGATCGTCATAAGGAGTGCGGAAAGAGGCCGAGCGCACATTTTTAAGGCCGGCGTAGTAACGCTGCGACACATCGGCGCGCAATTCCATACGACGGTTGCGCGTCACATTGGCAAGCACCTGACCCATGACCACATAGTCACCCTCATGCACATCCAGGCGCGACACATAGCCCGTAATGGGGACCTTGACGCCGGTGCCGCGGGCCGAATTGGTGGCGGCTATGGCGTCGTATTCGCCCCTGGCCTCTATATAGGCCACGCGGGCGGCATCGTACTCCTTGCGGGTCACTATCTTATCGCCGAGCAGCGCCTCCATGCGCTGCATCTCGGCACGCGCCTTCTCGTAATTGGCCGTTATGCGGGCGTTGGCGTCGCCCGAGGCTATGTTCTTCGAGGAGATGAAAAAGAGACTCTGGCCTGCCTGCACCGGACTACCGTCGGTGAGTTTCACCGCGCCGAAAGATACTATGCCGTCCACCGGCGCGGAAAGGCATACCTGATCGCCCTGGGCCGGAAGTATGCGGCCGCTGGCGCGTATGACGTCGGAAAAAGGCCCCGGACACACCTCTTCCACCTTGAAATCGGTGAGGGCGGCCTGGGCGGGGGGAAATATTATCTCGTCCGACTCGCCGCCGGAAGCGGCTTCGGCGACGGGTTTCTCCGCGGCATGGCCGTGGCCCGCATGGTCATGGCCCTCGTGACCGTGACCGTCGTGGTCGCCGTGATTATGGCCCGAATGGTCGTGGGCGTGGGCGTGGGCGTGGTCGTGGGCCGCGGGGCTGTCAGCCGGGGCTTGGCCGTTGCCGCCGCAGGCTGCGTTGAGCAATATCGAGGCGGCTATGAAAATTATTTGCTTGTACATGATCTTTTCGTTTTTGGCATTAAACACAATAGCGCGACAGGCCGATGAGCCTGCGCACATACGCCGCCGAAGGGCGGGTTATGCCGTAAACGAAGGGGCGCGCCCGGGACGGATGCGGGCGGATACAAATAGGTGCAGCCGCTCGGGGCGGTGCGAGTGTATGACGCGAAGGCAGGATATGCGGCCGGTTTGCCGCACGGCGCAATCCTCGCACGAAAATACGGGGGCGTGAAAGGCGGGAAGGGCCACTACGGCAGGCAACAACGTTTTTGCCGTAAGACGCTCCAAACGCGGATTAGGGGCGGTTATGCGGAGCGTGCAGTTATCCGGCGCGCCGCTATGGCCGCAACGTCCTTCATGCCGCCCTTCATGGCCGCAGCCGTCGTGGGCGCAACCGTCGGAAACGGGAGTGCAATGGGCTTTATCGAAACAAAGCGCCCCTCCGTCACCGTGGTGGTGATGTGGAAAGAGCGATGCTCCCTGCAACAAAACGCAGGCGGCGACAATGATCCGTATCAAAAAATTTTCCATACGTTAATAACGTTGCCGCAAAGATAATAATTTTCGCAATTATCGTTTTCTTTGCCGGGCTACATTCCGTCAGGCCCGTTTGGCCTTTTCCCATGCACCGGAGGTCACTCCTTTGCGCCAGCGCTTCCATAGGTACCTCGCCCCCATGAACACGTTAAGGTTCATGAAAAGGAAATAGTACGGCACCAGCAGCAGCGACTTGCCGCCCCTGGCCGATTGCCACGCGCCGGCGGCCCCCGCAAGGTAGAATAACATCTGTCCGGCCAGCAGCGTCCAGTAGAGCCACGAATCGGGACGCCATGCAACCAACGCCGCGTTGAGCGGCAGGAGCGCCACAAGGCACAGGGGAGTGACCGTCCAGCGCAGCACCCTGTGCGAAACGTACTGGAAAGACAGCACGCCGTAGCGGAAAATATTGAGCAGCGGACTTAAACGCCATATCGACTGCAAACCGCCGGCCGCTATGCGAACCTTGCGCTTCTGCTCCTCGCGCATGTCGGCCGAGCCGCCCTCAACGGCGTAAGCCTCGGGGCAGTAGGCTATCTTATAGCCCGACGCGGCTATGCGCATCGAGAGGATGAAATCGTCCAGCAGGGTGTCCTCGGGCATCATCTCGAAAAGCTCCGTACGCACGGCGAAAAGCTCTCCCGCAGCGCCCACGGCCGAGTAGAGCCTCGAATCGAGTTCCTTAAGGGTGGACTCATATTTCCAGTAAAGGCCTTCGCCCGCAGCCGCGCTGCCGTCGCCGTCATTGGCGGCCACGCGTTTCTCGCCGGCCACGCAACCAACCTTGGGATCGCTGAAAAGGGCAACGATATTTTTTACCGCCTCGCGGTTGAGCATGGTGTTGGCGTCGGTGAATATCACTATGGGGGCCTCGATAAGGGCTACCCCGCGGTTCAGGGCCGCCGTCTTGCCGCGCCTTTCAGGGCTGTAAAGTACCTTCACCCCGGGATAGGCGGCCAAAAGGTCGTTAGTTTTATCCGTCGAGCCGTCGGTGACCCAGCAAACGGTAAATTTGTCGGCCGGGTAATCTATCTGCCGGCAGTTGGCCATCTTTTCGGCCACTATGTCCTGCTCGTTGTAGGCCGCTATCATCAGAACCGCCTCGGGCAGAGCGGCGGGCAACGCGGCGGGCTTGGGCGGGCATACCGCCTCCTTTACCTTCACCGCAACCCACAGCACTATGCCGTAGCCTATGTAGGTGTAAAAAACTACGGCTAAAAATATCCAGAAAATGATCTCCACTGCGTGCATGGCGTATGTTTATTTTGAGTTTTCAATTTCGTCTATAACTTTCCGCATCTGGGCCTGCCAGGAGAGCGTACCCTCCACCGAGGCGCGGATGGCCGCCGGATCGTGCGGCGCAGTGCGATAAAATTCCACCAGAGCGGCTATGTCTATGGGCGTCTCGTCCGCAGGGGCCTTCATGACGTAGGGCATCGTCTCGAAATCGTCGTCCGTCTCGGAATAGACGAAAGGTATTCCCCGGCCTGCGTACTCCCTGTTTTTCAGCGTTTTGATATGCGTTATGCCACTGCGGTGGCGGGCCAGGCTGGCTACGCCCATGTCGGCCCGCTCGAAGGCTTCGTCCAACTCCACGCCGCCCAGCGGGCCGTGGAACACCACGCGGTCGGCTACGCCGAGCGCCGCAGCCTGGGCGCGGAGCTGGTCGCCTATACCCTGGAAACCCTCTCCCACCACATGGAAAGTCACCTCCACCGCAGGTCGCCCCGCGGCGTAATATTGCGCCAGGCCGGCTATCACGCGGTCGAAACCGTGCCATGTGTGTATCTCGGCCACGCCTATAAGGTTGAGCTTGGAACTATCGGCAAAGGCGCGCTTCCTGAGAGGGACCCTGTCGAAATCTATCCCGTTGGATATACGTATGGTCGGAGCGCCGAAAATCTCATCGAGATTGGCAAATGTGGCTATGCGGAAAAGCGACCGGCCCATGCAGTTGCGGAAAAGCCTGTCGACGTAGAGGCGCGAGCGGAAACCCAGCGGCGTGCCGTCGTACTCCTGGTCGTAGGGATAGGTCGGTATCTCCATGACCACCTTGACCCCCATGCGGCGCAGGCGCGAAAACAGGCGGATGAGGAACGGGTTGGCATTGTGGTTGGCCCTTGCGTAGACCATCGTTATGCCCTCCCGGGCTATATAGTCCGTGAGCGGCTTCCAGCGCGTACGCTTATAGACCTTGGCCGCCTGGCCGCGGCCGAAGTTATCCAGCACCTTGTCGTCCACCATGCGCAGTTGGCTGCCGTCGGCGCCGAAAGCGGTGTAGCACAATACCGTGGACACTCCGCAAGCGTTCATGGCGGCCACCTGGCTGTATATCTTCTTCGTTATGCCGTTATATCCTTCGGCGAAACCGTGAAAAACCAGAAATAGCGCTTTCATCGTCTGTTCTTTATGAGCGAGCGCACGCGGCCTGTTATGTCGAACGCGCCCGAAAGTTGTATGTAAACGGGCCATATGACGCCTGCTATGGCGCATTTGATGCCCAGCGAAAGTATCATGTTCATATCCCCGGGCAGCATCCGAGTGGGATAGAGTGCCGCCAGGGTTATCGCAGCCAGCGTAAGAGGCGATACGAATTGCCGCCAGAAACCGCTCATCTCCAGCTTGAACGTCACCCTGTACATCATGACGTAGCAGATAAAAAGGTTGAGCGTGTAGCACGCCGAGACAGTCCACGCCACCGCCTCGATGGTGCGGTAGATCGTAAGCGCCGCCACCACGCCGGCCACGTTAAGCAGGGTGGACGACAGGCCGACGATGAAAAGCGTGCGGGTGTCGCCGGCGGCCTGAAAGATAGAACCCGACGAGGACAGGACCATCTGCACTCCGACGGAAATGGCAAGTATCCTGAAAGCAGGCACCGACGGAGCCCATTGCATGCCGTAGATGAGCAACACAAGCTCCCGGTCGGAAAAAAAGAGCAGCACCGAAAGAGGGAAACCTATAAGGGCCAGCAAGCGGAAGACCTTCATGTAGTTGTTCATCATTATGCGGCGGTCGCGCATCTCCGAGAAGATGGGATGCATGACGGGGGTTATGACGCTCGTAAGGTTCTGCAACGGCAACAGCATCAAACGGTAGGACTTGTCGTAATATCCCAGTATGGTGCTTCCCAGCACCTTGCCGGTAACCAGTTTATCGAGGTTGCGGCTGAAATAGTTGATAAAACCGAAGAAAAATTGGTAGGCCGAATAGCCGAAGATGGGCCTGAGGGCCGAAATTCCAAAAGTAAAGCGCAGACGCAGCGGATACTGGCGAAAATTGACGGCGAATATTATGATCGCCGAAAGTATATTCTGCGACGCCAGCGAATAGATCTTATACTCCGCAGGCAGCCATAAGGCAAGGCCCACCGCCACCGCCCCGGCGAAAGTCTGCACGAGGAGCTGCCGCCAAGCCATGAACTTGAATTTTTTATCCTTGAACATCAACGCATTGGGAACGATATTGATGCTGGCGAACAACAAACTGGCCGACAGCATCATGGCCATCGGTTCCAGCTTGGGCATGGCGTAAAACGACGCCATGGCGGGGGAAAAAGCAAAAAACGTCCCGGCCAGGGCCAGACCCGACCAGCATGTGAAGCTGAAGAGCCTGTCCATATCCCCGCGCGGAATATCTTTATGCTGTATTATGGCCGGCCCCAGCCCCATGTCGGTAAATATGGCGAAGAAAGCCATGGCGACCATAGCTATGGCCATAACGCCATGGTCGGAAGGGATCACAAGACGGCCCAGCACGCCCTGGATGACCAGTTGGATCACCATCCAGGCGTATTTCGATATGGCGGTGTAGGCCACGCCGGTCACCATCTCACTCTTGTGCGACATAATTCAGTCTTTTCCTCTATTCCTCAGGCATGGCAGGGCCAGCACCAGCGTACTCTTGGCCGACAACAGGCACGGATACCCGGCGGCCCGCAAAAGCAGGCCACGGCGATCGGCGGCCGGCATGGTGGAGGCGTTATACATAACCGCCGCCAGCATACGCCGCATAAGCGTGCGTATCATAGCTTTGGCGCGGGGGGAGGACGTACGGCGACGGAAGGCCGCAAGCTCGCGCATTACGGTCATATAGCCTTTTATGGTGCGCTTGGAATAGACGCTCGTCATGACGGAAGAGGCACGGTAGCGGCGGTGGAAGAACTTGCGGTCGATGCGCCCCACGCGCCGGGCGGGGACGTAAAGCTGCGCCGAGTAGAGTTCGTCCTCGTGTATTATGCCGGGATAGAAACGTATATTCCGCTCATCCAGGTAACTGCGACTGACAAGGCTCAGACAGGGCGAGACGCTGTATCCGCCCACAGCCATCAGTTCGTCAAGAATGTCGAGGCCGGTGTAGACGCGGTCGGCGATCTTGCCCGCGCGGTCGTAGTTGGTGGCCTGCAGATCGAAGCCCTCCACTTCGCAGAAAGCGTCGGCGTCGAAGATGACGAAATCGAGCGACTCCTCCCGGCACTTGGCATAACACAATTCGAAAGCGTCGGCGTCCAGCCTGTCGTCGCTGTCCATAAAATAGACGTACTCGCCGCGGGCATGGCCCAAAGCCACGTTGCGGGCCACCGACTGCCCTGCGTTGGGCTGCGTGAAGACCTTGACGCGCGCATCGGCCGCCGCTATGCGTTCAAGCACGGCAAGGCTGCCGTCCGTAGAACCGTCGTCCACCGCGAGTATCTCTATATCAGCCAGGGTCTGGGACGTGATACAGCCTATGGCCTCGTCGAGATATGTCTCTGTGTTGTAAACGGGGATCACCACGCTTACCTTAGGCGCGGCGCTCATATCTTTATCCACTCTTTTTTATCGAAGTCGTAGCGTTTGACCGCCCGGGCGGGCGAACCCACGCAAAGCGTATAGGGAGGCATGGATCTGGTGACCACGCTGCCCGCCCCCACCACGCAATGCTCGCCAAGCGTAACTCCGGCCACCACAACGACATTGGCGCCCAGGTAAGTACCGCGACCTATCACTACCGGGGCCGTGCTTACGCCCTGGTCTATGATCAGCGAGGAAGGATCTTCGTAATTATGTATCAAACCGGAGATAAGGCAGTTCTGCCCCGTAAAAGAGTAATCTTCCATCACCACAGGGCCAATTATGGTGCCGCCTATGCCGAGCCTGACGCCATCGCCAAGCACCACGTCGCCCACCATGTTGTTGACGGCGCAATAACTCTCTATGACAGACCTGCGGCCAAGACTGAAACGGTGGTTGGGCGCTATGTCGCGCCTTACGCTGCGATAGATGACCGACCCGCGGCCGCGGCTGGCATAAAAAGGCATGAAAAGCCGCACCCACCACCGTGGACGAGATTTCACCGGGTGGGCGAAAAGGGCGTAAAGACGCCTCTTAAGGCGCGGATTATCCTTTATTCTTTCTATTATGCCCATAACTCGATCATTATAATGGCAAAAATAACAAATTCCACCGTATAATAAAAGCGAAAGCGGGAATTCCGGCAACCGGCCCCGCTTATAATCTGTCTAAAGCAATGTCACAACTCGGCCGCCACCTCGCGATAGAGCTTAAGCAACTCTTCGGCGGTTTTACGCCACGAAAATCGCTTTACGCGCTCAAAGCCGTATTCCACCTTTTCGCGTCGGAAAGCCTCGTCGGTTTCGAGCCTTATTATAGCGGCGGCTATCTGATCGGCGTCCAGCGGATCGACAAGCACCGCTCCCTCGCCCGCAATCTCGGGCATGGCGGAAACGTTACTCGTGACTATGGGAGAGCCGCAGGCCATGGATTCGAGGATGGGAATGCCGAAACTCTCCCGCAAAGAGGCGTAAAGGAAAACGCGGGCGCCGCTGTAGATGGCCGGAAGATCGGTATTGGCGATATATCCGGGGTAACGCAGCAGAGGCTTTACGTCAGCTATGCCCTCTTCGTGCAGGATGCCGTCTATGACCTCTTCCTTAAGGTCGGCTATGAGCAGGGGCAGGGGTTCGGCCGTGCTTGCGGCGTATATCGAGTATGCTTTCAGTATCCTCGGGGTATTCTTCTTGGGATCGGTATTGCCGAGGAAAAACATATAGCGCTCCGCGTCAACATATTTGCGCGTCACTTCCGCATAGTTTTCCACCGGGCGGAAATGCGAACTGTAGCCGTTATAGATAGCCACGAGTTGCTTCTCGGGAAGGCCCAAAGCCTGACCTATGCGCCCGCGCTCGAAATTGGAGACGGTGATGATCCGGCGGCAATGGGGCAATACGCGAGGCACAACGAAACGACGGTAATACCAACCCATATTCTGGTACCACGACGAACTTTTCTTGCCCGTGCGAGGTTCCAGGAAAATTATATCGTGCAACGTGAGGATGAGTGGATAGGGACAACGTACCGGGGCCGTATTGCTGGTGCAATGCACTATATCCGGCTCTATGGCCAGCAGCGCCCTGGGTAAGGCCCACTGCTCCCAGGTGGGATACGAAGGGCTGCTTACCTCCACTATATGCAGGTTGCGGGATTCCTGCAGGCAACGGTCGGGACCGGGGGCGACAAGCACGAAATACTCGTTGGCGGAATCCATCTTCTGCAACTCGCGGATGGTTTCCAACGCCACGAAATCCATCCCGTGCTTATTGGGGCGGAAGATGCGTTGAGCCTCTATGGCTATTTTCATAGCTTCGTCCCTTTATCCGGATCCTTGGCCGTGGCTATGCGTACCACGTAATCCTCGTGTTGATGCAGGCGGTATTCCTCCTCCATATCGGCCTCCACGTCGCCGTGAGGGGTGTGGATGAATTTCTTGCCCGCGCCCTTCAAGCGGAACATATTGAGTACCATGAGTATGAACAACACGGGGACTTTCTTGATGGTTTTCTTGAAATTATCGTCCACCAGATAGTCCGGAGTGGCCATGGCTATGGCCATAAGCATCATAACGAAAAGGAACCACCATTTTACCGAAAGGTCCCAGGCCAGGACGGTTATTCCGAAAGAGTAAAGGCCGACCATGCCCAGCAGGATAATACGCGGGGGCATCATCCATTGGAAAAGTTTGTCGGTATAATCGGCGTTACCCGAGAAAATGGCGTGAGGAAGGTCGTGCAGCGACATGCGCAAAACGTCGAACTGAGCGAAGATCCAACGGCGGCGCTGGTTATAGAAAGTGCTGTCTTTCTCCACCTTCTGGTCGTACACCTCCACGTCCTCCAGATATTCGATATAGGTTCCCTCCTTAAGCAGGAGCGTCTCAAGCTCCTTATCCTCGCCGGTGGAGACCACAAGTGGAATATGGCGCAGGAACCACTTGAAGTCGAAGGCCATGCCCGACCCGATCAATGCCGCCGAAAGCCCCAGGCGGACGTGGCCCTTACGGAAGATGGAGTTATTCATCTCCTCGCTGAAAGCGTCCAGGATGGCCGTGCTGGTATTGCGGTTCTTGGCCACGCGATGCGCCTGCATGGCTATGACGCCGGAATAGAAGGCGTTATTGATCTGCTGAAGGAAATCGCGGCGCACGGTGTTGTCCGAGTCGAGTATAAGCACCACGTCGTAATGCTCGTTGGCAAGTTCCGTCATCGCGAAATTCAGCGCCTTGGCTTTGGAACTGCTGGCGTAATGGGCGCGGAAAAGGATGATAGGCAGGGAGGACAATTTCCTGTTGGTATCGTCCTTCATATGGTCGGAAATGACCACTACGTCGAATTTGTCCTTAGGATAGTCCTGCTCGAGGAACGATCGGACGGACGAAACTATGACCGCATCCTCGCGGTACGACGGAAACATAACCGCAATGCGGCTGAATTCCCTTGCCTGGGGATAGGCATCGCTACGCTTGCGCATGGCAAACATGGCGAAGATGAAAAGGTATCCCACCAAAACAGCGAAAACAATAAAACAGATCGTGTCAATCAACTCAAGCATACCCTTTAATTTTAAATTTCAACATCCCCTTTGATTCCAATCTGTCCGCAGGAAATCCCTGTCGCCAACATAATCCGATCACTTCGTTCCGTACGCAGTTTTTTAACGCGAGTCCGACACAAGGACTCATATTTCCATTTATTTACCTTTATCCGGGCCAGGCCCGCATTTATTTTTTATACCCACAAATCCGGCGCAGGCCCTCACTGCCGCTCCGGCCGCCTTCACGTCGCCTTTCGAAAGATGTACGGCCACGCTCTTGGGCATGGCAACGCCCATCTGGTAAACCACCGAAGCCAAACGCCCCGCACCCTTGTTCTTGCGCCAGGCAAGCAGCATGCGGTTGCGGGCCAGATAGTAGACCCTCAGAGGCGAAACGCCGGACGTCTGCCCATCGTTATGGAACACCGTACAATCCGGTTGGTACCATATGGTATAACCCGCCTGGCGTATGGAGATGCTCCAATCAAGCTCCTCGTAATAGAGGAAATAGACGTCTGGCATCATACCCGCCTTGTCCACGGCCTCCCGGCGCACCATCATGGCCGCGCCATGGGCGTATGGTATCTCGCGCGGAGTGTCCCACTGCCCGCAATCCTTCTCGCAGTAACCCACTATCGAATTGCGCATGGTCACGGCCGACAAAGGCGTAAAACCTGCGAATTGCAACAACTGCGGCGGCGCGGCGAATTTTATCTTGGGCGACACGGCGCCTATTTCAGGGTCGGCGTCCATCATGGCCGCCATAGCACCTAAACCGTCCTGCTCCAGGTAGGTGTCATTATTTAGCAACAGCACATAACGTCCCCTGGCCCGGGCTATGCCCAGATTGTTGCCACCCGAAAAACCCAGATTGCGCTCCGAGCGGATAACCGTAACATCATCAAAAAGAACCTTCACCGCCTCGGCCTCGTTCTCGCGCGAAGCGTTGTCTACGACTATTATCTCGTAACTTACGCTATGCACTACCTCTTTTAGCGACCGGATCATACGCAGCGTATCATCCAGCCCGTTGTAAGTTATGCTTACAACCGAAACGTCTATATCATTACAGCCAGCCATTCTCCGGCAATTTTCCGGACTCTTCCTCCAGGGAGAGCTGCTGATCGTATTTTTCTCCCATATAGATGAACGCCAACATCGTATAAACAATGAACCCGTTGGGGAACTGGCCCATGATCTCATTACCGATAGAGGCGATCATAACGCCGAAAACCCCGGAAAGCATACCACCCAAAATCCCCCGGAGCTGCTTGTTCTTTATCCTGAACATAATCACATAAGAACATCGGATCAGAAGGATGACCAGGATGGTGATATACAGCGAAAGGCCAACTATGCCCGTCTCCGCCCATATAAGCACGAACCATGAGTCCGTAGGCAACTGCGACATGTACGCGTTAGGGTCGTGCTTCTTGGCTTTACCTCCGCCCATACCGATGCCCGCCCCGAAAGGGTGGTCGCGCAGCCATACCTTCATCTTGGCCTGGTTGTCGAAGCGCACCTGCAGCGAAGCGTCGTTTGTGTCGAATGTCGAACGCATACGACGCACATAAGTGTTTCCCTCCAAGTGGGTGGTAAAGTTGAGGAACCAGAACGAGAAGGCAAGGAAGAACGAAAGAGGTATAACAACCTTCCAGTTGCGGGACAAAAGCACGAACAGGCCGAAACCGGCGAACGGCACGGCGTTGGCCCCGCGAGTACCCGAGAGCATCATGGCATAGAAAGATAGTATGGCCACTGCGATAAAATATATCCGGCTGAGCCACTTCTGAGACATGAACGCACACACGGTGAACATAACCATCGAGAATCCCATAAGCGCGCCAAAGTTGGCCGCGTCGGTAAAGATGGAGAAGTAACGGATACCGGACGAGATAAGGTGGGTACTCTGGGCGTCGAGTTCATAGAGCCAGCGGAGTTCGTAGTGGTCGAAACCCATTATCTTCTGCTGCACGGCTTTGCCCGCCCCAACGATCGTAAACATCGACCACAGGATCAATACGCGCTTCACATCGCGGTAACGGGTGAAGATAACCGGAGTGACGATCGAAAGCAGGAAGAAATAGAGAGCCAATCCGCGCCCCGACTGCAGCCAGGCCTCGAAAGAAGGTTTATTGAGGTTGAATATCTCGAAAATGCAATAGAGCAGCCACACTCCGGAGAGGAGCGAAAGAGAATTCAACGAATTGCCCATATCGAGCTTGCCTTGACAAGCCTGTATGATCATCCCGACGATAGTCATCCCCAGCAACACGTCCATGATAGGGCCGCCGGGTATGTCGGTATACCGCACCGTACCCATAATGAAGTAGTTGGCGGCAAAAATCATCAACAGGGAGAAGTGCGGGCTGGCTACCAGAGAGAATATAAGGACGATGAACAGCGGCACTACGGCCAATCCCAAGCCGGCGATAAAGCCGAACTGCGAAGCCACAAGGGCGATAAGCAGTCCGCCGAGAATCAACATCACGTACATTATCGCACGTGTGTTGATCCCTGCTATAGCGCTGCCGCGATAATTGCCCTGTGCCATCGGAGACTATCGTTTCGAGGTAAGACCGAGTTGGAATATCCTGTATATCAGCTTGCGCGTCGGAGTGAACGGAGGCAGCATGCCGGTGAAGTGTTCCACAGTCTCCCTTTCGGCCTGGGTGAGGTACATGTAGAGGGGTACGTCGCCCATTTGACTCTTGACGCGTTCGAGAAGCAGTTGGTCCGTGTCTTTCCATACCCTGTCGGCGCGGGCCGTGAGCAGGTTGACGTCGGATTCCTGCAGCAACGAAGCGGGGATGTTGCTAACCCTGAGGGGCGGCTGCTCGACGATGATGATATCCTCGTCGCCCGCTTCGAAGAGTTCGAAAATACTGTGGGCCTGCACGTAGCGGCGCGGGTCGGCCATGAGGTCGTCGTGCCATGAAAGGACTTTCACCTTCAGGCCCAGCGAACTCCATTGTTCTTCGAGTTTGCTTGCGACAAATTGCTTGCCGTCCGAATCCTCGGTGCTTATCAGGTTGACCACGTTGCGCTGCTTACCCTGGTCGAGGAAGGAGATCATGGCGTTGGCCAGGTAGGTGGAGGCTATACGGTAACATTCTTTGTTGTAGCCGCGGTATTTGAGTTTGCCCGCTCCCAGGAAGGCGCCTATGACGCTCAGCTTGGTGAGGCGCTCGGCGCGCTCCTTGTCGCGAAGCGTGCGGTCGAGAAGCTCAAGGATAAGGAAGAAGCCGAGGACGAAGAGGATACTTCCGAGGAACGCCGCCATGACGATAAGTTTACGGGCGGTGGGTACGGCCCTGATCGGGAATATAGGCTCGCTTATGACCTTGAGCGACGCGGAGGACATCTCCAGGTTCTTCTTGCGCATAAGGGCCATGTTCAGGGCGTGCAAAAGCTCAAGGTAGCGGTTCTCCGTCAGGTTGATGGTGCGTTCCTGGCGTTTGATCGTAGAGCCTATGGGCGAATAGTATTCGTACTGGCGGTCGAGTTCGATCTTGCGCTGGCGCATGACGTCCATCTCGGCGGTGGCCTTGGCGTTATTGAGTTTCTCGGCCAGCCACTGGTCTACGATGTCCTTGTTGGCCACACCTTCCTTGCTGTATTTGTGGACGCCATACTCAACGAAGAAATCGCGGTATTCGCTCTCCAATTTATCGCGTTGGCCGTAAAGGAATTGAAGATCGCGGTTGCGGTTGCCGCCCAACGAGTCGCTGGTGAAGGCCTCCAACTGCGTGATGCGGGTGGTGAGGTTGCCTATGTCGTTGAGGATGGTATTCATCTTCGAGTTGCTCACCATAGCCCTGACAGACTCGTCGATACGCTCGTCGAGAACCTGCAGAAGGGCCATCGAACTTTCGTAGGCCAACAGGATGGTCTCGTAGTTAAGTTCAAAGTCGCGCGTGAGGGCCGCTACGTGCTTGGTCTGCTCGTCGTAGTTGATCACCTTCATGCGGCGGTTGTAGTTGGTCAGCGAGTCCTCGCTGAAACGCAGGTCGCGACCCGCCTTGGCCAACTCCTCCTCGAAATATTTGATTACGTTGTCGGTTTCGGCAAAACGCAGCTCGCGGTAGTTATTCACGAACTCCTCGAGCAACAGCAGCATGGTGTTATAGGCTATACCCGGGTCGTCCGAGGTATATTTTATATCGATCATGTCGCTGGTTCCCATACGCTTGGCATCTATAGTGCTGAGCGACTGATAACTGTAGTGCGGGTGTATGTAGTTGAACAGACCATAAACGAAGTTCTGGTTGTTAGGCTGCTCATAAGCCTGGAGCTGGGCCACGGTATTCTCCTCGGACGACTTGTCTATAAGCGCCTTGACTTCGTCGGGAGTGATACTCATCAGCTCGCGGAAGTGGGCCGCGGTAATATAGTTGTTGTCCTTTTCGGGATTGCCGTGGATCATATTGCGCGCATAGAGCCTGATGGATACCTTTTTGAGGGTGGCTTGCGAATATATGATGTTGATAATGTTGTCCATGGCATTGTTCACAGAGTTCCAGTCGGCTATGGCTGCGCCTCCCGTACCGGACTCGATGTTGTAACCCGACGCAACGCCGGCGTAAACCGTAGCCGTCACCTGGTAACTCTTGGGCAGGTTACGGGTGAAGAAAAGGGCTATAAGCGTGACGATAAGAGGAATACCTATGAGCCACAGGCGGATACGGTATATAATGTTGAGGATGTATAATATTGTTCTCATAACTATGTGGGTGTCAGAAAATTAGTAGCTCAATATCTTATAGCACGACAGCGTTTGCAGGCGCAGGATGGCCGCGTTGAGGAACGCGCGGGTTTGCTCGTACTCGGTTTCCGCGATGTTGTGCATGGACTTGTTACGGTTAAGTTCGCTCAAGTCTATACGGCCGTTGATCTGGTCGGCCTGGCTGAGGGAGTACTGTATCTTCGAAAGTTCGAAAGTCTCCGATTTGATACGGATCAGGCGCATCCAAAGCTCGGCGTCGGAATAGGCTTGCTCTATCTGCAACTGACGTTCGCGAAACCACTCCTCTCCGGCCTGGTATTGCTGGTCGGCAAGAAATTGCTGTTTGCGTACGCGGTTGCGCGTGTCCAGGATATCGTCCAGCGGCAGGTAGATGCTGGCGCCGACGAACCACCACGACTGCTCCACGTTATTATAGTTGTAATAATAAGTGGGACCCGTCTGGAACGTACCGTTCGACGTCGTTTCGCCGTTATAGATGTTGTAACCGTACTGGTACTGCGCGTTGAGCTTTATACTGTTCATCCAGCGGCGTTTGGCGCTCTTGGCGTCGCACATGGCCGCGGCTGCGCCGCTCTCGTAGTACCTTATCTGGTTGGCGTTCTCCCTGGCGCTCTCTATAAGCGTCGTCAGAGGCGGAAGTTTGACATTCTCGATGTCCATTATGGCCTGCTGGTTGGCGGCCGACTGCATGAGCTGTTGCTGGACTTCCTCATACATGCCTGCCACGCCGGCGCTTACCTGTCCGGGCTGCTGCCCCGTTTGTCCGGAGCCGCTCTGCCCCGAGCCGGCCGGTTGTTGGGCGGATTGCAGGGCGCTTAACCCGGCAGGCACCGAGAGGTGCTTTATCTGCACGGGCCTCTGCCCCCAAGCCAAAAGCGCGGGAAGCAGGCACCAGATTGACAACAAAATCTTCTTCATATTACAAAAAATACGTTTAGCCGGTTTTTAAAATTACACGTTCTCCTTCTGAATAAATGCTGTGAAAGTTTTGAAAATTATAGTAATATCCATCCAAAACGAAAAGTTTTTGGCATAGGTGATATCCAACATCTTGCGCTCCTCGGCAGAGAGTTTGCCGGCCGACCCGCGCTTCTCCACCTGCCACAGGCCGGTAAGGCCGGCGGGGGCCATGAAGCGGTCCACGTAATCGTCGCTCGTAAGAAGCTCGGCCTCGTAAAGAGGCAGCGGACGGTTGCCGACTATGGACATATCGCCCTTAAGCACATTTATGAGCTGCGGAAGTTCGTCGATACTGAATTTACGTATTATGCGGCCGGTTTTGGTTATCCGCGGATCGTTCTCCAACTTAACGAAACTGTTCTCCTGCTTGTCTTTCTGCTCCTTTATGAAATCTTCCTCTCCTATCACGAAATCGTCCGAAAAGAGCATATTCTCGCCGAAAGCCTGATAGAAAGCGTCGTTCTTTATCGGGAACACCTTGGCCTCCTCGCGTATCTGCTGGTACTGGTTAAGCGAAGCGAATTCTTTGAGTTTGGTGTCGGAATCGAGGTACATGGAGCGGAACTTCATGAAACCGAACACTTTATAATTACTACCCACCCTTTTCGACTGGTAAATCGCCGGGCCTTTGCTCTCCAGCTTTATGGCCAGATAGGTAACCACCATCACCGGCAGAAGGACCATGAAAGCAAGCGAGGCGAATACTATATCGAATGTGCGCTTCCACAAAGGCAGCCGGAACATGACTATCTCCTTTTTGCTCTGTTTTCCAGCGTTGCGTATCTGTTCCTGATGGCGTTCAAGGAAACGCTCGGAGCGCTCCCATTGCTGCTCGGTGGCGTCGGGGGCAATGACGTTGTTTATGCCGTTCTTAAGGTATTGGATACCCTCCTCGGACGACATCGGATCGGATATAAGCACAAAATAAGCCTTCCCGAAAACCCCTCTGAGGAGTTTGATGGTAGGCAGGTCAGTGCGGAAACTCCTCTTCTCAAGCAGCACCACCACAGAATCCTTCTCTTCGGATGCTATCTCGGTGGCTTCCCTGGCGGTCGAAACGACCTTCATGCCGTCGCCTATAAGGGAGGTGAACCTGGATATGTAATCCGGATTCGATCCAACGTAAATATATACAGGTGCGAACTCCAACTCTATTGCAATATCTTTTTAATCCTGACTTTCAATTCCATAGGATTGAAAGGCTTGATGATGAAATCGTCTGCGCCCTCCCTTAGCAGCCTTATCCTCTCGGAGGTACTTTCCTCGCTCGACAGCATTATTACCGGAATGGATTTAAACAACTCGTTGCTCTTTATATATTCGAGAAATTCGTCGCCGCGCATCTCGGGCATTTTTATATCGGAAATTATAAGGTCCGGAATATTGCCCTCCTGCAACCATACTATCCCTTTTATAGGATTTTCAAGCCAAACTATTTCATACTCCGACGAGAGGTAAATAGATATAATTTGGGCTATAGATTGCTTGTCGTCGAGAATAAGTATTTTCTTCTTCATTCCTTACCCTATATTTTCTATATAATCTTAATACTTAGTGTGTTTGAGTTACGTAAATCACATTTAGGGACACCTCTGTATTTTCGCAAAGGTATATATTTTTTTCTATTCGCAAACATTTTCATAATAATTACATCACATTAAAATCCAGTGCCGGAACACCGGATTCGGTTTGGGAGGCTCCCGCGCGGCGTTCCGCACAATGGAGTGCGCATGCGATTTTATTAAAAAAACGTGGATAGCGCCGGGCCGGAACGGCAACCGGAAGCAATACTGTCTGTTCTGCAGGCGACCTCAGCCCGGCGTTATTTATTAAGCCGGTATGCCTTTTGGACTCCCTTTATACGCATAATGCGGTGGATAAGGGTATTAACCATGCCTGTGCCAGTCACCTCGACGTTTATTACGCCTTGCAGCGAACCTTTGGCGGAACTTATGTTCATCGAGCGGATACCCAGTTTGAGTTCGTTGTTGATCACGTCGGTTATGCGGTTTATCATACCTGTGGCATCGTCGGCCGTCACATGGACGGAGGCGAGGAAGCCTGCGGCTCCCGACGAGTTGCGCCAGCGTGCGGCAAGCACGCGGTAGGGATACTGCTCCCTGAGGCGTCGGGCGTTGGGGCAGTCGTCGCGGTGGATCGTGACTCCGGAGTTGATGGTTATGAAACCGAAGACCCTGTCGCCGAAAATAGGATTGCAGCAACGCGCCAGTTTGTATTCGAGTCCGCTCATACCCTCCTCTATCACCATAGCGTCGCCATCGTCCTCCCTCGCTTTCGGCGTCGCGGCGCGCGGGGCGGCCGTCTCGGGGGCGGCATGGTCGCGCAGCAGGGCTTCCTTTATCTGGGCCAAGGCTATCTCCCCTGCGGATATGCGCGAATAGAGCTCCGTGCCTGTCTTGCACTTGAAATGTTTGCACAGCGCGGTCACGGCGTCGTCCATGGCTATGGACAGCTTCCAGTTCTTGAGTTTGCGCTCAAGCTCCTCGCGGCCCAGGCTGGCCGTACGGGCCTGCTGCTCGCGCATATAGGCTCGTATTTTACTGCGGGCCTTGCCCGTGACCACTATCGAGAGCCAGTCGGCCTTGGGACGTTGGCTTTTGGACGTTATTATCTCGACTATGTCGCCGTTGCGCAGCGGCTCCTTTATCGGGACATTACGGCCGTTGATACGCCCGCCGGTACACGAAGCGCCCAGGGAAGTGTGTATGTCGAAGGCGAAATCGAGTACCGTCGCGCCGTCGGGCAATTTACGCAAATCGCCTTCGGGAGTGAATACGAAGATCTCCCTGGACGATATACGCGAGTCGAAATGTTGCGCTATCTGGCTGGCGTCGGTGGTCTCCATCATTTCGCGCAGGCGCGAAAGCCACTCCTCGGCCCCCATACCGCCCTGGTTGACGCCCTTGTAGCGCCAGTGGGCGGCTATGCCTCGCTCGGCCACGGCGTCCATGCGGTCGGTTCGTATCTGTATCTCCACCCAATGGCCGTCTTTGGTCACCACGGTGGCGTGCAGCGACTCGTAGCCGTTCGACTTGGGGATGGATATCCAGTCGCGCATACGGTCGGGGTTGGGAGTGTAAAAATCAGTCACTATGGAATAGACCGCCCAGCACATCTGCTTCTCCTGCTCGCGCGCGGCGCCGTCGATGATTATCCTGAGGGCGAATATATCGAAGACCTCCTCGAAAGACACTCCCGTGCGGCGCATTTTGGTCCATATCGAAAAGATCGATTTGGTGCGGCTCTTTATGTGATATTTTATCCCCGCGGCGCGCAGCTTCTCCTCCACCGGGGCGAGGAAGCGGCCGATGAATTTCTCGCGCTCAACGGAGGTGTCCTCCAGCTTGCGTTTTATATGCATGTAGTCGGCCGGCTCGAGATAGCTCAGCGCAATATCCTCCAGTTCGCTCTTTATGGAGTAAAGGCCCAACTTGTGGGCTATCTGGGCATAGAGATGGAGGCTTTCCCACGATTTGGCGCGGCGCTTCTCTTCGGGAAACATGGCCAGCGAACGCATGACCTCGAGGCGGTCGGCCAGCTTTATAAGGATCACGCGCGGATCGGACGAGTAGGAGACAATAAGGTCGCGGAAGTTGTCGGCCTGGGCGTCGGACTGCTTGGGATGGACCTCGGATATGTTGCACAGCCCGCGCAGGATACCTGCGCACTGGACGCCGAATTGTTCGCCCGCCTCCTCCACGGTCATCATCCCCAGGCGCACAACGTCGTGCAGCAGCGTGGATATGGTGGAGTTGCGGCCCAGGCCTATTTCGCCGACAACTATGCGGGCCACTCCCACCGAGTGGGAGAAAAGGTCGCTGCCGTCCCAGCGTTTCATGCCCGCAAGGCTGTTTTCAGCCAGTTCCATGGCTCGTATGACGGCCTGCCTGCCGTCGGAGTCGAAATACTCTTCGAGCAGGGCGCGAAAATCGCCGTATTTCGCCGGGGCTATTATATCCATCTCATTCGTGGCATTCACCGCAAAAATACTCATTTTTTATCATTACAAGAAACAGAAGGGACGGCAGGCGTCGCAGGCCGGCCCATACCGCATAAAAAAGGCGGTCACGTCACCTGATAATTTTCCTCGGCGCCAGGTATGTTGTCGCTATAAGACATAGCTATATAGAGCCTCTCTACGCATCTGCGCCATGTAAGGGAATTTGCGAAATCCCGGCGGCGGGTAATCCGGCGTTCGTCGCGGCCCTGCGCGAGGGCCAGGCCCGTCAGGCGGACGAAATGCGCCTCGTCGCCGGCCATCATGACATATGACAGGAAAGTGAACATGGAGGGTCCCGCAAAAGCCACCACAGCCTTACCCAAAGCCAGGCAACGGGCGACGAATTGCAATTGCATGCGCGAAGCCTGGCCGTAGTACGGAGCAAGGCAGACGTCGCAACCGGCTATCAGGGCAATCATCTCGCGCGCATCTCCGTACCCGGCGAAGACCACATTGCCGCGCATGGACAGCGACGGGGCGTCGCCGGGCAGGCACTCCGCCATCAGCAGCGTACAGTGGCCGAAGGCGTCGGCCACCGAGCAAAGCAGAGGCTCGGGAATGGCTTCGCCGCGGCTCCCGGGCGAGAAACATATGACCGGACGATGAGGAAAGGCGGCGTCGGCGGGCCGGTCGTCGGCGGAGAGATAGTCGTCAAGGTCGAAACCCACACCTATATTATAGGTATCTATATTGTGCCGGCGGGCCTGGTCGGCCGTACAGTCGTCGGATGTGACGACCACATCGGCGGCCGCCTCCATACGCGCCTCGAGAAACGGAGAGACGGTCTCGTCGCAGCGAACGGTCAACTCCGGATGCGTATAATATACCGTCATGGGCGGATTTATGGTGCGGGTGAGGTAAAAACTCCTTAGTGGATGGTTTTCGCACAAAAGGTAAAAGCCCCCTCCGCAAAGGTGCGAAACCACCCGCCCGACCATACGGCAGCCGGAAAGATAGCCGGGCATATTGGCCTCGTCGAAATCCCTTTCCGAAACTTTTTGCGGCGAGACATGGGGCAGAATTATCGCCCCCGTTTCAAGAACGTCGATAGAGGACGACACGTGCTGGAGAGCCTGCCCGCGCCCGGGCGAACGACCCGCCGCCAAAGCTCCGGGATAAAGGGGAGGGGCGACGTAAAGCACCCTGTTGGCGCGGGAGATCTCGACAGCCAGGAACTGGGCGTTGCACGGGTTGTCGTCGCTCCACGCGCGCGATCCGGCTATGACGAAAAATTTACCGTTTATCATCCGATGTCTCTTTACTATCTGCGTCTCCAATAACCGTGCAAAACACCGCGGGAAGAGTTATTTTGCAGAACCGTAAAAAATATATAAATTTGCGGATTGAACCTCCGCATCGACGCCAATGAAGTTTTTGAGGATACTGCCTGCCGCCATATTATTCCTCCTGCCATCGTGCGGGACGGACCAGGAGGCCGTGTCCGCCCAGGAGGATAAAATAACTTCATGGCTGCAAAGCAAAAGGATAATCGACTACACCGTCTCGGGCGGCCTGTATAAATACGTCCCGAACAGCGGACGCTCGTCCTACCATACCGACGCCGAGGCGGCCGACGGCGATTCGGTATATTACCGTTTCGAGGCGCACATTTTCGCTTCGGCCCCCGGCGAGTTGTATTACACCAACAAACCGGCCATTATAAACTCCAATCCCACAATAAATACCACATACTGGCCGTTAGACCGCCTGGGAGCCAAGGTCGGCTCGACAAAGATGATCGACGGGCTGCGGCGCGGATTGCCCGGATGCCGACAAGGCGATTCGGTGGTGATGGTGATGACCTCCGACGCCGCATACGGCTCCGACGACGTGGGCGTGGTGCCGCGCAACTCGGCCATAATCATGATGCTGGACATAGTAAGCGTAATAAAACAACCTTAAAGATGAAAATAAGCCCCCGTGCGCTCGCCATAGCCGCGTCGATACTGCTCTGCTCGTGTGCTAAAAATTTCTCGGCCGATTACGCCGCCGCCGAGCAGGAGGCGCTGGACGCCTGGGTGGAAAGCCTCGGCGACCAATCGATAGAAAGGATGCCGAGCGGGATATGGGTAAAGATGCTCTCCCCGGTGAATGGCGAGGCTCCCTTGCTCGAAGAGAACGACTGGGCCGACATAACGTACATGGGTTATCTGCTGCCCGCCTTACCCGATCCAGCCGCCAAAGGGAGCGTGTTCGTCACGCGCGACAGCCTGACGGCCGCCTATCAGGGGTCCACCGGCCTCTATCGCACACATTACGGCACACAAAAGGTTTGGGTGTCGCCAAAGGGAAGCGAGATAACGCAGGCCATGTTCGAGGCCCTGATGATGATAAAGGAGGGCGAAACAATACGCGTCTACACCACTTCGAGGCTAATGTTCGGCTCCTCGCCGTCGAATTACAGCTACGGCTACCAGGGGCAAATGGTGCTGCCCGCCAATAAACCGTGCTACCTGGATATAACCCTCAACAAGGTGATACACGACGTGCAGCAGGATGAGGACGACCAGGTCGACGCCTTCGCGCAGCAATGCCTCAACTTCACATCCGCCGACCTGTTGAAGGATAACTTCTACCTGCGCCGCTACCCCGAAAACATCGATGCGGACAGCATATCGAAGGACTCCACGGTAAAAATATGGTACGTAGGCCGCATGTTGGACGGATTCGTCTTCGGCACCAACATCGACTCGATAGCCCTGCGCGTATGGGCCGACACGACTACCAACACAGTACTCACCTACACCCCTAAAGAGGGGGGCATGATACAGGCGTTCTACGACGCCGTCATCACGATGACCTACGATTCGTGGGGGAAAATGGTCTTCACGTCGCCCTACGGCTACGGCTACAACGGACTCTACCCGCAGGGCGCGTCCGTAACCCCGGCCGACTACGGCACGCAGATAGACCCATTCACGCCGCTGTTCTTCGAATTCTACATACCGTCCAACAAAACCGCCGAGCCGACGGATTAGACGCCGGGGCATACCCAACCGCACCGGAATCGCCGTTGCGAGGCGTACCGCCTCATTGACTCTTCCGGCGGCAAACATGTTTTTCAGACCGACGCCTTTTTCGGCCCGGTTATTGCGTCCCGATCGGATTCGGACGAGGATCGACGGATCGACACGAAAAACAGGTTGGCGTTAAGGTGCGGGGCACAAGAAAAAGCCGCCCCTTACGGTAACTACGCCGTGCATAGCGTGCGTCAGGTTTCGATTATCGTTTGAGTTTCAAATCCTCACAGGCTAAAGTCCGTGAGGATTTGAAAGGATAAGTGAAAGATGATGCGCGATACGCGCATCCAACAGATAATCGAGACCGACCCTAAGTACGCGCGCATCGGACATAACGGTTCCGGAGCCTCCAATAAACATTTTCCATATGCTTACAGGCAAACAACTCAACAGGAATATCCGGCAAATAGGCTTCGTGGTCCTGCTCGGCACCATGCTGGTGATGATGGTAAGCCAGATGAGCTACTTCATCGGTTCGGTCCTCGGAGCCTTCACCCTGTATATGCTCCTGCGCAGGCCGCACGACATGATGGTGCGGAGAGGCTGGAACAGGTTGGCGGCCAGCATAACGATAGTGACGGGAGCCGTCCTGGCGATGCTGGGGATCAGCGCCGGGGTACTGAGCATCATCCTTCCGCTGGTAAAGGAATTCGACCACATGATAGTCGTCGACAACCTGCGCGCCCTCCACGACGTGATATTGCAAAAGACCGGATTCAACATCTTCTCGGAGGACGTGATAGGCAAGCTGATGGACACGCTCGGGGGAATGGTCCCCGACATCTTCTCCACCACGGGCAGCGTGGTACTCAATGCATTCATGCTATTCGTGCTTCTCTATTTCATGCTCCAGGGCAACCACCTGATGGAAGACGCGCTCACCTCGTGGCTGCCGCTGCGCAGCGACAGCATAGCGCTGCTAAAGCACGAGACGCACAGCTTGGTCCTGAGCAACGCCATAGGTATACCCGTGGTTATGGCAGGCCACTCCGTGATCTCGGGGCTTGGCTACTGGGCGCTGGGGGTTACCGACCCCGTGGTGTGGGGGCTGATAACCGGCTTCTGCGGCCTTCTGCCGGTGATAGGCACGGCCGTGATATGGGTTCCGCTGGGCATCAACCTGATAGTTGGAGGGATGGTGTGGCAGGGAGTTGCGCTGCTTGTCTACGGCGGCGTAGTGGTGGCCGGGGTGGACAACCTGCTGCGCATGGTGATCATGAAAAGCTATGCCGACGTGCATCCGCTCATAACCCTGCTCGGGGTAATAATGGGCATCAACCTTTTCGGTTTTTGGGGAATAATATTCGGGCCGCTGATGATATCGGCTTTCCTTTTGCTGCTTAAAATATACCGCAGCGAATATCTCGAAAGCGACAGCAAAACCGAATAAAATCACGACGTTGCGGTATATTTATCAATATTTAACCCGTTGTGCATTCAGAATAAAAGCACAACGGGTTAATATTTTGCACTTCTGCACCGGTCTGTCTCAAGATAGCTCAGTTAAAGCGGGGCGGAGCAAAGATCCGGTTCGCTATCGCCACATCCACGCAACCCCTATCCGATCTCTATCCGGCGCTCGCGGGACGATTGCTTGTGCGGCTCGCTCTTGGGAATGACTATATTCAGCACGCCGTTCTCGGCCTTGGCCGCGATCCGATCCCTCTCGATATTGTCGGGCAGTATCATGGCCTGCTGGAAACGCGAATAGGAGAACTCGCGGCGCAGGTAACGGTCGCCCTTCTTCTCGAGGGCCTTGTCCACCCTGTCCCACTCCCTCTTCTCCTCCTTCGGGTGGCTTTCGCCCCCGGCGGGTTCCGCGGACTCCTTCTCCTCCTTTTTCTCCATCGTGACCACCAGGCGGTTGTCGTCGGTAAGGCGTATATCGAAATCCTCGCGGGTCATGCCCGGAGCGGCAACCTCAACCTTATACTCCTTGTCGGTTTCGATAACGTTTATGGCCGGAGCCGTGGCGTTGGCGGGCATCATCCATCCGTTATCGAAGAAATCATTGAAAATGTCGGGCAGCCAACTTGCCGACCTTTTTGCAGGTAACATAATTTTAAATTTTTTAATAATCGGTTATGCGCTTATATTTTCCAAATTATGTGCCACCGCGAGGCCTGGCCGGCACAAAAAAAATACGCGGACCGGCATGGTCCGCGCATTCTTTTGAGATTTAGAAGGTTTATCAATACCTGTAATGCTCGGGTTTGTACGGCCCTTCCTGCCTTACGCCTATGTAGTCGGCCTGGGAGGGCGTGAGCCTGGTTAGTTTCACCCCCAGGTTGTCGAGGTGCAGGCGGGCCACTTCCTCGTCCATCTCCTTGGGAAGGCGCGTAACCTCCACCGGACGCTTGCCGCGCGTTTCCCACAGCGAGAGCTGGGCGAGGGTCTGGTTGGTGAAGGAGTTGCTCATGACGAAGGACGGGTGGCCGGTGGCGCAGCCCAGGTTGACCAGGCGGCCTTCGGCTAAAACGAAAATGGCGCGGCCCGAGGGCAGGATGTATTTATCCACCTGGGGTTTGATATTGACCTTTTCGACGCCGGCCAGTTTCTCGAGGCGATCCATCTGTATCTCGTTGTCGAAGTGGCCTATATTGCACACTATGGCCTGGTCGGCCATAGACTGCATATGTTCGAGGGTTATTATGTCGCGGTTTCCGGTAGCGGTGACGTAGATGTTGCCCTCGCCAAGAGTCTCCTCCACCGGCTTGACCTCGAAACCCTCCATGGCGGCCTGCAAGGCGCATATCGGATCTATCTCGGTGACTATCACCCGTGCGCCGTACGAGCGCATGCTGCGGGCGCAGCCCTTGCCCACGTCGCCGTAGCCGCACACGACAACCACCTTGCCGGCTATCATCACGTCGGTGGCGCGCTTGATGCCGTCGGCCAGCGATTCGCGGCAGCCGTAAAGGTTGTCGAATTTGCTTTTGGTGACCGAGTCGTTGACGTTTATGGCGGGAAAGAGCAGTTTGCCGGCCTCCATCATCTGGTAAAGGCGGTGTACGCCGGTGGTGGTCTCCTCCGACACGCCGTAGCATTCGGCCACAGTACGACTCCACTTGCCGTGATCCTCGCCCAGCAGGGTGCGCAGGGTGTCGAGTATGACGCCTTCCTCGACGCTCGACGGGGCGTAATCGAGGGTCTTGGCATCGCATTCGGCTTCATAACCCTTGTGGATGAGCAGTGTGGCGTCACCGCCGTCGTCCACTATGAGATTGGGACCCAGGCCGCCGGGAAACGACAGGGCCATGGCCGTACACCACCAGTATTCGGGCAGGGTCTCGCCCTTCCATGCAAAGACGGGTACGCCCGCGGCGGCGATGGCGGCGGCGGCGTGATCCTGCGTGGAGAAAATATTGCAGCTGCACCAGCGCACCTCCGCGCCCAACTCCACGAGGGTCTCTATGAGGACCGCCGTCTGGATGGTCATGTGCAGCGACCCCATCACGCGCGCGCCCGAAAGGGGCTTCTGCGCGCCGTATTTCCTGCGCACCGCCATCAGGCCCGGCATCTCGTGTTGGGCTATCTCTATCTCTTTGCGTCCCCATTCGGCCAACGATATGTCGGCCACCTTATAGGGCAGGGTTTGATCGATATACATTATTAAAATATTTTAATATTTCTTGTCTGTCATCGGTTATGGCCCGGCAAAGCTCCTCCATCGAGTCGAAGCGGCGGTCGGGGCGGATGTAACTCACAAGCTCCACCTTTATATTGCGGTCATAGATATCCTGCGAAAAATCGAATATATTGACTTCCAGTATCCTGCGGCCAGGGCCTGAGAGCGAGGGCTTGCGGCCCAGCCACGCCATGCCTTCGTAGGTGCGTCCTTCGAAAACGACCATGGCAGCGTAGACGCCGTCCGGCGACAGAGCTTCGTCGGCGGCCTCCATATTGGCCGTCGGGAAACCGAGCTTGCGACCTATCTTATTGCCGCCCATTACTTTTCCTTCGAATATCTCGCCCATCGCTTTATCCGGAATCGGACAAAGGTAAGGATTTCTTGTAAAATCGCAGCGTTTTTTCTACCTTGCCGCAAAATTCGGCACCGCAATGGAGCAAACTGGCAAGCGCATATTCTACTCTATGGGCGAGGTCTCGGAAATGCTGGACGTAAATCCGTCGTTGCTAAGGTTCTGGGAGTCGCGCTTCAGCATAATAAAACCCCATAAAAACAAAAAGGGCAACCGTCTGTTCACCCCCGGCGACGTAGAGAACCTCAAGCTTATATACCACCTGGTCAAAGAGAAGGGCATGACCCTTGCCGGCGCGGAGAAAGCGCTGAAAAAAGGAGGACCGGACGTGGCGCGCGACGCCGAGCTTTACGAAAGGCTGGTAAGGATCCGTTCGCTGCTGGTGGAGATACGAGAGGAACTCAAGGCCGGAGACGGAGAACTTGTGGATTATCCCGCCGAGGACGAGACGGCGGCCGCAACGCCAGCGTACGCTCGGGAATCGCAAGAGTTGCAGGAGCCGCAGGAAACGGCCGCAACACCCTGGCAGACCGAAACGCCCGACGGGACGGCGGCGCAGCCGCAGACCGTCCGGGAAGCGGAGCCGCAAACCGAAACAACGGCCAAACCCCTGCCCAGGATAGTGGAACAGACGCTTTTTTAAAATGAAGATCAAAGATATAACCGACGCCATAGAGCGATACGCACCGCTCGCCATACAGGAGGGCTACGACAACTCGGGGCTTCTGGTGGGCGACCCCCACGACGAGATAGCGTCCGCCCTGGTTTGCGTGGACATAACCGAAGCGGTTATGGACGAGGCCGAAAAGCTGGGTGCGGGGCTGGTCCTGTCGCACCATCCGGTGATCTTCGGCGGACTCAAACGCCTTACGGGATCGTCGTACGCCGAAAAAGTAGTCGCCCGGGCTATACGTTCGGGAATAGCCCTTTACGCCTGCCACACCAACCTCGACGCCGCCCCCGGCGGCCTGAGCCACCGCATGGCCGAAGCTATCGGACTAAGAGACACGCGCGTACTTCTGCCGTCGAAAGAAGATGGAACGGGATTCGGGGTGGAAGGCCGCCTCGAGGAGTCCGAACCCACCCTTGAATTTCTAAGCCGCGTGGCGGAGATATTTTCGGTGAAGGCCCTGCGCCACAGTGTCCCGGCCACGCCAGAAGTAGGCAAAGTCGCCGTTTGCAGCGGCTCGGGAGCGTCGCTGATCGACGCGGCGAAGGCCGCGGGGGCGGATGTCTACATAGCCGCCGATCTAAAATACAACAATTTCCTCGACGCCGCAGGACTCATCACGGTGGCCGATATAGGGCATTTCGAAAGCGAATACTGCGCCGTCGACGTTTTATTTGATATTATTACAAAAAATTTCCCTACTTGTGCAGTCCGCAAAAGCCTCAACGGGGCAAATCCGGTGAATTACATAGTAACTATCTGACATACATATGGCAATTTCAAGCAAACGCGCAGCCGAAGCCACCGACTTCTCCATGCAGGAGAAGATAATGGCGCTGTACGAACTCCAAAAGATCGACACCAAGATCGACGAGATCAACAAACTCAAGGGCGAACTCCCGCTCGAAGTGCAGGATTTGGAAGACGAAGTGGCGGGCCTCAAGACGCGCATCGGCAACATAACCGCCGAGATAGACAACCTGGCGGCTATGACCCGTCAGAAAAAAGAGGAAGGCGAAAACGCCAAAGCGCTTATTGCCAAATATGAAGAGCAACAAAACAACGTACGCAACAACCGCGAGTTCGATTCGCTCTCGAAAGAGATCGAATACCAGAGGCTCGAAATAGAACTGTGCGACAAACGTACAAAGGAGTACAGCGCCGAGACCAAGATCAAGAAAAAAATGGCCGAAGACGCCGAAGCCATATTGGCCGACCGCCAGATAGACCTCAAAAACAAAAAAGAGGAGCTGGCGAGCATCGACGAGGAGACCGCCGCCGAGATAGAAGTGCTGGCCAAACACTCCGAAAAGGCGCAGGTGAAGATAGACGCCCGCCTGCTCGGGGCCTACAAGCGCATCCGCCAAAACGTACGCAACGGTCTGGCCGTGGTGACGGTAAAGAGGGACGCCTGCGGAGGATGCTACAACCGTATCCCGCCCCAGAGGCAATTCGACATCCGCCAAAACAAGAAGATCATAGTTTGCGAATACTGCGGCCGCATACTCGTTTCGGACGAGATGGCCTCGGAGGCGTAAATTCAGAATTGCGGCCATACGCCGCCATACACGGGCTGCCACGGATGTGGCGGCCCGTGTCCGTTTATATGACCCGCATCAATTATATGTTGGCCGCGCATATCGCGCATCATCTTTCACTTATCCTTCTCGTTTCAAATCCTCACGGACTTCAGTCCGCTCCGGTTTGAAACTCCAACGATAAGCAAAACCTGACGCACGGCGTAGTTACCGTAAGGCGCTGCGCTTTCCCGCGCCGCGCATCTTAGCCCCAACCTGTTTTCAGACTGACCCTTGGCATGTATGGCTTACAACGTAATTTGGATTTGTTTTTATAAATAATATTTATAATCTTTGCGATAGCGCATAAGCAAAGCTTACGACAGAAGCTCACCCGACAAACACCCCGTCCAAATGACGATCATCCAGCTTGAATATCTTCTTGCCGTAGCCAACCACGGCAGTTTTTCGCTTGCCGCGGAGCATTGTTTCGTTACGCAGCCGTCGCTCAGCATGCAGATCCGCAATCTGGAGGAGGAGCTGGGCGTGGTGCTGCTCGACCGTACAAAAAAACCCGTAGTGCCTACCGAGGCCGGGGCGGTGGTCATACGCAACGCCCGCGAAACGATAAAGGCCTACGGCTGTATACGTGAGGCCGTTAGTGAGTTGCGCGGCGAAGTATCGGGAATGTTGCGCCTTGGGGTCATCCCCACCATAGCTCCGTACATCATGCATCGGTTCATTCCCTATTTCATGTCGAAATATCCCAAAGCAGAGCTGCAGATAAAGGAGATGATGACCTCGCAGATAAACGATGCGCTCGGACACGACATGCTCGACGCGGCCATAATGGCGGGAGGGATGGCAAACAAGGGCATAGTGGAGCATGAGATGTTCAACGACCCCTTCATGGCCTACGTGTCGACCGAAAGCCCGCTTTACCCTCGTTCGAACGTACGCATAGAGGAACTTTCGCCCAAAGAGCTGCTTCTGCTGGGAGAAGGACACTGCCTGCGAGACCAGATACTGGAGCTGTGCCAGAACGGGCGCAGGCAGGCGGCGGCCTGCACTTTCGAATGCGGTTCGCTGGAGACCCTGATGCGCATAGTGGACGCGACGCAGACCATGACGATAATACCTAAGATGGCGCTACAATCCATCCCCGCCACCCGCCGCAAACAGGTGAAAACGCTCGCCAAGGGAGCTGCCTCGCGCAAGATAGTGGTGGCGGTTAGGCGGACATACGTGAAGGCGTCGCTTATATCGGCCCTCAAAGAGTCGATTATGGCCGTCGCGGAATGAGCATTTACCGAATAAATGCGTATCTTTGCAGGATAATATGTCATTCCTGTAAAAAATGAGCAAACTTATAGAAACGATAGCCGAAGCGATAGACGACAAAAAAGGCAAAAACATTATCTCGCTCGACCTGACGGGCTTCGACGGCGCCATAACCGACGCCTTTGTGGTGTGCAACGCCGATTCGACCACGCAGGTGGCCGCCATAGCCGCGTCGGTGGAGGAGAAAGCGTTGGAAAAATGCGGCGAAAAGGTCATCCGCACCGAAGGACTATCCAACGCCCTGTGGGTGGTTATGGACTACGGCGACGTGATGGTGCATATCTTCCAGACCGAACTGAGGGATTTCTACAAACTCGAGCAGCTATGGGCCGACGCCCCGGCGACGCGATGGAATTTCGACGTGCCGGCGAAATAGCGTCGGCGACAAAACCATAAAGGTACCTTATCATGAAATTGCGCAACTTCACACACATGCAGATGCTTATCGTCGTTTTAGGAAGCCTGCTGGCGGCTTTGTCAGGCTGCACCGAATCAACTCCGGGGGATAAACAGGAGGGAAAGGGCAGCATAACGGGAACCGTGGTCAACGGCAACGGCCAGCCGATAGCCGAAGTCTCGATATCGGCCACTGGCGTGGATGGCATTTTCAATACCGGCAGCGACGGGAAATACGCCGTCAACGTGGACGGCGCAGGAAATTATGAACTTACCTTCGCCAAGGCGGGATACAAACTCGCCACGGCGACACTCGACGGAAGCCGTTTCGACGCCCAGGTGAAAGCCACGGCAGACGTAACGATGGAATTTGCAGTGATAAAGATAACCGGCACGGTGACGGACGCCAACAGCGTCCCGCTGTCCGGCGTGAAAGCCACCGTAGGCTCGTCGATATCCACCGTCACGGCGGCCGACGGCAGTTACAGCATAGGCAGCCTGAACCACGAGAACTATACGCTGGTATTCATAAAGGACGGTTACCACACGGCAACCAAACCTGTGGCCAAAACCCTTTTCGTGGACGGGACGGCCGTAGTAAACGCCTCAATAACGGCCAAGACCACAGAAGAGATCAGGGACGAAGAGGCCGAAAAGGCCATGGAACTCGCCAAACAGAACGTAACCAGGGCGATGGAGTTGTTCGACAACGCCGTCGAATGCCACTTCACAGGCAACATGGCCATGGCCCGCTACTATACGCCGTCCACCTCCGCCCGCTCTTCGGAAAAGGGCAGCATATGGATGTACACCAGCGTCATAGAGGCTTGCAACGCCATAATGCACGGTCTGAAGACGATAAAGGAACACGGCGACGCGGCCCTCTACGACGCCAATTTCGACCGGTACGTACAGACTATGGCCAAGCTGTACAACAACATAGACTATTACAAAGGCACATACGAGCTTACGTCATACACCCAGACCAGGACATGGTCCGTCTTCGGGGTGAACCGGGCAAGCACCAAAGGCAACGCCGGAGTGACGGGAGTGCTGAACGTATACGACGACCAGATGTGGCTTATACGCGAATTCATAGAAGCCTACCGCCTGACCGGCGTCGCCGCCTACCTAACCCTGGCCGAATACCTGACCGACTACGTGCTGGACGGATGGGATTGCAACCTGAATTCCGAGGGTAAAGAGTACGGCGGCATAACATGGGGGCCAGGATACACCACAAAGCACGCATGCAGCAACGGGCCGATGATAAGCCCGCTGGTGTGGCTGCACGAGCTGTATAAGGATAAGAACGACCAGGTAACGTACCTGTACATCGACGCCGACAAGAACCGCAGGTCGGCCACCCTGAAAAAGGCAGACTACTACCTCAAATTCGCCAAAGCCATATACGAATGGCAGAAGAGCAACCTCCGCCGCCCCAACGGAGCCAACGGGGTTTACAAGGATATGCTGGGATCCGTCAAAGCCGCGGTGGAATACGAGACCTTAAACAGCGTAAGGTACCGTAAGCACACCGACGAAACATCTCCCTCAGGCGAAAACTACTCTTACAACAGCGGCACGATGCTCTCTGGCGCGGCCGACCTCTACCGCGCCACAGGTACGCAATCGTACCTTACCGAGGGCGTCAACCTGGCCGCGGCAAGTTTCAGCACATTCGCCAAAGCCGGCACGATAATGACGGGATACTACACCTACGGGACCGAAGGATTCAAACCGTGGTTCAACGGAGTACTCATGCGCGGCTACGTCGATCTGCACCCGTATAACGACAACAGCCAGGCCATAGGCAGTTTCCAAAAAAACCTCGACTACTCATACTCCCACCACCTGTACAACCACTTCCTGCCCGTCAACCTGCTGACAGGCTGGACAAGCACGACCGGGGGCGACAAACTTGAAGGCATGTTCACCTTCGCCTACGCGGCAGAATACGCAATTCTGGCACGATATACGCTGGATACGCTGCAGAAATAAACGGATATTTATGGCAAAGAAAAAGCAATCCGACAATAGAAAACCTTTCCAGCCACAACCCGGACGCCCCGTGCCGACGATGATGTGGTGGGGTTACGGCATCATAGCCGCCCTGTTCATAGGGTGGATGATGATGAGCGGCTCGCCCGCACCGATAGAAAGCAACTGGGGTAAAGTACGCTCCATGATAATGCAGGGAGACGTGCAGAGGGTGGACGTGGTAAACGGCAAAACGGCCGAGGTGTACCTCAAACCCAACGCCGTGGCCAAATACCTGCGCTTCGACGACTACAAGAACATGCCGCCGCACGGACAGGGACCGCAGTTGGTATTCAACGTGGGCGACCTGGCCACTTTCCAGGCCGACTTTTCGAAGGCGGCCGAAGAGGCGGGGCAAAACCTGTCGCCTACGTTCGTAGAGCGCAAGAACCTGTTCTTCGAGATGATGGGCTGGCTGCCCATACTGCTGCTGTTCGGCGTATTCTTCTTTATGATGCGCAACATGTCGCGCGGGGGCGGCTCGGGCGGACAAGGCGGCATATTCAACGTAGGCAAGGCGCGCGCGCAGGTCTTCGACAAAAATTCGCAGGTAAACATATCGTTCAAGGACGTGGCGGGACTCGAAGAGGCCAAGGTGGAGGTGATGGAGATAGTGGATTTCCTGAAACGTCCGCAAAAATACAAGGACCTGGGCGGAAAAATACCCAAAGGGGCATTGCTGGTAGGCCCTCCGGGAACAGGCAAGACCCTGCTGGCCAAAGCCGTGGCCGGCGAGGCGAACGTACCTTTCTTCTCCATCTCGGGATCGGACTTCGTCGAGATGTTCGTTGGCGTGGGCGCTTCGCGGGTGAGGGACCTCTTCCGCCAGGCCAAGGAGAAGGCTCCGTGCATAGTGTTCATAGACGAAATAGACGCCATCGGCCGCGCAAGGGGCAAAAACGTGGGCTTCTCGTCTAACGACGAGCGTGAAAACACGCTTAACCAGCTACTCACCGAAATGGACGGTTTCGGCACCAACTCGGGCGTGATAATACTGGCGGCGACGAACCGCGCAGACATACTCGACAAGGCGCTGATGAGGGCCGGACGCTTCGACCGCCAGATAAACGTGGAGCTGCCCGACGTCAAGGAGCGCGAGGCGATATTCAACGTACACCTGCGCGGGCTGAAACTCGCTCCTCAGCTCGACCGCACATTCCTGTCCAGGCAAACCCCGGGATTCTCAGGAGCAGACATAGCCAACGTGTGCAACGAGGCGGCCCTCATAGCCGCCCGCAACAACAAGCCCGCCGTGGACAAGGAGGATTTCCTTGCCGCCATAGACCGCATAATCGGCGGCCTGGAGCGTAAGAACACCATTATAACCCCCGAAGAAAAGCGTACGATAGCCTTCCATGAGGCGGGTCACGCCACGGTGAGCTGGCTAAGGGAACACGCCAACCCCCTGATAAAAGTCACCATCATCCCGCGAGGGAAAGCCCTCGGGGCGGCATGGTACCTGCCCGAAGAGCGCCAGATAACCACCCGCGAGCAACTGATGGACGAGTTGGCCGCCACGCTCGGCGGACGCGTATCGGAGGAGATGGTCTTCGGCAAGATATCCACAGGCGCGCTCTCAGACCTCGAAAAGGCCACCAAGCAGGCCTACGCCATGGTATCCTATTTCGGCATGAGCGACAAGGTGGGCAACGTCAGCTTTTACGATTCGTCGGGCCAGAACGAAATGTCCCTGTCCAAACCGTACAGCGAACAGACGGCGCAAAATATCGACGCCGAGGCGAGGGCCATAATAGACGAGGGCTACGCCATGGCCCGCGAAACCCTCGCGGCGCACCGCGAGGGGCTGGAGCGCCTGGCTGCCATGCTCCTCGAGAAAGAGGTGATCTTCACCGAAGACCTTGAAAACCTGTTCGGCAAACGCAAGAAAGATATAGAGAAGGAGGAGGCCGAAAAAGCCCTCAAAGCAGCCGGCAACGCAGAGCCTGCCCCGGAGGAGAAACCGGCCAAGCCACGCAGGAGAAAGAAGGCGGCCGCAGAGGAGCCAACGGCGGACGGCGCGCAGAAGGAAGGCGAGGGCGGGCGAAACGCCGCCGGTAACGGCAATTCCGCAGAATGACGGCCATGGCAGGTAAACTCTTCAACCGCACCTTACTTATACGCACCGCAAGCGGGGCCGTACTCCTCGTAGTGGTATTGGGATCCGTCCTTCTCTCGCACTGGACCTTCGGAGCGCTGATGGCGTTCATCGGCGGCGGATGCCTGCTCGAATTCTACCGCCTGGCTGCGGCAGCCGGAGCCGAGCCGCAGAGATGCTACGGCACGGCGGCCGGGGTTACGGCAATAGCCGCGTCCTTGATGTCGGCGGCCGGATATATAGCGCCGGCGCACCTTGCTGCGGCGACGCTGCTGTTTCCCGCGGCGTTCATCATTGAGCTTTACCGCAAAAAGGCAGACCCTCTGCGCAATGTGGCCGTGACGCTCGCCGGGATAATCTATATAGCGCTGCCGCTCTCGATGTTCTGCATGATGGCCGTCGGCAACGCGGACGGGGTAGCCTCCTACCGTCCATGGGCGGCGCTTGGATGCATATTTATCGTATGGGCTAACGACGTGGGGGCCTACCTGACGGGAGTTTCGCTCGGGCGACACAAGCTCATGGAACGCATATCGCCCAAAAAATCGTGGGAAGGCTTCTTCGGGGGCCTGGCCTGCGCCGCGGGCATAGGGGCGCTTGTGGGACATCTTACGGGGGCCGACGCGCTGCAGTGGGCCGGACTGGGGCTGGTGATCGCCCTGTCGGGCGTGGCCGGCGACCTGGTCGAGTCGATGTTCAAACGCGCCGCCGGAGTAAAGGACTCGGGCGCGATAATGCCCGGCCACGGCGGCTTCCTCGACCGTTTCGACGCGCTGCTGCTGGCCCTTCCATTCGCATTCACCTACTTCATTATATTCAAATTATGACGATCAACAGGGAGGGTTACCGCATCATTACCGTCACCGCTCTTATCGCCGCAGGCGCTACCGCGGCAGGTTTTGCGCTGTTGCCGCACTGGGCGGCGTGGCCCATAGGGCTTATCGCCGCATTCATGCTGTTTTTCACCATGTTCTTTTTTCGCGATCCGCGGAGGGAAACCGTAACGCAGGCCGACATAATCTTTTCTCCTTCGGACGGCCAGGTGGTGGCCGTAGAAGAGGTGGAGGAGAAAGAATATCTGGGCGAAAGGCGGATACAGATATCGGTCTTCATGTCGATATGGAACGTGCATATAAACTGGTTTCCGGCGGGAGGCACGGTGGAATATTTCCGCCACCACCACGGCAAATTCCTCGTGGCGTGGCATCCCAAAAGTTCCGAGGAGAACGAACGCACCACCACCGTGGTAAATACGGGGCGCTGCAGGATACTATTCCGCCAGATAGCGGGATTCGTGGCCAGGCGTATAGTCTCCTATGCCGCCGAAGGCGTGGAAGTGGAGCAGAATTCGCGCGCGGGATTCATCAAATTCGGCTCGAGGGTGGACGTTTTCGTACCTCTCGACAGCGAGATACTCGTCCTGATAGGCGACAAGGTCACCGGCTCGCAAACGCCGCTGGCCCGCCTCAACCCCGGAGGCAAGAAATAGCGCGCCATGCAAAACACCGTACCTAAATATATCCTGTGGGCCGCCGCGCTGGCGTTGGCCGCCTTCCTGGTATGGTATTTCAGCGACATAGTAGCCTATATACTTATCTCCGCCGTGCTGGCCATAATAGGCAGGCCCATAGTAAACCTGCTGCGCAAAGCGCGGATCCGCAACAGGCATATACCCCAATGGCTGGCCGCCGCCATAACGCTGGCGGGTATATGGGTGGTGTTGCTTCTGTTCTTCAGGCTGTTCATTCCCCTCATCTTCGCCAAGACGCACGAATTCTCGTCGCTCGACCTGCAGCACATCATCGACTCGTTCCGCGGCCCGCTCACCGCATTCCAGAATTTCCTGCAGGAGACATTCTCCATACAGAAATCCGATTTTTCAATCGCCGACTCCATAACCCGGCAGATCAACTCCATACTGGACGTATCGCTGATAAACAACATCCTGTCGTCCACCGTCTCCACCATAGGCAGTATTGCGGTGGCTCTGTTCTCGATAACCTTTATCACATTCTTCTTCCTGAAGGAAGACAGGCTTTTCGTCAACATGGTGGTGGCCGTATTCCCGGCGCGCTACGAGCAGAATATAAGGCACGCACTCGACTCGGTGACCAACCTGCTTATACGCTACTTCACCGGTCTGGTCATCGAATCGACCATAATCCTTGCGCTGGTGTCGGGGGCGATGATGGCGTGGGGGATGCAGGCGGCCGACGCCTTCTTTATCGGGTTCCTGATGGGCATACTCAACGTCATACCCTATATCGGGCCTCTTATCGGCGCTTCGCTCAGCATATTTATCGGCGTGCTGAATCCAATAGCAGGATTTACGTCGGGACACATGGTTACGGCCATAGCGCTGACGCTTATGGCCATCAAGATGCTCGACGACTTCGTTCTGCAGCCGGCCCTCTACTCAAACAGCGTCAAGGCCCACCCTCTGGAGATATTCCTGGTGATACTGATAGCCGGAAGCCTGGCCGGAGTGACGGGCATGCTGCTGGCCATCCCCACCTACAACGTAGCCAGGGTGTTCGCCAAAGAGTTCTTCAACAATTATAAGCTGGTGCAGAAACTCACCGACAAGATCTGATCCGGAGGCCGTCCGCCTACCTTATGATCATAGTCTTTACCACCTCCATGCCTACGGCGCGGTTTATAGCCCCGCACAAGGCAGTGCGCCTCATGAAAAGGTCGTTGCGCACCACCGCCGAGGTTACGCTCACCTGCATTACCCCGTTCTTCACCGTAATGGATTGCGTGAAGCGCGCGGCCGCCGCGCCGGCCACGGCGGGCCAGTGGTCGGCCACCTTGGCCTGGGCGATCTTGAGGGCTATCGTGGGGGCTGAGGCCAGGAAATCGTCCCATACCTCCCCCACCCTTACGGGATAAGTCCGTCGCATAGTTTCGGGGTTATGGCCCCCTCCGTCACTTCGAAGAGGGAATATGGCTGGCCGCTACGGTCGAGGATGCCCTCGAGGCGCAGTTTATTGCAGTCGGTAATGAATATCTGGCCGAAATCGCCGCCCGAAACCAGGCCGATGAGCCTTTCCACCCTCTCCACGTCGAGTTTGTCGAAAAGGTCGTCCAGCAGCAGTATCGGCATCTGGCCGGTACACTCTCTTACAAGTTGGTATTGGGCGAGCTTAAGAGCCACAAGGAACGACTTCTGCTGACCCTGCGAGCCGTATTTACGCAACGGATAGCCACCTATGCGCATAACCATATCGTCGCGGTGTGGGCCGGAGGTGGAGAAGCGGTTCACGCGGTCGCGCTCGCGCGAGGCGGCCAGCAGGTCGGTGAAAGGCATCTCGTCCAGTTCCGAGCGGTAGGAGAGTTCCACCTGCTCCGTATCGTCCGAAAGGGTGGCGTAATAGTCCGCCACCATGGGGGCAAGCCTGTTTATCATGGCGGCGCGGCCCTCGTAAACCTTTTGGCCGTGCTGCGCCATCTGCATGTCGAGTATGTCGAGCATCTCGGACATGTCGCCCCGCGAATATTCCTTCAGCAGGCGGTTGCGCTGCTGCAACACGCCGTTGTAGCGCATTATGGCGTCGAGGTAGGCGCGGTCTACCTGCGAGATGAAACCGTTGAGATAGCGGCGGCGCTCCTCGGCGGCCTCGCTCACAAGGAATACGTCCGACGGGAAGACCACAACCAGAGGAGCCAGGCCTATATGCTCCGAAAGTTTTTCATATTGCTTCTCGCCGCGTTTGACGCTCTTGCCTCCGTTGCGGCGAAAGGAACACGTTATCTCCTCGCGTTTGCCATCGTCGCTGTCGTACAGGCCCTCGAGCATAAAGAAATCCTCGCCGTGGCGTACGTTCTGGGCGTCCGACAAACCCATGGCTCCCTTGCACATGGAGAGGTAGTGGATCGACTCCAGTACGTTGGTCTTGCCCGCGCCGTTAGCCCCCACAAGGCAGTTGACGCGCGCGGAAAACTCCACGCCGCCCCCTGCGAGGTTTTTGAAGTTGAGTGTAGACAGTTTGGCGAGTTTCATAAGGCCAAAGGTAGTCAGAATATGTATATTTTTCCAAATTATTTTGGACCGGTATCAATTATATGTCGGCTGCAATGTGCGGCAAACAACCGATCGGGCCTGGTCAGTAACGAAAGGCCTGCCGCGGAATTCCGCGGCAGGCCTTTCGTTTCATAGATATACCTATTGGCTTACATCATTCCCATGCCGCCGCCCATCGGCGCTGCGGGCATCGGATTGTCTTCTTTCTTTTCCGAAAGGACGCACTCGGTAGTCAGGAACATCGAGGCTATCGACGCGGCGTTCTCCAGCGCCACGCGGGCAACCTTGGTCGGGTCTATTATGCCGGCCTTGAGCATGTCCTCGTATTTGTCGGTGCGGGCGTTGTAGCCGAAAGCACCCGTTCCCTCCTTAACCTTGTTGACGACTACCGAACCCTCGCCGCCGGCGTTGGCTACTATCTGGCGCAACGGCTCCTCTATGGCGCGTTTCACTATCTGTATGCCGGTAGTCTCGTCGTCGTTGTCGCCTTTGAGTTTCTCGACCGAGGCCATGGCGCGTATATAAGCCACTCCGCCTCCGGGAATGATACCCTCTTCCACTGCGGCGCGGGTGGCGGCCAGAGCGTCGTCCACACGGTCTTTCTTCTCTTTCATCTCCACCTCGGTGGCGGCCCCGACGTAAAGTACGGCCACGCCTCCGGCCAGCTTGGCCAGACGTTCGGCGAGCTTCTCCTTGTCGTAGTCCGACGTGGATATCTCCATAGCCTTACGGATCTGGGCCACGCGGGCGTCGATAGCGGTTTTGGCGCCGGCGCCGTTTACGACGGTAGTGTTCTCCTTGGTAATGACCACCTTATCTGCCGTACCGAGCATCTGCAGGGTAGCCTGCTCCATCTTAAGGCCGCGGTCTTCGGCTATCACGGTGCCTCCGGTCAGCACAGCGAGGTCTTCGAGCATCTCCTTGCGGCGATCGCCGAAACCGGGGGCCTTCACGGCGGCCACCTTGAGCGTGCCGCGCAGTTTATTGACCACAAGGGCGGTAAGAGCCTCTCCGTCGACATCCTCGGCAACGATAAGCATCGAGCGGCCGCTCTGGGCAACCGGTTCGAGGACGGCCATGATCTCTTTCATGGTCGATATCTTCTTGTCGGTGATGAGGATATACGGTTTCTCAAGGACGGCTTCCATCTTCTCGGAATCGGTCATGAAATAGGCCGACACGTAGCCTCGGTCGAATTGCATGCCCTCGACCACCTCCACGGTGGTTTCGGTGCCTTTGGCCTCCTCTACGGTAATAACGCCCTCTTCCGTCACTTTGCTCATCGCCTCGGCTATCAGCGCGCCTATGTTGCCGTCGTTGTTGGCCGATATCGTGGCTACCTGCTCTATCTTCTTGATATCCTTGCCTACGGTCTGGCTTTGCTTCTTAAGGTCTTCGACAACGGCGGCCACGGCCTTGTCTATGCCGCGCTTGAGGTCCATCGGGTTAGCGCCGGCCGTAACGTTCTTCATACCAACGCTTATTATGCTCTGGGCCAGGACGGTGGCAGTAGTCGTGCCGTCGCCGGCGTCATCGGCGGTTTTTGAAGCCACCTCTTTGACCATTTGCGCACCCATGTTGGCGAAACCGTTTTCGAGTTCTATCTCCTTGGCTACCGTAACGCCGTCCTTGGTTATCTGCGGCGCACCGAATTTCTTGTCTATAATGACGTTGCGGCCTTTGGGACCGAGAGTGACCTTAACGGCGTTAGCCAATGCGTCCACCCCTTCGCGCAACATTTCGCGCGCTTCGATGCTGTATTTTATCTCTTTTGCCATTTTAAGTAAAGTTTAACCTGTTAGATAATTGCGAGGATATCGCTCTGGCGCATTATTATATACTCCTTGCCGTCGACCGTCACTTCGGTCCCGGCGTATTTGCCGTACAGCACCTGGTCGCCCTCTTTGACTTCCATTTTGACCTCAGAAGTTCCGGGACCCACGGCGATAACTTTGCCCGCAAGGGGTTTTTCTTTGGCGGTGTCGGGAATTATCAGGCCTCCCGCCGTCTTCTCCTCGGCGGGGTTGGGTTGAACCAAAACCCTGTCCGATAATGGTTTAATGCTCATAATTAAATATTTAAAGGTTTGTTGTTTTCGATCTTCCTATTATCACATAGTATGCCAAACGATTTTTGACGCCATTTTTGACCTTTCACTCTGACAATTTGTCAGCGGCGGCTTTTCATTCGGGCTTTCATGCCCGGCGCCGGCGATTTTTTGTCAGTTTTGGCACTTTTTTTCTTCTTCTCCGGACGATCCCAGTCGCCAGGCAGGGCGGCTTCGAAAGCGGACCAGTCGAAACCTCCGTCGGGCGTACGGAACATATCGGCCTGGTCGACGTCATCTTCCTTTTTCGCTTTTTTGGGCTTCGGGGCGGCTTCGGGATTCGTCAGACGTTCGCGCCACATCGATTTCTTCTCCCTGGGCGGCGCGGCGGGAGCCGGATCGGTTGCAGGCCCGTCGTTTCGTTCGAACTCGGGTGCGGCGGCCCTCTTCTCCGTTTTGGCGACCGGCTTTTTTTCCCTGAAGGTTTTTTTGACGGGTTTCTCCTCGCGCGGAGCGCCCTCTTCCCGGGCTATCTCGGCGATGGGACGCTGGCCTTTGCGCAGGGTGTTGAGTTTGCGTACGACATGCTCGGCGTCGGCGAAAGGCACCGACACGAAAGAGTAGCTGTCCATAACCTTTACGTCGTCTATCTTACTGTCGTTCAAACCGCATTCGCGCTTCAGCAGTTCCGTCATACGGCGTGCGTCATAGCCGTCCATACGACCTATGGAGATGAACAGGCGCGCTTTGCCCCGGCGGTCGACGTTGATGGAGCGTATCTCGGGATAGTTGCTCTCCGACAGATCGTTCTTGAAGGCCAGCCTGAGCAGGGCGCTCATGGCTACCGGCGCGGGATGTCCGGCAAGAAGCTCCGAGGCCATATCCATGTATTCGGTGTAGTTTTCGTTCTCTATCACCTCGTTGAGTTCGTCCTTTATGCGGGCGCGCTTGGTGGCTATCACATCCTGCGGGGTGGGCAGGGTGGCTTTGGTTATGTCGGCCTTGATATCGCGCTTAAGGAAACCGAATTGGCGCAACTCCGAGCTGGAGATGAACGTGATGGCCGTACCCTGGCGTCCGGCGCGGCCCGTACGGCCTATGCGGTGGACGTAGCTCTCAGAATCCTGCGGCAGGGAGTAGTTTATCACGTGCGAGAGGTTGTCGACGTCTATTCCCCTTGCGGCCACGTCGGTGGCCACCAATATATTGGCCTGTTTCTTCTTGAACTTGCGGAGGATCTTCTCCCGCTGCGCCTGCGACACGTCGCCGTGCAGCCCCTCGACGGCGTAGCCGCGTTCGAGCAGTTTATTGACCATCTCGTCCACACCTACCTTGGTGCGGCTGAAGACTATGCCGTAAAACTCCTGCTCCACGTCTATTATGCGCGTCAGGGCGTCGAATTTATCGCTCTCGCGCACCTCGAAATAGATCTGGTCGGTAAGGTCGACGGTAAGCTGCTGGGCCTCCACACGCAGCATTTGCACGTCGCGCATATACTTCTTTGACAGGGCCACTATGCGGGCCGGCATTGTCGCAGAGAAGAGCAGTACGCGGCGGCGGTCGTTGGCGGCGGCCATGATCTGCTCCACGTCCTCGATGAAACCCATATTGAGCATTTCGTCGGCCTCGTCCAGCACGAGATAGCGCAAATTGTCGAGTTTGAGGGTGCCTCGGTTTATATGGTCGAGTATGCGGCCGGGCGTACCCACAACCACGTCTATACCCTTTTGCAGGCGACGCAGCTGCTCGCTCATGGACGCGCCTCCGTAGATGGGGGCTATCCACACCTTGTGCGGGTTCATCGTCAGAAGCTCGTCGTTGACCTGCAGGGCCAGCTCGCGCGTGGGAGCCAGGATCAGCGCCTGAGGACCCCCCTTCGAGGAGCGTATCTTCTCCAGAATGGGCAGGCCGAAGGCGGCCGTCTTGCCCGTACCCGTCTGGGCCTGGGCTATTATGTCGTCGCCTCCTCCGAGCAGTGCGGGGATGGTAAGTTTTTGTATCGGTGACGGGGCTTCGAAGCCTTTGGCGGCGATGGCCGCCAGCATCTCGTCGGAAAGGCCCAAAGCCCTGAATTCAATTAAATCGCTCATTTATGGTTTAAAGTGTTTACTGGTTGCGCACGGCGCGCATCGGCGCGGACAATTCCGCTTTCTTGATTTTGTATAAAAAACGCTCCCGGAAACATTCCGGGAGCGAAAGTTCGTTTAAATATCGTCTATCGTGAAACTGTAGCCGAGCCTTTTGCCCGTTTCGAGTTTCGTACCTTCGAATTTGGTGTTCAGCTGATCGACGCTCACCGTCTTGACGACGTCGAACGGAGGGACGAACATATCGAAATCCAGAGCGTATTCCACCGCCCCCGCTACTATGGCCAACAAGGCGGCGCGGTTTATCTCGCTGCCGCCGAAAGCCTCGCAATGCACTCCCCGCTGGCGGCTGCCCTCTACGAAATAGTGCATGTTGCGGTTTATATACACGCGGCCTATAAGGTAGCCCTCATCGGCCGAGCGGTTGTGTTTGAAAGAGTCCGACAGGAAGTTGTAGACGTTTATAACGCCGCAGTAGGCGTTGGCGCGATCGGCCGACACATAGGGATTATTCCAGACGGGATGTCCCTCGGGAAAGGTGAAGGCGTTGGTGTGCATGGTGAATATCAGCATGTCGGCGGCCACCTGTATCTGGGCCTCGAACTTGCCGCGGTCGCGATATTCTATCCTTACGCGCTTGTTCAGTTTCTCCTCCAGCGTCTCGTCCAACTCGGTGGAGAACTCGTGGAGCAGTTCCTTGAGGTGGTTGAAGACTACGAGCGTATTATCGGTGACGCTCTGTTGCAGATCGGCTTTATCTGCCAGTTTTTCGGCCAGCGGGCCCAGTAGGCCCTCGTCGCTTTCCATATATTACATTAACCTTAATTGCTGTCCGGCGTACAGGACCCCGTCCTGCGCCCTGTTGTTCATCGAAGCCAGCGCGGAGAGCCTTATACCGTAGCGTTGCGATACGGAGTGGAGCGTCTCACCCTCTTCGGCGATATGTATCAGTTTGCCGTTGATGGCTTTGGATGCCTTTTTCTTAATATATACCATATCCCCGGGCGAGACGGCCGCTTCGCGGCTCGCATCGTTGAATTTGCGCAGGCGCCAGGCCGATATGCCAAGCATGGCGGCCAGGGTATCGTAGGTGTCGCCCTTACCGGCCACGACGAACACGCTGCCGTTGTTGGAATAGAGCGAATAGCCCGAGCGGCCCTGCATCGACACCACGTAATTGTCCACGTCCACCGTCCGGCCGCCTTCGTTCCAGGCCGGAGCCACAGGCTCCGAACCCGACGCAGGTGCGGGAGCGGAGGCGGGGCGCTCCGCCGCAACCTCGGGCGCGGCGTCGGCGGCATCCAACAGGAAGAGCCTGTTGTCCTCTATTATCTTTATCAGCCTTACGGCATAGTCCGGGGCGGTGGCGTATCCTGCCGCCTTGAGTCCGTAAGCCCAGCCCTGGTAGTCGGTGGGGGCGAGGCGGAAAAGCGACGCATAGCGAGACGACGAGGAGAGGAAAACGGAGTGGTCGCGGTAAGACTCGGCGGCCGAGGCGTATTTGCGGAAACATTCGTTGCGGGCGTCGTCGTCGTGCCTGATCGTCGGCCCGGTCCATTCGCTCTTGCACTTTATGCCGAAATGGTTATTGGCCTGCACTGCAAGGCGGCTGTTGCCGTTGTCGGACTCCAGCAACCCCTGGGCTATGGTTATGCTGGCGGGGACACCGTAGGCGTCGCGGTTCTGCAGAGCGAAGGGAGTGTATTTCGATATGTATTCCTCGCGGGTGATTCGCAACTGCCCGGCCGCAAAAAGCGGAAGTATAAGCGACAGGGTTATTATTAATTTTCTTGGCTTCATGTTCAAAAATTCACGGAACAGAGCCACAAAGGTAATTATTTATTGTTATTCCGTCAAAAAATCTTAGCTTTGCGTTATTATCAAAAAAACTGACCTGTAATGTTCACAGCAGAAGCCAATGACATTTTCCGCAGGGCGATAGCCGACTACCACCTGCACGACGATATAAACCATCCCGTCGGAAACCCGTTCGCGCCGGGTTCGCTCCAGGCGTTACTGTACGCCAAGTGCTGGATAGACACCGTACAATGGCACCTGGAGGATATAATCCGCGACCCGGCCATCGACCCCGTCGAGGCCCTGGCAATAAAGCGGCGAATCGACGCCTCCAATCAGGAACGCACGGATATGGTGGAATATATAGACAGTTATTTCCTCGACAAATACTCCTCCGTCAAACCCATGCAGGGAGCCAGGATCAACACCGAGACCCCGGCGTGGGCCATCGACCGCCTCTCCATCCTTGCCCTGAAGATCCACCACATGAAGGCTGAGACCGAGCGCACGGACGTGAGCGCGGAGCATCGCGCGGCGTGCGGCAAAAAACTGGAGGTGCTGCTCTCCCAGCAGGAAGACCTTTCGACGGCTATAGAAGAGCTGCTCGAGGATATAGCCGCCGGCCGCAAATGGATGAAAGTCTACAAACAGATGAAGATGTACAACGACCCGGCCCTCAACCCCGTCCTGTACAAGAAATAACGCATCCAGCCCGGCGCAAGGACGGCCGCGGCCGGTGAAGACCGCCAGATGAAAAAACCCGGACAATACAAGCATATACTCGTTATCCGCCTCTCCGCCATGGGTGACGTGGCGATGTGCGCGCCAGTGGTGGAGCGCCTTAGGGCCGACCACCCGTACATGCGCATAACCATACTTACCCGGCCCAACTTCCACCCCTTCTTCCGCGACATCGAGTCCATAGGATTCCTCACGCCCGATTTCAAGGCGGCGCACAAAGGCTTCGGGGGACTGTGGCGACTGAGCCGCGAAATAGCCGCGCTTGAGGTGGACGCCGTGGCCGACCTGCACGACGTGCTGCGTACCAAAATATTGCGCGCCATGTTGCGCCTGCAGGGCAAACGCGTGGCCGTGATAGACAAGGGACGCGGCGAAAAGAGGGTGCTGACGCGCAAATTCCGCAAGATAAGGCAGCAACTCGTGCCGACGGTCAAACGTTACGCCGACGTATTCGCACGTCTGGGCGTGGCGCTTTCCGACATAATACCCCCGCCCCACGCCCCGAGGCCACTATCCGAAAAAGTGAAGGCGATCGCAGGTCCCAAAAAAGGGATATGGATAGGAGTTTCGCCCTTTGCCCAACATCCTGGAAAGGTCTACCCCACCATATTGTGCGACGCACTGATAGGCCTGCTTGGCGAGCGTTACGGCCGCGTATTCGTCTTCGGCGGCGGGACGCACGAACAATCTTTCGCCGAGCATATGGAGCAACGCCACCCGAGCGTCACCTCGATGATAGGCAAAGTGTCGCTCGCCGAAGAGATGGACCTGGTATCCAACCTCGACTGCATGGTGTCGATGGACTCCGTGGCCATGCACATGGCCTCGCTGATGGGCACGCCGGTAGTGTCGGTATGGGGAGCAACCCATCCCTACGCCGGATTTTACGGTCTCGGACAAAGACCGGAAGACGCGGTGCAGCTGGATCTCGACTGCCGCCCGTGTTCGGTCTACGGCAACAAGCCGTGCATGTACAAAGACTACCGATGCATGAACCGCATACCCCCGACAACAATTCTGGAACACGTGGCCAGGGTGATGGAAAGGAGTGCGGGAAACCAGAAATAGGCCCGGCGCCGCAGGAAAGGCCGCGGCCGGCGATTTTGTCCACCTAAAATAACCCGCCATGAACAATATCTTCAAATCCGCCCTCACGCTGGGCGCAATGGGCATAGCCTCCGCCGTTAACGCCAAGGACAAGCCCAACGTAGTGCTGCTATTCGTAGACGACATGACCTACGACGGCATAGCGGCCCTGGGCAACGACGAGGTGAAAACGCCCAATATAGACCGTCTGGTGCGCTCCGGCACCGCCTTCATGAACACGTTCAACATGGGCGGCTGGAATGGAGCCATATCCGTGGCAAGCCGGTCGATGCTGCTCACCGGACAATATGTGTGGCACTCGTACGAATCGTCGAAAAAGAAGTACGCCGCCAACGTGGACGCGGGGCAGACCCTTCCGCAGGTGATGAAAAACGCCGGCTACCAAACCTATATGACCGGGAAATGGCACATAGACTACGTCACCCCCGAAAAACTATACGACACGACCGAGGACGTGCGTCCCGGAGGTTGCCCGGATTGCGTCATAGAGCAGTACGACCGCCCCGTATCGCACCAGGACAGCCGGTGGCTGCCGTGGGACACGCAATGGGGCGGATACTGGAAAGGCGGCAGGCACTGGACCGAAGTACAGGCCGACGACATAGTGCGGTATATAAACAACAACGCCAAGGCCGAAAAGCCCTATTTCATGTACTGCGCGTTCAACGCCCCGCACGACCCGCGCCAGGCTCCGAAAGAGTTCGTGGACATGTACGACGTGGACAAGATAAAGGTACCTGTCAACTTCCTGCCCGAGCATCCGCTGAAAAAGCAGATGGGCTGTGACCAGAACATGCGCGACGAGAGGCTCGCGCCGTTCCCCCGCACGGAATACGCCGTCCGCAAGCACCGCCAGGAATACTATGCCATCATCTCGCATCTGGACCGCGAAATAGGACGCATACTGGACGCGATACGCGACAGCGGGCAGGAGAAGAATACCATAGTGGTCTTCGCCGCCGACAACGGCCTGGGATGCGGACAGCACGGCCTGATGGGCAAACAAAATATGTACGACCACTCGATGAAGGTGCCTCTGGTGATAAGCGGCCCCGGCGTCCCGAAAAACCAAAAACGCACATGCATGAATTACGTGCAGGACTGGGTCCCCACCGTATACGAGCTGGCGGGCATAAAGATACCGGGCAGCATGGAGTTCAAATCGCTCGTGCCGGCGCTGAAAAACCCGAAGGCGGCGCACTACAGCAACATATACGGGGCTTTCACGGCCATGCACCAGCGCATGATCCGCACGGCGGATTACAAACTGGTATTCATCCCCCAGGCGCATACGATCTACCTGTTCGATATGAAGAAAGACCCGCATGAGACCAAAAACCTGGCCGACGACCCCCAATATGCCGAAGTGATCGACAAACTGGCCAAGGATTACCTGGCCCTGGCCGGCCAAATGAACGACCCGCTCGCCATAACCGATTATTACCCCGGGGTATTCAAATAGGAGAGAGTTATGCCTTGAACTGCCCCAAAAAAGTCGGGCGGGTTAATAATTAGATTTTCAAGGAATGAGTCCTGTAGTTTACGGGACTCATTCCTTTTAGCGGACCGGTCTCGATTATGTGTTGGCCGCGCATATCGCACGCCACGAACAGCGTCGCTGTCGTAAGGCGTAGCGCTTTCTTTCGACGCGCATCTGAACGCCAACCTGTTTTTCGGACTGATCCGTGTACTTCTATCAACTATTCTTTAAGGAGGAGCTGTAATCCAGAAGTTGTGTGCAAATGTGTGCAACGGGCAAAAAAGAGCGACCTACATCTCTGTAAGTCGCTCTTTTTCTGTCGCTCCTCAGCCAGGACTTGAACCTGTTACCCCCTGATTAACAGTCGTATTATTTTAGTTTTTATCTGATTTCTTATATTTTCTTTTGTTTGCACATATCGTTGATAATTATTGTATTATAAAATTATTTCAGTATGGCCGCTTGGATATTCAAATAAAGTTTTGCTATATTTGTATGCAAATTGTATGTACAATGAACATACAAAACACAGAGCGGCTATGTATAAAGACAGCAAAGACGGCATTACTATTTTGACGATACTCGACACCCGGCGGCCCAAGCAAAGCGGGCTGTATCCGGTAAAGGTGCAGGTCATCAATAAGCGCGTGCAGAAATATTACGCCACGGGCAAAGAATTGTCTGAGGAGGATTGGAAACGCCTGCCGGATACCAAGGCAGTCGCGCTGTCCAAGGTGCGCAATAGCATCAAGAACAGCTACGACCTTATCCTGCGCAATATCGAGGAACTCGCATCGAAGGGCGAATTTACGTTCGACGCGCTGAACGTGCGCCTGAGCCGGACGAGCGGCGGGACGATTAATGATGCCTTCCGGATAAAGATTGATTCGCTCAAGAAAGAGGAGCGCGTGGGGACAATGCTCTACTACGATAACATTCTCAAAAACATCGAGGCGTTCGGCGGCAAGAATATTCCGCTGGATTATATCTCGGTCGACTGGCTGCGGCGGTACGAAAAATGCCTACTGAAAGATAAAAACCATACGACCGTCGGGATGCATATGCGGGCGATTAGGGCCATCCTGAACGAAGCCCGGAAAGCGGGAGAGCTTAGGGAAGCGCAATACCCGTTTGGCAAAGGTAAATACGAGATCAAAACGGGTGAATCGCGAAAATTGGCCTTGACACTCGACCAAATCGCGCAGATCATCCAATATAACGATGGTCAGGACACGGAGCGTTACCGCGACCTATGGGTTTTCATGTACCTGTGCAACGGCATCAACACCGCCGACATGGTGCGACTCAAGTTCTCGAACATTATTGACGGCGAAATATGTTATGTGCGCCAGAAAACTCAGCGCACAACCAACACGATTAAGGAAATACGCGCCATCGTTACACCCGAAATGCAGGCCATCATCGACCAATGGGGGAATCCAAAAAAATCCGACAATCTGATCTTTCCTCTCATTAAGCCGACCGATGATCCGCTCATCCACAAAAAACGGACAAAGGACCTGACTAAACGGATAAACGCCCATATGAAGATAGTCGGCAAGGCTATCGGGATCGAAAAAATAAGCACCTACACCGCGCGGCACTCCTATGCAACCGTGTTGAAGCGAAGCGGCGCGAACATCGCCTACATATCCGAAAGCCTCGGCCACAACAGCTTAAAAACCACAGAGAGTTACCTCGCCTCATTCGAAAAAGAGGAGCGACAGAAGAACGCCGCCCTGCTGACGCAATTCAAAAAAGAATAGTTACATTTACGAAAATATCCCGCGATGAACACCGGAGAGATCATCATATACCAGACCCCAGACGGGCAGACCGAGCTTGATGTGAGGTTGGAACAGGATACCATTTGGCTTACTCAAAAGCAAATAGCTGAGTTGTTCGGGACTAAGCGCCCCGCCATAACCAAGCACCTCAAAAAT